>JBBSFX010000001.1:0-144869 GCA_038254735.1 Solirubrobacterales bacterium
GGGCGGCCGGGGGGGGGGGGGGGGGCGGGGGGCCGGCCGGCCCGGCCGGGGGTGTTGGCCGGGCCGCCCACCCCCCGGGCCGCTACCTCGCCGCACGTCCCATGCGTGGTCTTCCACGGCCACCTCGACGTCGTCCCCGGGCGCGAGGAGCAGTTCACGCCGCGGCTCGAGGGCGACCGGCTGATCGGCCGGGGCGCCTACGACATGAAGGGCGGCCTGGCGGCGATGATGTGCGCGCTCAAGGACCTGTCCGGCCAGGACCGCGTGCGCGTGCGCTTCATCTGCGTCCCCGACGAGGAGTCCGAGGAGCTCGACGAGCGCTCGACCGACGCGGTCGTCGCCCGCGGTCTCGGTGGCGACTTCGCGATCACCGGCGAGCCCACCGACCTGCACATCGGCGTCGAGGCCAAGGGCGTGCTGGTGATGCGGATCGTCGTCCACGGCCGAGCCGCGCACAGCTCGACGCCGTGGCTGGGCGACAACGCCGTGCTGAAGGCCGTCGACGTGTTCCGGGCGATCGAGTCGCTGCCGTTTGCGCGCGAGTCCTCGCCGATGTTCGACCGCCCCTCGATCAACCTCGGGCGGATCCAGGGCGGCGACGCCCTCAATAAGGTCCCCGACCGCTGCACGATGGCCGTCGACGTACGCTACCTGCCGGGCCAGGACCCGGCCGTGATCCTCGCCCAGGTCGGGGAGATCCCCGCGATCGACGTCGAGCGGACGTTCATCCACCCTCCGGTGACGGTGTCCCGCAGCGACCCCTACGTGCGCGCCCTGCGCGAGGCGGTGGCCCGCTCCTCGCCCGAGATGGAGATCGTCAGCGTCGGACGCGACGGCGCCTCGGACGCGGCCTCGTTCATCGAGGCGGGGATCCCCGCAGTCGAGTTCGGCCCGGCCGGAGCCGGGCACCACGGGCCCGAGGAGTGGGTGTCGCTGTCGTCACTGGCGCGCTACCGCCGAGCGCTGGCCGACTTCGTCCGTATGCTCCCGATCTGGATCGAGGACGTGCCCGTGCGTGAGACCAACCTGAGAGCCGTCGAGGGCGGCCTGGCTTGAGGCTGATGCCGGACACCCGGCACGGGATGCTGCTGCGCTTCGGCCTCGGCGCGCTGCTGGTGGTCGCGTTCGCGGCGGCGACGACCGCGGTCGCCGGGCTGCTGCAGTTCAAGCAGCTGGCGGCGTACATCGGGCTGCAGCCGTCGCTGAGCGGCGTGCAGGTGCAGATCCCGGCGCCGGGCGACCCGCAGACGCTGCTGCTGATCGGCTCCGATCACCGCGCCGGCGATCCCTACCGCGCGGCCAACACCGACACGATGATGCTGATGCGGCTCAATGCCGACTCGACGACGATCAACGTGCTCTCGATCCCCCGTGACCTCAAGGTGCAGATCCGCTCGGGGGGCACCAGCTATGCGGGCCGGCTCAACTCGGCCTACAGCATCGGCGGCCCCAACCTGCTCCTCCACATTCTCAAGACCCAGGTGTTCCCGGGCTTTCACGTCAACCACGTGATCGATGTCAACTTCCGCGCCTTCTCCGAGCTGATCGACGCGATCGGATGCGTCTACACCGACGTCGACCACCGCTACTACAACGTCAGCACCCCCGGCCTCAACAACTACTCGAGCATCGACATCGCCGCCGGCTACCAGAAGCTGTGCGGCGCCAACCAGTCGGTCAAGGGGGCGCTGGCGTTCGTGCGCTTCCGCCACACCGACTCCGACATCGTCCGCAACGCGCGCCAGCAGGACTTCCTGCGCTGGGCCCGGGACGCCTACTCGGGCACCGAGCTGTTCGCCAACCGCGACCGGCTGCTGCGGATCTTCGGCTCCCACGCCCAGACCGACTACACCCTGCACTCGGCCGACGCGCTGGAAAACCTCGTCGTGCTGCTCGCCACCTCGGCCGGGCACCAGCTCAAGTCGATTCCGTTCCCGGCGCAGCTGTCGAACTGCACCGGCGGCGGTCAGACACCGTGCTACGTGACCGCCGACCCGGTCGCCGAGCAGCAGACCTACCAGCAGCTCATGAGGCCGACGATCCCCACGCCGACGCCGGCGGCCGCCGGCGCCCCGCCGGGCGCCGGACACGGGGGACACGGCCGCCGCCGCGCCGGGATCTCCACCGCCGGGCTCGTCCCCGATCCGGTCGACGGGCGCGCCCAGGCCGCCGCCCTCGGCCGCGCCGGGCTGCCGGTGTACTACCCGAACCTGGTCCAGGCCGGCTCACAGTACTGCTCGAGCATCTCCGGCAACTGCAACGGCTACCTCGAGCCGGCCGCCGAGTACATCGGCGCCTACCCGCGCGAGTACCGGATCCACGCCGGCGCCCGCGCGTATCCGTCGTATCGGATGACGCTGGTCATCAACGCGGCGCTGGGGCTGTACTACGGCGTCCAGGGCACGGCCTGGCGTAACCCGCCGATCCTCGACAAGCCGACCCAGACCGAGACCGTCGACGGCCGGCAGCTGCTGGAGTACTTCAACGGCAGCAAGCTGTCGCTCGTCGCCTGGCGGACCCCCGCGGCGGCCTACTGGATCGCCAACTCGCTCAACGACAGCATCCCGTCGAAGCAGCTGATCGCGATCGCGGCGTCGCTGCGGCTCCACCACTAGCCCCCCGTCCGCGGGGGGCGGCGGAGGGCCGTCACCGGGGGCACGGCATGTACCCTCACGCCTTCATGTCAGCCGCACGTGAACCGATCGCCGTAATCGGCACCGGCTACGTGGGCCTGGTCACCGCGGCCGGGTTCGCCGAGCTGGGTCACGAGGTGTACTGCGTCGACGTCGATGCCGACAAGGTCGAGCGCCTGAAGCGCGGCGAGGTCCCGATCTACGAGCCGGGCCTGGCCGACTCGCTCCAGGCCAGCCGCGAGCGTCTGCGCTTCTCGACCGAGCTGGCGCCCGCGCTCGAGCACGCGCGGCTGCTGTTCGTGGCCGTCGGCACGCCCCCGACGTACTCCGGCGACGCCGACCTCTCGGCGGTCAACGCCGTCGTCGCCGCGATGCCGGCCTCCGATCGCCACGCGCTGGTGATGAAGTCGACCGTCCCGGTCGGCACCGGCAACGGATTCCGGCGGATCTTCGCCGAGCAGGGCAAGGCCGGCTTCGCCTACGTCTCGTGCCCCGAGTTCCTCAAGGAGGGCTCGGCGCTGGCCGACTTCCGCGCCCCCGACCGGGTCGTCGTCGGCGACGACGGCGACTGGGCCGGCGACGCCGTCGTCGAGCTCTACCGCCCGCTCGGCTCCATAGTGCTGCGCACCGACGTGGCCAGCGCCGAGATGATCAAGCTCGCCGCCAACGCCTTCCTGGCCACCAAGATCTCGTTCATCAACGAGATCGCCAACGTCTGCGAGGAGACCGGTGCCGACGTCGCCGAGGTCGCCCGCGGCATGGGCCTCGATCATCGCATCGGCACCCACTTCCTGCGCCCGGGGATCGGTTTCGGCGGCTCCTGTTTCCCCAAGGATGTCTCGGCGCTCAAGCAGCTGGCCGGCAACTCGGGCTATCACTTTCAGCTGCTGACCGCGGTGATCGAAGTCAACGAGCTGCAGAAGCGGCGGGTCATCGGCAAGCTGCACAAGCACCTGGGCACGCTGGTGGGGAAACGGGTGGCGCTGCTCGGGCTGGCCTTCAAGGCCGACACCGACGACATGCGCGAGGCCTCCTCGCTGGTCCTCTCGGCGCGGCTGCAGGCGGACGGGGCCCGGGTCAGCGCCTACGATCCGGTCGCCGAGGCGGAGGCGCGCAAGCTGATGATCGGCGTCGACTTCGCCGCCTCGGCGCTCGATGCGGTCGACGGCGCCGACGCGATCATCCTGGTCACCGAATGGCCCGAGTTCAAGGCGCTCGACTGGGGCGCCGTAGCCGCGCGGATGGCCGGCTCGACGATGATCGACGGTCGCAACTACGCCGATCCGGGCGCGGTGCGGGCCGCCGGGCTGATCTACGAGGGCATCGGCCGCTGATGGGCGCAGCTCCGGGCTCGGGCCTGTGCAGGCGCTGATCCTGGTCGGCGGTGAGGGGACCCGCCTGCGACCCCTCACCTCGCGGGTGCCCAAGCCCGTCGTGCCGCTGGTCAACCAGCCCTTCCTGGCCTATATGCTCGAGTGGCTGCGCGGCCACGGCGTCGACGACGTGATCCTCTCCTGCGGCTTCATGGCCGACGGCGTCAGGGCCGTCCTCGGCGACGGCTCGTCGTTGAACATCCGCCTGCGCTACATCGAGGAGCCCCGACCGCTCGGCACCGGCGGCGCGCTCAAGTACGCCGAGGAGGTGCTGGAGGAGCGCTTCCTGATGCTCAACGGCGACGTCCTCACCGACATCGACGTGACCGCCCAGCTGGCCCAGCACGAGGCCACCGGCGCGCGCGCCACGCTCGCCCTGATCGGCGTCGAGGACCCCTCCGCGTACGGACTGGTGCGACGCCGGCGGGACCTGTCGGTACGCGAGTTCGTGGAGAAGCCGAGCCCCGAGCAGATCGACACCAACCTCGTCAACGCCGGCGTCTACGTGCTGCACCGCGACGTGCTCGACGGGATGGCCCCGGCGGGGACGAAGATCTCGATCGAGCGCGAGCTGTTCCCGGCGCTCGTCGGCCACGGCCTGTACGGCTACGAGGCCGAGGGCTACTGGATGGACATCGGCACCCCGGAGCGCTACCTCCAGGCGACGCGGGAGATCGTCGACCGTCACGTCGACACGCTGGTCGGTCATCGCATCCGGGAGGCCGGCGGCAAGCTCGTCCACCCGGGCCGGATCGAGGGCCAGGTCGCCGCGCCGGCGGTGATCGACGGCGGCTGCGAGCTGGCCGCCGGCTCCCGGGTCGGACCGCACTCGGTGCTCGGACGCGGCGTCCGCATCGCCGACCGTGCCGAGGTCACGGCGTCGGTGCTGCTCGATGGGGTCCGGGTCGGCAGCGGGACGGTGATCCACGACTCGATCATCGGCCGCGACGTTGAGATCGGACCCGACTGCCGGATTGCCGAGGGCGTGATCCTGGGGGACGGCGTCAGGCTCGGAGCGGGCAACGTGCTGGCGGCCGGAGCGCGTATCTTCCCCGGCGTGGCACTGCCCGACGGAGCAATCAGGATATGACGATCACCGGCGAATTGACCCCGGCCGGGATCGCCGAGCTCGACCCCTCGGGGCAGCTGGCCGACATTCTGTCGATGCCCGAGCAGCTGCGCGACGCGCTGTGGCGGGTCGAGTCGGCCCGGCTCGAGGCCCACGACGCCGTCGACGGGATGGTCGTCGCCGGCATGGGCGGATCGGCGATGGGGGGCCTGCTGGCCCGCGAGGTGCTGGGCGACCGGGCCTCGCGGCCGATCGCCATCGCGCGTGACTACGGGCTGCCGCCGTGGACGACGCCGGAGACGACGGTGCTGTGCATGAGCTACTCGGGCGAGACCGAGGAGACCCTGGCCGCCTACGAGGCGGCGGGCGCGCTCGGCGCCCGCCGGATCGTCGTCACCACCGGCGGCAAGCTGGCCGACGCGGCGCGGTCCGAGGGGGTCCCGGTGATCCCGCTGCCCGGCGGCTTCCAGCCGCGCGCCGCGGTCGCCTACGCGCTGGTGGTGGCGCTGGAGGTGGCGGGACTGTGCGGCGCCGGCGAGCGCCTGCACGCCGAGATCGACGTCGCCTCCGCCCACGTCGAGCGGCTGGTCAGCGCCTGGGGGCCCGACTCCCGCGAGGACAGCCTGGCCAAGCAGCTCGCCCGAGGCCTGCACGGCACCGTGCCGCAGATCGCCGGCGCCGGGCTCAGCGCGCCCGTCGCCTACCGCTGGAAGACCCAGTTCAACGAGAACGCCAAAACGCCGGCGTTCGCCGCCGAGCTGCCGGAGCTCGACCACAACGAGCTCGTCGGCTGGCAGGGCGCCGGCGAGCTGGCTCGCTTCAGCGCCGTGTTCCTCGACGACTCCGACCTGCACCCCCGGGTCCGCCAGCGGATCGAGCTCACCCGCGGCCTGATCGCCTCCTCCGGCGCCCCGGTGTTCCGAGTCGAGTCGATCGGCGAGACCCGGCTCGAGCGGCTGGTCTCACTGGTGCTGCTCGGCGACCTGGTGTCGCTGTACGTCGCCGCGCTGCGCGGGGTCGACCCGGCGTCGATCGACGCGATCGACCGCCTCAAGCGCGCCCTGGCCGGCGGCTGAGCGCCCGTGCCGGGCGCGCCGTCCGGGCCCGCGGGCAACGTCGACTGGCGCCAAACGGGGGCATCCCGCGGGCTGAACCTTAACCTTGACACGCGCGTGGTAAGGTTGCCCGCGATGACCGACGGGCTGACCATCCACCAGGCCGCGCCCGGCGGCCCTGCGGCGCCGGCGGCCGGACTCACGATCAACGAGGCCTCCGCAACCACCGGATGGTCGCCGCGGATGCTCCGCTACGTGGAGCGCAGCGGGCTGATCGCGCCCGCCCGCACCACCTCCGGGTACCGGCTTTACGGGCCCGCCGAGCTGCAGCGCCTGAGAACCCTCAAGGAGCTCCTGTCCCGCTTCGAGCTTGGGCTCTCGGACGTCGCCTTCGCGGCCCGCATGAGCACCGACGCGGAGCTGCGGGAGGCCGTGCGGGCGTGGCTCGAGGCGCAGCCCCAGCGGCCCGAGCACGTCGAGGCCTCGGAGTGGTTGCGCTTCGAGCAGGACAAGCACGAGCGGCTTCTGACGATGGCCTGACCCGACGCTCGCGAGCGCCGCACGCACCGCTGAAACCGACGACACCTCTGGAGACCTCATGAGCACGACCGCGCAGAAGATCGATTTCAAGGTGGCCGACCTGGCCCTGGCCGAGTTCGGGCGCAAGGAGATCCGGCTGGCCGAGCACGAGATGCCGGGGTTGATGGCCACGCGCGCGGAGTTCGCCGAGACGCAGCCGCTGGCCGGAGCTCGGATCACCGGTTCGCTGCACATGACGGTGCAGACCGCGGTGCTGATCGAGACGCTGACCGCGCTCGGCGCCGAGGTCCGGTGGGCGTCATGCAACATCTTCTCGACCCAGGACCACGCCGCGGCGGCGGTCGTCGTCGGGCGTGACGGCACGCCGGAGAACCCGCAGGGGGTGCCGGTCTACGCGTGGAAGGGCGAGACGCTCGAGGAGTACTGGTGGTGCACCGAGCAGGCGTTGACCTGGCCCGACGACTCGGGTTCCCAAGCACCGGTCGCCACCGGCCCGAACATGATCCTCGACGACGGCGGCGACGCCACGCTGCTGGTCCACAAGGGCGTCGAGTTCGAGGCCGCCGGCGCGGTGCCCGATCCCGCCGGGGCGGAGTCGGACGAGTTCCGGATCATCCTCGAGACGTTGCAACGCTCGCTGGCCGAGGACTCGCAGCGGTTCACGCGGATCGCCGCGCAGATCAAGGGCGTGACCGAGGAGACGACGACGGGCGTGCACCGGCTCTATCAGTTCGCCGAGCAGGGGCAGCTGCTGTTCCCGGCGATCAACGTCAACGACGCGGTGACGAAGTCGAAGTTCGACAACAAGTACGGCTGCCGGCACTCGCTGATCGATGGGATCAACCGCGCCACCGACGTGCTGATCGGCGGGAAGGTCGCGGTGGTGTGCGGCTACGGCGATGTCGGCAAGGGCTGCGCGGAGTCGCTGCGGGGCCAGGGCGCGCGGGTGATCGTGACCGAGATCGATCCGATCTGCGCGCTGCAGGCGGCGATGGACGGCTACCAGGTGACGACGCTCGAGGACGTGCTGGAGAGCGCCGACATCTTCATCACCTCGACCGGCAACAGGGACGTGATCGGCGCGTCGCAGATGGCGCGGATGAAGCACCAGGCGATCGTCGGGAACATCGGCCACTTCGACAACGAGATCGACATGGCCGGGCTGGCCAAGCTCGACGCGATCACCCGGATCAACATCAAGCCGCAGGTCGACGAGTGGGTGTTCGCCGACGGGCACTCGATCATCGTCCTGTCCGAGGGCCGGCTGCTGAACCTCGGCAACGCGACCGGGCACCCGAGCTTTGTCATGTCGAACTCGTTCACCAACCAGGTGATCGCCCAGATCGAGCTCTACGGCCAAACCGACGTCTACGAGAAGCGCGTGTACACGCTACCCAAGCACCTCGACGAGAAGGTCGCGCGGTTGCACCTGGACGCGCTCGGCGTGAAGCTCACCGAGCTCACACCGGGGCAGTCCGCCTACCTCGGGATCCCGGCCGAGGGCCCGTACAAGCCCGACCACTACCGCTACTAGCGCCATCCGGCGCCCGCCGACCCAGCCTCCGTCGCCGATGGCCTCGACCGCCGGTGGGCGCCAGCCGGTGCACGAGATCGCGGACCTCAGCCTGGCGCCGAGCGGCGCGGAGCGGATCGCCTGGGCGGCGGAGCAGATGCCGGTCCTGCGCCAGGTCGGCGAGCGCTTCGCCGCCGAGCGCCCGCTGGCCGGCGTCCGCGTCGCCGCCTGCCTGCACGTGACGGCCGAGACGGCCAACTTGATCACCACGCTGCAGGCCGGCGGCGCCGCCGCGAGCCTGTGCTCGGCCAACCCGCTCTCGGCCCAGGACGACGTGGCGGCCGCGCTGGTCGCCCGACACGGGGTCGAGGTCCGGGCGATCCACGGCGAAAGCCTCGAAGCCTACGCCGCCCACGCGCGGGCGCTGGTCGAGGCGCGGCCGCAGGTCACACTCGACGACGGCGCCGACCTGCTCGTGCTGGCCCACCAGCGCGACCGGGTCGAGGGACTGATCGGCGGGGTCGAGGAGACCACCGCCGGCCTCGTCCGGCTGCGGCGCCTCGACGCCGAGGCAGGCCTGCGCTGCCCCGTTCTGGCCGCCAACGAGGCCCGCACCGAACGCGCGCTGAACGACCGCCATGGCACCGGCCAGTCGGCGCTCGACGGGATCGTGCGGGCCTCCGGCGTGCTGCTGGCCGGCCACACGCTGGTCGTCGTCGGCTACGGCTGGGCTGGGCAGGGGATCGCCGAGCGCGCCCGCGGGGCCGGCGCGGCGGTGGTCGTCTGCGAGGTCGACCCGCTGCGCGCGCTCGAAGCCCGAATGGCCGGCTACGAGGTGATGCCGGCGCTCCGCGCCGCCGAGCGCGGCGACGTGTTCGTGACCGTGACCGGCTCGCGCCGGGTGCTCCGCCGCGAGCACTTCGAGCGGATGAAGGACGGCGCGGTGCTGGCCAACGCCGGGCACTTCGACGTCGAGCTCGACCTTGGGCAGCTGCGCGAGCTGGCCGCCGGCCGCGTCCGCCGAGTGCGCCCGCTGGTCGAGCAGTACGAGCTCGACGGCGGCCGCCGGCTGAACCTGCTCGCCCAGGGCCGGGTGGTCAACCTCGCCGCTGCGGAGGGTCACCCGGCTGCCGTGATGGACGTCTCGTTCGCGCTGCAGGCGCTGTGCGTGGAGGCGCTGGTGGCCGGCGGCGGGGCGTTCGGGCCCGGGGTGCACCCCGTGCCCGATGCGATCGACCGCGAGGTCGGGCGGCTGAAGCTGGCCGCGCTCGGGGTGGAGATCGACGACCCGACGCCCGAGCAGGCCGACTACCGCGACTCCTGGGCTTGACCCGCCGCCGCGGACTCTGAGAGCATTGGCCGCCATGTCGGCACGGACGGGGACTCTGCGGGGCGGCATCGACCTCGGCGGGACGAAGATCGAGGCGATCGTCGTCAACCCGCGCAACGAGGTACTCGGCGCCGCGCGGCGCCCGACGCCGACGACCGGCACTCCGGCCGGCGTGGCCGCCGAGCTGGTGCGGGCGATCACCGACGCCGGCGCGGCGGCCGGGGTCGAGCCGGGCGCGCTGCGCGGGGTCGGCGTCGGCTCGCCCGGCACCGTCGACGGCGTCAGCGGCACCGTCTCGAGCGCCCGCAACCTCCCCGGCTGGTCCGGCACGTTCGAGCTCGGGTCGAAGCTCCGCGAGACGCTCGGGACCGAGGTGTTCCTCGGCAACGACGTGTCGGTGGCCACTGCGGCCGAGTTCAAGCTCGGCGTGGGCCGGCCCTTCAAGTCGCTGCTCGGCGTGTTCTGGGGCACCGGTGTGGGGGGCGGCCTGGTGCTCGACGGCAAGCCGTGGCACGGCCGCGGCGGCGCCGGCGAGATCGGCCACATGGTGATCAAGCGCAACGGGCGACGCTGCCAGTGCGGGCGCTACGGCTGCATGGAGGCCTACGCCGGCCGGGCGGCGATGGAGGCCCAGGCGCGCAAGGAGCACAAGAAGGGCCGGAAGACCGAGCTGTTCAAGCTGATGGAGCAGCGCGGGCGCACCCGGCTGACCAGCGCCGTGTGGTGGCATGCCGCCGAGCACGGTGACAAGCTCGCGGTCCGACTCCTCGACGATGCGGTCGACGCGCTCGGCGTCGGGGCGGCCTCGGCGGTCAACCTGCTCGACCCCGCAGCGGTGGTGATCGGCGGCGGTCTCGGCGTGCGCTTCGGCGAGCCTTACGTGAAGCGGATCCGCGAGGCGATGCTCCCGCACCTGTTCAACGACGCCCACCCGCCGCCGGTCGAGGTGGCCGCGCTGGGCGACCTCGGCGGCGCGCTCGGCGCGGCGCTGCTCGTGCGCGCGCGGCGTTAGCCCGATCGACCCGCGGCCGGTAGCCCGCGCGAGCCCGAGTGCGGATGCGCAGTTCCTGGCGCATGGCGCAAGTTCCGGTGCGTGACCGGAGGCGGCTCAGGCGACTTCGTAGCGTTCGTCGCGCTGGGCGTCGCGCTCTGACTCGTCGAGCATCCGCACGAACAGGTAGACGAGGGCCGCGCCCATCACCACCGACTGCTCGAGCGCCATCGCCACTCCGGCCAGCGACTGGTCCTGCTGGGCGGTCAGGTTCCAGTAGTGCTGGTGGTGCTCGTAGAAGGGGTACAGGGCGCTCGGGGCGAACGCGAGGACGACGCCGAGGATTCCCACCAGCAGCTTGGTCACGACCATGTAGACGATCGGGCCGAGGCCGCCGAGGCGCCAGCGGTTGCGGATCGGCGAGAGCAGGTGCCACCAGTAGGTGCCGCCGGCGACCGAGAAGCACACGTGCTCGAGGGGGTGGAGGTTCGGGTAGCGCAGCGCGAGGTCGTACATGTGCGGGATGTGCCACAGCCACATCAGCCCCGCGTAGAGGACGATCGCGAACGCGGGGTGGGCGAGCAGCAGGATGACTCGGGCGCCGACCGATTTGGCGAGGCCGGAGGCCGAGCGGTCGGCAAGCCCGAGCGCGCGCCGCTCAATCGTGTGCAAGCGCCGGGTGATCGGCCGCAGCACGCCCTTGGTGAGACCGAGGATCAGGAGGATCGGCGCCAGGTCGAGGAGCAGGATGTGCTGGCCCATGTGCAGGACCATCAGCTGGTCGGCGAAGCCGTCGAGCGGCGAGACGAGCGCGATCAGCACGACCAGCAGCCCGCCGGAGAACAGGGCCAGCCGCCCGTAGCCGGGGGGATGGGGCTCGCCGGGGCGCCGGGCGCGGCGCCAGCCGCGGAGATAGAGCAGGCCGAGCACCGCGACGCCCAGCAGCACGGTGGGCTCAAACGTCCACGTCGCGTCCAGTCCCACGGGCCCAGTGTGGCGCATCGAGACGCACGCGGGGGGGACGGCGCATCGACAAACGCCGCCGCGGGGACTAAGCTCACCTCAAGCCCACGCTCATCCCTCTCTGAAAGCAGGAGGTCGGCTATGCGCATCGAGGTCAAGGGCCGGAATCTGCCCGTTTCCGAGGACCTTAAGGAGCATGTGAGCAAGCGCTTCACCAAGGTCGCGCGGCAGGTCTCCGAGCTGGCCGAGCTCGAGGTCGAGGTGTTCGAGGAGCGCAACCCGGCCAACCCCGACTCCCAGGTGGCCGAGGCGACCCTGCACCTGAAGGGCGTGACGCTGCGGGCCCGCGAGGCCTCGAGGGACCTGATGCACTCGGTCAACGTGGTCAGCGACGAGATCGCCGTACAGGTCAAGCGTCACCGGGACAAGCGCCGCAAGCGCCGCGAGGCGCGCACGCCGACGCCGCCGGTCACGCGCGACCTCGGCTCCGCCGCCTGACCGTTTCGGCCGGAGGGCCTGCGCTACGCTGAACCCATGTCGTTTTTGGACCGTGCGCTGCGCATGGGCGAGGCGAAGAAGTTCAAGACCTACGAGCAGCGCGTCAAGCGCATCAACGGCTTCGAGGAGGAGATTGAGCACTCCACCGACGCCGAGCTGAAGGAGGCGATGGACGAGCTGCGCGAGCGCGCCCGCGGCGGCGAGAGCGTCGAGGACCTCATGTTCGAGTGCTTCGCGCTGGTTCGCGAGGCGGGCAAGCGCTCGATGGGGATGCGCCACTTCGACGTCCAGCTGATCGGCGGGATGGTGCTCCACGACGGCGCCATCGCCGAGATGAAGACCGGCGAGGGCAAGACCCTGACCGGGACACTGGCCGTGGTGCTGAACACGCTGGCCGGCCGCGGCGTGCACGTGGTCACGGTCAACGACTACCTGGCCCGCCGCGACGCGCTGTGGATGAAGCCGATCTACGACGCGCTCGGCGTCGCCGTCGGGATCCTGCAGAACATGCAGCCCTACGAGGAGAAGCGCGCCGCGTACGCCGCCGACGTCACCTACGGAACCAACTCCGAGTTCGGCTTCGACTACCTGCGCGACAACATGGCCAAGTCGCTGGAGGAGAAGGTTCAGCACGGCGGCCGCCCCAAGCCTGAGGACGGCAGCTCGCACTACCACACGTTCGCGATCGTCGACGAGGTCGACAACATCCTGATCGACGAGGCGCGCACGCCGCTGATCATCTCCGGCGCCCCGGAGCAGGCCACCGAGCTGTACGCCAAGTTCGCCAAGCTCGCCCCCAAGCTGACGCCCGGCAAGACGCCCGAGGGCATGGATCCGCGCATGAAGAAGGGGTTCGTGGCCGACTTCGACTACGAGTTCGACGAGAAGCACAAGACCGTTGCGGTCACCGAGCAGGGCGTCGCCAAGGCCGAGCGGTTCCTGCGCATCGACCACCTCTACCGGGCCGAGAACGGCCACCTGGTCAACCATCTGCTGCAGTCGCTGCGCGCCGAGTCGCTGTACAAGCGCGACGTCGACTACGCGGTGATCGACGGCGAGGTCAAGATCATCGATGAGCACACGGGCCGGATCCTCGAGGGACGGCGCTGGTCGGAGGGCCTGCACCAGGCGGTCGAGGCCAAGGAGGGGGTCCGCGTCCAGGAGGAGAACCAGACGCTTGCCACGGTCACCCTCCAGAACTACTTCCGCATGTACGACAAGCTCGCGGGGATGACCGGTACGGCGCTCACCGAGGCGACCGAGTTCATGAAGATCTACAAGCTGCCGGTGGTCCAGATCCCCACCAACCGCCCGATGGTCCGCGCCGACCGCAACGACCAAGTTTACAAGACCCGCGAGGGCAAGTTCGCCGCCGTCCTCAACGAGGTCCAGGCTCGCCACGACGCCGGTCAGCCGGTGCTCGTCGGCACGATCTCGGTCGAGGTCTCAGAGCAGCTCTCCCAGCAGCTGACCCGACAGGGGATCCGGCACACGGTGCTGAACGCCAAGCCCGAGTACGCCCAGCGCGAGGGCGAGGTCATCGCCGAGGCGGGCGCCCCCGGCGCCGTCACGATCGCCACCAACATGGCCGGGCGCGGCGTCGACATCAAGCTCGGCGGCAACCCGGAGCACCTGACCCAGATGGAGCTCGCCAAGCTCGGCCTGAAGCCGGGGATGCCCGACTACGACGAGCACTTCGAGAAGGTGCTGCCGACGATCGAGGCGCGGATCGAGGGCCTGCGCGAGCAGGTCCTCGGCGCCGGCGGTATGTGCATCATCGGCACCGAGCGCCACGAGTCGCGGCGGATCGACAACCAGTTACGCGGCCGCGCCGGACGCCAGGGCGACCCCGGCGAGTCACGCTTCTTCCTCTCCGCCCAGGACGACCTCGTGCGCCTGTTCGCCGGCGAGCGGATCTACAAGATCCTCGACAAGCTCGGCACCGTCGACGAGGAGGGCAACGAGGAGCCGATCGAGGCGGGGATGCTCTCCAAGCAGATCGAGAAGGCGCAGAAGAAGGTCGAGGAGCAGTACTTCCTGCAGCGCAAGCACACACTCGAGTACGACGACGTGCTCAACCAGCAGCGCGAGGTGATCTACACCTACCGCGACGAGGTGCTCGAGGGACGCGACATGTCCGCCGCGGCCAAGGAGGAGATCGTCAGCCTGATCGGCCGCCTGATCGACGAGTACACGGCCGGCGACTTCGTCGAGGACTGGGACGTCGAGGGCATGCTCGGCCGCGTGCGCGAGATCTTTGATCCCAGCGACGAGCTGATCGAGCTCGACCCCCGGCGCGTGGACCGCGACGACCTCCAGGCGCGGATCGAGGCGGAGGCGCTCGCCAGCTACGAGGCCCGCGAGCAGGAGCTCGGCGAGGAGCTGACGCGAGCGCTCGAGCGCTTCCTGCTGCTCGAGATCATCGACCAGCGCTGGCAGGAGCACCTGTACGACATGGACTATCTGCGCGAGGGCATCCACCTCCGCGGGCACGCCCAGATCGAGCCGCTGGTCGCCTACAAGAACGAGGCCTTCGAGCTGTTCCGGGACCTGATGAACAGCGTATGGGCCGACTTCGCCCGGATGATCTTCCACGTCGAGGTGAAGGTCGAGGACGCGCCCGGCGGCCAGTCCGCGCCGGGCGGGCGCGATCCCATCCCGCAGCGCCGCCCGGCGCAGGCCGCCAGCTCGGCCACCGGCGGCGGCCGCGTCACCTACTCGGGCGGCTCGGCTGCGGCACCCAACGCGCTGGCCATGGCGGCCGCCGCCGGCAGCGCCGAGGCGATGACCGGTCCGGAGGCCGAGGTCGAGGCGCCGCCGCCGGTCGAGCAGCGGCGCGTCGACGACGCCGAGCAGATCGGCCGCAACGACCCCTGCTGGTGCGGCAGCGGCAAGAAGTTCAAGAAGTGTCATGGCGCCTGACGGCGCCGGGCGACACGACGGTCACCTCATCTGTCAAGACGCCTGAGCGTCGCCCGGCCACGGTCATGCCCGCGCCGCGCCCGAGCGTTTGCCCGGCCACTCATTGCGCCGCTCCGCCCTTCACGTCATTGCTTGACGAAGCGCACGTGATCGGGCGAGATCAGGTACTTGATCCGCTGCTCCCCGGGCTGGCGATAGGGGTACTCGTCCTGGCCCAGGTACTTCTTGGCCAGCGAGTCGATGTGCTCGTCGGCACCGTCGGTGGTGCCCGCGGCGCTGCCGCGGACCTCGACGAAGCTGTACGGATTCTCGGAGTCGATCACGGCCACGCTGGTGCGCGGATCGCGCTCGAGGTTGGTCGGCCACTTGCGTCCGACAGCCGAGTTGACGGCCAGCGAGCCGTCCTCGGTGTCGACCCAGATGACGTTGGAGAGAATCGAGCCATCGGGGTTGAGTGTCGAGATCACGCCGAAGTTCGGCCGCCCGAGCAGCTCCTGCACGTTTGCGTCTTGTAGATCGGTCATGCCTCCTATCTTGACCGGACGCGGAACCGGCAAACCTAAGGGTCCGCGACTTCGGGGGCGGGACCCTTACGCTAGGCTGCTCGGACAGATGGCCACCGCCCCCTCAGAGCCGCTGTCCCAGCGCCTCGCCGCAATCCGCGAGCAGCTCAAGCTGCTGTCGGACTATCTTTGACCCGGCTGAGCTGAGCCGGCGCGCCGACACGCTGGAGGCCGAGATGGGCGACCCGGGCTTCTGGGACAACCAGGGGCGCGCCGCGTCGGTGTCCGCCGAGCACGCCCGCACGACCCGCAAGCTGACGGTCTTCCGCGCGCTCGAGTCCGACGTCGAGGATCTCGAGCCGCTGGCCGAGCTGGCCGAGGAGGACCCCGACCTGGCCGGCGAGCTCGAGGAGCAGCTCACCTCGGTCGCGCAGCGGCTCGAGGCGCTCGAGGAGGAGCGCCTGTTCTCCGGCCCCTACGACGGCGGTGACGCGCTGGTCACCGTGAACGCCGGCGCGGGCGGCACCGACGCCCAGGACTGGGCCGAGATGGTGCTGCGGATGGAGATGCGCTGGGCCGAGAAGCGGGGCTTCGGCGTCGAGCTGCTGGAGGCCTCGCCGGGGGAGGAGGCCGGTATCAAGTCGGCCACCTTCCGCGTCAGGGGCGAGAACGCCTACGGGCTCTACGGCTCCGAGAAGGGCGTCCACCGGCTCGTTCGCCTGAGCCCGTTCGACTCCGCCAACCGCCGCCAGACGAGCTTCGCCGGCGTCGAGGTCTCGCCGGTGGTGCAGGAGACGGCCGAGGTCGAGATCGACGACGACGACCTGCAGATCGACACCTACCGGGCCAGCGGCGCCGGCGGCCAGCACGTCAACAAGACCGACTCGGCGGTGCGGATCACCCACAAGCCGACGGGGATCGTCGTGCAGTGCCAGAACGAGCGCTCGCAGACCTCCAACAAGGCCGAGGCGATGACGATGCTGCGCTCCAAGCTGGTCGAGCTCGAGGAGCGCCGACGTCGCGAGGAGATCGCACGCGAGAAGGGGGAGGCCCAGGACGTCAACTTCGGCTCGCAGATCCGCTCCTACGTGCTGCACCCGTACGCGATGGTCAAGGACCACCGGACCGACTTCGAGATGGGCGACACCGGCCGGGTGCTCGACGGTGACCTCGACGGCTTCGTGCGGGCCTACCTGCTGAAGTCGGCGGGCTAGTGGCCCATCCTGCAAATCGGTTGGGTTCTGACGGCGTCAAACCACTCGGGATGAACCACGAGCCGGCGCAGCAGCCGACCGCCCCGTACCTCGAGGCGGTGACCGCCTACGGCTTCCGCGGCTCGGTCCGCTTCCACGTCCCCGGCCACAAGGGCGGCGACGCCGCCGACCCGGGCCTGCGCGCCGCGCTCGGCGCCCGGGCGCTGCTGCTCGACGTTCCCCAGGACATCGAGGGGATCGACGTCGGTCCCTCGCCGACCCCGTACGAGCGCGCCGAGCAGCTCGCCGCCGCGGCCTACGGCGCCGAGCGGGCGTGGTTCCTCACCAACGGCGCGACCCAGGGCAACCACGCGCTGTGCCTGGCGCTGGCCCCGCCGGGCGCGCGCGTGCTCCTCCAGCGCAACTCGCACGCCAGCCTGATCGACGGGCTCGTGCTGAGCGGCGGGCTGCCGGTGTTCGTCTCGCCCGAGTACGACCCCGAGCTCGGGATGGCCCACGGGGTCACCCCGGAGGCGCTCGAGGCCGCGCTGGCGCGCGCCGCCGCCGCGGGCGGGGGTCCTCTCCGCGCTGCATTCATCGTCTCACCGACCTACTACGGGATGGCCGCCGACGTCGGGGCGTGCGCCGAGGTCGCCGATGCCGCCGGTGTGCCGCTGATCGTCGATGCCGCCTGGGGCTCGCACTTCGGTTTCCATGCCGAGCTGCCGCCGTCGCCACTGGCCCTCGGCGCCGACGCGATGCTCGCCTCGACCCACAAGATCGTCGGCAGCCTGACCCAGTCGGCGATGCTGCTGGTGGGCGCCGGCGCCGGCGCCCACCAGGTCGACATCGAGGCCGTGGCCCGAGCCGTGCGCCTCGTGCGCTCGACCAGCCCCAGCGCGCTGCTGATGGCCTCGCTCGACGCCGCGCGCCGCCAGCTCGCGGTGCACGGCGAGGCGCTGCTCGACCGCACGATCGCGGCGGGCGCCCGGGCGCGCGAAGCGATCGACGCCGTGCCGGGTTGTAGCGTCGTCGGCGAGGGCATGGTCGGGCGCCCCGGGATCGCCGGCTGGGATCCGCTGCGACTGGTCGTCGACGTCCGCGGCACCGGCTGCACCGGCTACGAGGTCGCGGCGGTGCTGCGGGCCTCCTACGACATCTACGTCGAGCTGGCCACGCACGCGACGATCGTGCTCGTGCTGGGGCTGGGGCAGCCCGTCGAGCCGCTGGAGCGCCTCGCCCACGACTTCGGCGAGACCGTGCGCCGGATCGCCCGCTCCGGCCAGACCCCGGCGCTGGCGCGGCCGCCGGCGGCGCTGGAGCACGAGACCGTGGTGGCGCCCCGTGACGCCTTCCTGGGCGCCGGCGAGGCGGTGGCGGTCGACGACGCCGTCGGGCGGATCTCCTGCGAGGCGATCGCCGGCTACCCGCCGGGCGTGCCGGCGCTGCTGCCGGGGGAGCGGGTGACCGCCGAGGTGATCGCCTACCTGCGCGCGCTCACCGGCGCCGGGGCGCGCCTGCACGGCGCCGCCGACCCGAGCTTCGAGACCGTGCGCGTGCTGCTGGCCTGACGCCGCCGCGTCGGCGACCGGGGCGCGAGCGAGCCTGCCCGCGCCCCGGCCGGAGCCTCACTTGACGATGATCGTCCCCCGCATGAACGGGTGAATCAGGCAGACGTACCGATAGGTTCCCGGCTGGGTGAACCTGATCTGCGCCGAGGACGGGATCTGCTTGGCGCCGTTGGTCAGCCCTCCCGAGCTGACGAAGCCGTTGCCGTGGGTGTTCGCGGCCAGCGCGAGCGGCCCCGGATCGCTCGGGTAGATGAACTGGCCCGGCGGGACCGGGCTCTGGCCGGCCTTGACCAGCGCCGTCAGGTACGCCGCCGGGCCGAACGTGACGGTGTGGGTCTCGAAGCTGTGCGGCGAGATCTGGAACTTCACCACCGTCCCCGCGTTGACGGTCAGCGTCGACGGGAACATCGTGAACAGCTCGAGCCCGTCGGGCGCGCCGACGCCGAGGTCGACGGTGTGCGCCGGGAGCGCCGTCTTCGCCAGCTTCAACGCCGTCTTGGCGGCTCCGACGAGCTGCGCGACGAGCGCCGCCGAGTCCTGCCGGGCGGTCGGGATCGTCGCCGTCCTCGGCTTCACCGTCACGTAGCCGATCATCCCCGCGTGCACGTCGCAGTAGTACTTGTACGTGCCCGCCTTGGTGAACTTGACCACCAGCGGCTTGGCCGGACCGAGCGGCAGCCCGCTGTCGATCCGGGCCCCCGGGTGGGTTGAGGGGCCGCTCCGGGCCAGCAGCGCCGGGGTGAGCCCGAGCTGCGGCAGCTTGCCGTCGAACCAGAACGGGCTCCCGGCGGCGTCGGTCTCGCCGATCACCAGCTTGCCGGTCGGGGCGAGCAGCGGGAGGTCGCCGGCGCCGGCGGGCGGCAGGTCGACGGTGTGGAAGCCTCTGGTGACGAACTTCACCGAGTCACCGACGTGGATCGTCACCTTGCGGCGGAAGAACGCGTTGGCGTCCGGGTTGTAGGTGTTGCCGAACGCCTTGAACCCCGGGATCACCTTGGCGGCGATCTTGTTGGTGCTCGGCGGCAAGCCCGCGAACACCGTCTTGACAGCCGCGCCGGCGGTGGCCGGCAGCAGCGCCGCGACACCCAGCGCCCCGAGCACCGAAGTGCTCCTACTTCGCAACATGTAAGCCCCCCAGCGATTCCTTGTTGACTGATTCTTCAAGCAACGTTAGCCGCCGGCCCGGACGAAGACAAGGCCGGGAGCCGGACCGTATCCTCGCCGGAGTGAATCACGACCCGGTCGCCGAGCTGGTCGCGCGGGCGCTCGCCGAGGATGTCGGCGACGGTGACGTGACCACGGCGGCGACGGTGCCCCTCGAGTCGCGCGCACGGGCGGTGATCTCGCAGAAGGCCCCCGGCGTCGTCTTCGGGCTCGACGCCGCCGAGGCGACGTTCCGGGCGCTCGATCCGGCCGCCGCGATCCGGCGTCTGGTCGAGCAGGGGGTATGGCGCGAGCACGGCCCGGTGCTCGCCGTCGAGGGCTCCGCGCGGGCGCTCCTCACCGCCGAGCGCACCGCGCTCAACTTCCTCGGGCGGCTGTCCGGGGTCGCCACGCTGACCGCGCGCTGCGTGCGTGCCGTCGCGGGGACCGCTGCGCAGGTGCTCGACACCCGCAAGACCACACCCGGGCTGCGGGCGCTCGAGAAGGCGGCGGTCGCCGCCGGCGGCGGCGCCAACCACCGGGCCGGGCTGTACGACGCGATCCTGATCAAGGAGAACCACGCGGTGCTGGCCGGAGGGGTCGGCGCCGCCGTCCGCGCCGCGCGCGCCCACGCACCGGGGCTCCCGATCGAGGTCGAGTGCCGCGACCTCACCGAGGTCGACGAGGCGCTCGCCGCAGGCGGGGCGGGCGGGATCCGAATCCTGCTGGACAACATGGACCCCGCGCGGCTCCGGGCCGCGGTGCGGCACGTCGACGGACGCGCCGCGCTCGAGGCCAGCGGCGGCTTCACGCTCGAGACGATCCGGGAGGTGGCGGGCACCGGCGTACAATTCGTGTCGGTCGGCGCGCTCACCCACAGCGCCCCGGCACTCGATCTCTCCCTGATCCTCGAGGCATTGCCATGAACCTCCTGCCGATGCTCGGCGCAACCGATGGTCCGCTGCTGCTCGAGAACATTCCCGCCCTGCAGGACGAGGTCAGAGCGCTGGCCCGCGAGCGCGGCGCCGTGATCCTCGCCCACAACTACCAGCTGCCGGAGATCCAGGAGGTAGCCGACTACGTCGGCGACTCGCTCGGGCTCTCGCAGCATGCGGCGCGCTCCGGCGCCGCTACGATCGTCTTCTGCGGCGTGCACTTCATGGCCGAGACGGCCTCGGTGCTGTGCCCCGAGAAGCGCGTGCTGATCCCCGATCCCGACGCCGGGTGCTCGCTGGCCGACTCGATCACCGCCGAGCAGCTGCGCGAGTGGAAGGCGCGATTCGCCCCCGCCCGCCCGATCGTCGTGATGTACGTCAACACCACCGCCGAGGTCAAGGCCGAGACCGACTACTGCTGCACCTCGGCCAACGCGGTGGCGGTCGTCCGCCACATCTACGCCACCCACGGCGATGACGTCGAGATCCTCTTCGGCCCCGACATGTTCCTCGGCGCCTACGTCGAGCGCACGCTCGGGCGCCCGCTGCACGTGTGGGACGGCGAGTGCCACGTCCACGCCGGGATCCGGCCCTCCGACATCGGCGCCGTGCGCGCCGCCCACCCGGGCGCCGACTTCCTGATCCACCCCGAGTGCGGCTGCTCGACCAGCGTGATGGAGTACGTGGCCGCCGGCGACGTCGACGCCGAGGGCGTGCGCATGCTCTCGACCGGGGGGATGCTCGCCTACGCCCGCGAGCCGCATCCCGGTCGGCGCCGCACGGCGATCGTGGCCACCGAGACGGGGATGCTCCATCCGCTGCGCGCGGCCGACCCCGACACGGAGTTCATCGCCGCCAACGAGGCGGCCTCGTGCCGGTACATGAAGATGATCACGCTGCCGAAGCTGCGCGACGCCCTGCGCGAGGACCGCCACGAGGTCAAGGTGGACCCCGTGATCGCCGAGCGCGCGCGGGTGCCGATCGCGCGGATGGTCGCGGTGCCGGCTTCGCCGGCATAGCAAGTTCGCCCAGGGGGCGAACTCGCGATCAGCTGAGCAGGTCGAGCCCGTCTGCGACTTCGCGGACGACCGGCAGCGAGGCGAGCTTGCGCTGGTACTCGGCCGGGGTGTAGCAGTGCACGTCTGCGCGCTCGCCCATCTCGAGGGCGTCCCACAGCGAGCCCGCCTGGTAGACCCGCTCGAGCCACGGCATCCCGTCGTAGGCGCTCGAGACGAGCAGCACGACGAACTCGGGGCCGCGCTCGCGCTGCGGCATCGCGCCGCGCTCGTCGTCGACCCGCGCGCCGCCGAGCCGCGCCAGCTCGAGCGGGCAGCGGTCGCTGACGCGACTGACGTAGCGCGCGAGCTCGCGCCGGTTGATCCGCTCGTCTACCTGCACGCTGCGATTGTCCCCCGGGGGCCGTCCGCAGGCAAACGTCGCTGACGCGATCTTCGCACTGCCCGGGCGCGCTGCTCAGTAGCGGGCGATCGCGGCCACCATCTGCCCGATCAGCGGGATGGCCACGAAGTTCGGCGGCCCGTCGACGAACAGCGCGAAGGCCAGCGCGTGGCGGCCGCGGCTGTGGCAGTAGCCGGCCAAGTTGGACACCGCGTCGAGCGTGCCGGTCTTGGTGGCGCAGCGTCCCACCGCCGCCGTCTTCAGCGCCAGTCCGCGGACGGTGCCGCTGACCCCGACCACGGGCAGCGACGCGTACAGCACGTCGCCGGCGGGGGTCTGCCACAGCCGGCGCAGCAGCTCCACCACCTGGGCGGGCGAGGAGCGGTCGCCGCGGGAGAGCCCCGAGCCGTCGAGGATTCGCGGCGACACGCCGTAGTCGGAGGCGATCGTGTGCGAGATCACCTCGGCGCCGGCCGCGATCGAGCCGGTCCCGTCGGCGACGCGCACGCCGAGCTGCTTGGTCAGGAGCTCGGCGAACAGGTCGTCGGAGGGCACGTCCATCAGCCGCAGCATGATCTGCAGCGGCGGCGAGCTGACGCTGGCCAGCGGCTGGGCGCCGATGGGCGTTACGGCGGTGACTCGGGAGGACCTGACCCGCACGTGGCTGGCCCGCAGCGTGGCCGCCAGCTGCTGGGCGGCGAACGCCGCCGGTGAGGGGGACTTGATCGCCGCGCCGTGGTCGTAGGTGAGGGCGCTGAGCTCGCCCCCGAGGTCGGGCAGGTCGGGGGCGAGGCTGGTCGAGAGCCCGCCCCGGTGGCGGTCGAACAGCGACTCGTCGGCGATCAGCCGGCCGGTGACGCGCCGCACGCCCCGGCCGATCAGCTGCCCGGCGAGCTGCGCGGCGGTCGGGCCATAGCCGAGGTCCCAGGTCTGGTTGAACGCACCGTCGCCGAACGTCGGGTCGCCGCCGCCCTTCAGGTACAGGTCCCCGTGCCAGGTGCCGCGCGCGTCGAGGCGGCCGCGGCCCAGCACCTGGGTCTGGAGCCTCGCCGCCGGGCCGAGCGTCCGCAGCAGCGCCGCCGTCGTGTACAGCTTCTCCAGCGAGGCGGGCGGCTGCTCGATCTCGCCGCGGCGGGAGTACAGCAGCCGGTGCGCGGTGAGGTCGTAGACGACGGCGCCGGCGCTCGGGCCGGCCTTGCCGAGCTCGCGGTCGAGCGCTCGCGTGAGCGCCGGCGCGGCCGGAGTCCGGGTCGGGAGCGGGCGCGAAGCGCTCGGGTCGGCGCCCCGGCTGCCGTGGCCGCGCGGGCGGGCGGGCGCACTCGCGCCGGTCGTGTGGGCGTCCCGTGCCGCGGCCGCGCGCGGGGGCGCCGAGCCGCCCGCGCCGCCGCAGCCGGAGAGCAGCAGGGCCGCCGCCAGCCCGCTCAGCGCGAGGCCGCGACGGCCGGGGCGACGTCGTCGGCAGGCCACCATCCCAGGATGGCGGATCGACCCGACGGACGCCTCAGGCGAAGTCAACGGCCGTGTGCGGCCCGACGCACGCCACCGCGAGCTCGTCGTCGACCTCTCGCGCGACGGTCTGCACATCGGCGAGCGTGACCCGGTCTAACAGCTCGATCGAGCGGTCGGGATTGACGACCTCACGGTGGACGATCGCCTGCTGGGCGGCGATCCGGGCCACCGCGCCGGAGTTCTCGTAGGCGATCGTGCGGGCACCGGCCGCGTAGGCGCGGGCGCGCTCCACCTCGGCCTCGGTGGGTCCCTGCTCGCGCAGCTCGGTGACGATCGCGCGCATCCGCGTGTACGCCTCGATGCACTTGGTCGAGTCCAGGCCCGCCGACAGCTGCAGCACGGGGACGTCGGCGTAGGCGTGGGGGAAGGAGTTGACCGAGTAGGCGAGCCCGCGCTGCTCACGGATCTCGTCGAACAGCCGCGAGCCCATCGAGCCGCCGAGCAGCGTCGAGTAGATCGCCAGCGCGGCGCGCTGCTCGGGCGAGGCGACGTCGATCCGGGGGCGGTAGGACATCCGCAGGTGCGACTGCTGCGAGTCGCGCTCGGACACCAGCACCTGCGGCGCGAACTCCGGCGCCGCCTCGAACGGCTCGGGCGCCGCCCTGGCGGGGAAGCGCCCGAACAGCTCGTCGAGCTCCTCGCCGGCCAGCGACTCGAGGTTGCCGACGGCGAACGCGGCGCTGCGCTCGGGAACCCAGCGGCGGTCGCGGAAGGCGAGGATCCCGTCCCGGGTGAAGGTGTCCTGGAGATGCTCGGCGGGTCCGAGCACCGAGCGGCCGAGCGGGTGGGCGCCGAACACGGCCTCGTCGATCAGGTGCTCGGCGACCATCGAGGGCTGGTCGTTGGCCCGCGCGATCTCCTGAACGACGACCCCGCGCTCGCGGTCCATCTCGTCCTGGTCGATCCCCGGTCGGCCGACGAAGTCGGTCAGCAGGTCGGCGGCCGGCAGCGCCACGCCAGCGCGCGCGGTGATGTGGAAGGCGACGAGATCGTGGCTGGTGTACGCGTTCAGGACGGCGCCGATCCGCTCGGCGGCCTCGTTGACGTCACGGTAGGTGCGGTACTTCTCGCCCCCCTTGAACACCAGATGCTCCAGGAAGTGGGCCATGCCGTTCTCCTCGGGGCGCTCGGTCCGGGCGCCGGCGTCGAAGACCACCAGGATCGTCACGGCGCGGGTGCCCTCGACCGTGATGCGATGGAGCGGCAGCCCGTTGGGGAGGAGTTTCGTGTTGATCGTCGTCAAGCCGACAACGTTACCGGGAGTGGCGGGAGGCCCCGCCGTTGCTGGTCACGGGCCGTGAGCTTTACGCGCCGCTTAGGAATCTCATGTGCAAAACCTGTTGCAGGCGGGTATCGCGGTGGCGCTCGATGAACGCCGCTCGCTAGTCTGGCCGCACTCGATGGCCAGCTCAGATTCACGACACCGCTCCCGCCGGCGCTCCGCCGAGGCGTCCGCCGGCCGGCTCGGTCACACCCCGTCGCCGCAACCGGTCCGGTCCCAGGGGCCGCCTCCGGGCGCCGCCACGGTGATCGAGTTCCGCGGCGTCTCCAAGCGCTACCCGGGCGGCGACGTCGGCGTCGACCAGGCGACGTTCGCGATCGATCGCGGCCAGTTCGTGTTCCTCGTCGGCTCGACCGGCTCGGGCAAGTCGACGCTGATGCGGATGCTGATCAAGGAGCTCGAGCCGAGCGATGGGATGATCCGCGTAGCCGGCCACGACCTGTCCGAGATAACCCGCAAGCGGGTGCCGTTCTACCGCCGCAACCTCGGCGTCGTGTTCCAGGACTTCAAGCTGCTGCCCGATCGCACCGTGTACGAGAACGTCGCCTACGCGCTGCAGGTCACCGGTGCGGCCCGCAAGGAGATCCGCGGCAAGGTCCCGGACATCCTGCGCCTCACCGGCCTCTCGACCAAGCTCCACAACTATCCCGATCAGTTGTCGGGCGGCGAGCAGCAGCGCGTGTCGATCGCGCGGGCGTTCGTCAACCACCCGCCGCTGCTGCTGGCCGACGAGCCCACGGGCAACCTCGACCCCGAGACGAGCATCGACATCATGCGGCTGCTCTACCGGATCAACCGGACCGGGACCACCGTGATGGTGGCCACCCACGACTCGACGATGGTCGACAAGATGCGCCGGCGGGTGCTCGAGCTCTCGCGCGGGCGAATCGTCCGCGACGAGCTCGGCGGCCTGTACGCGCGGGACGAGTCGACGCGCGAGTTCGCCAACCGGCTGCGCAGCCCCGAGACGCGCCCGCCGGGGGTGTAGCCGATGAGGATCGGCTTCTTCCTGCGCGAGTCGCTGCGCGCGGTGCGCCGCAACGCGGCCCCGAGCTTCGCTGCGCTGGCTACCGTGCTGGTGACGATGCTGGTGCTCGGGGTGTTCATCCCGATCGTCCAGGCCACCAACGGCGCTGCCGCCAGCGTCCGCGGCCGTGTGCTCGTCGACGTCTACATGAAGACCAGCGCGAGCTCGGGTGAGGAGGCGCGCGTCCGCCGCGAGCTGCTGGCCGTCATGCACGTCAGGTCGGTCGAGTTCGTCTCCAAGCAGCAGGCCTACGCGCAGCAGTCGAAGGCCGATCCGGCCGCCTACGCGTTGCTGGCCGCCAACCCGCTGCCCGACACCTTCCACGTGAGCCCCGACAACCCGTCGAACGTGCTGGCGATCCGCAGCTCGCTGACCCCGCGCCAGCCGAACGGCACCGCCAGCGTGATCGACCCGGCGATCCAGAGCGTCTCCAACCACCGCGACGACACGCGCAAGATCCTCCAGGTGACGAACCTGGTGACGATCACCGCGGCGGTGCTGGCGGTGCTGCTGACGATCGCTTCCGTGCTGCTGATCGCCAACACGATCCGGCTGTCGCTGTACGCCCGCCGCCGCGAGGTCGAGGTGATGAAGCTGGTCGGCGCCACCGACTGGTTCATCCGCTGGCCGTTCGTGATCGAGGGCACCGTGGTCGGCGGCGTCGGCGCGCTGCTGGCGCTGGTGGTGCTGGGGATCACCAAGGTCGCGCTGCTCGACCCGCTGGCCAACAACTGGCAGCTGATAGCGGCGCCGCACACGATCCCCTTCAGCGCGCTGGTGGCGGTGCTGCTCGGCGCCAGCGTGGTCGTCTCCTCGCTCGGCTCCGGACTGTCGCTGCGCCGCTTCCTGCGCGTCTGAGGCCAGTTCGCCGGCGCGGAATCGGCTGGGGCGGGCCGGCTGGCGGCGCCAAACGCCCCCCGGCCGGCCCCGGCGCGGGGCGGTGGCTACCCTCACAACGTGACCGCCCTCCGTCAACGCTCGCCGAGGCGCGCCGTCGGCGTGCTCGGCGCCCTCATCGTGCTGCTGATCGGAGTATGGCTCGGCGGCCACCCCGGGTGGATCCCGTCGGGGCTGCGCGGCACCTTCAACGACGAGAGCGGGACCGCGCGCTTCGTCCAGGGCGTCCTCGGCCAGGTGTCCCGCGACTTCTACCGCCGGGTCGACGTGAGCAGACTGGCCGACGTCGGGCTGACCGCCGCCGTGGCCAGCCTCAACGACCCCTACTCGCACTACTACAGCCGCAGCGCCTACCGCGCTTTCCAGAACGCCACCGACCCGCACCTGAGCGGGATCGGCGTCAACCTGGCGGTCCACCCGCGACCGCAGGGGCTGCTGATCTCCGGCGTGTTCCCCGAGTCGCCGGCGGAGCGCGCCGGGCTGGCCGGCGGGGACGTGATCCTCGCCGTCGGCGGCGTCTCGCTCGCCCATCGTTCCAACGACTTCGCCGCCCACCTGATCAAGGGCAAGGCCGGCACGCCGGTGACCTTGACCGTCGAGGCCGGGAACCGGCGCCGGGTGCTGCGCCTGATCCGGGCCAACCTGAGCCTGCCGGTGGCGAGCTCGTTCCTCGTCCATTACCGGGGCAGGGCGCTCGGCGAGCTGCTGTTCACCCGCTTCACCCAGGGCTCCGCGGCCGAGCTCCGCGTGCAGGTCGACAAGATGCTCCACGAGGGCGCCCGGGGCCTGATCCTCGATCTGCGCGGCAACGGCGGCGGCCTGCTCGAGGAGGCGGTCAACGCGGCGAGCATCTTCCTCCCCGACGGGACGATCGTCTCCACCCACGGCCGCTCGCAGGCTCGGCAGCTGTACGTCGCCCGCGGCGGCGCGATCCCGACCCGGATCCCGCTGGTCGTGCTGGTCGACGGCGACACCGCGTCCTCGGCGGAGATCGTCACCGCGGCGCTGCAGGACCGCGGCCGGGCCGAGGTCGTGGGCACCCACACCTACGGCAAGGGCGTCTTCCAGGAGATCCAGTCCCTGTCCAACGGCGGGGCGCTCGAGATCACGGTCGGCGAGTTCTTCACCCCGGACGGCCGCAACCTCGGCGGCGGCGGCGACCGGCGTGGCGCCGGGGTGACCCCGAACGTGCTCGTCCGGCAGCGGTCGGGCTCGGGCGCCGACGACCAGCTGAAGGCGGCCGAGCGCACCGTAGCCGCCGAAGTCCGTTGAGCTGGTACTCGCCCGGCGGCTCGTACCTGGGGAGAATCGCCCGCAGAGCGATGATCCGGGCGATGCCCCGATGAGTGTCGGCGAGGCGCGGGTGGCGGTGCTCGCGCGCCGCGGCAAGTTCATCGTCGCGGAGCCGTTCTTCGGCCCGGGGGCGCGGGTCGCCTTCAACCGCGACAGCCGCTATGCGGTCGGCGACCTGGTGCTGCTGGCGACCGCGCCGGCCGGACGGAAGGGGGGCGGCGGCCGCGTCCAGTTGGCGCGGCGGATCGGCCGCCACGACGTCGCCCGCGACGTGCTCGAGGCGCTGCTGCTCGACCGCGGGCTGCGCCGGGGGTTCGACCCCGCCGTGCAGCGCGAGGCCCGGCTCGTCTCGGAGCGGGCGCTCGAGGCCGACGGGCGCCGGGACCTCCGCGAGCTGCCGACCTTCACGATCGACCCGGCGAGCGCGCGCGACTACGACGACGCGATCTCCGCCGCCCGGCTCCACGACGGGTCCTGGCGCGTGTTCGTGCACATCGCCGACGTCTCGGCCTACGTCCCGCCGCGCTCGCTGGTCGACCGCGAGGCGCACCGCCGGGGAACCAGCGTGTACGTGCCGGGGAAGGTCGAGCCGATGCTCCCCGGCGAACTTTCCAACCACGCCTGCTCGCTGGTCCCCGGCGAGGACCGGCTCGCCGTCACGGTGGAGATGACGATCGCCGGCGACGCGGTGACCCGGGCCGCCTTTCACCGCTCCCTGATTCGCTCCGACGAGCGGCTCGGGTACGACCACGTCGACCGGATCTTCGCCGGCTCGGAGCGGGCGCCGGAGCCGTGGGGCGAGGCGCTGGCCGCGGGGCGCGCGGCCGCCGCGGCGCTGGGAGCTCGCCGCGCGGCGGCCGGGGCGCTGGCCCTCGACAGCGCCGAACCCGAATTCGGATTCAGCCGCGGCGGAGACGTGGTGTCGGTGACCGCGGTGACGCAGACCGAGTCGCACCGGGTGATCGAGCAGCTGATGATCGCCGCCAACGAGCAGGTGGCGAAGCTGCTCGCCCAGCGGCGCGTCCCGGCCCTGTTCCGCGTCCACGAGCGCCCCGAGGCGGTCGCCGTCGAGCGCCTGGTCGAGCAGCTCGCCTCGCTGGAGGTTCCGACCCCGCCGGTGCCGCGCGGCCACATGACCCCGCAGCAGGCGGCCGACGTGGCCGGCGAGGCCTCGCAGCTCGTGTCGGACTGGGTGGCGCGCACGGGTCGCGGGCGCCGGGCGCTGACGCGGCTGGTGCTGCGCTCGCTCAAGCAGGCCGTGTACGACCCGCGCAACCTCGGGCACGCCGGGCTGCATTCGTCCTCCTACTGCCACTTCACCTCGCCGATCCGCCGCTATCCCGACCTGATCTGCCACCGCGCGCTGCTCTCGACGCTGGGCGGGCTCGAGCCGGCGCCCGACGCCGGCTGGGTCGCCTCGGCAGGGCCGTGGTGCTCGACTCGTGAGCGCGCGGCGACGGTGATCGAGCGCGACGCCGACGACGTGGCGCGCTGCTTCCTGCTCGAGCGGGCGCTGTTGGAGTCCGGATCGCCGGTGTTCGAGGGCGAGGTCGTGGGTCTGATCGGCGTGGGCGCGTTCGTCGCCTTCGGCGAGGGATTGGCGTACGAGGGGATGCTGCCGGTGCGGCGGCTCCGCGGCGACTGGTGGGAGCTGAACGAGCCGGGGACCGTGCTGGTGGGCACCCGCAACGGCGGGGCGATCCGCCTCGGTGACACACTCGAGGTGCGGGTCGACGGGATCGACGCCCGCCGGGGTAGGGTGGACCTCGCCCCCGCCGTACCCGAGGACTGAGCTTCCCCACGATGGCCAAGACCCGCAAACGCAAGGCATCCGCCGGCGACGTCGCCACCAACCGGCAGGCCTCGTTCCGCTACACGCTGATGGAGCGCTACGAGTGCGGCCTCGTCCTGCAGGGCACCGAGGTCAAGTCGCTGCGCGAGGGCAAGGCCCAGCTCAAGGATTCCTACGCGACGATCCGCGACGGCGAGGTGTGGCTGATCGGCCTCTACATCCCGCCCTACGGCCCCGCCGCGCGTGAGAACCACGAGCCTGAGCGCGACCGCAAGCTGCTCCTCCACGCCCGCGAGATCGAGCGGCTGATCGGTCAGACCAAGGAGAAGGGCCTGACGATGGTCCCGACGCGGATGTACTTCGCGGGGGCGCGCTCGCGGGCCAAGATCGAGATCGCCGTGGCCCGCGGCAAGGACCTCTATGACAAGCGCGAGTCGATCCGCAAGCGCGACATGGCCCGCGACGTCCAGCGTGAGCTGCGCGAGGCCCGACGCTAGGCGAACGTGCGCTGCAGCTGGGTGGCGTCCATCCCGACGACGAGCACCGCCACCAGGCTCAGGTACACGGCGGCGACCAGCGCGCGGTCGCGCGGCGCGACCTTGTAGTAGGCCTGCTGTCCCTCGTCGCCGGACTTGCGGCGCTGCCAGCGGCGGTAGGTCTCGAGGCCGGCGAACACGACGATAATGAGGATGATCGGGTTGGGGAACACGAACGCCAGCGCGATCAGCCCGAGAAAGCCGAGGAACCACATCCACGGCGCCATCGCCGCCATCGCCCGGCCGCCGTCGAGTGGGACCACCGGGAGCAGGTTGAACAGGTTGAGGAAGAACCCGGTGAACGCCAGCGCCCGCCACATGTCGTTGCCGGTCGCGTGCCAGATCCCGATGCAGGCCGCCGAGCCGATGCTGCCGAGGATCGGACCGGCGAGCCCGACTCGGGCCTCGGCGAGGGCGTTCTCGCCCAGCGACTTGGCGCTGATCAGCGCGCCCAGGAAGGGGATGAACAGCGGCGCCGAGGCGGGGATCCCCTCTCGCCGCAGCGCGATCACGTGGCCGAGCTCGTGCACGAGCAGCAGGACGACGAAGCCGGCGGCGAACGGGAACCCCCAGATCGTCGCGTAGGCCAGGACGGAGACCAGCATCGTCCCGGCGGTGGCGAAGATCTTGATGTTCCCGAGCAGCAGCAGGATCGCCTTGAGCTTGGCCAGCAGCGCGATCGCCGCGGCGGCGAGGGCGCCGAGCCGGCGCCGCAGCGGCGAGCGGGCGTCGTGGCCGCCGCGGGCGGGGTCGGGCTGGGACGGGGGCGCCAGCAGCGACGCAGGCGGCGCCGGCGCGGGCGGCGCCGGCGCGGGGGGCGCGACCGGCTCGGACAGCGCCGACGGGCTGGCGCCGGCGTTCCGCGGGCTCGGGAGGCCCCGCCAGGATGACTCGGGTTCAGGCATCTTCATGTCATTCGATTGTGGCAGCCGCGGACGGCGGGTCCCGGCCACTCTTACGAGCTCCTTCGCCGGGCTGGTGCGACCTCGCCGGGGCGGCTACACTGAAAGGGCAGTACCCCCGGGGACGACAGGCTTCGACGTGGTCGGTTCGTGGGGGTGGTCGCGAGTCGAGGTTCCGGGTGGCCTCGTAAAACCCCCGGAAAAAAATAAGTGCGGACTCTAATCATGAGTTCCTGCTTCCCAGCGCTGTCGTTGCTGCTTAGCAACTAGCCGGGAAGCTGCTCGGCTCCCCGCCCGCCTGCGGCGGAGAGATCCGGGATCAACTTGCAGGCTAACCCGGTGAGGTCCGCTTCAGCCGATCCGGGGACATCTTATGAAGCTGGCTCTCGGCAACCCCGCCGGCGTGGCGAGCTGAGAGCGAGAACAGAGCGCCGGCTACGCTCGTAGAAGCCACCTTTTGCGCGACTGCGGACGCGGGTTCAATTCCCGCCGTCTCCACTGATTGCAGCGGGTGCGAAGCCTCCGGGGTTTCCGGGTTTCGCCCCGCTGCAGGTGTTTTCGGAGGCGAAACTTCGCAGCCTTCGCGCGAAGGAATGTCGCACTTGCGAGCGGGGTGGCGGGTGGGTCGGCCACAATGCGGCCGCAGCGGTGGCCGGACTCGGCCACAACCCGGCGCGCGCTGCAGCGTGCTGCGATCCGTCGTAGGCGGTAGCTACCGTCGCCGGCGATGTCTGCGCTCCCCGAACGACGGATACGACCCACGATCAGATGCCTTCTTGATGATCTGGCATCGCGGTGCCGACGGTCGACGTCGACTTGGGCTCGCTCGACCATCCGCTGATCGCGGAGGCGCGCCGCATCGCACCGGCCGCGCCGCAGGGGCAGAAGCGGATCCTTGCGATCGACTATCCGCTCGTGTATCGGCTGCGGCACGGCCGCTGGCGCTGGGCGACGTGGCGCGAGGAGGGATGCCGCCCGGTTCTGGCTGCTCGCTGGTGCGCAACGCGAGTCCGGGTCGCGCGAGGACGCCTACGCCGTCATCCTTTGGTGCGGGCGGCCGCGTATGCGCAGATCCCTGCGGCGCGACGTGCCGTCCTGCATCGACGCGCGGCCGATGCGCTCGGTCTGGACGCGACGGAGCTCGCCCGCGCGCTGGCAGACCACATGCGTTTCGACGAAGCCAAGACGGTTCTGCTCACTGGGATAAAGGCCGTCAGATCGGCGAAGTCCCCGTACCCCGGCTGCCTGATCGGCGCCGGTGCTGGCCGTCTCCCAGAAGACCATGGTTTCGTACATCGGCGGCCGTAGAGGTAGGTGCCGATCGGGCGCTCGAGTTCGTTGAGGCGGCTAGGTGACGATCCGGACCGTCAGCGAGGTGCGCGGCGATTTCTGGCCGGGGAACGTCGTGGTGATCACGAGCGTGGAGAAGCCCTTGCGAAGCTTCTTGTCGAGGAGGCGTACGGAGTTGCGGCCAGGAGTGTCGTGATGGGTCGCCCGCCACAGCGGCTTGGCGTGCTTGCGGTCCTTCCGGGTCAGGGTCAGTGTCGTCGTCCCGGCGAGGTTGTCCTGGTAGCTGATCGTCGTTCCCTGCCTGGCCCGGAACGCGTACTTCGAGAGCCGCAGCTTGCCGACCACGAGCGTCTTAGCGCATCCGCTGGTGCAACCCGTGCCGGTGCCGGTACTGGTACCGGTACCGGTACCAGTGCCAGTGCCGCCTGGCGCGGTGACGAGGGCCGTCGGCGCCGACGAGATCGGACCCTCGATGTTGGCGGTGTTGGCCGCCGATTCCTGCACGACGATCACATGCCCGAGATCGCCCGCAGCGAGCTTGTAGGCCCCGCCGGTCGCGCCTGCGATCGCCTGGCAATTCGCGCCCGAGCTGTCGCAACTTTCCCATTGCCGCGAGTAGACCCCCGGAGGTACGTTGTTCCAGGCGCCGTGGGTCTCGGTCACCGTCGAGCCGACCTGGGGCGTACCGGAAATCGTCGGCGGCGATGTGTTGACGGGCGCGAACACCGGCTGGCTCTGGCTGTTGCAGGTGCCGTATGGGTCGCCCGGGTTGGTCTTGTGGTCGACGCACGTGACCGTGTTCGAGTTCGTCGGCTCGATCGCGTTACCTCCGGGGCACAGGCCATAAGCGTCGTCGCCGGTTCCCTCGACGACCCTGAGCATCACCTCCTGCCCGGCCTCGGTCGCAAAGCCGCTCACCGCCCGCAGCGCGGCAGTGTTGTCGCTGGGACCCCAAAGGCCCGGACCGTAGGTACTCGTGTCAAAGCCGATGAACGAGGCGGTCGATGAACCCGGAACAGACGCCAGAACCTCCATCGGGATGCCCTCTGGATACCACGGCCCGGCGCCAGATGAAGGGAGACCGAGCGAGTTATCCGGGATGAACCCCCCGATGTCGTGGAATGCGACGAGGTCCCCGGGCGCCAGGCACATGTGGATCGGCGTGAACGTCGTGACCGTGCTCGGCGTGACCGAGCTCGGAAACGCCCTGTCCGAGCAGAACGGCATCAGGAACTGACCGGATGTCTCGTTCACCGGGACCGTGTAGTTGCCGTTCGACGGTGGCGTGAGAGCCTGGAACAGGATCGTGTTGACCGGGGTCGGAACGCCGTTCTGGATCGATACCTGACTGCCATCCGGTGATGTCGGTGCCGTGTCATCCCTGATCGCGCAGCCCTTCACCTGAATCGCGAGCACCTGCCCCCCCGCCGGGGCCCCAAGCTGCGTTCCCGCTCCCGACAGGGACGTGTTCCAAATGCCGATGTCCTCCGCCGCATGATCCAGCGGCGGCGCGGGCGGCGGGTTTGTTTCGGTCGGCATGTAATGGCCGTTGTTGCTGAAATCGCCGTTGGCGGTGTCGAGCGTCGGCGCCGCCGCCAGATTGCTGCCGAACGTGACCATCGCCGCGCTTGCGCCGGCAACGAGCGTGAGGCCGAAAACGACCGTGGCGATCGCCACGGCGAAGGACATGCGACCTGCTGCAGAGCTTCGTCGCGCGAGTCTGGCGCCGGGTGGCCAGTATGCCCGACGGCGTCGCGACCCTCTTTGGGGATCGATTTCCATCACAAGCGTTGTCGGCGGCCGATCGGGCGGACCTAAGCGCAGCGGACGTTTGTTTTACTATTTGCGGCGCGGCACCTGGCGACTCTGACCTACAGGTTTGGGGGTCGCGCGCCGCAGCGGCGCTTGTGCGACCTTGCGGCGAAATGAGGTTCCAGGTGCCGGTTCTCCAGCAGCCACGCGCGGTCGCCGAGCACATGGGCGACCTCGAGGTGCTGCGCGGCCGCATCGAGGTCGCCCTGCTCGCGCAGGACGTCCGCGAAGCCGACCGTGCAGGTCGCCCGTACTGATGAGCACCGGGCCGGGATGGCTTCGGCCGCGGCCAGCGCGCTTACGTAGAGCCGGCGCGCCTCGACCGGACGTCCACGCGCCAGCCACATGTTCGCCAGCACATGGTCGCGCCCAGCTGGTCCGGCGACCATGCCGGCGGCGTGCAAGCTATGGCCGGGAGGGAGCGAACCTCGCCCTCCCGGTCTCTGACCGCCTCGGTCAGCGAGCCCGCCATCGGGATCGTGGATGGAGGCGTCGTGTCGAGACCAGCCTCGGCGGCGTCGAGCCACGCCCCCACCCCGCCGAAGTCGTCTCAGAGAGAGCCGGCTCCACCCGACCTAGGTGGCGAGCAGCGGTCGGCGACGTAGGACGTCGTCGGGCAGCTGCTCCCGATGCGCCGGCGGCGAAAGCGGCCGTCTCGCCGCCAGAGGCTCGCAGCGCTTGGAACGCGGACGAAACCGGCGGCGTTATGCGCGCGCGAGGGCGGGTGCGGCGAGCTCCGGACGGTAGACCTGCTCGGCGGAGAGGCTGGGCAGGCCATGCGTGGCGGCGGTGTAGTCGATCGTCCGCCGCCACCGCTCTGCGTCCATCCCGAGCAGCTCCGCGCGCGCGAAGGCGTACGGCTCGAACACCGACCAGCCGGTGCTCAGGTGGTCCTCGGAGAGCCTGGGTACGTGGCGTCTGACGGCGTCGATCCCGAGCCTGGGATGCTCGCGCTGGAGGTGGTAGGCGGCCACGAGGGCTTCGCGGGCGCGCATGACGACGTCGAGCGGGAGCCGGTCGGCAGCGACCAGCCCCGTGGCGTAGGCGTCAACCTCGAGCGGAATGGCCCGGATCTGCAGTCTCCCGCCGCTGTAGCTTGGCACCATGTCGACCCATCCGGGAATGAGGTCGAGTTCGCCGTCGCGCAGAGCGGCGCGGGCGTCCACCGTGCGCCTCCACACGGGTGAGCGGCGGTAGCCCGAGGCGCCCGAGGGCGCCCTCGAGCTCACGCCCGAACCAGCTCCCGCTCTCGGCGACCCTGGCACCCGCGAGATCGGCCGGCGAACGCAGCGGCGAATCGTCCCGGACCAGAGCGGCAAGCGGATGCTCCTGATGGAAGACGGCCGCGAAGCGAGCCGCCAGCCGCCCCCGGGCGGCGGTCTGCCCTGCGAGCATGTACGCCACCGATGTGAACGCGAGGTCCGCTACCCCCTCAGCGACTGCGGTGATCATGGCCGACCACGCCGCGAGGCTGCCCCCCGGGCGCGCTGACGCAGTCGACGAACTCGATCTCGATGCCGTGGTCGGCGAACACGCCGTTCTCGGCGGCCGCGTGGCGGGCAGGTGCAGGCCACTCACGCGGCTTCGGCACCAGCACATCAGGCGTAAACGGTCCACCGGCGCCGGAGTCTACTGCCGTCTCAGACCCTCAGGCTCACTGATACAGGATCAGGTCGTGCGCGGCGTAGGCGAAGAACATGGCCAGGAGGCTCCAGGCCGCCGGCCAGGTCAGGGTGCGCAGGAAGCCGGCCTGCCAGCTGCCCAAACGGAGCACGAACACGAACATCGCCAGCAACGTTACGGCGTAGAGGATGATCGCGGCGGTCGTCGAGGGCCCCAAGCCGAACACCGGCGCCACCACCAGGCCGAGCAGGAGCCACGCGGCGATCGCCAGCACGTCGACGGCCAGCCGGGTGCGCTGGCGTCCCACGATCGTCATGAAGCCGGCCGCCCCGACCAGCGCGGCGAGCATGTAGACGCCCAGCGGCCAGCGCGAGCCGAAGCCGAAGACCGAGCCCATCAGCGCTCCGCCGCCCCACAGCAGGAACGGGTCGATCACGCTGACGGCCACGTAGCAGGCGAACATGTCGACGGTCGAGTCCCACGGGTTCCCGAACACCGGGCGCTGTGGCACCAGCGCGGCCCGCAGGGCGCCGGGCGCGAGCGCCGCGCGGATCGAAGCTCTGTCGTCTGTGGTCATGTCCGGCTCCATGCTCTCGGAGCCATCGTACGGGACGGTCGCCACCGCACACAGCGATCCCGGTCTGCCCGCCGGACACGCGCGGGCCGCAGCGGCGCGGTCAGGCGATCCAACGGAGCGGCCGCTGTCCAGGCCCGCGCTGCGCCGGGCCGTCGAGAGTCGAAATCGCCCTCCGGCCGGGACGGCCAGAGGGCGCTTCGATATCGGCTAGATCAGCTGGACGTTCGCGGCGGCCGGGCCCTTGGGGCCCTGCTCGGCGTCGTAGCTCACCTTCGCGCCCTCGGCCAGCGAGCGGAAGCCGCTGCCCTGGATCGCGCTGTGGTGAACGAACAGGTCCTTGCCGGAGTCATCGGGCGTGATGAAGCCGAAGCCCTTGTCGTCGCTGAACCATTTGACGGTTCCTGTGGCCATTGTCTTTCCTCCGAGTTGGTGCACTGCGAAAGCCGGAGGACGCTAGGGGCGACGCGGAAACGCGGTAACACATCTGATGGTGACCGGGGCGCTAAACCCCAGGCAGACTGTATCGCGACTGGCGCCGATCCGTCCAGCCGCCCGCTCAGTCCTTGGCGAGGCGGCTCCGCGGGTCGGGCCGCGGCGGATAAAGCCGGCGCTCCTCCTCGGTCATCTGGCGGATCACGAGGCCGCCGCTCTCGACCTGCTCTCGGACGTTCTCGAGCTTCTCCTGCCGCTTCTCCTCGGCGCGCTCGCGCGTCGTCTTCGGCATCGGACTCCTCTTCTCACCGGCGCTGGTGATGTCACCGTATCACCAGCGCCGGCCGCCGCGGTGGCGATCCGCAGCCCCGGCGGGAGCGCGATCGGGGACGCGCCGGCGGCGGCGACCGGCCGCACGGCGAGCAGGTTCGGATATAGTTTGTTGCTCCTCGAGGCTCACCGCCGGCGCCATCTGGTACCGCGGGTCGCGTCGGAGTGCAGGAAAGCTCGCGGTGGTGGTGTCCGATCACGGAACGCTCCCCAGTGCGGCGCTCGCCTGAAGTTTCGCCGTTCAATCCCGATTCGGAGCCTTCATTGTCGCCATCTCCTGATCCCCGGCTCGGCCAGCAGGCACTGGCCCCCTACGCGCAGTCGAGCTACCGACGAGGGGTGCTCGACATCGCCACGTCGGCCCTCCCCTACGTGGCGCTCGTGGTGGTGATGCTGCTGACCGTTGACGCATCGTCGGGCTGGACGCTGCTGCTCGCGCTGCCGGCCGCCGGCTTTCTCGTGCGGACGTTCGTCGTCTTCCACGACTGCACCCACGGGTCGCTGCTGCCCTCCAAGCGGGCCAACCGCTACGTCGGCCGGGTCACGGGGCTGTTCGTGCTCGCGCCGTTCGCCCGCTGGCGCCACGACCACGCGATCCACCACGGCAGTTCGGGCGACCTCGACCGCCGCGGCGTCGGCGACGTCGTCACGCTGACGGTGTCCGAGTACCGGACCCGCACGCCGCGGGCGCAGCTCGCCTACCGGCTGACCCGCCATCCGCTGGTCATGTTCGGACTCGGACCGATCGTGGCGATGATCATCGGTCCTCGCATCGCCACCCGGTCGCAGCGGCGCCGGATGCGTCACAGCGTGCTGGCCACCGACCTCGTGCTGGCCGTGCTGGCCGTCGGGCTCGGCTGGCTGATCGGCTGGAAGCTGCTGCTCGTGTGGGCGCCGTCGGCGATGCTCGCCGGCTCGGTCGGGATCTGGCTGTTCTACGTCCAGCATCAGTTCGAGGACGCCTACTGGCGTCACGCCGACGACTGGAGCTACACCGACGCGGCGCTGCGCGGCAGCTCGTACCTGAGGCTGCCGGCCGTGCTGCAGTTCTTCACCGGGAACATCGGGCTGCATCACATCCACCACCTCAACGCGCGCATCCCCAATTACAACCTGCAGCGCGCCCACGACGAGAACCCGAGCCTCCAGCGCGTTCCCACGCTGTCGCTGCTCGACGGGCTGCGGGCGGTGCGACTGAAGCTGTGGGACGAGGAGCGCGGGGCGCTGGTGACCTTCGCCCAGGCGAGAGTTGTCCTCGCCCCCGCATGAGCGAAGGTAGGATCCCGCCCGTGGAACGCGGGGCCGGGGTGGCGTCTGAGTACGTCGCGGTGCTGCGCCAGCTCGAGGCGGCCCAAGAGCAGTACGCCGTCGAGCAGGCGCTGAGCGCGGCCCGCGAGCAGCTCCGGATGGACGCCGCCTACGTGAGCACGATCGACTCCGAGCGTCAGACGATCGACGACGTCGTCGGCGACGTCGGCGCACTCGGGCTCGAGCCCGGGCGCTGGGTCCCGATCGAGCAGACCTACTGCGCGCGGATGCTGGGCGGCGAGATGCCGAACGTGGTTCCCGACACCTCGCTCGAGCCGGCCGTGCGCGATCTCGCCATCACCAGCGAGATCGGCTCCTACATCGGGGTGCCGGTGACGCTGTCTGACGGCCGCCTGCACGGGACGCTGTGCTGCGCCAGCGAGAAGCCGCACGCGGAGCTGGGAGGCAAGGAGCTCGACTTCATGAAGGTGCTGGCTGACATCGTCGCCGCGCGCGTCGAGCAGGCCCAGGGTCGGCTGAGCGGCCGCCCGGCACGCCCGCGCGACGCCGGCGCCGAAGCCTGAGCCGCCCCCGTTCGCGTGCGGTCATCCCCCGAACCCCGGGGCTGAGCCGGAGGCGCGGGTTTCCGATATGCCGGGGTAGGGTCCCCCCAAAGGCGGCCGGGATCGCGCTCGCCGGCGGCCCAGCTGGGTCCGATGATCCGCCGCGGCGGATCCGATCCGGTGACGAGTCGGTCAAGCGGGGGGGTGGAGCGCGAGCGGCGTATCTGGCAGCGTTACCCGAGATGGCGGAACCGGTGATCGACGACCCCGAGCTCGCGGCGCGCCTGCGCCTGTCCGACGCCGCCTTCGAGCGCTACGTGCTGAGCTGGATCCGCCAGGCCGGCCCCCGCGAGTGCGACGCCGCCGCGGTCGAGCGCGCGCTCGGCTACCCGTGGAAGCGCCCGGCCCACTCCTACCTGCTGTCAGGCGGGGCGCTGACCGCGATCGACGCCATCGACCATCGGCGCCGGGAGGCGGTGCTCGATCGCTTCGTGGCCGGCCGCGGCCGCAGCGGGCGGGTGCCGCTGCTGGCCATCGGCTCCAACGGCGCGCCCGGCGCGCTGTGGTCCAAGCTCGCGCACTTCCCCGACCCCGAGGACCGCGATGTGCTGGTCATCACCGGCCACCTCCACGACTTCGACGTCGGCGCCTCGGCGCACGTCGCTGCCTACGGGGCGCTGCCCGCGACCCTGTTCCCGAGCCCCGGGACCGCGGTGCGCACGGCGATCCTGTGGCTGACCGAGCGGCAGTTCACGCAGCTCGTGTGGACCGAGCTGAGCTACGCGCTGGGGCGGCTCGACACCCGCTTCGCCGCCGACGAGCCCGAGTTCGACGTCGGCGACGTGGTCGCGTTCGTCTCGCGGTTCGGGACCTTCGCGCCCGACGGGGCGCCGCTGGCGCTGGCCGCGGTCCCGGCGCGGCGGCGGACCGCCGATGCGCTCAGCCAGCACGAGCTGATCGGCCGGGCGGCCGAGCTCGTGTACGGTCCGGGGACCGAGCCCGAGCGGCTGATCCGGGCCATCCTCGAGGAGTACGCCGAGATCGTCCCGCGGGTCCTCGACACCGTCCGCCGGCGCGGCCTGCGCTTCAGCTCGCCGCGCTGGTCCCCGGTGATCGCGCCGGCGGCGCCGGACGGCGGGTAGGCCCCTCAGTCGGCGCGGTTGACGACCGCGAACTCGCGGGCGCGGTCGGCGCTGGCCACGAGCAGGCCGAGGAAGCCGTCGAGCGTGGCGTGGTCGACGGCGCCGAGCGGCAGCTCGCCGCACACGAACACCTCGCCGGCGCGATTCTCGGCGAAGCACACCAGCGGCGCCTGGCGGTTCCAGTAGAGCAGCTGGTGGGGGTCGATCAGGCCCGCCGGGAGCACCGCCGCCTGGGCGCGGAGCAACGACCCGCGGATCGAGACGCCGACGTCGAGCTGGAAGCCCGCGGCCTCCAGCATCAGCCCCCACTCGCCGGGGGCGACGCGCCGGACGCCGGTCCCCAGCGAGGCCATGAAGGTGTCGAGCTGCTCGTGGGCGTCGCTCACCGCAGGGAGGTTACGGCCCGCCGCCCCTCGCGGGAGCGGCGGGCGGGGGCCTCCAGGTGGATTCCATGGCGGGGGAGCGCGCCGGGGCGGCGCTCAACCGCTCAGGCCCTCGAGCAGCCGGGTGCGTGCCGCCGAGCCGCCTCGCCCACGGCCGGGCGTCGACCCCGGCCTGCAGTCCGACTCAGCGATCGCGCACGGGCGAATTGTCACACGAGCGTCTCGGCCCGGCGCCGCGATCCGTAGCATCGCGACAGTGCACTCGTGGCTGGACAGCGCCCTGGACCGGACGATCGTCGGCGGCTACACGAGCGTCGGCTACCGGCTGCGCGAGCCCGGCTGGCCCGACGGCGAGCTGCCGCGGATGGACGGCCGCACGGTGCTCGTCACCGGCGCCACCAGCGGGCTCGGGTCGGCCGCCGCGGCCGCCTTCGCCGGGCTCGGCGCCGCGGTGCGGCTGCTCGTCCGCGATCGCGAGCGAGGCGAGGCCGAGCGGCGCCGGCTGAGCGAGCGGACGGGCCACGGTGACATCGAGGTGATCGCCTGCGACCTCGCCGACCTGGCCTCGGTCCGCGCCGCCGCCGCGCGCCTCGAGCGCGACGACGAGCGGCTCGACGTGCTGGTCAACAACGCCGGCGTGCTCGCGCCCGAGCGCACCACCACCGGCGATGGCCACGAGCTGACCTTCGCCACCAACGTGCTGGGGCCGTTCCTGCTCACCAACCTGCTGCTGGGCAAGCTTCGCCGGAGCCCGGACGGCCGGGTGATCAACGTCTCCTCGGGGGGCATATACGGCCAGCGGCTCGACGTCGAGAAGCTGCTCGACCCGCCGGGCGAGTTCGCCGGCACCGACGCGTACGCGCGGACCAAGCGCGCCGAGGTGGTGCTGACCGAGCTGTGGGCCGAACGGGAGCCCCGCGGCGCGGGGGAGGGCGGACCGAGCTTCCACGCGATGCACCCCGGATGGGCCGATACCGCGGGGGTCCGCTCCTCGCTGCCGCGCTTCTACAAGCTGACCAGGCCGCTGCTGCGCACGCCTGAGCAGGGCGCCGACACGATCGTGTGGCTCGGGGCCGCCGCGGCGCCCGCGCGGACCAGCGGCGGGTTCTGGCACGACCGCCGGCGCCGGCCCACGCACCTCGTCCCGTGGACGCGCGAGCCGGCCGGCGAGCGCGTGCGGCTGTGGGACGCCTGCACGCGCCTGACGGGATAGCCGCGCCAGCGCGTCGGCCGGAACGGCACCCGGCGGCCGCCCGCCTACCCGGCCGGCCGAAACGGCACCCGGCGGCCGGCCGCCTGGCCGGCCGGAACGGCACCCGGCGGCTGGCCGCCTACCCGGCCGGCCCTTCCTTCCCGCTGGTCGAGCAGCTACAGTCCCGCCCCTGACATAGGCCTTCCGGTTGGGAACCAACGCGGCGGGCCGGCCGCTTCTGAACGAGGCGGCACGGTGACCGGGGAGGTCCGTGTCAAGCGACAGCGGTGACGGCCTCCCTGCGACAGGAGGCTTCATGCAGACCGAACTGGCCGAAGCGGCAGCGCCACAACTTACCTCGACCCCGACGCCCCCCGCCGAGGTGCGGCCGGTCGAGATGCCGGTCGTGGATAGGGTGGCCAGCGCGGTGATCACCGGGGCCCCGCCGGTGATGGTGCTGATCGGGATGTACTTCGGCTGGATGTCGCACATGCTGGTGTGGCAGGACCTGCTGGTGCTGGGGATCATGTACTGCGGGATCGGCGCCGGGGTCACGGTCGGCTTCCATCGGCTGCTCACCCACCGGAGCTTCAGGACCTTCGCGCCGCTGCGGGCGCTGTGGGCGATCCTCGGCTCGATGGCCGCCGAGGGCCCCGTGATCGACTGGGTGGCCACCCACCGCAAGCACCACCAGTACTCAGACGCCGCGGGGGACCCGCACAGCCCCCACAACCACGATCGCAGCGGCTGGCGCGGCGAGCTGCGCGGCCTCGCCCACGCCCATCTCGGCTGGGTGTTCACCGACATGGAGGTGGCCGACGAGCGCCGCTACGCCAAGGACCTGCTCGCCGACCCGTGGGTGAGGTTCGTCGACCGTACGTTCGTGGTGTGGGTGATCGCCGGCCTCGGCGTCGCCTTCGGCCTCGGCGTCGCCCTGACCGGATCGGTCGACGGCGGCCTCAGCGCGCTGCTGTGGGGCGGCGCGGCGCGGATCTTCTTCGTCCACCACGCCACCTTCAGCATCAACTCGCTGTGCCACTACTTCGGCAGGCAGGAGTACGACACGGGCGACGAGTCGCGCAACCTGGCCTGGCTGGCGATCCCCACCTGGGGCGAGGCGTGGCACAACAACCACCACGCGTTCCCGACCAGCTACCGGCACGGGATGAAGCGCTGGCAGCTCGACCCCTCGGCGATCATGATCCGCGGCATGGAGATCCTCGGCCTGGCGTGGGGCGTGGTCCGCGTCGATCCGCGGCGCCACGAGGGCAAGCGGCTGGTCGAAGCGCCCGCCGCGACGTAAGGCCGCCAGTGGCGTTCAGCAACACCGAGCCGCTGCGCTCCGAGCTCGCGGCCGCGTTCCCCGAGCGGCCATTCGCCTTACGCTTCTGGGACGGCAGCGAGGTCCCGGCCACCGGGCAGCCGGCGCCGACGTTCGAGATCAAGTCGCCCCGGGCGCTGGTCCACATCATCCGGGCCCCCGGCGAGCTGGGGATCGGGCGCGCCTACGCGCAGGGGCTGATCGACGCCGACGATCTCGACGCCGGGATGCGGGTGTTCGACTCCTTCGAGCCGCCGCCCGTGAAGCCCGCGCAGATGCTCCGCCTGGGCGTCGCGCTGGTCCGGGCGGCCGGGCTGACGCTGCCCCCGCGGCGACCCGAGACCGAGCTTCGCCTGCGCGGCGAGCGCCACACGATCGCTCGCGACCGGGCCGCGGTGCGTCACCACTACGACATCAGCAACGACTTCTTCGCGCTGTTCCTCGACGAGACGATGACCTACAGCTGCGCCTACTGGAGCGGCCCGACCACTCCGCAGACGCTGGAGGAGGCTCAGTTCGCCAAGCGCGAGCTGGTCTGTCGCAAGCTCGGGCTCGAGCCCGGCCAACGGGTGCTCGACGTCGGGTGCGGCTGGGGCGGCTTCGTGATCCACGCCGCCACCGAGCACGGCGTCAGCGCGCTCGGGGTGACGATCTCCGACCGCCAGGCCGAGCTCGCGCGGGAGCGTGTCAAGCAGGCGGGTCTCGCCGACCGGGTGGAGATCCGGGTCGCCGACTACCGCGAGGTGGACGACGGCCCGTTCGACGCGATCGCCTCGATCGCCATGGTCGAGCAAGTCGGCGAGGAGCGGATCGACCTGTACGCGCGACGGCTGTACGAGCTGCTGAAGCCGGGGGGGACGCTGCTCAACCACGGGATCGCCAAGCTGGCCGACTTCGACACCAAGGACGAGGGCCCGTTCTCCGAGCGCTTCGTGTTCCCCGACGGCGTGCCGCTGCCGCTCAGCCGGATCCAGCAGGCGCTCGAGCGTACGGGCCTCGTGACCCGCCACGTCGAGGGTCTCCAGGACGATTACGCGCAGACGCTGCGGCACTGGATCGCGCGGCTCGACGAGCACTACGACGAGGCGGTGGCGCTGGTGGGGATCGAGCGGGTGCGCGTGTGGCGGCTGTACCTGCGGGCCGCGCGCCAGGGCTTCGAGACCGGCTGGGCCTCGATCTACCAGGTCCTCGCCGATCGCCCGGGCGGACGAGCGCCCGGCGGCGATCTCCCGGTCGGCGTGTCCTGAGCGCGACTGCCCTGAGACCGACTGCCCGGGCACTGCCTAGGCCCGCGAACGACCCCACGTGGCAACCTGTTGCAGTCTCGTGAGCGGCCCGCACGCGAGGAGTAAGGTGCCGCTGACATCTGGTGCCCAACCGAGGAGAGGAGTGGCATGAGCGCTACGATCCCTGTGCGCTTGACGGTGAACGGCGTCGAGCACGAACTGGAGCTGGAGCCGCGGCGACTGCTCGTGCATGCCCTGCGCGACGACCTCGGCCTGACCGGCACCCACGTCGGCTGCGACACCTCCAACTGCGGCGCCTGCACCGTGCACCTCGACGGCAAATCGGTGAAGTCGTGCACGATCCTCGCCGTCCAGGCCGAGGGCGCCGAGGTGAGAACCGTCGAGGGCCTCGGCACCGAGGAGCAGCTGCACCCGGTCCAGGAGGCGTTCTGGAACGACCACGGCCTGCAGTGCGGGTACTGCACGCCCGGGATGATGATGGCCGCCGTCGGGCTCCTGGCCGAGAACCCCGACCCGACCGAGACCGAGGTGCGTCACGCGCTCGAGGGCAACCTGTGCCGCTGCACCGGTTACCACAACATCGTCCGAGCGGTGCTCGACGCGGCCAAAACGAAGTCGCCGACGATCGGAGCAAGCTCGTGAGCAGCCGGATGATGCACGCAGCCGCCTTTCAGGCGAGCCCGGACGTCGAGCGGCGGCGATGAGCGTGCACGCGGAGACCCCGCACGTCGGCCGGGCGCTGCGGCGCAAGGAGGATCCCCGTCTGATCACCGGCCGCGCGCGCTACATCGACGACATCGTTCTGCCCGGGACCCTGTGGGCGGCGATCGTCCGCTCCCCCGAGGCCCATGCTCGGATCGTCTCGATCGACGGCTCGGCTGCGCTCGCTCGCGACGGGATCCACGCCGTCTACACCGGCGAGGACATGGCCGACCTCGGCGGCCCGCTGCCGATGGCCTGGGCCCCGCCCGGCGTCGAGGTCAACAACCCCGAGCACTGGCCGCTGGCCCGCGGCACGGTCAACCACGTCGGCGACGCCGTCGCCGTGGTGCTCGGCGAGGACCGCTACGCCGTCGTCGACGCCGCCGAGGACGTGCTCGTCGAGTACGACCCGCTGCCCGCGGTCGTCGATCCGGAGGCGGCGCTGGCCGGCGCGCCGTTCGTGCACGAGTCGCTCGGCACCAACAAGGTCCACGAGTGGTCGCTGCCCGGCGGCGACCTCGAGGCCGGGTTCGCCGAGGCCGAGGTGACGCTCGAGCGCCGGATCGTCAACCACCGGATCGCGGGTGCCCCGATCGAGCCCCGCGGCGTGCTGGCCGACTACCGGGCCGGCGCGCTGACGCTCTACACCTCGACCCAGGTCCCGCACTTCGTGCGCCTGTTCGTGGCGATCCTGCTCGGCCTGAGCGAGGAGCGCGTGCGGGTGATCGCCCCCGAGGTCGGCGGCGGCTTCGGCGCCAAGCTCCAGGTCTACGGCGAGGAGATTCTCGCCGGCTGGGCCTCGCGCAGGACCGGGCGGCCGGTCAAGTGGATCGAGACGCGGACGGAGAACATGGCCGTCACCCACCAGGGCCGCGACCAGATCTCGCAGGTCAAGATCGGCGCCAAGCGCGACGGCACGGTGACCGCCTACCACGTCAGGATCCTCGCCGACTTCGGGGCCTACAACATGCTGCTGACGCCGCTGATCCCGTCGCTGGGGGCGTTCGTGATGGGCGGCTGCTACAAGATCCCCGCCGTCCGGACCGACATCGTCGGCGTGTTCACGAACAAGTGCCCGACCGACGCGATCCGCGGCGCCGGGCGCCCCGAGGCGACGCACATGATCGAGCTGATGATGGACCAGCTCGCCGCCGAGCTGGACATCGACCGCCTGGAGCTGCGCCGGAGGAACTTCATCGCGCCGGAGGATTTCCCCGCCGCGGTGGCCACCGGGGTGGTCTACGACTCGGGCAACTACGCGGGCACGCTCGACAAGCTGCTCGAGCACGTCGACCTCGACGCCTTCCGTCGCGAGCAGGAGGAGCTTCGCACCCGGGGCGTCCACCGCGGGATCGGGTTTTCGACGTACACCGAGATCTGCGGCCTGGCCCCGAGCCGGATCACCGGGCCGGCCGGCGTCGGCGTCGGCGCCGGGCTGTGGGAGTCGGCGCTGGTCCGCGTCCACAATACCGGCGCGGTCACCGTCTACACCGGCACATCGCCCCACGGCCAGGGCCTCGAGACGGCGTTCGCGCAGATCGTCGCCGACAAGCTCGGCGTCGACCCGTCTGTCGTCGAGGTCGTGCACGGTGACACTGCGACCGGCCCGGAGGGGCGCGGCACCTACGGGTCGCGGTCGCTGGCCACCGGCGGCGAGGCGATCGCCAAGGCGACCGACAAGGTGGTGGCCAAGGCCAAGCAGATCGTCGCCCACGAGCTCGAGGCGGCGCCCGAGGACATCGAGGTGGCGGGGGGCAAGTTCTCGGTCCGGGGCTCCCCGGACAAGGGCATGACGCTGACCGACGTCGCCGGGGTGGCCTACATCGGTGCCGTCCCCGAGGGGATGGAGCCCGGGCTCGAGGAGACGACCTTCCACGACCCGGAGAACTTCGTGTTCCCGTTCGGCGCCCACGCCTGCGTGGTCGACGTCGAGGCCGACACCGGCAAGGTCAAGGTGGTCCGCTATGTCGCCGTCGATGACTGCGGCAACCCGGTCAATCCGCTGCTGATCGACGGTCAGGTCCACGGCGGGATCGCCTTCGGGATCGGCCAGGCGCTGTACGAGCGGATCCACTACGACGAGGACGGCCAGCTCGTCACCGGCACGTTCGTCGACTACGCGCTGCCCACGGCCGCGGAGCTGCCGAGCTTCGAGACCGACCGCACGGTGACCCCGTCGCCGAGCAACTCGATGGGGGTCAAGGGCGTCGGCGAGGCGGGCACGATCGCCGCCAGCGCCGCGGTCACCAACGCGGTGATCGACGCGCTGCGGCCGCTCGGGGTCGGGTTCATCAACATGCCGCTGAGCCCGATGCGGGTGTGGCATGCGATCGAGGAGGCGAAGTCGTGATCCCGGCTGAGTTCGACTACGTCCGGCCGGAGTCGCTGGCCGATGCGATCCAGGCGCTCGAGCAGGGCGGTGAGGACGCCAAGCTGCTGGCCGGCGGCCATTCGCTGATCCCGCTGATGAAGCTGCGGCTAGCCGCGCCGACACTGCTCGTCGACATCGGACGCCTGCCCGGGTTGGGCGCGATCCAGCGCGACAACGGGAGCTGGCGGATCGGCGCGCTGGCCCGTCACGCCGAGGTCGCGGGCACCGCCGAGCTGGGGATCGTCGCCCGCGCCGCGGGGACGATCGCCGACCCCCAGGTCCGCAACCGCGGCACGATCGGCGGCTCGCTGGCCCACGGCGACCCCGCCTCCGACCTGCCCGCGGTGCTGCTCGCGCTCGAGGGCGAGGTCACCGTCCAGGGCTCGAGCGGCCCGCGCACGGTCAGCGCCGCGGAGCTGTTCCGGGACTACATGGAGACGGCGATCGGCGCCGGCGAGGTGCTGACCGAGGTACGGCTCCCGGCGCTCGACGGCTGGGGCTTCGGCTACCACAAGTTCAACCGCCGCAGCGAGGACTGGGCGATGGTCGCCGTGTCCGCCGTGGTCAAGGCGACCGACGGGGTCTGCGAGGACGTCCGCATCGGCCTGACCAACATGGGCTCGGTGCCGCTCCGGGCGCCGGCCGCGGAGGCGGCGCTGCGCGGCCGGCCGCTGAACGCCGACTCGATCGCCGCCGCCGCCGCGCAGGCGGCCGACGGCACCGACCCGCCCGCCGACCTCAACGCCAGCGCCGACTACAAGCGCCACCTGGTGCGGGTGCTGTGCGCGCGGGCGCTGCAGGAGGCGTGCCGGACTGCGTCCGGCATTGCGAGTTCGCCTGGCGGCGAACTCGCGTGAGGTTGGACGAGATCGACACTGCGGAGGCGGCGGGCGCGGCGCTCGCCGCCGAGGGGTACGTCTCAGACCGCGCGCTGTCGCTCGCGGTGTCCCTCGCCGTGGTGCTCGAGCAGCCGCTGCTGCTCGAGGGCGAGGCCGGCGTCGGCAAGACCGACGTCGCCCGGGCGCTGGCCGGCGCCACCGGCGCGCGGCTGATCCGCCTGCAGTGTCATGAGGGCATCGACCTCCAGCACGCCGTCTACGACTGGGACTACCCCCGCCAGCTGCTCGCGCTGCGGGCCGCCGAGGGCGGGATCGACGAGGGCGAGCTGTACTCGCGGCGGTTCCTGCTCCGGCGCCCGCTGCTCGAGGCCCTCGAGTCCGAGCCGGGGGCATTAGACCCCGCCCACCCCGCCGTGGACTCCGAGCGCGAGCGCGCGAGCGGCCGGCGAGCGGGCGGCCAGGCCGCGGGGGTGGTCCTGCTAATCGACGAGGTCGACCGCGCCGACGACGAGTTCGAGGCGTTCCTGCTCGAGTTCCTGTCGGACTTCGCGGTGACGATCCCTGAGCTGGGCACGATCGCGGCGGCGCGGCCGCCGCTCGTCGTGCTGACCTCGAACCGCACCCGCGAGCTCCACGACGCGCTCAAGCGCCGCTGCCTGTACCACTGGATCGAGTACCCCTCGCCCGAGCGCGAGCGGGCGATCGTCGCCGCCCGCGTGCCCAGCGCGCCGGCGGAGATCGTCGCCCGGGTGGTCGCCGCCGTCGGGCGGCTGCGCGAGCAGGGCGACCTGTACAAGCTTCCGGGGGTGGGGGAGACGCTGGTGTGGGCTCGGGCGCTGCTGGCGCTGGGGGCCGACGCCGACCTCGACGAGACGCTCGGCGTCGCCCTCAAGGTTCACGAGGACCTCATCCGCGTCCGCGAGCGCGGAGTGCTCGAGGGTGTCTGACCCCCTCGCCGGCGGCGTCACCATCCGGCTCGGCGAGCTGGCCGGGGCGATGCGCGCGCAGGGCGCCCGGGTCGGCGTCGGCGAGCTGCTGAGCGCGCACCGCGCGCTGGCGGTGACCGCCGGCGGCGACCGCGAGGACGCCCGGCTGGCGCTGCGCGCGGTGCTGTGCTCCCGCCACGAGGACCTGCCGCGGTTCGAGCTCGCGTTCCTCGGCGTGTTCGGCGACGGGCGCGACACCGATGTCGACTCGCCGCTCCACGAGCTCGGGGGGGTCGCGCGCTCGGCGCTGCCGCATGCCGGGATCACGGATCCGGCGCCGCCCGGAGCGCGCGAGGCGGGCGGTCGCGAGCCCGAGCCGGTGCCGGCCGCCTACAGCGAGCTCGAGCTGCTCCACGACAAGGACTTCGCCCACTACAGCGAGGCCGAGTTCGCGCTCGCCCGCGAGCTGATCGTGCGGCTGGCGAGGCGGGCGCCGCTCCGCCGCTCGCGCCGGCGCCGGCGCGCTCACGGCCGCGGCGAGACGCTCGATCTGCGCCGGATCGTCCGCTCGTCGCTGGCCTGCGGGGGCGAGCCGGTACGCCGGCACTGGCGCTCGGCGTCGCTGCGCCCGCGGCCGGTGGTGCTGGTGTGCGACGTGTCGGGGTCGATGGCCCCGTACGCGCGGATGCTGCTCCAGTACCTGCACGCGTGCGTGGCGGCGCGGCGGCGGGTCGAGGCGTTCGCCTTCGGCACGCGGCTGACGCGGGTGACCAATGAGCTCGCCGGCCGCGACCACGACCGCGCGTTGCGGCGCGCCACGGCAGCGGTGCTCGACTTCTCCGGCGGCACCCGGATCGGCGCCGCGCTGGCCGAGCTCAACCGCGCCCACGGCCGGCGGCTGGGGCGCGGGGCGATCGTGGTGATCATGTCCGACGGCTGGGACCGCGGCGAGCCCGATCTGCTGGCCGCCGAGATGGCGCGGCTGCGGCGCAGCGCCCACCGGCTGGTGTGGCTGAACCCGCTGGCCGCCGATCCCCGCTTCGCCCCGCTGACCCGCGGGATGCGGGCCGCCGTCCCGCACGTCGATCGCCTGCTGGCCGGGAACTCGCTGCGCTCGCTGAGCGAGCTGGCTGACACACTGGAGGAGCTGTGAGAGAGGTGTTGCCGGATCTGGAACGCCTGGGAGCCCGCGGCGAGCGCACGGCGATCGCCACCGTGGTCGCGGTCAAGCGCTCGGCGCCCCGCCCGCCGGGGGCGAAGATGGTCGTCGGCGAGCACGGCGAGGTCGCCGGCTCGGTGTCGGGCGGGTGCGTCGAGGGCGCGGTCGTCGAGGTCGCCGACGCGATCCTCCGCGGCGGCCCGCCACAGCTGCTCAGCTTCGGGATCGCCGACGCCGACGCGTGGGAGGTCGGCCTGCCCTGCGGGGGCGAGATCGACGTGTTCGTCGCGGGCTACGAGCCCGGCGAGTTCGAGCGCCTGGCCCGCGACGGCCAGCGCGCCGTCGAGGTGACGGTGATCGACGGTGAGGGCACCGGCGCCAAGCTGCTCGTCGACCTCGAGGGCCGCCGGGCGGGGACGCTCGGCGACGCCGAGCGCGACGCCGCGGCCGCCGCGGTCGCCGCCGAGCTGATCTGGACCGAGGCCTCCGAGCGCCGCGGCGAGCTGTTCTACGACGTCGTCGCGCCCGATCCGCGGCTGGTCCTGTTCGGCGCCGTCGACATCACCGCGTCGGTGTGCCGCCTCGCCCGCGTCACCGGCTGGCGGCCGTACGTGGTCGACCCGCGGGCGCGGTTCGCCACCGCCGAGCGCTTCCCCGACGCGATCGAGGTGATCGCCGGGTGGCCGGAGGAGGCGTTCGGACGGCTCGGCGGGATCGACCCCGCGACCTCGATCGCCGTGCTCACCCACGACCCCAAGCTCGATGACGCGGCGCTGCTCCTGGCGCTGCGCTCGCCGGCCCGGTTCGTCGGCGCGATGGGCAGCCGCCGGGCCCAGGAGAGCCGCCGCGAGCGGCTGCTGGCGGCCGGCCTGGCGGAGTCCCAGCTCGCGCGGCTGGCCGCGCCGCTGGGGCTCGACCTCGGCGCGGTCAACCGCGAGGAGACGGCGCTGTCGATCCTCGCCGAGGTGGTCGCCGCCCGTCACGGCCGCGACGGCGGCCGGCTGCGCCAGGCCCGGGGCCGGATCCACCAGGTGGCCGCGTGAACACGGCGCGGAGGCGCCGGTGATCGCCGGGCTGATCCTCGCCGCGGGGGCCGGGACGCGATTCGGCGCCGAGCCGGGGGCGAAGCTGCTGGCCGAGCTCGAGGGCCGGCCGCTGCTCCAGCACGCCGTCGCCGCCCAGTGTGCGGTGGCCGCGCTCGAGCGGGTGCTCGTCGTGCTCGGGGCCGGCGCCGAGGAGCTCCGCCGGGCGGTCGACTTTGGTCGCGCCGAGACGGTCGTGTGCGCCGATTGGGAGCGCGGCCAGGCGTTCTCGCTGCGCTGCGGCGCGGCGCGGCTGGCCGGCGCCGAGAAGGTGATCGTCGCACTCGGCGACGTGCCGCGCCTGCCCTCCGCCGTGATCGAGCGGTTCCTCGCCGAGCCGCCGCGCGCGCGTGCGGTGTACGGCGGGCGCCCGGGTCACCCCGTCGTGCTCGGCCCCGCCGAGCTGGCGGCGATCGGCGAGCTGCGCGGCGACGCCGGCGCCCGCGAGCTCCTGGCCGGGGGGCGCCGGATCGAGTGCGGCGAGTGCAGCGGCGGCGAGGACGTGGACACGACCCAGGACCTGGAGGCGATGCGCGGTGAAACTAGAGCAGTCATTTGAGGTCAGCGCCCCGATCGGGCGGGTGTGGGCGGCGCTGAGCGACGTCGAGCAGGTGGCCCCGTGCCTCCCGGGCGCGGCGGTCACCGGGCGCAACGAGGACGGCAGCTACAACGGCACCTTCTCGATCAGGATCGGACCGACCTCGGCCTCCTACGCGGGGCGGCTGGCGATGCACGACCTCGACGAGTCCGGCCACCGCGCGACGATGGAGGCGCGGGGCACCGACAAGCGGGGGCAGGGCGGCGCCGCCGCGACGATCGTCTCCTCGCTGCGCGAGCTGGGCGAGCGCCGGACGCTGGTCGAGGTCTCGACCGACTACCGGATCACCGGCCGGCTGGCCCGATTCGGGCGCGGCGGGATGATCGAGGACATCTCGGAGAAGCTGCTACGGCAGTTCGCCAGCTCGCTGCAGAAGTCGCTGGAGGGCTCGATGGCCGAGACCGCCGAGACCGAGCCCACCGGGACCGTCGGGACCGTCGGGACCGCCGCGGCGGCCACGCAGGCCTTCGCGGAGCCGGCCCCCCATCTAGACCCGGTGCCGGGCGCGCATCCGACCCCGGCCCCGAGCGAGCTCAGCGGGGTGGGGCTGCTCGGCTCCGTGCTGACGACCCGCCTGCGGCGCAACCCCGCCCCGGCGCTTGGCGCGCTGGCAGCGCTGGTGGTGGCGCTGCGGCTGCGCCGGCGCTGAGCCGCGCTACAGCGACTCGCGGCCGGGCGGGGCGGCGAAGTCGAGCGCCGGCATCACCGCGATCAGTCCGGACGGGTTGATCATCGGATGGGTGCCGTAGTAGTGGGCGCGGATCTCGCCGAAGTCGACCGTCTCTGCGACGCCCGGCCACTGGTAGAGGTCGCGCAGGTACGGCCATAGGTGGGGGTACTCGGCGAGCTTGCGGACCGTGCACTTGAAGTGCACGTGGTAGACGGCGTCGAAGCGCACCAGCGTCGTGAACAGCCGCCAGTCGGTCTCCAGCGGCTCGCTGTCGAACAGGAAGCGGCGGCCGGCCAGGCGGCCGTCCAGCTCGTCGAGCAGGGCGAAGATCGCCGCCACCTCGGACTCGTAGATCGCCTGGTCGCGCGTGAACCCGGCCCTGTAGACGGCGTTGTTGAGCTCGTCGTAGACGCGGTCGTTGAGCGCGTCGATCGCGGCCGCGTGCGCGGCCGGGTAGAGCTCGACCGGGTGCTCGGCCAGTGGCGCGAACACCGTGTGGAGCATCCGCAGGATGTCGGCCGACTCGTTGCCGACGATCGTGCCGCGCTCGCGGTCCCACAGCACCGGGACGCTGACCCGGTCCTCGTAGCCGGGGTCGGTGGCGCGGTAGGCCTGCTCGAGGAAGGCGAAGCCGTTGACCGGGTCTTCGTAGCGCCCGCCGGTGAACGCCCAGCCGCGGCGGTCGCGCACCGGGTCCACGAAGGAGATCGAGATCGCCGACTCGAGCCCCATCAGCCGCCGGGCGATGATCGTCCGGTGCGCCCACGGGCACGCCCGCGCGACGTACAGGTGGTAGCGGCCGGCGGCCAGCGGGAACTCGCCCGCGCCGCCGGCGTCGACCCACCCGCGGAAGCGGCTCTCCTGACGCTGGAAGCTCCCGTCCCCGGCGCCTTCGCGGCCGAGCGAGAACGACTGGGCGGTGTCGGTCACGCGCTCTCACCGTACCCGCTCGCCTCGACGAACGCAGCGTCTACCACACGCTCCATGCTCGTGACGATACGCGCCGCGGGCTTGGCAATCCTCCGCCACCCGACGCGGAGGCGCTCAGCCGGCGTACAGGCGCTCGAGCAGGCCGAGCATCGCCGGTGAGGTCTCGCGGTTGCCGGGGCAGCACGTCGGGCCGTTGCGGTCGCTGATGCCGATCTCCAGGTGGGGGCCGGTCGAGAACCCGACGATCCCGCAGCCGATCTCGGCGATCGGTTGCCCCGCCTGCACGTAGGTGCCAACGGGGACCAGCGCGGGGAACGAGTGCCCGTAGTAGATGAAGCGCCCGTTCAGCGGACCGCCGGCCACGCGCAGGACCGGCGCCGCGGGTCCGAAGCCGGAGATCCCCTCCTGGACGATCTGCCCGTTGGTCACCGCCACCAGCACCGCGCTGCCCCCGCAGGCCCCCCCGCGGGTCGCGATGTCGACCCCCTGGTCGGGCTCCCAGCTGCCCGGCGGGACGGCGACCGACAGCGGCTGGAGCGGGAACACGAAGCCCTGGCCGGGGTTGAGCGAATTGAGCTCGTGGACGATCTTCAGCTCGCGGCGGACCTCGGCCAGCGAGACCGCGTGGGCGTTGGGGTCGCCGATCGGATTGCTCGCCGGCGCGCTCTGGGCGACGACGCCGGCCACCGGGTTGATCGCCTGCGGGTGGGCGTGGAGCGTCGGCACGCCGGGGACGGTCGAGCCGCCGCCGTGGGCGTCGGTCGGGGCAGAGGTCCCGCAGGCCGACAGCGCCAGCGCCACCCCGACCGCCGCGAGCCGCTCGCTGAACCGGCGCGGGCTCACGCCGCGGCGCGGAGGTCCGTCGCGGGCGGGCGTTCGACGGGGTCGCCGGCCGGGATGCGGAGGTGCTCGCCGTCCGCCGTCATGAAGCTCGTGGGCAGCGGGCTTCGCTGAGGCGGCCGTCGCGCGCCAGCCGCGCGCTGACCGCCTGGAGCACCGCGTGGGCCATCGGGCCCAGATCGCGCAGTGGCTGGTGGGCGTTCTGGCGGACGTCGAGGTCGACCTGGGCCAGCGCTTCGAGCCCGACCAGCCCGTAGGCGTCGAGCAGCAGCCCGATGTCGACCCCGTAGCCGGTCACGAACGGAACTCGCTCGAGCAGCTCCCGGCGCGCGGCGATCTCACCGGCCAGTGGCTGGCGGACCGCCGCCAGCTCGGGATAGAAGAGGTTGAGCAGCGCCCGTGCGCACAGCTCGGTGACCGGCCGCCGCCGTCGGGCAGGACCGTCCCGCCGATCCGGAACGGGCGGCGGTAGAAGCCCTTGACGAACGCGATCCCCGGCCGGCACAGCAGCGGTCCCAGCAGCCCGCAGGCGTAGTGGGCGCCGAACTGCTCGGAGTCGGCGTCGAGGAAGCACGCCACCTCGCCCGCGGATCACCGGCAGCGCGCGCCACATCGCGTCGCCCTTGCCGAGCACCGGCCCGAGCTCCGGGGCCAGCGCCTCCTGGGCGTGGACCTCGGCGCCGAGCGCCCGCGCGATCTCGTCGGTCCCGTCACGCGAGTCGTCGACGACCAGCACCTGATCGACCACGCCGGCGTCGAGCAGCGGCATCAGCGCGCGGAGGATCGGGCCGATCGTGGCCGCCTCGTCGCGGGCGGGCAGGCACACCGAGACGCCAGCCTCGCGCTCGGCGGCCAGCTGCGCCGCCGGGAACTCGCCGTGGTGGAAGCTGTGGCTGGTCTGCCAGGACTGCGCACGGATCGTCATCGCCATGGAGAGGATGCCAGCCGGCGGGCCGGGTCGCGCCGGGGCGCCCCTGCTCGGCGAGCGGTTTGCGACTTATTCCCCATCAGCGAGCCTTTGCTGCGAACCGTCGCCGGCGTACGGCCGGCGGACCGTTCCGCCAGCCTGCAGACCTGACCCAGGGCGAAGGGAGTGTTCGGGCTACCCGCGTACCGGCGGCTGCTGGCCTACGCGCTGAATGAGCTGGCCGCGTCGGTCGGCGCGCGCGGACCGCCACGGTCGACGGGCTGACGCCCGCCGGCCTGCTGCCCGAGGGCAACGCGGTGACCAATGGAGCGTTCTCGATCTGCTTCGTGGCCGCCCGGCGCTGGGCGGCCGGGTGGTCGCCGCCGGCGGGATCCGGGCGATACTGCTACCGGGCGGGCCGCCGGATCGCACCGTACGCGATCAGCGCCGCGGATACCGCTGCACTAGCGTTCGGCCACCGTTGCGTCGCGCCTGCATCGACATCGGCTCCAACACCACGCGGCTGCTCGTCGCCGACTGCGGCGCCGGCCGGCTCGTCGAGGTCCGTCAGGAGAGGGCGTTCACGCGGATCGGCCGGGCGATGTCCGGCGACGGCACGATCGACCGCGCCAAGATCGCCGAGGTCGCGCTGGTGGTGGCGCGCCAGCGCTGGCTGGCCCACGAGCTCGGCGTGCGGGACGTCCAGGTGGTGGCAACGGCGTCAGTGCGGCGGGCCGCCAACCGCGACGCCGTGGTGGCCGCGGTCGCCGACTCGTGCGGCCTGCGCGCGCGGGTGCTGTCCGAGCGCGAGGAGGCACGGCTGGCCTTCGTCGGCGCCGCCGGGACGCTCGCCTCGTGGCCGGAGGGGGAGCTGGCGGTGATCGACGTTGGGGGCGGCTCGACCGAGCTGGCCGTCGGCCGGCCCCCCGACCGCGTGCGCTGGTCGCGCTCGCTACCGATCGGCTCGGGAGTGCTCACCGACCGGGTGCTCGTCGGCGATCCCCCGACGCCGGGCCAGCTCGACGCCGCCCGTGAGCGGGTCGTGGCCTCGCTGGCGGGGAGTCGGCCGCCGCCCCCCGACGCAGCGGTCGCGGTCGGCGGCAGCGCCACCTCGCTGCGGCGGCTGACCGGCGAGCGGCTCGATCCGGAGGCGCTGGCCGCGGCGCTGGACAGGTTGACCGGGGCTCCGGCCGCCGTCGTCGCCGCCGAGACGGGGCTCGACCCCGAGCGGGTGCGGCTGCTCCCGGCCGGGCTGCTGATCCTCGCCGTGGTCGGCCAGCGACTCGGCGTCACGCCGGCGGTCGGCTTCGGCGGAATCCGCGAGGGACTGCTGCTGGAGGCGGAGCGGCAGAGCCGGGACGGCTAGAGGATCAACGGGCCGGGACAACGGCGCCACGCAACGCACGCCGTTCCCATGCCCGTGAGCGTGCTCCCCGGTTGAACTCGCGCCGGCGAGTTCACCAACCGCCGCGCGAGTCGACGCTCGCGGAGCGGCGCTTGGCGGTGTTCATGCGCGCGTACTTGCGCTTCTCGAGCCGAGTCTGGATCAGCGTCAGCACGAGGATCAGCACCGGGATCGCGCCGATCACGATGAACATCGTGTTGGTGATCACCTTGTCGTCGGACTCGCCGTAGAAGCCCTCGCCGCCGTCGGCGCGGGCGAAGGCGGCCGGCGCGGCGGCGAGCAGGAACACGCTCACTGCGAACAGCACGGACATCAACCGGGCGCGACGCATCGAAGCGGATCCTAGCCGATGGAGGAGACCGCGGCTACGGCGGCGAGCGCCTCCAGCAGGGCCGGGTTGAACTTCGCGGGGGCGGTGGTGATCTGCAGGTGGCGGATCGGCGCCTCGAACACCGGCGCGCTCAGCGCCGCGGCCAGCTCGCGCTGTTTGGCGGGCGCCACGGCCTCGTCGCGCGAGGTCAGCACGACGGCCGCGGGGATGCGCACGGCGCCCAGCCACGGCCGCGAGTCGAAGCGGCCGAGCTCCCGTCCCGCCTCGGCGAGGTCGCGGGCGCTGTGGCGGGTGAGCTCGGACATCAGCCACGCGCTGGTCTCGTCGAGCGGCAGCCCGAGCAGGGCGAGGGCCCGGCGCAGGAGCGGCCGCGGCGCCACCGACAGCGAGATCGACACCAGCCCCATCGCCTTCCAGGCGCGGCGCAGCTCCGGGTCCCGCCAGTGCTGGGCGGTCCCGCTGAGGACGATCCCGGCGGCGACGTCGGGATGGTCGCGGGCGAGCAGCTGGGCGATCGCGCCGCCCATCGAGTAGCCGACCACGATCGCCGGCGCCGCGTCGAGCTCGCGCAGCACGGCGGCGGCGTCGGCGGCGCAGTCGGCGAGCCGGAACGGGACCAGCGGCCGCAGCCCGCGGCCGTGCCCGCGGTGGTCGACGGCGAGCACGCGGTAGCCGGCGTCGGTGAGCGCGTCGTAGGCCCCCAGCCAGTTGAGGTCGGCGCTGGCGAACCAGCCGTGGAGCAGCATCACGACGGGGCCGTCGCCGCCGGTGTCCCGAAGGAAGAACTCGCCGCGGCCCGCGACCTGGACGGTCCGCGCCGGGGGCAGCGGGATCGGCGGAGCCGGCGTCCACGGGTAGCGGTCGGCACGGCGGATCACCACGGTGATCCTAGCCGTCGGTGACCACGATCCCGGGGCAGTGCCCCGGGCCGGTCACGGTGGCCCACGCGGGCCGGACCGGGTGGCCCCCTGGCACGCGGTGAACCACACCGGGGGCGTCGGCCGTCGCCGCCGGCGGAGTCTGATCTGCACCCACGTCGGGCGACGCAGTATGCCGCGCCTACCATTGAGCGCATGGCAGTCGTGATCGCATCCGACACCGGCAAGGACATCGCCGGCGAGCCGCTGCTCCGCGGCGTCTCGTTCAAGCTCGAGCGGCGTGACCGGATGACGCTGTCGGGCCGCAACGGCGCCGGCAAGACGACGCTCCTGCGGATGCTCTCCGGCGAGGCGTCGGTCGACTTCGGCGAGCTGGTGTTCGCCAAGGGGGCCAAGGTGGCGCTCCACGACCAGCGCCCGCCGCGCGACCGCGGGCTCAGCTTGCGCGACTACGTGCTTTCCGGCGCGCGCGAGCTGGTGGCGATCGAGGACGCGCTGGCCGAGCTCGAGCAGGCGATGGCCGGCGGCGCCCACGACGACCAGACCCTGAGCCGCTACGCCGAGACCCAGGCCCGGCTCGAGCTGGCCGGCGGCTACACCTGGCGCGAGCGGGCCCTGGCGACCCTCCACGGCCTCGGCTTCCGGGACTCCGCCGACCTCGATCGCTCGCTCGAGACGTTCTCCGGCGGCGAGCTGACGCGCGCCTCGCTGGGCCGCGCGCTGGCCGGAGCGCCCGACCTGCTGCTGCTCGACGAGCCGACCAACCACCTCGACATCGCGTCACTGGAATGGCTCGAGCAGCACCTGGTGGCGCTCGACGCCGCGGTCGTGCTGGTCGCCCACGACCGCTGGTTCCTCGAGGCGGTGGGGACCTCGGTGCTCGAGCTCGAGGGGGGCCGCGGGCGCTTCTTCGCTGGCCCGTGGCACGCCTGGCGCCAGGAGAAGGCGGCCCGCGAGCTGGCGCTGGGACGCGCGATCGAGCGCCAGCAGGCCGAGATCGCCCGCCTCGAGCGGTTCGTCACCCGCTTCCGCGCCGGCACCCGCGCGCGGCAGGCCCAGTCGCGGGCCAAGCGGCTGGACAAGATCGATCGAATCACTGCTCGCCCGGCCGATGGCGCGGGGCTGGCGTTCGCGTTCAAGCCGCCGGAGCGCAGCGGCCGGGTCGTGTTCGAGCTCGAGCACGGCCGGATGGCGATCGGGGACCGGGTGCTGCTCGACGACGGCGAGCTGTGGCTGGAGCGCGGCGAGCACGTCTCGCTGGTCGGCCCCAACGGGGCAGGCAAGACCACGCTGATCGAGACGCTCGGCGGGCTCCGCGAGCTGTTCGGCTCCGGCGAGGCGCCGCCTTCCGGTACGACGAGGGGCGGGGGCCCGGCGGTCACCGGCAAGCTCCGCACCGGCCACAACGTGCGGATCGGGTTCCTCTCCCAGCACGCCGAGGAGCTCGACGCCGCTCCGGGGCTGTCCCGGACTCATCCGGCTGCCCGCACGGTGCTCGAGGCGTGCCAGCATGCCACCAGGCTGACGCCGGGGAACGCACGGGCGCTGCTCGGCCGGTTCCTGTTCTCCGGCGAGGAGGCGGAGAAGCCGCTCGACGGCCTGTCCGGCGGCGAGCGCCGGCGGCTGTCGCTGGCCGTGCTGGTGAACGGGACCCCCGCCCCCCCCAACGTGCTGATCCTCGACGAGCCGACCAACCATCTCGACCTCGAGAGCCGCGAAGCGCTCGAGGAGGCGTTGAGCGCGTTCGAGGGATCGATCCTGCTCGTGTCCCACGACCGGGCGCTGCTCGACGCCGTCGGCCGGCGTACGGTGGCGCTCGAGGACGCCGGGCTGCGCAGCTACCCCGGCGGCTGGCCCGAGTACGTGCGCGTGCGCGAGGAGCGGGCGGCGGCCAAGCCCACGGCGAAGGCCAAGGCCAAGGCCAAGGCCAAGGCCGCCGAGGCCAAGGCCGCCGAGGCCAAGGCCAAGGCGGTCGCGACGGCGTCGGCGACCGCGACGGAGAAGGGCAAGGGGAAGGGGAAGTCGCGGCGGGCGGCCGTGGGCTCCGAGCGCCGGCTCGAGGCGCAGATCGAGGCCGCCGAGGCGGTGCTGCGGGCGGTCGAGGACGAGCTGGCCGAGCCGGTGGCGTGGTCGAGCCCGGAACGCAGCGCCGGCTCGACCGAGCGCCACCGCCGGGCCAAGTCGGCGGTCGAGGAGCTCTACGAGCAGCTCGAGCGGATCGCCGGCTGAGATTCCGGGCCGTCCGGGCACGTTCCGGCACTGCAAGAGGCGCCGTCGCCTGCCCTCGAAGGATCGCCGCGCGCCAGGACCAGCCGTCGGCGCTGCGCCGGCATGCGCTGATCGTCAACCTCGCGCTGAGCGACCTCGAGTCCGTCGAGCGGATCGCGCGCTACGTGCACACGCACTTCGGCGTCGGCTACCGGTTCGCCGCCGAGCTCGACCCCGGGTAGGCACCGGCCCGGCGTCCCGCCGTCGCCGGCCCCGGCCCCGCCGGCCCGGCGGTTGGCATGCCGTCCGGTGCGGCACCCGCGCCTGCACCCGCACCCGCACCCGCCGGCACCGGCACGGGCACCGGCACCGGCCCGGCGTCCCGCCGTCGCCGGCCCCGGCACCGGGCGCGGCGCCGTCGGAGTACGCTTCGCCCAGCGGCGCCTCCCGCTGCTGAGGAATGCTCTCGAACATCAACCCCAACGTCCGCAACGTCGCGATCGTGCTGGTCGTCGCCGCGCTGGTGGTGGCGATCCCCGGCGGCGGCACCGGCGCCAACGTCGCGCTGCAGGCCGTCGCGCTGGTGTTCCTCGGTGTGATGGCGTGGGTCGCCTCGCGGATGTACCGCGAGCACCGAATCGCGATCTACTCGCTCGGCGACGCGCGCCGGGCGATCCTCTACGTCGCCGTCGGGGGTGCCACGCTGGTGCTGTCGGCCAGCGGCCGGCTGCTTTCCACCGGGGTGGGGACGATCGTCTGGCTGGTGGCGATCGGCGCCTGCGCCTACGCCGTGTTCGCGGTCCTCTGGGCCGCGCGCCAGTACTGACCAGGCTGCTGGAGTCGGCGCGGTCGCGACGGGTCGGCCTTCCGGTAGTAATGGGGTCGTCGTGGGTGATCTCGTGGCCGGTGGCTCGGAGGTAGACGATCGCGCCGTCCATGTATTGCGCGTTGCAGAGCACGAGGGCGTTGAGCGCAAAGCCGAGCGCGCCGAGCTGGTCATCTTGGCCTTCGCGGCCGGGCTGGCGCAGCAGCTCAGACGGTTCCGGTCGAGAGTGATCCGGCGACGCGGGGGATGTCTTCCCGTTGCTCGGTGATCAGTTCGGGGTGATGCGGTGGCGGGAAGATCTGGTCGGAGTAGGACGCTTGGTCGCGCCGGTTCGAATCCGGCTGGGGATACTCGTACACACCCGTGGATCCCCTCCTCTGGTGCGCAGTTCAATACATCGTGTGGCTTGCATCGATCGTCGCTGGCTGTTGACCGTCCGCGCTGTACCTCCAGCCGACCGTCTTCCCCGGCAGGACTTGCAGCGAGCTGGGATCGATGTAGCAGCTGGCCGTCGTGGAGGGGTCGCTGCCACACGTATCGAGCCGGTCTATCGCATGGTTCTGCAGGTCGGTTCCGAACGCGCCGACGGCAAACGCCCCGCCGCCCCCATCGGAGACAGATTCTGCCCAGGCTGCGGCACCGTCGCTAAGCACCACGATCTTGTAGATCTCGGCGTGATCGCGCGACGGATACCAACGGTGGTCGATTGAGCGTGTGGGCATGTACATCACGGTCACGATTCCCCCGTTGACGTCCACGTCACTGGGATTGCTCCTGGTCCAAGCCACCCACTTGCCTCCAAGCGCGAACCGATCGCATACGTAGACGTTGGGCCCTGTCTGGCACCTCGGGTTAGCGCCCTTCAGCAGCGTCGTCCTCCCGTTTGACTTGAGGCACACGTACACCTTGCCCTTCTCGGCGTACACGCGCGCGAAGGTGTTGCTGGTGAGCGTCCTCGCATGAGATGGTCCGCACGCCGGCTTCGCCTGCACCGCTGAGGACATTGCAAGTGAGGCAACGAGTGCAACGAGTGACGCCCCAACGAATCCAGCTACGCCGCGCGTCGTGATCATCTGGGAACCTCCTAGCAGGACCTACGAGCCCCGATCGTCTCGGCCCGCCCTGCAGTGAACCCTACCGCGATCGGCTGACGCCGGCAGCGGAGACTGTGGCCCACTTGCTGAACGGCTTGTCCGAGGTGACGATCATCGATACGCGCTCGCAGCCGAGTTCCGAGATTCCTGCTTCGCGAGGAAGGAGTAGTCCCGGGTGAATGCTGCTCCTGGTCCAAGCTCCTGCACGGTTCCGGCACTGTTGGCGGGGTCGGCGAGGAACCCGCCGGGCTCGGTTCTGGCGCGGATGGGTCGCTGCGAGCGCTCTGGCGACAGAGCGCTCGCAGCAGGTTCTTCGGTCGGGTTAGAGCCGCGCGGCTCCAGCTCGAGGCCACAGGTCGCCTCGCACCGGGGGGCAGATCCGGAGGGCGGACGCGGTCATCCCGTGGCCGAGGCTACTGTTCTGAGCGCCGGCGGTAGCTTTGGGCGCCCGCCGCCCGCGGGATCCTCACGTGGAGCCAGATCCGGATCTAGATCGCCACAGAGCGACTTGGCGCCGCCCCCCCGGGCGGGACGGGCGGGTGCGCTGGGCCGGCCGCGGCTTGCGGTCGGTAGCGGTCGCCGATTGGATGATCCTGGCCGGCGCGCTGGTGCTGGCCGGGTCGCTGTTCCTGCCCTGGAGCCACCAGTTCTCGCCCACGCTGCTCGCCCACTACGGGACCTCGTCACTGCTCCGCGGCGTGCCCCGCGACCCGACCGCGTGGCAGGTGTACTCGATCGTCGACGCGCTGCTGGCCACGCTGGCCGCCGCGCTGGCGCTGAGCGCCGCGGCCGGGGGACGGACGGCGCGGCTTCTCACCGGCGGCTGCGTGCTCGTGGCGCTCGCCTTCACCGTCCATGCGCTGGACGTGCCGCCGACCAACGGCGCCGACATCGTCGATCCGGCCGACGCGGTCCGCTACCTGCCCAACGCGCCGCGCTCGGGGCCGGGCGAGCTGCTGGCGCTGGCGGGCCTGGTGGGGGCCGCCGCCGGGCTCGCTGCGTCCGTGATTCGATCCACCAGATAGGAGGCGTGGTGGGAAAGCGATCAAGTTGATCGCTTTCTCACCACACGTCGGATCGGAGTAGGTCGCGAAACCGGGTCCTATCCTCGATCGGGATGTCCGTGTTCTCCGCCGAGGATCGCCGCGAGCTGCCCGACGAGCCGGGCGTGTACGTGTTCCGCAACGCTCGCGGCAAGGTCATCTACGTCGGCAAGGCGAAGTCGATCCGCAAGCGGGTGGCGTCGCACTTCTCCAACCCGAGCACGCGGGCGGGGCGCGACCTGCTGCCGATGATCGACCACATCGAGGCGCTGGTCGTCCACACCGAGTCCGAAGCGCTGCTGGCCGAGCAGAATTTCATCAAGCAGTACAAGCCGCGGTTCAACATCCGGCTGCGGGACGACAAGTCCTATCCGTACATCGCGATCTCGCTCGACGAGGACTTCCCGCGGGTGTACTTCACCCGCGAGCGCCACCGTCGTGACCGCGCCTACTTCGGTCCGTTCTCCAACGCCAAGCGGGTCCGCTCGACGCTCGAGGTGCTCGGCAAGGTGTTCATGTTCCGCTCCTGCGATGGGCCCGAGCCGGGCCGGCGCAGCGGCTCGCCGTGCCTCGACTACTACATCAAGCGCTGCGAGGCCCCGTGCGTCGGCTACGTCAGCCGCGAGGACTACCGGGCCGGGATCGACGGTGTGATCGCGTTCCTGTCCGGCCGCTACCGGGAGATCGAGCGGCAGTTGCAGGTCGAGATGCGCGAGGCCTCGGAGCACCAACACTATGAGGACGCGGCGCGCGCCCGGAACCGGCTCCGCGCCGTCCGCTCGCTGCTCGAGCGTCAGCGGATCGCCAACGAGGGCGTGGGGACGCTCGATGCGATCGCCGTCGCGGTCGCCGAGCAGGAGGCCAACGCCCAGGTGTTCCAGCTCCGCGACGGCGTGCTCGCCGACCGCCAGAGCTTCTACCTCGACAACGCCGCCGACGGCGATGTCGCCGAGGTCGCCGAGGCGTTCATCCTCCAGTACTACGCCAGCGCGATGATGGTGCCGCCGCTGCTCGTCGTCCAGCGCGAGCTCTCGACGGGCGGGGATCGGGCGGCGCTGGCCCAGGCGCTGACCGAGCGGCGCGGCGCGCCGGTCGAGATCCGGGCCGCCGAGCGCGGCGACAAGCGGCGGATCCTCGAGCTCGCGGAGCGCAACGCGCGCCTCGCCCTCGACCAGGAGAAGCTCCGCTCCGAGCGCCGCCGCCAGCAGCGCGTGGAGGCGCTCGACGGCCTCCAGCAGGCGCTCGGGCTCGAACAGATCCCGCTGCGGATCGAGTGTTTCGACATCTCCACACTGATGGGGACCAACACCGTCGCCTCGATGGTGGTGTTCGAGGGCGGCGCGCCGAAGAAGTCCGACTACCGCCGCTTCAAGGTCTTCACGACCGGCGACAGGAACGGACGGATCGATGCCGTCGACGGAGAAGACCACGAACCTCGGGAGAATTCGCCCCCGCGAATTCTCCCCAGGGCCGAAGGCTCCGAAGACCACGAACCTCGGGAGAATTCGCCCCCGCGAATTCTCCCAAGGGCCGAAGGCCCCGATGACCACGAACCTCGGGAGAATTCGCCCCCGCGAATTCTCCCAAGGGCCGAAGGCCCCGATGACTTCGCCTCGATGGAGGAGATCCTCGGCCGGCGGATGGCCCGCTGGGAGCGCCAGCGCGACGTCTCCCCGCACGACAAGGACCACGACCCGAGCTTCGCCGCGCTGCCCAGCCTGGTCATGATCGACGGCGGCAAGGGCCAGCTGACGGCCGGCCTGCGCGCGCTCCAGGGGTTCCGCGAGCGCGGCGTCCTGGTGATCTCGCTGGCCAAGCGGATCGAAGAGGTGTTCATCCCCGGCCGTCAGGCGCCGCTGCGGCTGCCCCACGACACCCCGGAGCTGCAGCTGCTGCAGCGGATCCGCGACGAGGCCCATCGGTTCGCCATCACCCACCACCGCGCCCGTCGCGACCGCGCGATGACCGCCTCGATCCTCGACGAGCTGCGCGGCGTCGGTCCCGCCCGCAAGCGCGCGCTGCTGGCCCACTTCGGCTCGCCCGACGCGATCGTGGCGGCGAGCCGCCAGGAGCTGGAGGCGGTGCCCGGGATCCCCGGCAAGCTCGCCCGGGACCTCCACGCCCAGTTGCACCGCGCCGGCGTCTGAATGGGATCGGGCCGGCGCCGCTCCCTCGGGAGCATCGCCAGGGACGATGCACGCCGCAAACCTTCCGGCTAACCGGTCTAACGCGTCAGTAGAGCCGCGGACCCGGGCGGCATCGTCACGTCGTAGCCCCCGAGCGCCGGAGTGACGGTCTCCAGCTGCGGGGCGCCGGCCAGCTTCGCCGTGGTGGTGGCGGCCGGGAACGACTGGCCGCCGATCGAGACCCCGGTGGTGGAGACGATCGACGGCGCGGTCAGGCGTTCGAGGCTCGCCGCAGCGGAGCCGGGGGGGAGCGACAGGCGCACGGTGTAGGAGTTGCGCGCGTCCTTGTTGATCAGGACCACCCGGGTGTGGCCATCGGGCGCCTGGGTCGCCCACACCTTGACCGGTCCGCTCGGGACCGTGATGTCGAGCAGTCGCGCGCCCGGCGGGTCGGCCTGGGCGAACATCAGCATCCCGTAGTAGGCGGGGCGGACGGTCGCGCTCCACACACCGGTTCGGCTCCGGTTGAACAGGAACGGCTCGTAGGCCGCCTTGGGCAGCGTGTGGATGTTGACGCCGTCGACGCCGGCGGAGGCCATCCCGAACAGCGTGTCGAGCATCCACAGCGTCGAGGCGAAGGTGTCGCTGACTCCGGAGCGGCCCGTGCAGGCGGCCGAGTTGAGCTCGTCGAGGCGGAACTTCAGCCCGGCGCCGTGGGCGATCGAGACGTACGGGGCGACCTGCTGGACCAGGCCGGCCGAGGCGCGGTCGGCCAGCAGGTTGGCGATCGAGGCGTAATCGGGCTGAGTGGGGTCGTGCTCGCAGCCGCGCAGCGGGTAGCGGTGGAAGGTGACGTAGCGCAGCCCGGGCTCGTCAGCGATGAAGGTGGGCAGGCTGGGCATCCAGGTGCTGCTGGAGTACGTCGGGCCGGCCAGCGGCTCGGGCGGGAGCGCCTGGCGCCAGCGGCTGAACTCGGCGATGAAGTCGCTGGCGGTGTACGTCGACGGGCGCCCCAGGAACACCTGCTGGCGGCGGTTGGCGTACCACACGAACAGCGGGTACAGGTCGGGCTCGTTGCCGATCTCCAGCGCGGCCAGGTTGTGCGGGGAGATGCCCGACACGATCGCGCGCGCCTCCTGGGCGGCCAGCGCCGGCCGCCCCGCCTCGAGGTTGACGCCCATGATCAGCTTTGCCCCGAGATCGCCGGCGAACGCCTGCGTGGTCCGCAGCCAGCCGTCGCTGAGGGCGTAGTTGATGCCGTTGGGCGGGATCTCGCCCGGGGTCGGCCACCACGTGTCGTCGCTCGAGTTACCGCCGATCCTGATCACCGGAGAGCCGGCCGGATTGAGCATGCGGATCAGCGTCAGCAGCGTGGGGTTGATCGCGTTGGGGTTGCGTCCCGTGTAGACGTGCATCGCCCTGTACTCGAACGAGAAGCCGAGATACCCGGGCGCCAGCGGCTGGCCGTACGGCGTCGCCGCGACGCTCGCGGTGACCAGCGGCAGCTGCACGCGGGGCTGGGCGGCGGCCGCGAGGGCAGGCGACAGGCCGGCGCCGACGAGGATCAGCAACGCCACCGACCACGATCGCCGCCCCCGCGCCAGGACGACGGCTCGACGGTGGGGCACGGCGGGATAGTGCCACACGGCGGGGCAGGACGCGCCGCTCCGGCGGCGAAACCGTCAAGCTGTGTGTGCGATGCCCGGGACCCCGAGCGAGCCGGCGCCCGCGCGGTCGGCGCTCACCGATCTGGTGATCATCACGGGCTTCTCGGGCGCGGGCAAGTCGACGGCGATGGCGGCGTTCGAGGACGAGGGGTACTTCTGCGTCGACAACCTGCCCTCGGAGATGATCCGCTCGCTGGTCGAGCTGTTCATGCACTCCGGGGCGAAGGTGGCGCGGACCGCCGTCGTCTCCGACGTCCGCGGCGGCAGCTACTTCGCCGGGCTGGCGGCGATGCTCGACGAGATGCGGGCCGCGGGGGTCAGCCACCGCGTCCTGTTCCTGGAGGCCGGCGAGCAGACGCTGCTGACCCGCTATCAGGAGACGCGCCGGCGCCATCCGCTCGCGCCGAGCGGCAGCGTCGCCGACGGGATCGCCGGCGAGCGAGAACTGCTGGCGCCGCTGCGCGCCCGCGCCGACGTGGTGATCGAGACCGACGGCCTGACCGCGGCGATGCTCCGGCGCAAGCTCGCCGACGAGATGCTGCCGACCGGTACGCCGGGGCGGCTGTCGATCACCTTCGAGAGCTTCGGCTTCAAGTACGGTCCGGTGCGCGACCCCGACCTGATGTTCGACGTACGCTTCCTGCCCAATCCGCATTACGAGCCCGATCTGCGGCCGCTGACCGGGATCGACGTCCGTGTCGTCGACTACATCAATCGCGAGGGCGAGCTCGACGCGTTCTTCGAGCGGCTTTACCCGCTGCTCGACTACCTGCTGCCGCGGTACCTCGCCGAGGGCAAGGCGCACCTGGTGCTGGGGATCGGCTGCACCGGCGGTCGCCACCGCTCGGTGGCGATCGCCGAGGACCTGGCCACGCGCTACCGCGATGCCGACGGTTACTTCGTCGAGGTCGTCCACCGCGACATCCGCCGGGCGGGCTGAGCGCCGTGATCGACCACGTCGGCTTCGAGGTCTCAGAGCTGCAGCGCTCGGCCGCCTTCTACGACGTCGTCTTCTACGCCCTCGGGGCCCGGCGCATGCACGAGACCGAGGCGGCGATCGCCTACGGTGTCAACGGCCCGATGTTCTGGATCGTCGTCCGCGGCCGCGCTCCCGGGCCCGGATACGGGCACATCGCCCTGCAGGCCAGCGGCAAGGCGGCGGTCGACAGCGCCCATCGCGCGGGCCTGGCGGCGGGCGGCAGCGACGACGGGCCGCCCGGTCCGCGTCCCCAGTATGGGCGGCGCTACTACGCCTGCTATCTACGCGACCCGGATGGGCTGCGGGTCGAGGTCGTGTCGCGGCGCTGACGTGGCGCCGTCCGGATCCCGGCGCGGCGCCGGAATGGGTTAGCCTTGCTCCGGCCGCCGGGGAGCCGGCCCGCTTCAGTTTGGCGTCATCGAATATCTGGAGGTCATTGAGCATGCCGGTACGCGTGGGGATCAACGGCTTCGGCCGCATCGGCCGTAACGTCTTCCGCGCCGCGTATGAGCGCCAGGCGGAGATCGAGTGGATGGGGATCAACGACCTGGTCGACCCGAAGACGATCGCCCACCTGCTCAAGTACGACTCCAACTACGGCCGGTTCCCGGGCCGGGTCGAGGCGACCGAGACGGGAATTCGGCTCGACGGGAACGAGATCCCGATCTTCAGCGAGCGCGACCCCGCGGCACTGCCGTGGGGCGAGGTCGGTGCCGACGTGGTGATCGAGTCGACCGGTCTGTTCACTGACCGCGAGAACGCCGCCAAGCACCTGCAGGCGGGCGCCAAGAAGGTCGTCATCTCGGCCCCGGCGACCAACCCGGACGTGACGGTCGCGTTGGGGGTTAACTTCGATCAGGCCTACGACGCCGCCAAGCACGAGGTGATTTCGAACGCGTCGTGCACGACCAACTGCCTGGCCCCGCTGGCCAAGGTGCTACAGGACACGGTCGGGATCAAGCACGGGCTGATGACGACGATCCACGCGTACACGGCCGATCAGCGCCTCCAGGACATGCCGCACCAGGACCTGCGCCGCGCGCGGGCGGCCGCGGTCAACCTGATCCCCGCCTCGACCGGCGCCGCCAAGGCGATCGGGCTGGTCATCCCCGAGCTCAACGGCAAGCTCCATGGCATGGCCGTGCGCGCGCCGGTCGCCACCGGCAGCGTCGTCGACCTGACCATCGAGGCGAACCGCGAGACCACCGTCGAGGAGATCAACGCCGCGCTCAAGGCCGCCGCCGACGACGGTCCGCTGAAGGGGATGCTGGTCTACACCGAGGACCCGCTGGTCTCCTCGGACATCATCAAGAACCCGGCCTCCTCGATCGTCGACTCGGAGCTCACCGCGGTGATGGATGGGACGATGGTCAAGGTGATCGCCTGGTACGACAACGAGTGGGGCTACTCCAACCGGGTCGCCGATCTGGTGCAAAGGCTGCTGTGAGGACGCTGCGGGACCTGAAGGACCTGGACGGCAAGCGGGTGCTGGTCCGGGTCGACTTCAACGTGCCCTTGTCGCACCCCGACACCGGGGGGCCCGCCGAGGTTGCCGACGACTCCCGGGTCCGCGCGGCGCTGCCGACGATCGAGCACCTGCGCAAGCGCGGCGCGCGGCTGATCCTCGTCTCCCACCTCGGCCGCCCCCAGGACCGCGACCCGGGCTTGTCGCTGCGGCCCGTCGCCGAGCGCCTCGGCGAGCTGCTCGGCGCGCCGGTGAAGCTCTCGCCGGCCGTCGTCGGCGACGAGGTCGGGCGCCTGGCCGACGGGCTGGCGCCGGGGGACGTGCTGCTGCTCGAGAACGTCCGCTACGAGCCGGGGGAGACGAAGAACGATCCCGAGCTGGCCGCCGCGCTGGCGTCGCTGGCCGACGTCTACGTCGACGATGCCTTCGGCGCCGCCCATCGCGCCCACGCGTCGACCGAGGGCGTCGCCCGGCTGCTCCCGCAGCGTGCCGCCGGACTGCTCCTGGAGCGCGAGGTGAGCACGCTGACGCAGCTGCTCGAGGATCCCGCGCGGCCGCTCGTGGCCGTGCTCGGTGGCGCCAAGGTGAGCGACAAGATCGCCGTGATCGAGCGCTTCCGCGGCCTCGCCGACACGATCCTCATCGGCGGCGCGATGTGCTTCCCGTTCCTGGCCGCCGAGGGCCACGCCGTCGGCGACTCGCTGTGCGCCGAGGAGGACGTCGCGCTGGCCCGCGAGGCGCTCGCGGCGCCCGGCGGCGGCGAGCTGAAGCTACCCGTCGACCTGGTGATCGCCGAGCGCTTCGCCGCCGACGCCCCCGCCCGCGAGCTCGACGGCGTCGAGGTTCCCGACGGGATGATGGGACTCGACATCGGGCCGCGCACCGCCGCGGCCTACGGCGAGGCGATCGCCGCCGCGGCGACGACATTCTGGAACGGGCCGATGGGGGCGTTCGAGCTGGCGCCGTTCGCCGCGGGCACCCGCGCGGTCGCCGAGGCGGTGGCGGCGTCGCCGGGGACCAGCGTGATCGGCGGGGGCGACTCGGCTGCGGCGATCCAGCAGTTCGGCCTGGCCGATAAGGTGACGCACCTCTCGACCGGCGGCGGCGCCGCTCTCGAACTGATCGAGGGCAAGCGACTGCCTGGGGTGGAGGCCGTGTCATGACCGAATCCCCACGCGCCCCGCTGATCGACGCGATCGACGCACCCCGCCGCGCGAGCGTCGATCCGTGAACGCCGGGGCCCGCACCCCGCTGATCGCCGGCAACTGGAAGCTGCACAAGACGGTGGCCGAGGCCGAGGCGCTGATCCAGGCGCTGCTGCCGCGCGTCTCCGACGCCGACGGCGTCGAGGTGGCGATCTGCCCGTCGTTCCTGGCGCTCGAGGCGATGGTCGACTCGACCCGTGGCTCGCGGGTTCAGGTCTACGCCCAGAACATGCACCAGGCCGCGTCCGGGGCTTACACCGGCGAGGTGTCGGCGCCGATGCTCGTCGAGGCCGGCGTTCACGGCGTCGTGCTCGGCCACTCCGAGCGCCGGCAGTACTTCGGCGAGACCGACAAGGCCCTGGCCCTGAAGGTCCCGGCCGCGCTCGACGCCGGGCTGACCGTGATCCTCTGCGTCGGCGAGACCGAGGCGGAGCGCGAGCGCGGCGACACCGAGCGCAAGCTCCGCCACCAGGTCCAGGAGGACCTGGCCAAGGTCCCGACCGAGCGCCTCGGCGAGATCGTCATCGCCTACGAGCCGATCTGGGCGATTGGCACGGGGATCGTCGCCACCGCCGAGCAGGCGCAGGAGGCGATCGCGTTCGTGCGGGCGCTGGTCGCCGACCGCTCGCGCGAGCAGGCCGACCGCGCCCGGATCCTCTACGGCGGCAGCGTCAAGCCCGACAACGCCGCCGAGCTGCTGGCGCTGCCCGACGTCGACGGCGCCCTGGTCGGGGGCGCCAGCCTCGACGCCGAGTCGTTCGGCGCGATTGTGGCCGCGGCCCGTTAGATGGGCCTGCCGGCGGGGCCGACCGCGCTGCCGGCGTCCGCGGCGGTGCTGGTGGTACTCGACGGCTGGGGGCTCGCTCCCGACGGGCCGGGCAACGCAGTCTCGCTGGCTCGTACGCCGGTGTTCGACGAGCTGTGGGAGCGCTACCCCCACACCGAGCTGACCGCGTGCGGGCCCGCCGTCGGGCTGCCCGAGGGGCAGATGGGCAACTCCGAGGTCGGGCATCTCAACCTGGGGGCGGGAGCCGTCGCGCTTCAGGATCTCACGAGGATCGACGCGGCGGTCGCCGACGGCTCGCTGGCCGCCAACCGGGTGCTGGTCGAGGCGATGCGCCGCGGCCGGGGCGCCGAGGGGCGCGTGCACCTGATCGGGCTGGTGTCCGACGGTGGCGTGCACTCCGGCCTCGAGCACCTGCGTGCGCTGATCGAGCTGGGCGCATGGCTCGGCGTCGAGGACCTCGTGCTGCACGCGTTCACGGACGGGCGCGACACGCTGCCGCAGTCCGGCGCCGGCTACCTGGCCACCGTCGGGGGGTGGATGCGCGAGGCGGGCGCGGGCCGCGTCGGCTCGGTGGTGGGGCGTTACTACGCGATGGACCGCGACCGCCGCTGGGAGCGGGTCCGCCGCGCCTACGACGTGCTCGTGCACGGCGACGCCGGCGTCACCGTGGACACCGGCGAGCAGGCGTGTCGCGCCGCCTACGAGCGCGAGGAGACCGACGAGTTCATCTCGCCGACGCTGGTCGGGGCCGAGGCCCGGATCCGCCCCGGCGACTCGGTGATCGCGTTCAACTTTCGCCCCGACCGGATGCGCGAGATCACCCGGGCGCTGGCCGAGCCGGCGTTCGACGAGCTCGACCGCGGCGGCGTGGCGCCGATCGCCGGTTACGCGACGATGACCGAGTACGAGGAGGGCTGGCCGTACCCGGTCGCGTTCCCGCCCTCGCACCCGTCGGTGACCCTCCCCACGGTCGTGGCCGAGCACGGTCTGCGCCAGCTCCACGTCGCCGAGACGGAGAAGTACCCGCACGTGACGTACTTCTTCGGCGGTGGGATCGAGGCGCCGTGCCAGGGTGAGCGGCGCGAGCTCGTCGACTCCCCCCGCGACGTGCCGACCTACGATCACAAGCCGCAGATGAGCGCCGCCGAGGCGGCGGCCGCGTTCGCCGGGGCATGGCGGGAAGACTCGCCGGGCTTCGGGATCATCAACTTCGCCAACGCCGACATGGTCGGGCACACCGGCGTGATCCCGGCCGCCGTCACGGCGATCGAGGCCGTCGACGGCTGCCTGGCGCGGATCGTCACCGTCGTCCACGAGTCCGGCGGCGCGTGCCTGATCACGGCCGACCACGGAAACGCCGACAACATGCTCGAGCCGGACGGCAGCCCCAACACCACCCATTCGCTCAACCCGGTGCCAGTGATCGTCACCATCCCGGAACTCGCCCTGCGCGCCGGGGGGGTGCTGGCCGACGTGGCACCGACGATCCTGGCGCTGCTGGGGATCGAGGCGCCGGCGGCGATGACCGGGCGCTCGCTGATCGAGCGCTGAGGCTCCGGGTCGCCGGCGCCTCGCCAGGCGACCCCGACGAGCTGCTACGTGGCCGCGACCCGAGGGCCCCGAGACGTCGCTGACGTGCTAAGACTTGACAGGGATCCACTGAGATCTTATGTTCTTGGCGGTAGGCAAGAGTCTTTAGTAGGAGGCACGACGATGACCATCATCCGTTGGGAGCCGACCCGCGAGCTCCACACCGTCCAGAACGAGATCGACCGGCTGTTCAGCTCGTTCTTCGAAACCCCGACCCACAACGGCGCCGGCCAGCTGCGGCGCTGGGTTCCCGCCACCGACCTGGTCGAGAGCGAGACGGAGTACGTGCTCCGCGCCGACCTGCCCAAGCCCGAGCCGCGCAAGCCGCGCAAGGTCGCGATTACCGTCGGCTCCGGCCAGCCGGCGATCGAGGGCGCCGAGACGGCCGGCGGCGCCGAGTCCGCGCCCGCCCTCGCGGCCGCGTAGCGATCGCACCGACGATTCCGGGAGAATCGCCCTCTGGGCGATTCTCCCAAGCCCAACTCGCTCCACGACGGCTGAGGCTGTGACGCCTGTAGTAGGGCGATCTGACCCGTTCACGGTCCGGACCCGCGCCCCCGAGTCGCGCGCTCGCACGGGCACGCTGCACCTGGCCCACGGCGACGTCCGGACGCCGGCGTTCGTGCCGCTGGCCACCAAGGGCGCGGTGCGGACACTCGAGCCGCGCGACGTCGAGGCGCTCGGCTACGAGCTCATCCTCGGCAACACGTTCCACCTGTTCGTGGCCCCCGGCCACGAGCTCGTGGCGCATTTCGGGGGCCTGCACGAGTTCATGCGCTGGCCGCGGCCGATCATCACCGACTCGGGCGGCTTCCAGGTGTTCTCGATGGGCTACGGGAACGTCGCCGACGAGATCAAGGGCCGCGGCCGCCGCGCACCCGATGACGCCGGCACGGTCTCCCCGGCCGACCCGGGGCACACCGGGGCGATCCTGTCGATCGCCGAGGCGGGAGTGCGCTTCCGTTCCTACACCGACGGCGCCGAGCGCTTCATCGGCCCCGAGACCTCGATGGAGATCCAGGCCGCGCTGCACTCAGACATCGCGGTGGCGTTCGACGAATGCACGCCGTTCCACGTCACCCGCGAGTACACCGCGCGCTCGACCGAGCGCACCCACCGCTGGCTCGCACGCTGCCTGTGCTGGCACGCCGATCACGGCCCGCGCGACCAGGTCGTGTTCGGGATCGTCCAGGGCGGCGTCGAGCCCGACCTGCGGGTCGAGTCGGCCGGCGTGATCGCCGACAGCGCCTGCGACGGGATCGCCATCGGCGGTTCGCTCGGGCGCGACAAGCCGCAGATGTACGAAGTCGTGGGCTGGACGACCGCCGAGCTCGAGCGCTTGGCTCCCGACCGGCCCCGCCATCTGCTGGGGATCGGCGAGGTCGACGACCTGATCGCCGGGGTCGAGCTGGGGATCGACACGTTCGACTGCGCGATGCCGACGCGACTGGGGCGTCATGGCGTCGCGCTGGTGGCGGATCCCGAGCGGCGCTGGCGGGTCGACCTCGCCAAGGGCCGGTGGCGCGAGGCCGTCGAGCCGATCCTCGACGGTTGCCCGTGCCCCGCCTGCGCGGCGGGCTTCAGCCGCGGCTATTTCAACTACCTGCTGCGCTCGGGCGAGAGCACCGGGGCGCGACTGATCACGCTGCACAACCTGAGCTTCATCGCCCGGCTGATGGAAGACCTGCGCGCGGCGATCGATGCCGGGCGGCTGCCCGAGGCCGCCGAGGCGCTGCGCGGCGGCGCCGCGCCGGGCGTCACTTCGTGTTGGCTCCGATGATGTCGCGGGCGCTCTGGATCAGGCTCTGAGCGTCCCGGGTGATCACCGAGCGCACGTGCACGATCGTGCTCGAGGTGCCCGCCGAGACGGCCAGCGCGACGGCGACGGCGACCACGAACACGACGACCAGCGCGACCACCGCCAGCAGGCGCCGCATCCCGCGGCGAGGGGCCGGGGGGCGGGCGCCGCGCCCGTGGTCGATCTGCGCGGCGGCGGGGCGGGGCCGGGCGGCGCTCGCGCGCGCCGGCACCTGCCGGGGGCGGTGCGGCCGGCTCGGCTGGACGAGCTGGGTGGCGGCCGTGGCGTCCTCGGCGCCGCTGAGCACCCGGGTCGCGGCCCCGGTGCCGAGGTGCGCGGTGAGCGCCCCGTCGTCGAGCGGCGGCACACCGCGGACGCCGTCGGCCAGCGACTCGGCGAACCGGATCGCGTTCTCGGGCCGCTGTTCCTGGTCGATCGCCAGCGCCAGCGCCACCGCCCGGGCGAGTGACTGGGGGACCCGCGGGTTGAGCTCGCTGAGCGGGATCGGGGACTCCCGCTGCTGCTTGAGTGCGAGCTCCGACAGCGAGCTCGCCTCGTAGGGCAGTCGGCCGGACATCAGCTGGTAGCTGACCACCCCGAGCGAGTACAGGTCGGCGCGTGGGCCGGCCTCCTCGCCGCGCGCCTGCTCCGGCGCGAGGTAGGCGGCGGTGCCGAGCACCGAGCCGACCTGGGTGATGCTGGACTGGTCGGCAGCGCGCGCGATCCCGAAGTCGGCCAGCTTGACCACGTCGGAGTCGGACACCAGCAGGTTGCCGGGCTTCACGTCGCGGTGGACGACCCCGTGGCGGTGGGCGTAGTCGAGTCCGCGGCAGGCCTGCGAGAGGATCTCCACCGCCTGCTCGACGTCGAGATGGCCGCGCTCGCGCAGCAGCTCGGCGCACGAGTGCCCGGCCACGTGCTCCATCACGATGAAGTGCTGGTGCTGGTGCCCGTCGAAGCCGAAGTCGAACACCTGGACGATGTTGGGGTGCACCAGTCGTGCCGCGGCCAGCGCCTCGCGGCGGAAGCGTGAGACGAACGTCGGGTCGTCGGCCAGGTGCTCGGCCAGCAGCTTCAGCGCCACGTAGCGCTCGAGCCGCTGGTCGAAGGCGAGCTGGACCGTCGACATGCCGCCGACCCCGAGGCGTCCCTCGATGCGGTAGCGGCCGGCGATCGTCGTCAACTGGGTCATGTCAATGTCCGCTGCCCGGCGTGGCGGCCCCGCTGGGGCCCGTCGCCGCCCCGGTTCCCCCGACCCCCGCCCCCCCCGTCGTCGGGGTCGTAGGAGTAGTACCCGTCGGGGTCGGCGTGGTTGCAGGCGTCGTCGGCGTTGTCGCCCCGGTCGAAGTGGTGGCCGGGGCGGTGCTCGTCGGGGTGCTGCTCGTCGGCGTGGTGACCGTCGGGGTCGTCTTCGTCTTCGTCGTCGCCGGCGTCGTGCTCGACTGCCGACTCGAGCACTCCGGTCCGGCCCGCTGGGCCAGCGCGGCGCTGGCCTGCCTGAGGTTATCGGTCAGCGTCGGGTTGATCGAGGTGAGGTTCGCCACGGAGTTGTCGAAGCCCTGCGCCGTGGCCGCGGCGGCCGTGCAGTGACCGCGGGCGATCGCCGCCGAGACGGCGTCCAGCTGGCTGTTCAGCGTGCTCGACTGGCCGGCCGAGAGCAGGCCGGAGCCGCCGCCACAGGCGGCGAGCACGGCGGCGGCGAACCCGAGTCCGCCGGCGAGGAGGGCGCGGGGGATGTAGCGCATCCGACGCCTGACTTTAGAGCCTCGCCGGCCCGGCGGCGGTGTCGGGGGCTACTGCCCGAAGCTCAGCCGCTCGGCCAGGGAGTCGGGCAACCGCGCGGCGCGGATCGCCGCGGCGGCCCCCTCGATGTCGTACTCGGTGCGGCGGTAGATCACCGTCCAGCGCTCGAGGTCGAGCTCGATCCAGGCCGCCCGGGGGTCGCCGTCGCGGGGCTGACCGACGCTGCCCGGGTTGATCAGCCACTCCGCGTCGCCGATCTCGAGCCCCTCGTCGGACGACCGCGTCTGCCCGGTGGCCGCGGCGCCCGGGGCCCGCGAGAACGACAGCGCGACATGCGAGTGGCCGACGAAGCAGACCCGATGGGTCTGCGCGTCCATGCACAGCTCGGCCTGCAGCGGCGAGAGGACGTACTCCCACACCGGATCCCGCGGGCTGGCGTGGAACAGCCCCACCTGCTCCTCGAGCGTGCTCGGCTCGAGCCCATTCAGGAACTCGAGCGTCTCCCCGGCGATCGTCTCCTGGGTCCAGCGCGCGGCCAGTGCGGCGCCGCGCGAGAACTGCTCGAGCGGCAGCGTGCCACGGACGCCGAGGTCGTGGTTCCCGGCCAGGCACACCGAGGCGTGACGGCGGGCCAGCTCGACGCACGCGTCGGGGTCGGCGCCGTAGCCGACGAGATCGCCGAGACACCACACCTCCTCGCAGGCGGACTCCGCGACGGCGTCGAGCACCGCCTCGAAGGCATGGCGATTACCGTGAATATCGGAGACAACCGCGATCCGCATCCGTACAGTCTTGCTGGTGAGGGACCCTTCGCGCTTCCGGGTCGTGATGCCGGTGATGGCCAGCGTCCTCGCGGCCGAGGCCGCCGGGCGCCTGTTGACCCCCTCCGGATACGGCCGGCGCGGTGCCGCGGTCGATCCTAAGACCTACTTCACCGCAGCGGAGATCAAACGCGGACGCCGCTACGGCCGGCCGCAGGTGCTGCTCGGCCTAGTCCGCGGAGGCGTCGAGGCGGCGGTGCTGGTGGCGCTGGTCCGCCGGGCCCGGCGCCTGCCCGCTCCCGTGCTCGTTCCCGCGCCGGCTCCCGTTCCCGGGCCCGCTCCCGAGGGGGCTGCGCTAGGGGAGCCGCCCGGGCGGTCGGGGACGCTCCGCGCCGCGGCGGCGGGGGCCGGGGCCGGCGCCGGGATCGCGCTGGCCACCACGCTGGCGCCGCTGCCGCTGTCCGCGCTCTCGCGCCGGCGGGCGATCAAGGTCGGGCTGATCACCCAGAGCTGGCGCGGCTGGGGCGAGGACCTGGTCAAGGCGACGGCGATTCAGTCGGCGTTCGCGGCGTTCGGCGGCGGCGCGATCGTGGCGCTGGCCCGACGCTACCCCCGGAACTGGTGGGCCCTCGCCGCCGGGAGCTCGGTCGTGCTCGGCGCCGGGCTGGCCGCGTTCGCTCCGGTCGTGCTCGACCCCCTGTTCAACGAATTCGTGCCGCTGCCCGAGGGGCCGACGCGGGACGACGTGCTGGCGCTGGCACGCGCAGCCGGGGTCCGGGTGGGGGAGGTGTTCTCGGTCGACGCGAGCCGGCGCACCACCGCCGCCAACGCCTACGTGAGCGGCCTCGGGCCGACCAAGCGGGTGGTGCTGTTCGACACCCTGCTCGACCGCTACGACCGCGACGAGGTCCGCGTCGTGGTGGCCCACGAGCTCGGCCACGTGCGCCACCGCGACGTGCCGAGGGGGATCGCCTTCGCTGCGCTGGTGGCCGGACCGGCGGCGCTGGCGGTGCAGCGCCTCGGTCAGGCGCTGGCGCCGGGGCGCGACGGGACGGCCGGCGCGATGCCGGCGCTCGTGCTCGCCACCGGCCTGGTCTCGGCGCCGCTCGGCCTCGTCTCGAGCCGCGTGTCGCGGGCGATCGAGCGGCGGGCCGACGCCTTCTCGCTGACGCTGTCGGGCGCGGCCGCGGCGTTCATCTCCTTCGAGCAGAAGATCTGCCGGCAGAACGTCGCCGACGTGCGGCCGCCGCGGCTGCTGGCCCGGCTGGGCGCCACGCACCCGCCGACCGTCGAGCGGATCGCCGCCGCGGTCGCCCACCTCGACCCGCCGGCCTGAGGCGAGGGCTACTCCTCCGCGCTCTCCGGCGCGGGCCCGCCGCCCCACTCGGGCAGGTTCTTGATCCCCTCGCGGGTCTGCCACTTCGAGTAGTTGTCCTGCATCGCATCGATCAGCTCGCGCATGAACTTCGGCGACAGATTGATCCGGCTGACCACCACCCCGGGGATCTCGTCGTCCTCGATCTCGTGGTCGACGCGGGCGAAGGTCACCGTGAACTCGTAGTCGGAATGGCTGACATTGGCGAAGTTCGCGTAGTGCCCCGCCATGACCTCCGGCGAGAAGTGGATGTTTATGTGCCGGTCGGGCGTGTTGGGTTCGTCCATAGGTGGCTTAGTATCTCATCGTGCGGATTGCCGTAGTCGCCGTGGGAAGGCTGCGCCCGCCGTTCGCCGATGACGTGCAGCACTATCAGAAGCTGCTGGCCCGTCACGCACGGCTCGAGCTGATCGAGGTCCGTGAGGACGAGCGGGTCCACCGCCGCCTGCCCGACCGCGCCTTCGTGTCGTTGCTCGACCGCGAGGGTGAGACGATGGACTCGCTGCGGTTCAGCCGCTTCCTGGAGGCGCGGCGCCAGAGCGGCCGGGACCTGTGCTTCGTGGTCGGCGGCCCATTCGGGCTCGAGCTCGACGGCGGCGGCGTCCACCATCGTTTCTCGCTGGGGCAGATCACGCTGCCCCACCAGCTCGCGCGGGTCGTGCTGCTCGAGCAGCTCTACCGCGCTCACAAGATCCTCGCCGGCGAGCCCTACCACTACTGAGCTCCCAGAGCCGATGCCCGACCTGCACGACGCCGGCCTGCGCCGCCGGATCCACCGCCAGCGTGTCCAGGCGCGCCGCGAGCTGTGGCTGTTCGTCCGGCGCCTGGTGATGCTGCTGGGGGCGGTCGCGCTGCTGATCCTCGTCGGCACGTTCGGCTACGCGCTGTCCGAGGGCACCTCGGTGGCCTACGGCTTCCTGTGGACGCTCGACACCGTCACCACGCTCGGGACGATCCCCGACCCGCGTGACGCCGCGGGCCGCCTGCTCACCGTGGGGCTGGAGCTGCTGGGCATAGGTACGCTCTTCTACGGCCTCGCGACGGTCGCCGAGTTCTTCGTCTCGGGCCAGCTCAGCGGCCTGCTCGACGAGCGCCGGACCCAGAAGATGATCGACTCCTTCAGCAACCACTACGTCGTCTGCGGCTTGGGCCGCGTCGGCCGCCAGGTCGTCCGCGACCTCCGCGAGGGCGGGGTGACGTTCGTCGTGATCGACGAGCACCACGAGCACCGAGAGCTGGCCGAGCAGCTCGGCGTCGCCTACATCGAGGGCTCGGCGGCCGACGACGAGGTGCTCCAGCAGGCGGGGATCGATCGCGCGGTGGCGGTGATCGCCTGCGTCGACTCCGACGCCGACAACATCTTCATCACCCTGAGCGCTCGGGAGCTGCGCTCCGACATCCTGATCGTCGCCCGCGCCTCGGCGGAGGACTCCGAGAAGAAGCTGATCCGGGCCGGCGCGGACCGGGTGATCTCGCCGTACAAGACCTCGGGCGCTGAGATGGCCCGGGTGGCCCTGCACCCGCAGGTCAGCGGGGTCTTCCAGGTGGCTGACTACCGGATGGAGGAGATCCAGGTCCCGGTCGCCTGTGAGGGCGTCGGGCGGACGATCGAGGAGGTCCGGGGATCCTCGGTGGTCGTCGTGCTGCGCCGCGCCGACGGCCGCATCGAGGCGCAGCCCTCGCCGCAGTCGGTGCTCGAGCCGGGCGACAAGCTCGTCGCCCTGGGCACGCCGTTCTCGCTGACGGCGCTCGAGGCCATGTTCCAGCCGGCGGTGGTCACCAGCCCATGAGCGCGCCGCTGGAGGAGCTCCGCGCCGCGCTGCTGAGCGCCGCGGCGGCGCTCCGCGGCGCCGCCGGCGAGCCGACCGCGCAGCCCAAGCTCGAGCGGCCCAAGCGGGCCGGCCAGGGCGATTACTCGACCAACGCGGCGATGCTGCTGGCCCCTGTGCTGGGCTCGCCGCCCCGGGCCATCGCCGAACGGCTGGGCGCGGAGCTCGAGCGGCGGCTCGGTGAGCAGGTCGCGCGCTCCGAGATCGCCGGACCCGGGTTCCTCAACCTGACCTTGTCCGACGGCTGGCATGCGCGGGCGCTGCGCTCGGTGCTGGCCGCCGGCGAGCGCTTCGGCGCCGGCGGGGCCGACCCGGCGGAGTCGGTGCTGGTCGAGTTCGTCTCGGCCAACCCGACCGGTCCGCTGGTCGCCGCCAGCGGCCGCCACGCCGCGTTCGGCGACGCGCTGGCGCGGATCCTCGAGCACCACGGCCACCGGGTCTCGCGCGAGTACTACTTCAACGACGCCGGCGGGCAGATCGAGAAGCTCGGCGAGTCGGTGCTCATGCGCGCCCGCGGCGAGGCGGTCCCGGCGGAGCAGGGCTACTACGAGGGCGACTACGTCGCCGAGCTGGCCGCGCGGATCCCGGATGTCACGGAGATCGGGGTCGACGCCGCCGCGCGCGCCGCGGTCGAGCTGCTGCTGACCCAGATCAAGGCCACGCTCGAGCGCTACGGCGTCCACTACGACCGCTTCTTCAGCGAGCGCACGCTCCACGAGGGCTCCCCGAACGCGATCGAGCGCGCGCTCGCCCAACTCGAGGGGGCCGGCCACCTGTACCGCTCGGAGGGCGCCGCGTGGGTGCGCCTGACCACCTTCGGCGACGAGCAGGACCGCGTCGTCGTGCGCTCGGGCGGCAGCCCCACCTACCTGGCCGCCGACCTCGCCTACATCCAGGAGAAGCGCGAGCGGGGCTTTGAGCGCCAGCTGATCCCGGTCGGCGCCGACCACCACGCCTACGCCGGCGAGATCAAGGCGGGGATGGCGGCGCTGGGCGGGGACCCGAGCTCGATCGAGCTGCCGCTGCTCCAGTTCGTGCACCTGGCGGGGGCCGACGGCGTCCTGGCGATGTCCAAGCGGCGCGGGAACTTCGTCACGCTCGACGACCTGATCGACGCCGTCGGCGTCGACGCGGCCCGCTTCTTCCTGCTCCAGCGCTCGCACGATCGGACGATCGAGCTGAACGTCGAGCTGGCCCGCACGCAGTCGGCCGAGAACCCGGTCTACTACGTGCAGTACGCCCACGCCCGGATCGCCTCGATGATCCGTCGGCTGCCGGACGGCCGGCTCGAGGCGGCGCTCGGCCCCGACGCGGTCTGGGGCACCGAGGCGCGGCACTCGTCCGAGCGCGACCTGATCAAGAAGCTGGTGTCGCTGCCCGAGGAGATCGCCGAGGCGGCCGCGCGTCGCGCGCCGCACCGGATCGCCGCCTACGCGCTCGAGCTGGCCCAGGACTTCACCGCGTTCTACCGCGACTGCCGCGTGGTCGGAGCGGAGCCGGAGCCGCTCGAGGCGTTCCGGATCGCCCTGTTGGTGGCCTCGCAGCGCACGCTGGCGCTGGCGCTGGCGCTGCTCGGGGTGAGCGCGCCCGAGTCGATGTAGGGCGGCTCTCGGGCGCCCGCTCAGGGCCGGTCGCGGCCGGGCGGTGGGTGGGGCCGGCGCCGCGTGGTCAGCCGAAGCGGGCCAGGTCCTCGTCGAGCCGGCGCGACTCCTCATCGCTCGGCGCCCGGGCCGCGGCGCTCATCGGCTCGGCGGCGGCGACGCGCGCGCGCGCCCGCCATCTCGGCAGGCTGATGGCGAGAAACCCGACCGCGACCACCAGCAGCGCCGGCGGCAGGATGTACACGAGCAGGTTGAAGCCGTGCGCGGGTGGGCGCCCGAGCACGCCCGGGCCGAGCTGGGCCACGAGCGCGCGCTCGATCTGGGCCTTGGTGTCGCCCGCGACGACGAGCCGCTGGATGTACCGGCGCTCATCGACCGCCTGCGGCGACTGGGCAACCGACAGCGGCTCATGGCAGGTGGGGCACATCACCTCGTTCCAGATCGCGGTCAGCGAAGTGCGCTGCCTGGGCGCGGTTTGCGCCGCGTCGGCGATGGCGGGGACGCTCGCGGTCAGGATCGCGGTGGCGAGCGCCAGGGCGATCAGCCGCTCCGTTCCGCGTCGGCTCACGCCGACTCCGCCATCGCGCGGGCCACGGCCTGCTGCAGCCACGCGCGGTCGACCGAGTACCGGCGCACGGCGGCGATCCGGCCGGCCCGATTGATCACGAACGTCTCCGGGACGGCGTCTGTGCCGAACGCCCGCACGAGGTCACCGGTGGAGTCCTGAATCACCGGATAGCCGAGGTGGTGGGCGGCGACGAACCGCTGCGCGTCGACCGAGATGTCGAGGTAGGTGACGCCGAGCACCGTGCCGCCGTGCCCCGCGAGCAGCTGCTGCGCGTGCTCGAGCGCGCCCGACTCGCCGACGCACTCCGTGCACCACGAGGCGAAGATGTTCAGCACCACCACGTGGCCGCGGAAGTCGGCCAGGCTCGCCCGCCGCGCGCTCCCGAGCACCCGCAGGGGATCGTGGGCGCGGGGCGCCACCGGCTGCTGCCCGCGCGCCACCTGCGCGTCGAGCGAGGTGTTCTCACCCTGGTTGTTGATCCCGTACGCGAGCAGCGCGATCAGCGCCACCGCGGCGCAGGCGATCAGGCCGGGGAGCAGGCGGCGGCGCACCGCTCCAAGGGTAGTACCGCTTCGCCGCCGGGAGTCAGTCGCCGACCACGAAGCGGCGGATGCGCTCGTGGATCGCCGTGCGTGCACGGTCCTCGATCGCTCGTACGTGTCGGGCAGCTCGACGGCGAGGTCGAGGCGCTCTCTTCGTATCCGTCTCGCCGCTGGAGCATCGCCACCTGGGTTGGCCGGGCGATGCGGGTCTCCAACAGGCTGGCGTCGGGGGGCACGCACTCCGCGCCCGTATGGTCCATCAGTGCCCGCTGGTTGGCCCAGTCGGCCACCGCGTTCATCGAGCGGCGATACTGGGCGCAGGCGGACGCGAACAGGCCGTCCTGGTCGCCGAGCAGCCTGGTGATCGGCGACGGAACGCCGAGCGCGCGTTCGAGCCCGAGCTGCCCGCACCGATGCCAGAGCACGAACTCGCGTACCTTGGCGGGCAGGAACGCGAGCTCGGGGAACGCGTCGGGCGTCTGGCGCAACACCGCGCGCTCGGCGTCGCGGAACACCCGCTGCCAGGTCTCCTGCGCGTTGTGGTGGTTGGGCCCGGCGAGCTCGATCGCCTGCTTGAGGTCGTCGTGGTGGACTTCGAGGAACATCAGCGTCGCCCGGCGCTTGGCCAGCAGGTTCTTCGCCGATACCGGTCCGGTACGCGGGTGGCCGACGTGGGGGAAGACGATCTGGCGCAACTTCCACACCTCTCGCCACGCGTCGGGATTGATGCGGCGGCGGATGGGGGCGAACAGCGGGCTGTGATCGAACGCCTCGCGCTCCGCCGGGGTGAGCAGATCACCCACCTCGTCCTTGACCGCCTCGACCACGCCGAGGCAGGTTAGGAACTCCAGGAACAGACCGACGCGCAGCAGCCAGCTCGGGTCCGAGAGGTTGCGCCGCTTGTGCACGATGTCGCCGATCAGGGCGCGCTCGTATAGTGCGGCCTTGTCGCCGCCGATCAGCAGGACCGGGTACCACGGGTGGAACGCGGCACCGGGATCGGCAACGTTCGCAGCGCGCGCCTGTTGCGCGGTGTCGGGAATCACCAGCCGGTCGATCAGACGCTTGTAAAGTGATCCCAGCCGCCGCGCGTCGCATACCAGCAGCGAGCCGCTCCCGGCAGCCACCGGGACGCCAGCCTCGGTCAGCCGGAGCGCCACGTTGAGCCGCTGGGCGAACAGATGTCCGAAGCTGTAGGGATCATCCCCGTCTGTCGTGCCGGCGCGGACCGCACTGTCGAGCTCGGTCCACGACCACGAGCGCCCCCGGCAGCAGGTCGCGCTCGGGAGACAGCCCCAGGGCCAGCCGCTGCCCCTCCCGCGGGTTTAGCTCGATCGGACCGAGACCCGGCCGGTCGTCCGCCGCAGGCTCGAACGCCATCGGCTGAACCGGGCGGCGGTCCCAGCTCGGGATCGGCTGGGCGCGCATCGATCCGTCGATGCCCGAGAACGTCAGCGTGACGTCGAGCCCGACGTTCGCGCCCTCCTCGCCCTCGACGTCGAACAGCAGGTAGGAGACGTTCTCGACGGCGTCCTCGCCGAGGATCAGCGCGACCTGATCGCTCGAGCCCATCCACGGGTGGGACGCCTCATCGGTCGGGCGCCATCCCGGAATGAACGGGACGAGCTGGCAACTGATCATGTGCTGCTCTGAGCGCAGCCGTTCGGCCGCGGCCTCGAGGATCTCCGCCTTGCCCGCCGCGTCGAGGCCGGCGACATTGGACTCCACCAGAGTGTGCAGCCGCGCCAGGAAGTCGACGTCCATCACCGCCGTTCGCGGCCGGCCGCGCATTCCCTCTCGCCGCGAGTCCTTACCGCGTGCCGACTTGCCTTCCGAGATCGCCATCGTGCCCTTTGTCTTCGACATCGCCGAGCGACGCCACCCGCAGATCAAACACCGTCGCCGCGGTCTCCGCGTCGAGACGGTACCAGCCCGCGTACCCGCCTTCGGGCGAGAGCAGCTCGATCCGCGGCTCGCAACACCGCCTCGGCCCGGTCCCGGGGCATGACGTGGTTGAATGGTCCGGTCGGCGGCCTCGGGTTCACTCTCTGTCCACAGCCCTGGGCGGCGGGGTGACCCGAAGGCTCCCGAGAGCCCGTAACAATGGGCCGTCGCGGACGTAGCTCAGTTGGTAGAGCGTCGGCTTCCCAAGCCGAAGGTCGCGGGTTCGACCCCCGTCGTCCGCTTCAGGAAGTGCCTGTAAACAAAACCACTTTTTCGCGTTACGCGACCGCAAGCGAAACGCCTACATGGCGGGCAACCGTCCCGGGCAACGGTCATCAACAGGTCGGCTTCGCTCGTTGCACGGCGCATCCCAAATGAGGGGCACGTGGTCCGGATCCAGCTACCGTCGTCATCCACCCTTGGGGAGCTCCGGATGTCGCTGTGACGACAGGCTCGGAATGCCCCTCCCTGCAGCCGGGGCTTCAGTCGGCTGGTCTATGCGAGCGAATGTGGCAGCGGCTCGTCGGTATCGGCGATGGCCTCAGAGTGGTGAGGTCACACGACGTGCCCGCGCGGGGCGACCAGCTCCGTGGCTGTTCAGAGCCACCACGGGCTCCGGTTTTCCTTGTCGTCTAGGTTGAGCGTGGCCAGATCTGGCCCAGACCGCGCATGACCCTGATCGAATTCGAGCCTTCCGCGCCGCCTGAGGCGCCCGCCGTCGGCCAGCTTGCCCGTGTTCGCGGCCGCGCCTGGGTGGTCGGCGACGTCGTCCGCGATTCGCAGGAGCCGCTCGACGGCCGCCCGGTCCAGCATCTGGTCAGCCTCGTCTCGGTGGAGGACGACGCGGCCGGTGAGGAGCTGGAGGTGGTGTGGGAGATCGAGCCGGGCACTCGGGTGATCGAGCGGGCCGAGCTACCGGTCATTGCGCGCGATCGGCTCGACGATCCGGCGGGGCTGGACGCGTTCCTCGACGCGATCAGCTGGGGCGCGGTGACGAGCGCCGATCATCGCTCGCTCCAGGCTCCGTTTCGCAGCGGATCACGATCGAGGACTACCAGCTCGAGCCGCTGGTCAGAGCGCTGCGATCGTCGCGCACGACGCTGCTGATCGCCGACGACGTCGGGCTCGGCAGGACGATCGAAGCCGGGCTCGTCGTGCAGGAGCTGCTGCTGCGCCATCGCGCGCGGACCGCGCTGGTCGTCTGCCCGGCGTCGCTGCAGTTGCGGTGGCGCGATGAGATGCGCGAGAAGTTCGGGCTGGAGTTCCGGATCGTCGACCGCGAGCTGCTCGGTCAGCTGCGCCGCTCGCGCGGGATCGGCGCGAACCCGTTCGCACACTTCCCCCGGCTGATCGTCTCGATCGACTGGCTGAAGGCGGAGCTCGGCATGCGCCTGCTCCGAGAGGTGTTGCCGCCGCATCCGGAGATTCCGCGCCGCTATGACGTGCTGATCGTCGATGAGGTCAGGGGGCTTCGGGCATCGAGAAGTGGACGGTGCGGTTACGTCCCTGCTGCTTGGCGGCGTAGAGCGCCTGGTCGGCTTGCTCGTAAAGACGAGCGGGATCTGTGGTGCCGGCAAGTTCGCTGATGCCGATCGAGATTGTGAGAGTGCCGCCGTGCGGGAATGGGTTGGTGCTGATCGCGTGTCGGGCCCGCTCGGCGGCCGCGTGAGCGCCGTCACGATCGGTGTCGGGCAGGAGCCATGCAAATTCCTCGCCACCAACGCGGGCGAGGTGCTCGCCTGCTCGCAGCAGCGTTTCGAGTCTTCCGGCGACCTCGCGGAGCACCTGATCGCCGACCGGGTGGCCGTTGCGATCATTGATGTGCTTGAAGTGGTCCAGATCGAGGACGGCTACGCTGAGCGGCCTGGCGTGGCGGCAGGAGCGAGCTACCTCCTGGCCGAGTCGCTCGTGGAAGATCCTGTGGTTCAGCAATCCCGTCAGCGGGTCGCGGGTCGCGAGATGCTCGAGCTCGCCCTGGTGGCGCCTTTGCTCGCTGATGTCTCGCACGGTGGTCACGTAGCCGAGGGGCTGACCTGACTGATCGCTTGCGGTGAGGGTCGTGATGCAGACCTCGACCCGGGTGCCGTCCTTGCGCAGGTAGATCGTCTCCAGCTCGCGGGCATCCGTCGCACCGGCGATCGCGTGCCGGTACTCGTTGATCTGCTCGATCGCCTCAGGCGCCCAGAACGGGTATGGCACGCGAGCGGCGATCAGCTCGTCACGGGCGTATCCGGTCAGCTGGCACAGGGCGTCGTTGACCTCGAGGATCGATCCATCGCGAGTCAGGAGGAACCCCTCGCCCATCGAGGTGAGGATCGCAGCCACGTAGTCGCGCTGGCGTAGAGCGTCGCGCTCTGCCTCCCGCAGCTCGGTCACGTCCTGGACAGTGCCGACGTACAGCTCGGGGCGCTCGATGTCTCTGCGCCCGAGCCCGCGCAGCGCCCGTAGCTTCTGGTCGTCGCCCCGGATGATCCGGTAGTCAAGCTCGAAGGTCTCCCCGGCACCGAACGCGTGCTCGTAGCCGGCGGCAACACGATCACGGTCCTCGGGGTGCAGGTAGGCAAAGAACTCCTCGCTAGTCGCGGGTCCCCGGGCGATGTCGCGGCCCAAGATCCGGTACATCTCAGGTGACCACGTCGCATCGTCGGCGCGGGTATCCCACGACCACGATCCGACCTGCGCGATTTGCTGCGCCTCGGCCAGCGCGAGCCGTTCGCGGCGCAGTTCCAGCTCATCGGCCTTGCGCTGCGAGATGTCCTTGATCTGAGCGATGAAGTGCTGCGGCTGGCCGGCGTGGTCGCGCACCAGCGAGACTGACAGATGCGCCCAGATCACCTTTCCCGCCGAAGTGATGTAGCGCTTCTCCATCTGGTAGGCCCCGATCGCTCCCTCCCGGAGCTGTCGTGCGTACTCAAGATCGCTGGCAAGGTCATCGGGGTGGGTGATCTCCGGAAAGGTCCGCTCGAGCAGTTCGTCTTGGGAGAAGCCGGTGATCTCGCACAGGATGCGGTTGACCTTGATCCACCGGCCGTCAAGGGCCACCAGCGCAATCCCGATCGGCGCGTCTGAAAACGCCGTCTCGACCAACTCCTGCGCCGCTCGGCCTGCTTCCTGGGCCGCTCGAAGCTCGGTGATGTCCTGATTGGTCCCGAACAGGTGCGTGACCCCCGACCCCTGATCAGTGCGGCCATAGCGGCGAGCGCGAAGCCACCGGACCTCACCATCGGGTCGAACGACCCGATACTCGTTCTCGACCAGCTCCCCCGCCCTCGCGACACCGACCTGTCCGGTGAGAAGCTCGCGGTCCTCGGGGTGCACCAGCGCCATGAACTCCCCGAACGTCGGCGAGAACCCCCTCGGCTGCCCAAAGATCCGGCACAGCTCATCGCTCCACACCAGCCGCTGCTGGCTGAGATTCCACTCCCACGACCCAAGCCCCGCCACTGTCTGAGCCTCAGCGAGCCGCCGGGCGGTCTCGCGCAAACGCTCCTCGGCGTGCTTTCGCTCGGTGATGTCAGCAACAAAGGCATGAAACGTGTGACGGCTCCCCACTTCGGCTGTCGAGATCGTCATCTCGATCGGGAACTCGCTGCCATCCGAACGCATGCCCGAGAGCTCCAATTGGCGACCCAGCACCCGGCCCGCTCCGGTACGCAAATACCTCGCCATCCCGGCATGATGCGCCGCCCGATGTGCAGGCGGGATCACCAGGCCCGCCAGCTCACGGCCGATCGCCTCCGCATACGACCAGCCAAAGATCCGCTCCGCCGCCGGATTCCACGCCGTAATCAGCCCACAGTCATCGATCGCCACATACCCGTTGTGCGCGACCTCGAGCACACGCTCATGCAACCGCGCGAGATCAGCGCCGGCGCTCGGGCGCAAGGACATCGAGAGATTCTGCATCGCCTGTTCATCGGCCGGATTGAGCTGATTCGTGAATTGGACGAATTGACAAGCCCGATGAGTGACCCAATCTGAGTCTGTAGGAGCGAAAGGCCTGCCGACGTGCCGAGGCGCAACTCGCTGCCGCCAGGCGGCAGCGCCTGTTCCGCGGAAACCGAGCACGCCTAGTCAGTCAGTATGGACGCGAGGAGGCTAGGGGTCCCGCGCCATCACGAAAGCCGCAGACGTGCGCGACGTTGGGCGCCATTCTGGCAGCGGTTAGTCCTGTTCGCGCTGGGTCTGCATGCGCGTGCGCTTCTCGGCTGCTTCAGCTCGCGCGAGAGATGCTTGGGCGCGAAGTAGCGCGGCCTCTGCGCGCTCGCGGGCAGCCGCAGCGCGTGCCTGCGCGTGGTGGCGCAAACTGGAAGCATTGACGGGCTTGGGCTGCTCGGACGGCGGCAGGTCGCGGACGTCACGTAGGTCGTCGATTGCTTCCTGATGGTCGTCGCGACCGACCTGAGCTTGATCGAGTGCCTGCTGGTTGACGTCTTGGTTGGCCTGACCGCGATCGAGTCTCGCTTGCGTGTCGTCAAACGCGCGAGCGGTGGCCTCGTCTTCGTTGCCATGCCGGCGGCGCTTGGCATCCAGACGCTCCTGGTCACGCTCTACGTGGGCTTGGTCGCGATCGCCGAGCAGTTGCTCGCGATCGCCCAGAACCTGCTCGAGGTCAGCGAGGTTCTGCTCCTGGAGCAGTTCGTGGTCAGGATCTGCGTGGGGATCTGGAGTACTCATGTGCTCCTGGCTTGGGTAGGTGCTCGGGCCAGAGCTCGTCGATCGGTACCGGTCGCCCGGTCCAATAGCCCTGCGCGAAGTCGACGCCCATGCTCGCAAGCAGCTTGAGCGTCGCCTGATCCTCAACGCCCTCGGCGATCGTCTTGATGCCAAAGCCGTGAGCGACCGCCACCATCGCGTGCACCACGTGGCGGTCGGTGTCGTCGCGCACGAGATTGCGAATGAACTCGATGTCGATCTTGAGGTAGTCGACCGGCAGGTGCTTGAGGTACGTAAACGATCCGAAGCCAACGCCGAAATCGTCAAGCGCGAACGAGCACCCGGCCGCGCGCAGACGCTCGGCGAAACTGCGTACGGCAGCGAGGTTCGCGACGACGGCTGTCTCGGTGATCTCAAAGATGATGTTCTCCGCCGGCGCCTCACTCACTGAGACGAGCCGCTCAATCTCCGCGGCGTGTTCAGGCGCCGAGATGGTCTGGCCGGAAAGATTGATCTCGACTCGGTGGTCCTTGGCGAGCTGCAGCGCCCGCTCGACGACCCACAGATCGATCGGCGCAACGAGATCAAACCGTTCCGCGGCCGGCAGAAACTCGCCCGGCGCGATCAGAATCGAGGAACCCTCACGATCGATCATCCGGACCAGCAGCTCAACCTGCGTCACCTGACCGTTCGCGAGGCCGACGATCGGCTGGGCGTGCAGCACCAGCCGATTCTGCAGGACCGCCTCGTGAATGCGATCTGCCCAGCGCGCACGCTCGCGACGCTGGACCTCGCGCTGCCGGCGCTCGGTGATATCCGTCAAGACCGTGCAGACGCCGCAGACGTCCCCCGATTCGTCTCGCAACGCGAACTTGACGTTCAGGTACACCCGATCCTCCCCGTCCTGACAAGCGACCTGTTCGCGCTCGACCGTCTCGCCCGTGCTCAGTATCCGTTCATCGATCCCGCGCTCCTCGATGAGCATCTCCGGCGGCAGGACCGCGTCGTCGCGAAGACCATCGATCGTGCCCGGACGAAGGCCAAAGCGATGCTCAAACGCCTGATTGACCAGCCGGTAGCAGTGGTCACGGCCCTTGACCGAGACCACGTCAGGGATGTTGTCAAGGATCGAACGCAGGTCTCGATCACTGGTATTGGGCAGTTGTCGCTCGAGCGCCACACTCGAGAGTGATGCCTCCGGAGGTATCCCCGAGGCGACCCCGGTTACCGCGGCCACAAGACGATTCGGCGCCCCGCCCGCCGAACCATCGCCGACCATGCAGTCCATATACCACAGATCGACCGTCCGCGAACCAGACTTGAGCTGCTGCCCGACGCCCAACGACGCTGCGCATGGCTACTCTGGCGGCCGGCGCGACGGAAGGCGGGGAGAAGATTATGCCGAGGCGGGCATGAAGTCGCAGCTCCGACGCGTTCGGGTCCTTGCGAATATCGGCATATTTCAGATTACATAGGTAGGCTCTGACGCTGACGTGAGCGAAGCCTTCACGGCTGCTCACATCACCGACGGGCAGGACAGCTACCGATTCGCCCAAGCCACCGCCGGACGGGGTCCCACCCCCCTCACGTAACACACCGCCAACCCGTCGATCTGTTGGTGGGGAGATTCGTGGCCCACCACGCGGGGAGAAAGATGGCCACCAGCGGGGAACTCGTGGCCACCAGTGGGGAGAACTCGATGGCCATTGACACCGGATCGAGACAAGTAACGGCTCGCCCCCCCGACCACCGCACCGCCCGATTCTTTGACGGCTGCTCGTCGCCATCATTCGGACAAGCTCACGATGCGCAGGATCGCTGCCAAAGTGCGGCGACGATCCGGACATCCTCCTGACGCGCGAGGATAAGTCGGTGACGTCCAGCACCAGAGAGCTGCCGCGGCAGGTGATGGTGACGCTGTTTCTCGTTCTCAGCGTGGGACCGTTGGCCCTGTTGGCCTATTTCTCGGTCAGCCTGGCCTCTGAGGCGGTGCGCCACCGGGTCAAGGACAGTCTGGCCGCGGAAGCGTCCCTCAGTGCGCTCTACGTCCGCGAGGAGCTGCAGGGCCTTGCCGAGGTGGATCAGTCGTTCGCGCGGCGACCCGTCCTGATCAGGGCACTTGCGGGGGTCCGGGGCGATATGACCTGGCGACGGTCAGGCGCAATCTTGTCGAGCTGAGCCGGGTCCGTCCAGGAATCGGAACCGCCTTTCTGGCGCGGCCAGACGGGAGGCTGATCGACATAGTGCCGCCCACCCCGTCGATCGTCGGTAAGGACTTCTCTTTCCGTGACTGGTATCGAGGCGTGACCCGCACGGGAGGGCCCTACGTGTCCGAGGCCTACCAGACCCAAGCGACAAACTACGCCAACGTGGTGGGTGTCGCTGCGCTGGTGCGGGCACGATCCTCAGCCGGCCGCATCGGCCGGGAGTTCGGGATTCTCGTCCTGGCCTACCGCCTGAGCACCATCCAGTCGATCGTCTCCCAGTTCTCCCTGCGACAGGGTCTTGGTCTGACGATCACCGATCAGCGCGGTACGGTCCTGGCGAGCCCCGGCGCGGTGCGGTTCCAGGCGCTCGGCACGCTCGCTGGTGATCCGATGATCGGGGCAGCTCTCAGGGGCCACAGCGGCGTTGGCGAGGGCCAGTCTCATGGGCGCAATGCGCTGTTTGCGTGGGCGCCCATCTCAGGCCTCGGGTGGGGTGTCCTGGCCTCCATCCCCTCCTCACGCGCCTTTGCGGACGTGGCTCGGCTGCGCCGAGCCGTGCTCCTCATCTCCGCGCTGCTTGGGCTCGTGCTGCTGGCGGGTGTGTGGCTGCTGAATCGCGCCCTCCTGATGCGCCAGCGAGCGCAGAAGCAGATGCATTCCATCGCGCATACCGACGCGCTCAGTTCCCTACCCAATCGTCGCGCTTGGGACGAGTCGCTCCCGCGGGAGCTCGCCCGGGCGCGACGCGACGGGCAGCCGCTGACGGTCGCAATGATCGATCTGGACAACTTTAAGCACTTCAACGACACCCGGGGTCATCAGGCCGGAGACCAGTTGCTCGCCAGCGCCGCCAGCGCCTGGGGCAGTCAGCTGCGCGAGACCGACCTTCTGGCCCGATATGGGGGCGAGGAGTTCACGGTGGCTCTGCCCCAGTGTTCAGCGGCCGCAGCCGAAGAGGTGCTCAGCCGGTTACATCGCGAAGTCCCCGACGGTCAGACATGCTCGATCGGCAGCGCCACCTGGGACCGTCAGGAAGACGGCGACGCGCTGGTCTCCCGTGCCGATGATGCCCTCTATGACGCAAAACCGGCGGGGCGAAACCGCACGGTCAGTGCCCCGGCGCCGAACCTCCGGTCAAGTCAGATGTAGTGGTGTAACGCGGTTCGCCCCGGCGCTGGTTTTTGTCCGAGCGGGCGCATAGTCTGGTGATGGGCATGGATCAGCACCGTGCTCAGATCTCGGCGGAATGGATCGACACGAGCACAGCGGAGTCTTCCTTGCCCGGGTCGCGCCCGGCGGACCGGGCGGTCCGGACGTTCCCTTGAGCCGTTCCGGGGGGGGTCTGGGGTCGCGTTGGAGGCCACGACGGGCTGGCGGTTCGTGGTCAAGGAGCTTCAGCGTGGCGGTGCCGAGGTGCATCTCGCGGAGCCGGCCGAGGCGAGCGCGCTCAAAGGGGAAGAAGAAGCGTGCGAAGACCGACTGGGCAGAGCTGCGCTCGCTACCCCCCCAGCGCCCATAGCAACCCACCCGCGGCGACGCCGGTGAGCGCCACCGCGCCGGCAAGCGCGGCCGTCACCCGCCACGAGAGCGCGCGACCGGCCATCGCCATCGACGGCAGGCTGATCGCCGGCAGCGTGATCAGCAACGTGCCGATCACACCGGCGCCGACGCCGATCGCCGCCAGACCCTGCAGGATCGGGATCTCGCCGGCCGTGGGGATCACCAGCAGCGTTCCGGCCACCGCCGCCAGCAGCACCGCCAGGATGCCCCAGTGCGCCGCCGAGCCGTCGAACGGGAAAAGCCAGCCGCGCAGCAGCCCGACCACGAGCACGGCCAGCAGGTACTCGGGCAGCAGCGTCACCGACAGCCGCGCGAACGCCTTGGCGAAGCGCACGGGCGCACCCGCCACCGACACCGGGGCGACCTCGGACGAGTCGGGCTGGAGCTCGGCGGGCGCCGTTCTGCGCCCGGCCAGCCGGGCCACCACGCCGGTCAAGCCGAAGACGAGCAGAGCGCCGAGGACCAGCCGTACAACCACCCACTGCCACGGCGCGACGATCGCGAGGAAGGCCAGCACCGCCGGGTTCAGCGTCGGGTTGCCAACCCAATAGGCCAGCGCCGAGGCGGTCGAGACGCCCTCGCGGCGTAGGGTCGCGGTCAGCGGCGCGGCGCAGCAGGTGCACATCATGGTCGGCAGCGACGCGGCGCCGCCGCGGAGGGTGGCCCAGCGGCCGTTCCCAGACAGCGCCCGTACCAACCAGCGGCGCGGCAGCAGCGCCTCGATGGCCGAGGAGATCACCAGGGCGGCCAGCAGCGCGACCCACACCGATTTGGCGTAGGCGACGGTGAACGACCAGGCGTGCGAGAGGGAGGGCGCCGCTCCCGCCCTGCCGGCCTTGGCCAGGATCGAATGACCGGGATACACCCCCGCGCCGACGATGTGGACGAGCTTGGCCAGGTACGGCGACCACTTCGCCCACGTGAGCGCGATGACCGCGATCGTCGCGAACAGCCCCAGGCTGAGAAGCGCCATCCAGCGGGCGCGGGCGGTCTGGACCTGGACACCGGGTGCCCCGGCCTCAGCGGCTACGGTTTGCGGTTCCACTCATTCAGCTCCTGCTCTGGATCTCGAAGTGACCTCACCGGCGAGACGCTCACCGTCCGCGAATCTCCGGCCGGCAGGTTAGCTGACGGTGATCGCGCCGGGTTCACCAGCCGTCAGGCAGCCGATGACGACGCCCGGGAGCTCACCCGCTCGCTCCGGCTCCAGTGCTACCAGGAGCCCGCCTGAGGTCGCCGCGTCGCACAGCAGCCGCCGCCGCACCTCCTCCACGCCGTCGGCGAACGACGCGTACGTGGTGGCCTGGCGGCGATTCTCGCGGCTGCCACCGGCCAGCGCGCGATCGTCGCCCAGCAGCTCGAGCGCTCCCGGCAGAGCCGGCACGCTCGCCGCCCGCACCTCGGCGGCCACCCCGCTGGCCGCTGCCAGCTCGTGCAGGTGGCCGAGCAGCCCAAAGCCGGTCACGTCCGTGACCGCGTGCGCGCCAGCGGCACGGGCCGCCTGGGCGGCCGCCGCGTTCAACTCGCTCATCACCTCCACCGCCGCTGCCACCACCGCCTCGGCGGCCAGCTCTTTCTTGAGCGCCGTGGCGACCGCGGCCATCCCGAGCGGCTTGGTCAGCACCAGCGCGTCGCCCGGACGCCCGCCGGCGTTGGTCATGATCTCCGCGGGCGAGACCACTCCGGTCACAGCCAGGCCGTACTTGGGCTCGGAGTCCGTGATCGTGTGGCCTCCGACCAGCGTCACGCCCGCGGCGGCGAGCACCTCGGCACCGCCGCGCAGCACCTCGCCCAGCATCTCAGCCCCCAGCTCCTGCACCGACCACGCAACGAGGTTCATGGCGGTAATCGGCCGGGCCCCCATCGCGTAGATGTCCGACAGTGCGTTTGCGGCCGCAATCCGTCCAAAGTCGTAGGGGTCGTCGACGATCGGCGTGAAGAAGTCGACCGACTGGACGATCGCCAGATCGTCGCGCAGGCGGTAGACCCCCGCGTCGTCGGACGTGGAGGTGCCGACCAGCAGGTTCGGATCGTCAGAAACCGGTAGCGACTGGAGCAGCGGCGCCAACTGGGCCGCGGGGAGCTTGCACGCTCAGCCGGCGCCGGAGGAGAACGAGGTCAGCTTGATCTTGGGAATGGTGCTCACGCCGCCAAGCATGCCAGACACGGGCGGGTATGGTTCCCGCCATGCTCGACGCCCAGATTCCCGCCGAGACGGTGGACGCCCCGACCATCGCCGCATGGGTGGATGATGCACGGCGCACGACCTTCGCCCTCGTCGAGGGGCTCAGCGACGAGCAGCTGCTGGGGCCTCAGCTGGAGATCGTCAACCCGCTGCTGTGGGAGCTCGGGCACCTGGCGTGGTTCCAGGAGCACTTCGTGCTCCGTCAGCTGGCCGGCCGGGAGCCGCTGCGTAGCGACGCGGACACGCTGTGGAACTCGGGCACGGTCGCCCACGACACACGCTGGGAGCTGCCACTGCCCTCGCGGGCCGAGACGCTCGCCTACATGGACGCCGTGCGCGAGGGCGTGATCGAGGAGGTGCTGGCGCGTGATCCACCCTCGGAGCTGCTGGAGATGGCGCTCTACACCGTGTTTCACGAGGACTGGCACGACGAGGCGATCGTCTACACGCACCAGACGCACGGTTGGCGGGCGCCGGCGCGCCTGCAGAGCCAGGCGGTCGGGCCGAGCGCCGCGGATCTCGCCGTCGCCGGGCGGGACGTGGCGGTGCCTGGCGGGGTGCTGGAGCTCGGTGCGCGGCCGCGGGACGGCTTCGTGTTCGATAACGAGAAGTGGGCCCATCCGGTCGAGGTGGCCGACTTCCGCATCGCGAGGGAGGCCGTCACCCAGGCGGAGTTCGGCGCGTTCGTCAAGGACGGGGGCTACGGCGATGCCAGGCTGTGGAGCGAGGACGGCTGGCGCTGGCGCCGGCAGCTCGCCGCCGAGCGCCCGGTGTATTGGCAGCCCGGCGAGGGGGCTGGCTGCGGCGCAGCTTCGAGCGCTGGGTGGCGCTCGAGCCGGAGTTGCCGGTGGTCAACGTCAACTGGCACGAGGCCGAAGCGTTCTGCCGCTGGGCCGGGCGGCGGCTGCCGACCGAGGCCGAGTGGGAGCTCGCCGCCTGCGGCGATAGATGCGTAAAGCCGCGCTACCCCTGGGGGTCGAAGGCGCCAGAGCCGGCGCGGGCCAACCTCGACCTGCGCCTGCCTGGGCCGCTGCCGGTGGGCGCGCTGCCGGACGGCGACAGCGCGGGCGGCGTGCGGCAGCTGATCGGCGACGTGTGGGAGTGGACCGCCAGCACGTTCTGCCCCTACCCGGGCTTCGAACCTGACCGCTACGGCGAGAACTCCGAGCCCTGGTTCGGCTCACGTAAGGTGCTGCGCGGCGGCTCGTTCGCCACCCGCAGTCGGCTGGTGCGCAATACGCTGCGCAACTACTTCACGCCAGAGCGTCGCGACGTCTGGGCGGGATTTCGCACCTGCGCGCGGTAGTGGCCGTGCGCGTGGGTCGTCAATAGGTAACGCGCGGAGCCCGCGGCGTGCGGATTCGGATCGTCACCCCCGAGCCGCCGCGCGCGCGCCGCGGCAACAGCGTCACGGCGGCGCGCTGGGCGCGGCTGCTGCGGGAGCTCGGGCACGACGTTCGCCTCGCCGGCGACTGGCAAGGAGAGAGCTGTGAGCTGCTCATCGCGCTGCACGCCGTTCGCAGCGCCTCAGCGATCGCTCGCTTTCACCAGGCGCGCCCGCAGGCGCCGCTGATCCTCGCGCTGACCGGCACCGACGTCTACCGGGACCTGGCCGCCAGCGCCGCCGCCCGGCGCTCGCTGCAGGTGGCCTCGCGGATCGTCGTGCTCCAGCCGCTGGCGACGGCCGCGCTCGATGGGGACGCCGGGCGCAAAGCGCGGGTGATCTACCAGTCCGTCGTCCCTCCCCCAGCGTCAGCGGCGCGCTCGCGGGAGGGTTTCGACGTGCTACTGCTGGCGCACGTCCGCCCCGTAAAGGACCCGCTGGTGGTCGTGCAGGCCGCTCGACAGCTGCCGACTCGCTCCCGGCTGCGGGTGATCCACTACGGCGGCGTGGCCGACGCCGCCCTGGCACAGCGGCTGGCGGCCGAGGCCGCCGAGGTGCCCCGCTACCACTGGCGCGGGGAGGTGCCGCGCTGGCGCGCTCTTCGGGCGCTGGCCCGGGCCCACGCGCTCATCGTCCCTTCCCGTCTGGAGGGCGGCGCCAACGTGGTCTCTGAGGCGCTGGCGTGCGGCGTGCCGGTGCTGGCCAGCCGCATCGCCGGCTCCGTGGGCCTCCTAGGCGAGGACCATCCAGGGTACTTTCCGGTGGGGGATCACCGGGCGCTGGCCGAGCTGCTGGTGCGGGCCGAGCGCGAGCCTGCCTTCCTGGCCGCGCTGCGCGCACGGTCGGAGGCGCTCCGGCCGCTGGTCGAGCCGGCGCGGGAGCGCGCGGCGTGGTCGGCGCTGCTGGATGAGCTGTAGCGAGGGCCCGATTCCTGACGCGACGATGCCGCCCGATCCCGAAACGGCCGAGATCAGCTCAGCGAGCCGTGGATGGGGGCAGCCGACGGCTGCCGCGAGATCCGCGCGCACACGTCCGAGTACCTGGACGGCGAGCTCGACGAGCAGGTGCCGCCCGGGTGGAGCACCAGCTGCGCTGGTGCCCCAGCCGCAGGCCGAATGTTCGCCAACCTGGCGCGTACGATCGTCGGCCTGCGCGCCCTGCGCGCCCTGCGCGCCCTGCGCGCCCTGCGCGCCCTGCGCGAGGTGCCGATACTGGCGGACGAGCCCGACCAGCCGGCCTGATGGGCAGAGATCATCCTGAGCGTGGCCCCCAGCTCAGGCGGGCGAACGCGGGCGGGTTCGGGTGCACTGGTGGTGCCCCGCCGTGCCCGGTCATCAGCATCTGGACGGTGTGAACGCCCGCGTCGCGGTAGAAGGCAAGGTCCTGCGCCATTGTCTCGGTGAAGTCCGGGATCGTCCCGGGGAAGCGGATCGCGTCGAACCAGTATTCGAACACACGAGCCGGGGGGGCGCCCGCGGCGCGGAAGCGCTCGACGTGCCCGAGCAGCAGCTCGCGGTAGCGGCCGTTACGCGCGCACGACGGATCGTTCAGTGAGTGCTCGTAGCAGCGCCCGCGCGGGGCGTACAGCAGGCACACGTTCGCCAATGGCGTGACCGTTGCCGGCACCTCCTCGGTCTGATGGTAGGCGAGCTGGGCGACCTGGACCCCGGGGCGGACGTCCGCAGCCACCGCGGCCACCGCGTTCGTGGCGCGCAGCGCGGCATCGGAGGTATCCGGCGTGCTGTTGACGTCCGGCGGTAGGTCGACGCCCCACAGGTGAAGGACGTCGGCCTCAGGGTGGTCCAGCACGTAGCGCTCGAGCGCACGGCGCACGTCGTCGCTGGGCGGGTGCCCCTTCATCAGAGCACGTATCTGATCGGGCGCGAGCAGCTCGGGCAGCACATGACCGCCGTGCTCGATCACCATCCCCCGCTCGCGGGCCAGGCCGACGAGACCGTTGCGGCGCTCGCGCCACAGCGCCTCGGGTGCCTGCCCGACCGGAGCCCGCTGGGTGCTCACGTGGACGAAGACCGTGTTCAGGCGGTTGCGCGCTGCCCACACGATCCACTCCTCAGCCTGCTCCAGGAGCGCGCGCTCGCCGAGGATCAGGCACCGTCCCGGTAGCTGCGGCGCGTCGGCGATCTCCTCGTCCTCGAGCCCGCCGGTGGCGATTACCGGGGAACGCTCGCCCGGCCACGGACACCGCACTCCGAGCTCATCGAGCAGGGCGTAGGCGCCGAACAGCAGTCCCCGCGGGGAGTCGCCGGACAGCTCGACCACCCCGGGCGCGGCATGGCGGCGGAAGCCTTCTCCCGCACCATCGCGATGGCCAAGCACGATGCGCAGCGCGCCGTCGCCGGGAGGTCCAAGCGCCCGCTCGAGCTCGGTGGCCGCCAGCGCCGCCTCGGGCGCCGAGCGATCACCGGAGATGGCAGCGCCGTGCGATAGCTCGAGTTCTATGGTCACGAGCCGAGACTACGGCTTGATCCGCCAGCCCCACCCGATCACCCGGGTAGCGGTCGCGGACGCCGCTCCGGCGCAGATCAGCGCGACCAGCAGCGCGGCCGCGTTCGAGCTCCCATGGATGCCGGCGTGGCCAGAAGCGGGTGGAGTCGCCGACGTAGCAGAGGGGTCGATCTGGGTGAGCGTGCGCCGCGGCGGAGGCAGGCGATGAGCGGCATAGAAGACCCCGCCGAGCAATGCGAGCGAGGTGATGACAGGTAGGTGAAGGTGATGACAGGTAGGTGATGAACGCGTGCTGGCCGAACGTCTCTGCCCACACGCCAGTGATCACGCCGAGAGTCGAGAACGGAAGCCGGCGCCGCTCAGCCGTCGTGATCTCTCTCGCGTGGAAGCGCGCGTCTGAGTCCACCTGCACCGGCTGATTCTCGCTCTCCCCTGTCGCCGCTGTAGCCACCAGAGCGCGACTTCCGCTTCGGGTGCTCGGGCGGACCAGAAGCAGCAGCCTCGGATCAGAGGCCTCGCTGCCGGCAGGCCCACGGCCGATCGTGCGTGACGGCGGGAGCCGGCCGTTTTCGGCTGGGGCATCGGCCGGCAGATCTACCCGCACCTCAGCCGCGCTATACTAAACCTAATGGTTCAGTATCAGTTGTCCATTGACAGAACCTTCGCGGCTCTTGCCGACCCAACCCGTTGGGCGTGGCTACTTCAGGACGACGGCTTGGGCTGCCATGCGTCGCGCTGGTATGGGCGCTGCTGGTCCTGCTGGATGTGGTGCTCCCAGTAGTCGGGGGAGGTCGTCGGAGAGATACGCGGCGCGTAGCTTGAGCAGCGCTTCTGCGGTCTGCGGGGTCCAGCGCATGCCTGAGCGTTCGAAGCGGTCTCGGATCAGGTTCTTGCAGGCGCCTTCGACGGTCCCAGACGCGATCGGCCAGCCGTTGCGCAGGTACTCGTCGTAGCGCATCCTGCTGCGGTTGGCGTAGAGGTAGTCGCAGGCGCCGTGGATCGTCTTGGCCTTCGTGCCGGTCAGGCCGCGTTTGGTGACGATCTGGCGCAGCCCTTTGACGACCTGGCCGATCATCCCGCAGAGGATCCGCTCGGTCCGCGCGCGGACGAACTGCTCGGCTTCGACGCTGCCCTCCGGGTGTAGCGCGTGCGCGGCCTTCCAGAGCTTGTCCAGGACGTGCAGGAGGTCGAGCACGAGCGTGACGTCGCTAAACGTGCTGATCACGCGGCGTTGCAGCGCGCGTTCGCCGTCGGTGACGATCACCCACGTCTGCTCGTGCTCTGGGTCGCGACGGGTCATCTCGGCCTTGACGTCGGCGATGAACGCGTCTTTGCCGGCGGTCAGGCTGGCCCACACGCGCTTGCGGGTCGGCTTCGGGCGCTTGGGCCGCTTGGCGGGAGCCGTCGCGCCGAAGAGGCTGTCGATCACGTCGGCCGGGGTGCGGAGGATCGGCTGTTGGCTGTGGACCGCGGCGACGGTCGCCATCTTCTTCTTGTTGGCCTTCATGCCTTTCGTTCTGCGCACGACACGCTCGGCGCCGCCCGGCTTGACCATCGGGATGCCTTTGCAGTCGATTGCGCCGACGAGGATCTCCCCGTCGGCAGGCGCGACCTGGTCCTGTGCGCGGGCGGCGTAGAACGTGTCGAAGTCCACGGCGGCCTCTTGGACGAGCTGCTCGGCGGAGCGCTTCGGGATGATCGTGCCGGTCATCTCCGCGATCAGCGCGGTCGCTTCGTCGAACGGGCCGCAGAGGACCGCGCGGATCAGCCGGCGCTGACGCTCATAGCTCCACAGCCGCTCCGGGAGGCGAAGCTCCGCGTCGAGCGGGTGGATCGCCTTCTGGCCGCGCAGGCCGTAGCCGATGCGCATGACGCGAACCTCGCCGAACAGCGTGACCAGCGGCCGGGTGTGCAGCCGCTTGTCTGTCAGGCGAACCGGCCGCTCCTGCTCGCCGGCGAGGACGAGCGCCTCGCCGAGATCACCGTCGCCGCGCGAGTGGATGTGCGCCTGCAACGCGAGCCGCAGGATCTCCCGGCCTTGGCGCTCTGACTCGCGCTCCAGCTCCGACATGCCCGAGCTCGCCGCGGCCTGACCTGAGAGCCAGCGCTCCAGCGCCCGGAACGCGTCGATCCCGCTGCCCGGCGAGGACTGCTCGTCCATCCGAGCACCCAGTATGATACGGGGCGATGACGGAACCGAACCCGTCCCCAACCGACCTTGAGCAGCTCGACGCCGACTACCGGGCCGCGAAGGCCCGCCTCGCGGAGATCGGGTTCACGTGCGAGGGGTCGCTGATCGAGCGCTACACCAGCTGCAGGAACCCCAACTGCCGCTGCGCCGATCCCGAGCAGCGCCACGGCCCGTACTGGCAGATCTCCTGGAAGCAGAACGGCAAGACCGTCTCCAAGACGCTCCCCGCCCAGGACGCCGCCCTCTACCGCCAGTGGATCGCCAACCGCCGCGCCCTCGAAGCGGTTCTGGACGAGATGCGCGACATCTCACACGCCGCCGCACAGCGCGTCCTCGCCGTCCGCGAACGGCCGCTGATCGCCCCGCCCAGGCCTCGCCGCCGGCCCGCCTGAACGCCGCTCAAACCCCGGTTATCGCGATGACCCGGCGATAACCCCGGGTTGAGCGCACCTCAAACCACCTCCAACTCGGACAAAACCCCAAAACCCGTGGATTAGCAGTAGCTTCGCCGTCGTTCTGAAGTAGCCACGCCCTATCCATTTAGCTCAGGTCGGCCACCGCGGCGACTCGCCTCGCGCGCGACCGTCAGGGGCCCGCCTGAGGCGCCTGGCGACGCGCGATCGTGCTGTTGCGACGGAGCAGGTCCGGCTCGGCATCCGCTCGGCCGAGAGCACGGTCTACCTGACGCAAATGGATAACCCATTGGTGGGGTTGCAGGTCGGCGCGGTTGTAAGGCGATCTGCGGGCTTGCGAGGAGGTCATCCGATCGGGATGGTCCCACGTTTTTGGGCGCGGGCTCGCGTGCCGGCACGGTTCAGGCAGCGAGGAGGGGAAGGGTCAGCGGCGAGCTCGGCGAGGTCGCGGATCATCCGGCGGTGGATCACGTTGGAGAGGTGGCGCTTGAGGATCCGCCGGGCCTCTTCTTGGTGTGGCCGCGGGCGCGCGCGTTCTCGTAGAGCGCCTGGGCGCGCGGCTCGCAGCGGAGCTGGGTGACCGCCATCCGGTGCAGGATCGCGTTGACGCGCCGGTTGCCGGCCGGGTTGTAACGGTGGCGGACCGGTTCGCCGGGCCCTTCGGCGGTCGAGGCGACCAGTGGCGCGGTGCCGGTGAAGCGCGCGAACCCGCCTTCGGTGAACCGGCGCGGGTCGCCGACCTCGACAGCAGTTCGGCGACCGACACGGTCGCGAGGCCAACGAGCTGATCGAGCGCGCTGCCGCTCGCTTGCACGAGGCACGCAGCTCGCGGGTCAGCTGCTTGTCCTGGGCATCGAGCTTGGCGATCTCGACGCGGTGCTCGCCAAGCAGCCGCAACCGCAAGGCTGTCGGGGGATCGAACCGCCGGCGCTGGGTGTGACGCTGAAGCGCCGCGAGCCGGGGACGGACCGCCTTGCTGTCAGGCAGCCGCTCGATCAGCTCCAGCGGCAGTTGGCGCAGCAGCGCCTCGGCCTCTGAGAGCAGGTGCTGGCGGCGCGTAAGCAGTGAGCACCGGGCGTTGTGCCACACCGACAGCAGCTCGGCGTGCACGTCGAGGCCGGCGTCATCGCCGGCGCTTGAACGCGCGCGGCAGCAACGGGTATCGCTGCCCACGGGTTGGGGGTGCGACGATGCTCCCGTGCCGGCGGATCAACCGGACTGGCGAAGAGACGGCGCACCTGACACGGTGGGCCGATGAACGTGACGTGGCGCCGGCACGAGGTCCTGCTCCACCCGGCGCACTCGAACCATCGTCACAGGGGCCCGTTCTGGTACGGGGGGGCCATCGCTTCGGACTCGGACACAACGCACCGGGCCGGCGCCGGGCGTGAAGAGGCCCGAGAGAAACAGGCCGTGCCGGTTATCGCGTCAAGGATCTGGCGTGCGGTTCTCGCGGCAGTGCTACTCGTCGCGGCATTCGCCGCCAACTCCTCAATCGCTCTCGCGCAGTGCGGCGAAACCATCGAGGTCGCTCCGCGCCATTCCACGCCGCTCGGTGCCGCACCATTGGCGGTTGGCGATTCGGTGCTCTACGACGCCGCCGAGCGGCTTGCCGGGTACGGGTTCCGGATCAACGCGATGGTCTGCCGGACGATGGCCCAGGGGATCGCGTATCTGGCGCCACGCGCGGCCACGCTTCCGGAGCTCGTGGTGGTGGCTCTCGGGACGAACGGTGCCGTCACGACTGGCCAGATCGACCAGCTCCTGGCGATCCTCGGCCCGAGCCGCGGGCTGGCGCTGGTCACTCCGCGGGGCGGTAACTATGCCTACGTGCCGGGATTGTTCCGTTCGGTCGCGCGGCAGCATCCGGGCCGGATCCTCGTCCTCGATTGGAACCGGTTGAGCGCTGGGCGTCCGGACTGGTTTGCGCCCGACGGGATTCATCTCGGCGGCGCGGCCGGGATCGACGCGTACGCCCGGCTGGTGGCCAGCGCGCTCACGGCGATGCCGAGCACCGCCCCGGCCGCTTCCCCACCGGCGCCCGCCGCGCCATCGCCTGACGCACCGCCAGCGGCATCCCCGTCGACGGGGCGTCCCCCCCGGAGAAGTCCGGAGTCGACCCGGCGTCCGACGCTGACACGCACGGAGCGAAGCGAGATCGAGAGAACGCTGACTTACGTTCGACTGTTCGTCTCCGCCGTGATGACACGCGAGCTGTCCCTGCTCGGCATGTGAGGACCGCGATCGGTCGCCGTCGGATCCCGATCCAGCGGCTTCGGCGGGCTTAGTGCGAGCACTTAGCGGATCACGTGATCGGTCACGAGCCGGTGGACCAGGAGGCTGGCGGCGATGGTGTCGCTGGCGGTCGACAGGTGGATCCCGTCGGGCTCGTGGATCGTGAGGCCCCGGTGGCGGTAGAGCATGTAGTCCCGGTAGCGGTTGCCGGGGGTGAAGAACGCATTGGCGTCGATCAGGGCGACGCGGCCGGGGAAGCGACGGGCGGCGGTGCGGATGCCCGCGTTGACCCCGTCGAACACCGAGCGGAAGTTCGCGGGTCGCGGGGCCGGCAACACGAACCAATAGACGCGGCCGGCGTTCCCGCGCAGCAGCGTGCGCATCATCGATGCGACGAGATCAGCGTAACCCCCGCTCCACGGAGGACCGCAGCATGCCACCGGGACGCCGCCTGGGCCGCGCACGGTAAATCCGTCGTTGGCACCCATGAAGATCACCGTCACGTCAGGCCGCAGCGACGCGGCCTGTCGATGGGCCTCGGACTGCCAGTTGAAGAGGAAGGAGCTGGTCAGTCCGGTGCTGATCCGGGCGTCGCTGGAGACAGCCGCTCCGCGCGCCCTGAGCTGTTGCGAGAGAAAGGTGTCGAGGATCTGCATCTCTGAGTCGCCTGCGGCCAGGATCCGGATCGGCTCGCGCGGGTGCCCCGCCCACACCAGCCGCGAGCCATGGACTCCGTAGCCGGTCCCGATGGAGATCGCCCACCCTCCCGGCCGAGGCAGCGTGACGGGCACCTCGGCCCGGCGCTGGCCGGCGCGGAGCCGTTCCCGTGTGCAAGCTGGGCGCCCGCCTGGGGGGGTGAGGCAGAGCCTGAACGCAGAATCGCCGATCCCCCAGCGATCCCGTACCTGAACCACGAAGCCCCTCCCCACCCGGGCCCGGACGGCGACGCGGTCGTTGAAGCGCCCCGCACACGAGGGAGTGCGCACGGTGGCTTGCGCCTGGCCGGCCGCGGGAGCCGACGCGGATGCAATCACGGTTCGGATCCGCGGCGCGCACAGCCACATCAGCGCCCGCGGGATCGCGGCCTCGCCCGATGCGGGAACGGTGACAGCTTGGATCGGCACCTCCGTGCCATGCAGCCGCTCACTCAGCTGCACACGGGTGCCGGCGGCAGCGGTAACGCCGACGCCGATGTACCCGATCTGAGCTGTCGTGACGTGTAGCGCGAGCGGCGACGAGTAGGGAACCGAGGACGACGGCATTCCGTCGGAGCTGTCGCCCGCGCGCCCCGCGGTCGCGCGCGACAGGTGCCTCGCGCCGTGTACCGGAAACGGCTCAACGGCGTCGGGCAGCGCCTTGGCGGCGCTTTCCTGCGCCCGGCCGAGGAGCGTGACGGGCACCGGGCAGCGTGGTGGGGCTCTCCAAACTCCGCCTGTCTCGGCGTGGGCGCCAGCGCCCGGTTCCTGTCCCCTCGCCGGCGTGAGCAATCGGCGCGCGCCGAGCGGCGTGAGCGTACCGAGGATTCTCCGCGCCGAGACACCAGTCGCTCCACGTGAGATCATCAGCATGTGGTGCGGTCGGCTCGCTCCCGTAGACCAGCTGAGGCCAGCTCGATCCCGGAACACCTTCGGGCAGCTTCGAGCGGGACCGGAGAAGCAACCGGCGCCGGGATCGACCAGAGTCGGCGGCATCGTGCGCCGGCCGGCTGCGGGCCGCGGAGTCAGACCAGACTCCGAGCAAGACGGGTAGCCGGTCGCAGCGCCATAGCCGCCTAGGCTGACCGCCGGGAGGCTCAGCGCAACGGCGAACACCGCGGTCGCGCGAGCGCCGAGCTTAGAGACGTGACTCATGTTCACAGTGTTGACGGGCTTGTTGTTGGGCCCGATGCTGCGCACCTGGCTCGCCCACGAACTGGGCCGGCATCCTATTCAGATGCGGTTGCGCTTGATGACGTTATCTGACAAGCAGAGGGCGGACGGGCGGGCGGGCGCTCGCCTTCGCCATCGGCGTCGTGGGACCCGGATGATCGCTCTGCTGCGAGCGAGCAAGGCGACGCCGGCCAATCGCTGAACATGGGTTTGCGCTTCAGCAGCGGCCAACGAAGTCGGCGAGTTGATGCACTCCACCGCCGGCCTGCTCGAGGAGAGCATCGAATCCACCGATCAGCAGCAGGAGGCTGCGCGTCAGGTGGAGGATGCGATGGTCGAGATCCGCGGGGCGGCCGAGCAGCCAGCCATCGGGTGCCCTGTCGGCCGACCAGATCCGTCACTCATCGAGGGCTGCGGGCATCACCGGGGAAGGCCGGCTCGGAACGCCGGCGGCGACGTAGGCGTCGAGCTCGTCGAGCGTCTCGACCTTCAGGAGCGCCTGGGCCAAGCTCTCGAGCTGGGCGCGGTGGACGGTCAGCATGTCACGCACTTCCTGGTGGGCCGACTCGGTCAGACGGCGGATCTCCTGATCGATCAGCTGCTGGGTTGCCTCCGAGGTGTCGCTGGCGCCGCCGAAGCGCGGCTGCCCGTCGCTGGGCAGGACGGTGACGAGGCCGACGGCTTCGCTCATCCCCCATCGGCAGACCATCTGTCGTGCGATTGCCGTCGCCTGCTCGATGTCTGATTCCGCGCCGGTGGTGATCGTGTCGTAGACGACCTCCTCGGCGGCGCGTCCACCGAGGGCGACCTTGATCTTGCCGAGCAGGTCATCGACGGTGTAGGAGACCTGGTCGTCGTCGGGAGCGGACAGCGTGACGCCGAGCGCCATCCCGCGCGGGATGATCGAGACCTTGCGAACGGGATCGGCGCCCGGGGTGAGCATGCCGACCAGCGCATGACCCGATTCGTGGTAGGCGGTCCGCTCTCGATCCTCGGTTGAGAGCACGATCCCGCGCCGGGCGCCGAGCAGGATCTTCTCCAGGGAGTCGGTGAAATCGAGTGGCTCGACCCGCTCGTGCTCGCGCCGGGCGGCGAGCAGGGCAGCCTCGTTGGCGAGGTTGGCGAGATCGGCGCCCACCATTCCGGGTGTGCTGGCCGCCAGGGCGTCCAGGTCGACGGCGGCGGCCAGCGGCGTGCTGCGGGTGTGGACCTCGAGGATCTTTCGGCGGCCCATGCGATCGGGCGGCTGGACCGCGACGCGCCGGTCAAAGCGGCCGGGGCGAAGCAGCGCCGCGTCGAGCACCTCTGGACGGTTGGTGGCACCGAGCACCACGACCGCCTCGATCGACTCGAAGCCGTCCATCTCGGTCAGGATCTGGTTGAGCGTCTGCTCGCGCTCGTCGTTGGCGCCGCCGAACCCGACCGAGCCGGCCCGCGAGCGCCCGACGGCGTCGAGCTCGTCGATGAAGATGATCGACGGAGCGGCCTGCTTGGCCTTGGCGAACAGGTCGCGCACGCGGGAGGCGCCGACACCGACGATCGCCTCGATGAACTCCGAGGCGGAGATCGAGAAGAAGGCGGCATGCGCCTCGCCGGCGACCGCGCGGGCCAGCAGGGTCTTACCGGTTCCGGGTGCACCCGCGAGCAGCACGCCGTGAGGCATCCGACCGCCCAGGCGACCGTAGCGCTCGGGGTTGCGCAGGAAGTCGACGATCTCGCTCAGCTCGGACTTGGCCTCGTCGATCCCGGCGACGTCGTCGAACATCACTCGGATCGTCGCTGGGTCGATCCGTCGCGCCTGTGACCGACCGAAGTTGCCCAGCGCGCCCATGCCTCCGCCCTTGGCCGCGCGGCGCGCGAAGACCACGAACAGGCCGACGATCAGCAGTGTGGGACCGAAGCCGAGCAGCAACGAAGCCAGCAGCGAAGTGCTCTGCGTCGTCGAGGAGGCGTTGATCTCGACGCCTCGGGACTGCAGCAGCGCGGTCAGCTGATCGTGGTTCCAGAACGTGGGGACCTCGGTTGCGAACAGCGTGGTCGGCGTGGCCCGCTTGTCGCCAGCCGGGTAACGCACGCTCGCCTTGAAGGTGCCCTGGATCGTGTCGCCCTTGGAGGCGATCGATTTGACCTGCCCGGATCGCACCTGGGACAAGAAGTAGGGGCTGAACGGCACGCGCACGCGAGGCTGGCTGTCGGGCTGAAAGAGGAGCACCGAACCCCAGTTGAGCGCGATCAGGACCAGCACGAACCACAGAAATCGCGGCGATCGGTGGGGTGGTCGCGCGGCCGGCGGTTCGGGCATGCCGCGCCCATCCGGGGCCGGAGCGACCCGCCAGCCCCGCTCGTCGCGGGGCATCGGCTTGCGGGCGTCTGTGCTCTGAGCTGCCATGTCAGCTGCCTTCCTCGGGCACATCGCCCAGTAGTCGCCAAATCGCCTGACCGAGCGCCAGGAGAACCACCCCGATCGCCAACGTGATTGCGCTGGTCACCAGCGCCGGCCCGACCTCAGCGCCGGTGAGCCCGGAGGCGAACGCCAGCCCGATGAGCACGAGGCCACCGAGGCGCACGGGGCCGCCAGGACGCTTCGGCGCGTGATGGCGGTTCTCATCAGCACTATATGGGCGACCGCGAGTGCGATCGCCTCCGCGGCGAGTCGGATGGTCAGCTAGCTCACGTTCCGGCCAGCCCGTCCTGGGTCAGTTCGCGCGCGCCCGCGTCGATCGTCGCTCGCATCCGCGGGTCGGTAGCGGGCAGGAAGCCGACCAGCGGCAGGCGAACCTTGCGGTGTGGGAAGGCATGCCGATTCCTCTCGATGGAAGTGATTACGCTGATCAGACCCACGCGGATGGACGCCTTCAGCCATCAACCCAAACGACGACGGGAGTCCTCCATGGCCAAGGCCAAAGTGACCAAGACCGACGCTGAGTGGCGTCAGCAGCTCACCCCGGAGCAATACCGGATTCTCCGGCGCAAGGGGACCGAGCGCCCGTTCAGCGGCGAGCTCGTCCACAGCCACGAGGACGGGATCTACCGCTGTGCCGCCTGTGGCGCGGAGCTGTTTGCCTCCGACACCAAATTCGACTCGGGCACCGGTTGGCCCAGCTTCAGCGAACCCGCGGCGGCAGCGCACGTCGAGTTGCGCGAGGATCGCGGCATGTTCATGCGCCGCACCGAGGTGACCTGCGCCGCCTGCGGCGGCCACCTCGGGCACGTCTTCAACGACGGCCCCGCGCCCACCGGCCAGCGCTACTGCATCAACTCCGCCGCGCTCGAGCTCACGACCGACCGGAGCGTTCATGAGTGAAGCCAAGCCGCGGTCCGACTGGGCCCGCCTGGTGCTTCGTGGTCGAACTGAGGCGCGGCGGCCGACGTCTCGCATGCCCTCGGAGAGCAGGCCGGCGGGGCAGTGGATCTTCCGCCACCCTCGCCACACATAGCTCTAGCGTTGGCGGCTCAGAGGTCCTCCGCGCGGCGCCTCAGGATCTGCTCCCGATCGCGGGCGGCGCGGAGCTTGCGCGTCCGCTGATGAGCCTGTTCGTTGAGCTGCGCGACCTCCCTGCGGAGCTGGTCGAAGGCGATCTCCGCCGTCGACCTTCCCGGACCGGGCTGCTGGAGCTCCGGACTTGGCTTCTGATTCTGCCTCGGCATGTGGGGGCTCCTCGTCGCTCCGCTCGGAAGGCTGGCCACGGGAAGAATGCCAGAGCACGGCACTCAAGCGTGGAACTCCCTCTGACTGTACTCGGCGGGGCGGCGATCCCAGCAGCGCCGACGTGGTCGGAGCCCGCCCGCCCGTCCCCGCCCGGAGACGCGCCGCGACACGCGCCGGTCGCCCTCCTGGAGCCGGACTGGTGTGGCTGGTCGCCTCGCCACGGTGATCCGACGCCGCCCCCTGCATCCGAGGCGCGAGAGCTCCTCCAGCCCGAGCTCCCAGCGCGCGCCGGCGAGAATCGGGTCGCGTAGACGGCCATGGCGGGATTCTCGCCCGCCCTGGTGGCCGTCACGCCACTCCGCGCTGGAGGCACAGCTGCTGCAGGCACTCCATCGCCTCGGCCGCGTGGTCGGGCAGCGCGTCCAGGGCGTCGGCGGCCCGCCGCATGTCCTCGATCGTGACCTCGCGGGCCTCGAGCGCGAAGCGCCCGAGCCATCGCACGGCAGCGCGCTCGTAGCGCCGGGCGTCGCCGCCGCGGAGCACGAGGCAGATCCGCAGCGCGTCGTGAAGCGCGACCCGCGGGAGCTCGAGCGCCGCCGCGGTGACCAGCGCCTCGTTGCCCGTATCGAGCGCCCGGCGGAAGCGCGCGTAGGGGTTGCCGTCGCTCGTCATCACGAACATATGTTCGTGTAGGTGTCAAGCGCCCTGGCGGCGCTGCCCAGCGATCCCCCATCGACGAGCGGGCGTCGTGTCTGGAGGCCCCGGGCTATGGCAAAACGCACCCGCCGGATCCTCTGCGCGGAGTAGGCTCCGAAGCGCCCGGCGCCGGGACGGGCGGAATTTGGAACAGAGGGCGGTGGTCGAATGGCGATCAGGACAGGTGAGGTCGAATCGGGGCTGATCGACGCGGTCTGCGACCGGGTGCGGGAGCGGCTTCCCGCCGACTCGGCCGGGCCGTGCGAGTCGTTCGTGCGCCAGTACTACCGCTGGGTTCCGCGAGAGGATCTGCTCGAGCGCAGCGCGCTCGACCTGTACGGCGCCGCCGTCGCGCACTGGAACCTGCTCGCCCATCGCGCCCCGCACGAGGCCAAGGTCCACGTCTACAACCCGGAGTTCGATCGCAACGGCTGGCAGTCCCCGTACACGGCGGTCGAGATCGTCACCGACGACATGCCGTTCCTGGTCGACTCGGTGACGATGCAGCTGGGCCACGGCGGCCACGAGATCAAGCTCGTCATCCACCCGGTGATCCGCGTGCGTCGCGATGACGCCGGCCGGCTGCTCGATGTGCTGGCGCACGGAGCCGAGAACCCCGAGGCGATCGCCGAGTCGATCCTCCACGTCGAGGTCGAGCGCGAGCTCGACCCGGTGCTGCTCGGCTACCTGCGCGACCGCGTTGAGCGGGTCCTCGAGGAGGTTCGGGCCGCGGTCGAGGACTGGCAGCCAATGCGGGCCCGCGCCGCCGAGCTGGCCGAGGAGCTGGCCGCGGTGCCCGACCCCGGCGGCGCACGGGACCTGACCGAGACGGCGGCGTTCCTGCGCTGGCTCGTCGACGACCACTTCACCTTCCTCGGCTACCGCGAGTACGGGCTCGACCGCGGGCGCGCCGAGCTCGGGCTCGAGCCGATCGCCACCACCGGCCTGGGCGTCCTCCGCGGCACGCCGCGGAGCAACTTCAAGCCGCTCAGCGCCAAGATCGTGGCCCAGCTCGACGCGCCGCCGGCGCTGGTGCTGACCAAGGCGAACTCGCGGGCGACCGTACACCGCCCGGCGTACCTCGACTACATCGGGATCAAGCGCGTCGGCAAGGACGGGCGCGTGATCGGCGAGTACCGGTTCCTCGGGCTCTACACCACCGAGGCCTACAAGGAGCACGCGCGGGACATCCCGACGCTGCGCGGGAAGCTCGGCTACGTCCAGGAGCGGGCCGGGTTCCCGTCCGACAGCCACGACGCGAAGGCCCTGACCGAGATCATCGAGTCTTATCCGCGCGACTCGCTGTTCCAGATCGAGCGCGAGGAGCTGTTCGACGTGGCGATCGGCGTGCTCGGGCTCGGCGAGCGTCAGCGCGTGCGCTTGTTCGCCGGCAGCGACGCGCTCGAGCGGTTCGTCGCCTGCCTGGTCTGCATCCCACGCGACCGCTTCAACACCGAGAACCGCGAGCGCGTCGCGGCGATCCTGATCGAGGCCTTCGGCGGCACCCACGTCGACTGGACCCTCGTGCTCTCCGAGTCCCTGGTCACGCGCGTCCACTACATCGTCCACAGCGGCCACCTCGGCGCCGACACCGACCTCGGCGAGCTCGAGGCGCGGCTGGTCACGGCCACCCGCGCGTGGAGCGACGATCTGCGCGACGCGCTGATCACCGAGCACGGCGAGGAGCACGGCGCGATCGTCCACCGCCGCTTCGAGCAGGCGTTCCCGCCGGCCTACCGCGACGACTGGCCGGCGCGCTCGGCGGTGGCCGACATCGCGCGGATCGACGGGCTGCACCACCGCGACGTGCCGATGATCTCACTCTACCGCCCGCTCGAGGCCACCGCGGGCGTACTCCGCGCAAAGCTGTTCAGCGCCACCGAGGTATCGCTGTCGGGGGTGCTGCCGACATTTGAGCACATGGGGGCGCGGGTGATCGACGAGCGGCCGTACATGGTCTCGCCCGAGGGCTCGCCGCCGGTGTGGGTCTACGACTTCGGACTGCAGTGCGCGACCGACGAGCTCGAGCACGTCCGCGACCGCTTCCACGAGGCGTTCCTGGCCGTCTGGCGCGGCGAGCTCGAGGACGACGGCCTCAACGGCCTGGTCCTCCGCGCCGAGCTGACCGCGCGACAGATCATCGTGATCCGGGCGATCGCCAAGTACCTGCGACAGGCTGGGATCCCGTTCTCGGACGCCTACATGGTGAGCACGCTGATCGGGCATCCGGGGATCGTGATCCTGCTCGTGCGGCTGTTCGCCGCCCGGCTCGACCCCGACGCCACCGATCCGGCGCTGGCCGAGCAGCTGGCGACCCAGATCGAGAAGGCGATCGACGCCGTGCAGAGCCTCGACGAGGACCGCATCCTCCGCAGCTTCCTGTCGGTGGTGCGGGCGATCCTGCGCACCAACCACTACTGCCGCGATGCCGACGGCGCGCACCGGCCGTACCTGTCGTTCAAGCTCGATCCGGCGCTCGTCCCGGTGCTGCCGCTGCCACGCCCGCGGTTCGAGATCTTCGTCTACTCCCCGCGCGTGGAGGGCGTCCACCTCCGCGGCGGCAGCGTCGCCCGCGGCGGCCTGCGCTGGTCGGACCGCCGGGAGGACTTCCGCACCGAGATCCTCGGTCTGATGAAGGCGCAGATGGTCAAGAACGCGCTGATCGTCCCGGTCGGCTCCAAGGGCGGCTTTGTGGTCAAGCGTCCGCCGATCGATCCCGCCCGGCCGCGGGAGGCGCTCCAGGCCGAGGGGATCGCCTGCTACCGCACCTTCCTCTCGGGCCTGCTCGACCTCACCGACAACATCGTCGGGGGCGATGTCGTGCCGCCCGAGCGGGTGGTCCGCTACGACCCCGACGACCCCTATCTGGTTGTCGCCGCGGACAAGGGCACGGCGAGCTTCTCCGACATCGCCAACGCGGTGTCGGCCGAGTACGGGTTCTGGCTCGACGACGCGTTCGCCTCTGGCGGCTCGCAGGGCTACGACCACAAGGCGATGGGGATCACCGCCCGCGGCGCCTGGGAGTCGGTCAAGCGCCACTTCCGCGAGCTCGGCACCAACATCCAGGAGGCGCCGTTCACGGCGGTCGGGATCGGGGACATGTCCGGCGACGTGTTCGGCAACGGGATGCTGCTATCCGAGCAGATCAAGCTGCTCGGCGCGTTCAACCACATGCACGTGTTCGTCGACCCCGACCCCGACCCGGCGGTCAGCTTCGCCGAGCGCCGGCGCCTGTTCGGGCTCGAGCGCTCGTCATGGAGCGACTACAACCCGTCGCGGATCTCCGCCGGCGGCGGCGTCTACCCGCGCACGGCCAAGTCGATCCCGCTGAGCCCCGAGGTCAAGCGCGCGCTGTCGATCGAGGCCGACGAGTGCTCGCCGACCGAGCTGATCCGCGAGCTCTTGCGGGCGCCTGTCGACCTGCTGTGGAACGGCGGCATCGGCACCTACGTGAAGTCGTCGAGCGAGTCGCACGCCGACGTCGGCGACAAGGCCAACGACGCCGTCCGGCTCGACGCCCGCGAGCTGCGCTGCCGCGTGGTCGGCGAAGGCGGGAACCTCGGCCTCACCCAGCGCGCGCGGATCGAGTTCGCCGACGCCGACGGGAGGATCAACACCGACGCGATCGACAACGTCGCCGGGGTCAACTGCTCCGACCACGAGGTCAACATCAAGATCCTGCTCGGGGCGCTGCTGGCGGACGGCGACATCACCCCCAAGCAGCGCAACGCGCTGCTGGCGGAGATGACCGATGCGGTCGCCGAGCGCGTCCTCGCCGGCAGCTACAGGCAGACGCAGGCGCTGAGCATGGCGGGCGAGCAGGCGGCCTCGATGGTCGACGTGCACCAGCGCCTGATCCGCCGGCTGGAGCAGGTGGCCGGGCTGCACCGCGAGCTCGAGTTCCTGCCCACCGAAGAGGTGATCGCCGAGCGCCGCCAGGCTCACCGAGGCCTGCTCGCGCCCGAGCTGGCGGTGGTGATGGCGTACTGCAAGATCCACCTGTACTCGGAGCTCGTGGAGTCCGACCTTCCGGAGGACCCATTCCTCGCCTACGACGATCTGCGCCGCTACTTCCCGCCGCCGCTGCCCGAGCGCTACGGCCCGGAGATGCGCGCCCACCGCCTGCGCCGGGAGATCATCGCGACGGTCGTGGCCAATCAGCTCGTCGACCGGGCCGGCACCACCTACGTGTTCCGGCTGCAGGAGGAGACGGGCGCCTCCGCGGCCGGTCTGGCCCGGGCCTTCGCCGTCGCCCGGGAGGTCTTTCAGATGCGCAGTTACTGGGAGCAGGTCGAGGCGCTCGACAATCGCGTCGCCGCCAAGGTGCAGCTGGCGATGCTGATCGACGGCCGCCGGCTGGTCGAGCGCGCGACCCGGTGGCTGCTGCGCTTCAACCCGGGCAAGATCGACATCGCCTTCACCGCTCGCTATTTCGAGCCCGGCGCGCAGCTGCTGGGGGAGGCGATGCCCGACGTGCTCGGCGGCTCCGATCGCGAGAACTTCGACCGGCGCGCCGAACAGCTCACCGGCGCCGGCGTCCCCGAGCCGCTGGCGCACCGGGTCGCCTCGCTGCCGTCACTGCTTCCGGTGTTCGACGTGGTCGAGGTCGGGGACTCGCTAGGCCGCAAGCCCGACGTCGTGATGCAGGCGTACTTCCGGCTCGGCTCGAAGCTGGGGCTCGACTGGCTGCGCGACCGGATCATCGAGCTGCCGCGCACAAACCGCTGGCAGGCGCTGGCGCGTGCCGCGCTGCGCGACGACCTCTACAGCCTGGTGCGCGTGCTCACCCACGAGGTGCTCGAGACCGGCGGCCCCAGCGCCGACGCTCCGGCGGCGATCGACGGCTGGCTCGAGCGGCACTCCGGCGAGGTCGAGCGCTGCCAGAAGATGCTCGCGGAGATTCGCTCCTCGCGCACCTACGACACGACGACGCTGCCGGTGGCCCTGCGCGAGGTGCGCAACCTGATCCGTGGCGACGGGCAGAGCGGCGTGCTGGCCAGCGCCGCCTCGGTCACGATGGCGGGGTGATCGCCCCGGGGGCGATCATCCGCCGGCCGGCCGGATCGGGGCACCTCGCGACGGGCGATTGTCCCGGGCCGCGCGCGGTGGATCAGCGCACCGCTACCGTGCGGCTGTACTCGATGCCGCCCGTCGAGGGGTCCAACCAGGCCAGACGGAGACTGCCGGCGGCGGGGATCGCCACGTGCGTGACCAGGAAGCCCTCGGAGCTGGTCGTCGAGGCCTCGGTGAGGGTCGTGAAGCGGGTCGAGCGATGGCGTGCGAACTGGATCAGCGCGTACTGGATCGTCGTGTGGTCGGCCGGGCGGAGCTGCCCCCAGACGGTGACGCCGGCCCCATGGCGGGCGCGCGGGAGCCAGATCGGGATCTGGTAGGCCGAGTAGCTCGGCTTGTGGGCGCCGTCGGCGTACTCGAGCCCGGTCTGGAAGGTGCTCCAGTACAGCCGCGAGCCAGTCCTCGTATCCGGCTTGGGACCGTCGTCGATCAGCTCGAACTGCGCCAGCGCGCGCACCCACGGGTACTGCCACGACATGAACTCGCCCTCGTTGATCCAGGTCTCCTGCTGGGCCAGCGAGGTCCGCACGAACGGGTTCGGCGGGTTCGACTTGTAGCCCCACTCGGTCAGGTACAGCGGCACCCCACCGGGGGCGTTGCGGCCGTAGGCGCCGTAGATCCGTTGCAGCACGTTCTCCAGCGTGCGGAGGTTCTGGAGGGTCACGTAGTAGCGGTGCGGATACGGTCGGTTCGGCGCGAGATCGAACGCGTAGGGGTGATGCGCGTACCCGGTGGCGTCAAACAGCCCCGGGTGGGCGGCGACGAAGCTCACCGCGCTCCCCGACGTCGGGCAGCCGAGGGCGGCGGCGGCCCCCCCGCGCAGGGGCAGGTCCGAGCGCCCGACGCAGTACAGGTCCCGCGCGAACGGGATCGGATCGAGGCGCCCGACGTTGGCGGTCTCGCCGATCAGGATCGTGTCGCCGGCGTGCCCGGTGGCGCTCAGCGCGCTCCACGCCCGGTCGACGAGCCCGCGGTACAGCGCCGGCTCGGTGTACAGCTTGCGCCGGCCCTGGCGCCGGTACCAGGGGGTCAGCCACGACGTCTCGTTGGGCTCGTTCCAGATCTCCCAGTAGTCGACGCGCGGGAGCGGAGCCGCGGGCGGCTTGGCCGACGAGCCGCCGAAGCCGAGCGGCAGCCCGAGCAGCGACGGCGGAGGTCTGCCGGCGTTGGAGGCGCCGCCGGGAACGTAGCTGCCGCTGTAACGGCGGCCCACCGCGGTCACGAACTGCGACCACTCCCGCGGGATCGGCGTCCGTGACAGCACCGGCCCCTGGACCGGCCCGCGGGCCCGTGCCCACACCGGCGACGGGCCCTGGAGCATGAAGTACACGCCCATCCCGAACTTGGCCGCCTGCTTGACGATCACGTCGTACCGCGACCAGGCGCCGCTGTGGTAGGCGGCCGGGTCGCTGGCGTCGAAGTTGGGGCGGTCGGCACCGAGCGCGTTCGGCGCGATCAGGGACCACACCACCGACACCTTGACCTGGTCGACCCCGAGCGCGTGAAGCTGGGCCATCACCTGCGCGGTGTGCGCCGCGGTCGAGTAGATCAGCTGGTTGTCGTCGATCATGATCGACGACTGGGTGTCCGAGGCCAGGGCACGGGCCGGCAGCACGCAGATCAGCGCGCACAGGGTCAACGCGACCCCCAAGATCCTCTGCCGGGAGCTCATGGCCGGCAAGATGGTAGAGGCGGGGCCGTGCTCGCGCGTCAGACCCGGCGCGGGCGCGCGGTGCGCGCCCGGCGGCGGGCCACCGCCTGGGCGAGGGTGGCGGCGGCGAACGCGAGCAGATCGACGATCCCGGCGAGCAGGAAAGCCAGCGGGCCGGTGAGCAGACGCGCGGCAAACCGCCAGAGCACCCATCGCAAGCTATCGTCTGCCCTCGATGGCGACCGTCACCACCAAGATCACCGAGCTTCCGGAGTCGCGTGTGCGCGTCGACGCGGAGGTCGGAGCCGACGAGGTCGAGCGCCGCATCCAGCAGGCCGCTCGCGAGCTCGGCCGCCAGCGTCGCATCCCCGGCTTCCGCAAGGGCAAGGTCCCGCCCCCCGTGGTGATCCGCCGGCTCGGCCGCGAGGCGGTGCTCGACGAGGCGCTGCGCACGGCGCTCGGCAACTGGTACGTCGACGCGATCGACGGGGCCGGGATCGTCCCCGTCGGATCGCCGGAGCTGGACGTCGGCGAGCTCCCCGGCGAGGGCCAGCCACTGGCCTTCTCGATCGAGATCGGCGTGCGCCCCAAGGCGACGCTCGGCGAGTATCGGGGCCTCGAGGTGGGACGCCGCGAGCCGCATGTCGCCGTGGAGGCGATCGACGCCGAGCTCGAGACGCTGCGCGACCGCTTCGCCACGCTTGACACGGCCGAGCGCCCCGCCGAGTCCGGCGACCACGTGGTGATGGACTACCTGGGGAGGATCGACGGGGAGCCGTTCGCGGGCGGCGAGGGCCGCGACCAGCTGCTGGAGCTCGGCTCGGGGCGGCTGATCCCGGGGTTCGAGGAGCAGCTGATCGGCGCGAGCGCCGACGAGCAGCGCAAGGTCGAGGTCACCTTCCCCGAAAGCTACGCCGGCGAGCTGGCGGGCCGGGAGGCCGTGTACGAGGTCACTGTCAGCGAGGTCAAGACCAAGCGGCTGCCCGAGCTCGACGACGACTTCGCCTCCGAGGCGACCGAGTTCGAGACCCTGGCCGAGCTGCGCGACGACATCACCAGGCGGCTGCGCGAGCGCGATGAGGCCACGATCGAGCGCGAGTTCGAGTCAGCGGTGCTCGACGCCGTCGTCGAGCACGCGACGGTCGAGGTGCCCGGCAAGCTCGTCCACGCGCGCGCCCACGAGCTGCTGCAGGAGACGCTCACCGCGCTCCAGCGCCAAGGCATCGCCAAGGAAACCTACCTGCGGATCGCCGGCAAGGACGAGGAGACGCTGGCCCACGAGGCCGAGCCGGTGGCCGCGTCCGCGCTGCGCCGCGAAGCGGCGCTGGCGGCGATCGTCGAGACCGAGTCGATCACCCCCACCGACGAGGACCTGCGCGAGGCGCTCGCGTCCGCCGGTGAAGATGGCAAGGCCGACGCCGAGCAGATGCTCGAGCAGCTGCGCACCCGCGGCCGGCTCGAGCGGATGCGCGAAGACCTCGCCGCCCGCCAGGCGTTGGAGCTGATCGTCGCCGAGGCCAAGCCGATCCCCATCGAGCAGGCCGCCGCGCGCGAGAAGCTGTGGACGCCGGAGAAGGGCGAGTCCACCGAGTCCGCGTCGGGCAAGCTCTGGACCCCCGGGGCTCCGCAGTAGCGCGTCGGTCGGCGTCAGGGGCGCACCGGCCGATTGCTATGGTCGGCAGGAATCCGGGAGTGCAAGCAAAAGAAGCGAGGACCATGAGCCCACTGGTACCAATGGTCGTCGAGCAGACCTCCCGCGGGGAGCGCGCGTTCGACATCTACAGCCGCCTGCTGAACGAGCGGATCGTCTTCCTGGGCACCCCGATCGACGATCAGATCGCCAATCTGATCGTCGCCCAGCTCCTGCACCTGGAGTCCGAGGACCCCGACAAGGACATCTCGATCTACGTCAACTCGCCCGGCGGCTCGGTCTACGCCGGGCTGGCGATCTACGACACGATGCAGTTCATCAAGCCGGACGTATCGACAATCTGCGTCGGCATCGCGATGTCGATGGGCGCGCTGCTCTTGGCGGGCGGCGCGGCGGGCAAGCGGATGGCGCTGCCCAACGCCAAGATCCTCATCCACCAGGTGTCCTCGAGCTTCCAGGGCCAGGCCACCGACATCGAGATCCACGCCCGGGAGATCATCGACGTCCGCCGCCGGCTCGACGAGATCATCGCCAAGCACACCGGCAAGCCCGTCGAGGAGGTCAAGAAGGACACCGAGCGTGACTACTTCATGAGCTCCGAGGAGGCCAAGGACTACGGAATCATCGACCGTGTGATCTCGCAGCACTGAGGCCTTAGTCTTAGGTTTCAGTGCTGAGGGATCGCCTGAGCGGCCGATCTTGGGGAGAGGAACCATTGGCACGTCCCACCGACTCCAACGAACAACTGTTGTGCAGCTTCTGCGGGAAATCGCAGCGCCAGGTCAAGAAGCTGATCGCCGGCCCCGGCGTCTACATCTGCGACGAGTGCATCGATCTCTGCAACGAGATCATCGACGAGGAGCTGGCGGCCCCCCCGAACTTCGACATCGAGAACCTGCCCAAGCCGCGGGAGATCTACGACGTGCTCAACGAGTACGTGGTCGGCCAGGAGCAGGCCAAGCGCTCGCTGTCGGTGGCCGTCTACAACCATTACAAGCGCGTGCAGATGATGCAGTCCGAGGATCAGGACATCGAGCTGCAGAAGTCGAACATCCTGCTCCTCGGCCCGACTGGCTGCGGCAAGACACTGCTCGCCCAGACGCTGGCCAAGATCCTCAACGTCCCGTTCGCGATCGCCGACGCGACCGCGCTGACCGAAGCCGGCTACGTAGGGGAGGACGTCGAGAACATCCTCCTGAAGCTGATCCAGGCCGCCGACTACGACGTCAAGAAGGCCGAGACGGGGATCATCTACATCGACGAGGTCGACAAGATCGCCCGCAAGGCCGACAACCCGTCGATCACCCGTGACGTCTCCGGCGAGGGCGTCCAGCAGGCGCTGCTGAAGATCCTCGAGGGGACGACGGCCAGCGTCCCGCCCCAGGGGGGACGCAAGCATCCCCACCAGGAGTTCCTCTCGATCGACACCACCAACGTGCTGTTCATCTGCGGCGGCGCGTTCGCGAACCTCGACCGCGTGATCGAGCGCCGGATCGGGCACCAGGGCATCGGCTTCGGCGCGACGATCCAGTCCAAGGAGCAGCGCGACACCGGCCAGATCTTCGAGCACTGCCTGCCCGAGGACCTGATCCAGTACGGCCTGATCCCCGAGTTCATCGGGCGCCTCCCGGTGATGTCGGCGATCCACCAGCTGAGCCGCGACGAGCTGATGAAGATCCTCACCGAGCCGCGCAACGCGCTCGTCAAGCAGTTCCAGCGCTTCTTCCAGTTCGACGGGATCGAGCTGGTGTTCGCCGACGAGGCCCTGACCTCGGTCGCCGACCGGGCGCTCGAGCGCGAGACCGGCGCCCGCGGGCTACGCTCGATCATCGAGGAGGTGCTGCTCGAGGTCCAGTTCGAGCTGCCCTCGCGGCGCGACGTGCGCAAGTGCGTGGTCACGCGCGAGACGATCGACAAGGGCACCGCGCCGACGCTGGTCACCGTCGCTGCGCCGGAAGAGGAAGCCGCTGCCTGAGGCGCCCGCGGGTCCCGGAGCACGTCCGTAAGATGTCGGAGCTCGAAGCCAGGTCCCGCTACACCCCGGCCGAGGTCGAGCCGCGGATCGTCGAGCGCTGGCTCGCGTCGGGCATCTACCACCCCGACGCGGCCGGGGAGGCCGCTGAGAACTACTCGCTGGCGATCCCGCCGCCGAACGTCACCGGCGTGCTGCACATGGGCCACGCGCTCAACAGCTCGATCCAGGACTGCCTGACCCGCTATCAGCGGATGGGCGGGCGGCGGACGAAGTGGATCCTCGGCACCGATCACGCCGGAATCGCCACCCAGACGCAGGTCGAGCGGCTGCTCGCCCAGGAGGGCACGAGCCGCGCGGCGCTGGGGCGCGAGCGCTTCGTCGAGCGCGTGTGGGAGTGGCGGGGAAGCTACGGCGGTCGGATCATCGAGCAGCTCGAGCGCCTTGGCGCCTCGGCCGACTTCGACGCCGAGCGCTTTACGCTCGACGAGGGCTACGTGCGGGCCGTTCAGCACGTGTTCGTGGCGCTGTACGAGAAGGGCCTGATCTACCGCGACCGCTACATGGTCAACTGGGATCCGGGCAGCCGCTCGGCGATCTCGGACCTCGAGGTCGAGGACCGTGAGGTCACCGACACCCTGTACTACGTCGACTACCCGCTGGCCTCGGGCAGCGGCGCCGTGACGGTCGCCACCGTGCGCCCCGAGACGATGCTCGCCGACACCGCGATCGCCGTCAACCCGGGCGACGAGCGCTACCGGCGGCTGGTCGGCGAGACGGCGATCCTGCCGCTGGTGGGGCGGCGGCTGAAGATCATCGCCGACGACTACGTGCGGCCCGACTTCGGCACCGGCGCGCTCAAGATCACCCCGGGCCACGATCCCAACGACTTCGAGATCGGGCGCCGCCACGGGCTGCCGCAGCTGACGACGATCGGCGAGGACGGGCGCATCACCGCCGATGCGCCGTCGCGGTTCGCCGGACTGCGCACCGCCGAGGCGCGGGTCGCCGTGGTCGCCGCGCTGCGGGAACAGGGACTGATCGCCCGCGCTGAGGAGTACGTCCACACGGTCCCGTTCTCGCACCGCTCCGGTGAGCGGATCGAGCCGCTGGTCTCGCTGCAGTGGTTCATGCGGATGGACGAGCTGGCCCGCCCCGCCATCGACGTCGTGAAGTCCGGGCAGGTGCGCTTCCACCCGCAGCGCTGGGGCAGGGTGTACCTCGACTGGATGGAGAACATCCGGCCTTGGTGCATCTCCCGCCAGCTGTGGTGGGGCCACCAGATCCCCGTCTGGTATCGCGACGACGAGACCTACGTCGGCACCACCGCGCCCGCGGGCGAGGGGTGGGAGCGCGATCCCGACGTGCTCGACACCTGGTTCTCCAGCGCGCTGTGGCCGTTCGCCACCCTCGGCTGGCCCGAGCGGACGCCCGAGCTACGCGCCTTCTACCCGACCGACGCGCTCTCCACGGCCCGCGACATCATCTTCCTGTGGGTGGCCCGGATGATCATGCTCGGGCTCGAGTTCACCGGCGAGATCCCGTTCTCCGACGTCTACGTGCACTCGATCATCCAGGCTCCGGATGGGCGGCGGATGTCGAAGTCGCTCGGCACCGGGATCGACCCGCTCGACCTGATCGAGGGGGGAGCTCGGCCGCCGGTGTTCGCACCCGTGGTCGGAGATGGTCCCGACCCGGGCGAGTTCCCCGCCTACGGCGCCGACGCGGTTCGCTGGGGTCTGCTGGCAATGTCGAGCGGCCAGGACGTACGCTTCAGCGAGGACAAGGTCGCGCAGGGCCAGCAGCTGACCAACAAGCTCTGGAACGCGTCTCGGCTGATCCTGCTGCGAGTTGACCCGGCGACGCGGGCGGCGGCGCGCCCGGTCGCCGTCGAGGACCGCTGGATCCTCTCGCGCCTGCGTCACGCGCGCGAAGCGCTCGGAGCCTCGATCGAGCACTACGACTTCTCGCGGGCGGCGCTCGAGCTCTACGACTTCGTCTTCTCCGAGCTGTGCGACTGGTACCTCGAGCTGGTCAAACAGCGCCTGTACGACGGCGACGGTGACACGGCGACGACACTGCTGTACGTGCTCACCGAGACGCTGGTGCTGGCGCATCCGCTGATCCCGTTCGTCACCGAGGAGATCTACTCCTACGTGCCCGGGGCCGAAGGGCTGCTGGCCGCGCGCGTGCGCGAGCCGCTGCTCGCCGAGGCCGACCCGGCCGCCGAGGCCGAGCTCGGAAGGCTGATCGAGGCCGTGCAGGCGCTGCGTGGCTGGCGCAACTCGGCCGAGGTCAGGCCGGGCGCGAGCCTGCCGGCGCGGCTGAACGCCGACGGATACGAGCGGACGGCCGTCCAGCTGGCCCGTCAGGCGCGGCTCGACCTCTCGGCGAACGGAGGGACGGCCGTGGCGTCGGTCCCGATCCCCGGCGGCGTGGTCGTGATCCTCGCCAGTGATCAGCTCGACCTCGGCGCCGCGGAGCGCAAGCGCGAGGCGGTGCGCGCCGAGCTGCGATCGGGGGTCGAGCGCTGCGAGCGCAAGCTCGCCAACCCGGGCTTCGTCGCCAAGGCACCGGCCGCCGTGATCCAGGCTGAGCGCGACAAGCTGGCGCGCCTGCAGGCGGAGCTGGACGCGCTGTGAACCCGCAGCAGGCCGAGCGGGAGCTGCTGTCCCGCGAGATGTTCGGGATGCGCTTCGGCCTGGACCGGATGCGCCGCCTGCTGACCGCGCTCGGCCACCCCGAGCAGCGCTTCCGCTCGGTCCACGTCGTCGGCACCAACGGCAAGTCCTCGACCGTCCGGATGACCGCGGCGATCCTCGCCGCGCACGGGTCGGCCGCCGGCGCCTACCTGTCCCCGCACCTGGTGTCGTTCTCCGAGCGGATCCGGATCGGCGACGAGGATCTCGAGCCGCAGGCGTTCGCCGATGCTGTCGGGCGCGCCGCGCGGGCGGCGGAGCTGGTCGAGCGCTCGCTGCAGGATGACGACCGGGTGACCCAGTTCGAGCTGCTGACCGCCGCCGCGTTCCACGAGCTGGCGCGCCGCGGCGTCGAGGTGGCGGTGATCGAGGCCGGCCTCGGCGGGCGCTACGACGCCACCAACGTGATTCCGTCCGAGGTGCAGGTGCTGACCGGGGTGGGGCTCGAGCACACGCGCTGGCTCGGCCCGACGATCACGGCGATCGCCGGCGAGAAGCTCGACGTCGTGCGCCCGGGTGGCACGCTGGTGCTCGGCGCCGGGCTGCACCCCGACGCCGCGACGGTGGCCGGCGAGGTGGCGCAGGCGCGCGCGGCGAGGATCGTCCACGCCGAGCCCGACGCGGGGGTGCCGCTCGCCGCCCGCGGCGGCTTCCAGCGGCGCAACTTCGCCGTCGCCCATGCGGCCGCCGCGGCGCTGCACGGCCCGCTCGAGCCCGCCACGGTCCGCGCCGCGGCCGCCGCGGTCACCATCCCGGGACGTCTCCAGACGATCGCCGAGGCGCCGCTGACGCTGGTCGACGGGGCCCACAACCCGGACGGAATCGCCGCGCTGCTCGAGTCGCTGCCCGAGCTGGTGCAACGGACTGCGTCCGTTGCATTGGGAGATTCGCCCGCGCCGCGGCGCGGGCGGGGGAGGGTGGTGACGGTAATTTCCATCCTCGACGACAAGGATGCGGCGGGGATGTTGGCGAAAGTGTTACCCGCCAGCGATGCGCTCGTCCTCACCAGCAGCCAGAATCCCCGCGCTCTGCCGCCGCCGACGCTCGAGTCGCTGGCGCGCCAGGTGGCGACGGGCGATCGCCCCCGCACGGAGCTCGTCCGCGATCCCCGCGCCGCGTTGGCCCGCGCCCGCGAGCTGGCCGGCCCCGACGGCCTGGTGCTGGCGACGGGCTCGATCTACCTGGTCGCCGACCTGCTGGCTCCGCCCGCGCGCGGCGAGCGTCCTCGCCGCGCCTCGAGGCTATGAACGACACCGAGGAACCCGGATTCCTGACCATGGTCGGCCTGGTGGCGTTGATCGTCGCCGTGGTGATCCTCGTCTTCTTCGGGATCGGCTACGTGTTCGGCCGGGTGTTCCTGTGATCATCGGCCGGCCGTACCACCGAGTTGCTGAGCGGCTTCCGACTCCGTCCCACTAGACTCTTCCCCGCCTCATGTCCCCATTCGCGGCCTTCGGGATTCACAACGGCACCGTCAGCCTGGTCGTCGACCTGCTGGTGCTGTTCCTCGTCGTCATCTACCTGGCGCTGATCTACTGGACCTACGCCGACGCGGTGCGGCGGATCGCCGACCCGATGCTGATCGCCTGCGCCACGGCGGCGGCGCTGTTCCCCTACATCGGGACGATCGTCTACATGATCGTGCGCCCGCCCGAGTTCCTCGAGGACGTCCGCGAGCGCGAGCTCGAGATGCAGGCCGCGGAGGTGCGCCTGACCGAGGTCGGGTTCCACCTCTGCCCGCACTGCGACAGTGAGGTCGAGAAGGACTTCCTGCGCTGCCCCAACTGCATGCGCAAGCTCAAGGACCCGTGCACGAGCTGCGGCAAGCCGCTTGACCCGACGTGGAAGATCTGCCCGTTCTGCGAAGCCGAGATCGGCGCGCCGCCCCCGGCGCGCCGGGTCCGCCGGCGCCGTGAAGGGCCGCCGGAGCAGGCGATCGTCGGGACCCGCGACCCGGTGCTCGGCGCCCGGGACCCGATCGGCGCCCGGGACCCGATGCTCGGCGCCCGCGACCCGGGCGGCGTCCCCCCCCGTACGCGTCCATATCCGCAGTAGTTCTGAGACGGACCATCAGCCGAGCCGGCGGCCCCCGCCGGCGTGCGCGGAGCCTTCCGCCATGCGAGACGAACCGCGCATGCGACCCCCGCGCTTGACCCGAACCCGAACCGAAAGGACGACTCCACGATGGAGCGCACGCTGATCCTCGTCAAGCCCGATGCCTTCGCCCGCAACCTCACCGGCGAGATCATCGTCCGGTTCGAGCGCAAGGGCCTGCGCCTGGCCGCGCTGAGGCAGATGACGATGACCCGCGAGCTGGCCGGCCGTCACTACGCCGAGCACGAGGGCAAGCCGTTCTACGGCGAGCTGGTCGACTTCATCACCTCGGGGCCGCTGGTGGCGATGGTGCTCGAGGGCGAGTCGGCGGTTGCGGCGGCCCGCCAGGTGATCGGCGCCACCAACCCGCTGGAGGCGAGCCCCGGCTCGATCCGCGGGGACTTCGCGATCGCTGTCGGCCAGAACATGGTCCACGGCTCGGACTCCGACGAGTCCGCCGACCGCGAGGCGAAGCTCTTCTTCCCGGACCTTGGCTGAGCCTGCACTGATCCTGGCCTCGGCCTCGCCTCAGCGGCGGGCGATCCTGGAGCAGCTCGGAATCGCCTTCACCGTGGTCGTGTCGGGCGCCGAGGAGCTGACCGAGGGGCCGCCGCACGAGCTGGTGGCCGAGAGTGCCTATCGCAAGGCCGCGGCGGTCGCGGCGCGCATGCCGGAGGCCGGAGGTTCGGCGGCCACGGTGCTGGGCGTCGACACGATCGTCGCGCTCGGCGCGCGGATCTACGGCAAGCCGGCCGACGCCGACGCGGCGCGCGCCACCCTGCGCGCACTGGCGGGACGCCGCCACACCGTGCTCAGCGGTGTCTGCCTGCTCGATGGCGAGCGCCGCCGCACCGCGGTGGCCGCGACGACGGTCGAGTTCCGCGCGCTCGACGACGCCCTGCTCGACTGGTACGTGGCCTGTGGGGAGTGGCGCGAGCGCGCCGGCGGCTACGCGATCCAGGGCCGCGGGGCGGCGCTCGTGGCGGCGATCGACGGCGATTACTCGAACGTCGTCGGGCTGCCGGTGACGACGCTGATCGAGCTCGCCCCCGAGCTGCTGCGGCATTCCTGACGAGGCTTCGATTAGCAGCGTATTTGCGGAGCCTAAAGGCGCGGCAGGCGGTGCGCGCGGTCGAACGTCGAGTACACTCAGCCGCGGACGGAGCCGGTAGCCAGCCGCGGCAGTCCGAACCTCGCCGCTCCACCCGCTGCTTTCCCGTACCTCGGTAAACCCATGGGCTTCTTCACGTACCTGACCGGTTTCGGTGGCCGCGACATGGCGGTGGACCTCGGCACCGCCAACACGCTCGTCTACGTGCGCGGGCGCGGCATCGTGCTGTCCGAGCCGAGCGTCGTCGCGGTCGATTCCCGCACCGGCGAGGTGCACGCGGTGGGGATCGAGGCCAAGCGGATGCTTGGTCGTACGCCGGGGACGATCTCAGCCATCCGTCCGCTCAAGGACGGCGTGATCGCCGACTTCGAGGTGACCGAGGAGATGCTCCGCCACTTCATCCAGAAGGTCCACCAGAACCGCTGGGCGCACCCGCGCGTGGTCGTCTGCGTGCCGTCCGGCGTGACCGGCGTGGAGAAGCGCGCGGTCGAGGAGGCGTGCCTGTCCGCCGGCGCGCGCCAGGCGTACCTGATCGAAGAGCCGATGGCGGCGGCGATCGGCGCCGGGCTCCCGGTCGGCGAGCCGACGGGAAGCATGGTCGTCGACATCGGTGGCGGCACGTCGGAGGTCGCCGTCATCAGCCTCGGCGGGATCGTCGTCTCGCAGTCAATCCGGGTCGGCGGCGACGAGCTCGACGAGGCGATCATCAACTACGTCAAGCGCGAGTACAAGCTGCTGATCGGGCAGCAGACCGCCGAGGAGGTCAAGCTCGAGATCGGCTCTGCGTTCCCGATGCCCGAGGAGGTGCAGGCCGAGATCCGCGGGCGCGACATGGTGTCCGGACTGCCGAAGACGGTGGTGCTGACCAGCGAGGAGATCCGCGGCGCGCTGGAGGAGCCGGTGTCGCAGATCATCGACGCGGTCAAGGAGACGCTCGACCGCACTCCGCCCGAGCTCGCCTCCGACATCATGGATCGTGGCATCATGCTGGCGGGAGGCGGTTCGCTGCTGCAGGGGATCGAAGAGCGTCTGCGTCACGAGACGCAGATGCCGGCGCACCTCGCGGAGTCGCCGTTGACGTGTGTCGCGGTCGGCTCGGGGAGGTCGCTGGAGGAGTTCGAGGCGATCCATCGATCAAGCAAGAATTCACGCAACCGCCGTCGGCGCTACTAGGTTCGAGACCGGGTGGCGAGCGATGCGGATCAAGACCTTGGAGACGGCTGAGCCGTGCATGACAAGCAAGTCCGACGCAGGCGCGCGGTACTCGGCGTGCTCGTCGGCGCTTCCCTGATCCTCCTGACGGCCTACTTCGGCGAGTCGCCGAGCAGCCCGCTGCACCAGATCCAGCGGGGCATCGTCGAGGTCCTCTCGCCCGTCCAGGAGGGCGCCAGCAAGGTGCTCTCGCCGGTGCGCGACGTGGCCGGCTGGTTCTCGGACACGTTCCGCGCTCGCTCCCAGGTCAAGGCACTGCGGCGCAATGTCCAGAAGCTGACCTTCGAGCTCGCCCAGTTCCAGACCGACGCGCTCGTCAACCGGCAGCTCCGGCACGAGGTCGGGCTCGACGGATCGAGCGGGATCTCCGCGTACGACCCGCTCGCCGCGAACGTCTACCAGCGCGACCCGCAGCTGTGGTACGCGACGGTCTCGGTCGACAAGGGCTACGACGACGGCGTCCGCGCCGGCGATCCGGTGATCGCCGACCGCGGGCTGGTCGGCAAGGTGACGACGGCGGACCCGACGGTCTCGGTGGTGACGCTGATCACCGATCACTCCAACGCCGTCACGTCCACCGTGCTGGGCGGACGCGGCGAGACCGGCGTGCTCGTCCCCGCGGTCGGCAACCCCAGCCAGCTGCTGCTCCAGTACCTCGACCCGCACGCCCAGATCACCGTCGGGCAGCTGGTGGTCACGGCGGGCTGGAAGTCCAAACCGCTCGACTCGCTGTACCCGCCGGGGATCCCGATCGGCACCGTCTCTAACGCCGACCAGACCCAGCTCGTCAACAATCAGCAGGTCCAGGTCAACCCGATCGTCGACCTGCGGCGCTTCACCAGCGTGCAGATCCTCACCCGGCCCGGCGGCGCGACGCAGCGCGCCGGCTTGGGGGGCGTGACCCCGACCGCGCAGGTCGGAGGCGGATGATCCGCGACGCCCTGAGCCGGCGGGACGGCCGCGAGCCGGCGGGGAGCGAGTCGACTCGCCTGATCCTGCGGCTCCTCACGCTCGGGTTCGTCTCGGTGATCGTGCAGGAGTCGGCGGTCTCGCAGATCTCGATCTTCGGGGTCAGCGCCGACCTGACCCCGCTCGTGGTGATGTCGGTCGGGCTGCTGGCCGGCTCGCTGGCCGGCGCCACGATGGGCTTCGCCGTCGGCCTGTTCGTCGACCTGGCGCTGGTCCAGACGCTCGGCGTCACCTCGTTGCTGTACCTGACGATCGGCTACTGGTCGGGCCGGCTGCACGAGCTCCGCGACCCCTCCCACGGCCTCGTCCCGCTCGCCGGGGGCGCGCTGGCCACGGCGCTGGCCGGGATCGGGATGGCGCTGGTGCAGTTCCTGCTCGGCGTCGACTCGCCGGTCAGCTTCCTGCTCCTGCAGCAGATCTTCGTCGGCGTGCTGGTCAACGCGCTGATCGCGCTGCCGGTGTATGCGGTCGTGCAGCGGCTGATCCAGCCGGTGCTCCCGGCCGATCCGCGCCGGCGCCGGCGCCGCGCCTACACCACCGGCGGCCTCAGCCCGCTGTCGCGGCCCTCCGAGCGGCTCGGGGCGATCCCCCGGAGCGCGCGATGATCCAGCAACCCGCCGACCGCCGCTCTGCGCTCACCCCGCAGCTCGCCGTACGCGTCGCCGTGGTCGGCAGCTTTGCGCTGGCGATGTTCGCGATCATCTTCTTCCGTTTGTGGTTCCTCCAGGTGCTTTCGGGCACCCAGTACGCCAATGCCGCCAACACCAACCGCGTGCGCACGATCGAGATCGCCGCCCAGCGCGGCGAGGTCATCGACCGCAGCGGCAACCTGCTGGTCGAGTCGCGCTCGGCGATCGACGTGCAGATCGTCCCCGCCGACCTGCCGGTCGCGGCCGAGCAGTCGAACCTGGCCAGCCCGCCGCCGAAGGACATGGCCCTGTACCGGAGGCTCGCCCGGGTGCTTGGCAGCTCGACCCGCCGCACGCGCTGCGTCGTGATCAGCTACGTCGACCACCAGGCGGTCGTCCACCGCTACCGGCTGGCCGCGATCCCCTGCGCGGTGGCGAAGAAGCAGGCGGTGCTGCCGTTCGCCAACGTGACCGTGAAGCAGGACGTCTCGCGCGCGGTCTTCTACTACCTGTCGGAGCGCCAAAGCCAGTTCCCCGGCGTCCAGCCGCAGAAGGTGTTCCGGCGCTCGTACCCGCTCCACGATGTGGCCGCGCAGTTGTTCGGCACCGTGGGGCCGATCAGCCCGACCCAGGTCGACCCCAAGTCGATCCATGACGGGATCATCACCAAGGGGCGCTACAAGGGCCTGTCGGAGAACGCGATCGTCGGCCAGTCGGGGCTCGAGGACGCCTACGACAAGTACCTGCGCGGCGTCGACGGCAAGCAGAACGTGCAGGTGGACGCGCTCGGTCGCTTCAAGGGCAACCTGCCGCCGATGGGCGCGATCGCCGGCAGCACGCTGAAGCTGTCGCTCGACATCCGCCTCCAGCAGGCCGGCGAGCAGGCGCTCCAGACCTCCGTGCTCTCCAACCCGGGCGCCAACGGCGGCGCATTCGTGGCCATGAACCCGCAGGACGGCGAGATTTACGCGATGGGGTCATACCCGACGTTCGACCCGAACATCTTCACCCACCCGCTCACCCAGGCCCAGTACGACGCCCAGTTCGGGCCGACCGCGGGCTCGCCCCAGTTCAACCGGGCGATCGGCGGCGCCGGACCCGACGGCTCGACGTTCAAGCCGATCACCGCCACGGCGGCGCTCGAGAGCGGCGCGTGGACGGTTGGCTCGCCGTACGACGACACCGGCAAGTTCTGCCAGGGGCTGCTGTGCCGCCGCAACGCCGGCGGGGCCGCCAACGGCGTGATCACGCTCGTCGACGCGATCCGCGTCTCCTCCGACACCTTCTTCTACAACCTCGGCGCGCTGACCAACGTCGACCCGACCAAGCACCCCGGCGGCGGCGCGCTCCAGCAGTGGGCGGAAAAATACGGGATCGGGCGCCAGACCGGGGTGGACCTTCCGGGCGAGGCGTCCGGCACGCTTCCGAGCCCGCGGTGGCGGGCGCGCCGCAACCGGCTCGAGGCGAGCTGCGACAACCTCACGCACCCGACGGCGCTGTTCCCGACCCACCCTCACCACAAGCTCGCTCCCGGGGGCTGCGGGCTCGCCGACGGGACCAACCGCCCGTGGTCCTCCGGCGACAACGTCAGCCTCGCCGTCGGCCAGGGCGACGTCCAGGTGACGCCGCTGCAGCTCGCCGACGCCTACGCGGCGATCGCCAACGGCGGCGACATCGTGCGCCCGCACGTCGGGCTTGAGGTCGACTCGCCCGATGGCAGCGTGCTGCAGAAGATCCAGCCCGTCCCGTCGCGACACATCCCCATCAACCCGTCCTACCTGGCCGCGATCCGCACCGGCCTGCGCGAGGCTGCCTCCTCGGCCGGCGGCACCTCGGCCGACGTGTTCGGCACCTTCCCCGAGCAGGTCTACGGCAAGACCGGCACCGCGCAGTACAACAACCAGAACGACTACGCCTGGTACGCCTGCTTCGTGCCGTCGTGGGCGACCAAGACGCCGATCGTGATCGTGGTGACCGTCGAGCGCGGCGGCTTCGGCGCCATCGCTGCCGCCCCGGTCGCCCGTCAGATGCTCTCGCAGTGGTTCTTCGGCAAGAAGGGGCAGTATGTGGCCGGAAAGTCGACCACGCTGTGAACAGCCGGAAGATTCCCGCGGGCTCCGGTGGACTCCGAGCGCGCGCGTGCGAGCGGCGAGGAGCGGAGCCCGCGTGAACCCGCTGCAGCTGAGCCAGGAGCAGGCGCAGGCCCGCACGCGCCCGCGGACCGCGCTGCTGTTCGACCCGCTGCTGGTGCTGGCCGCGCTCGGCCTGGTCGCGTGCTCGCTGATCACGCTGCGCGGTCCGGGCAAGGCGAAGATGCCCTCGCACCCGCTGTACTACGTCGAGCACCAGGCGATCTACGTGGGGATCGGGGTGGTGATCGCGATCCTGATCTCGCGCTTGGACTATTCGCGGCTGCGCGAGTACCGCTACGGCTTCTACGCCGTGATGATCGTGCTCAACATCGTCGTCTACGCGATGCCGCCGATCCTCGGCGCCAACCGCTGGATTCCGCTGAAGCTGCTGAACTTCCAGTCATCGGAGTTCGGCAAGCTGCTGTTGATCGTGTCGCTGTCGGCGTTCGCCGTCGAGCGCTCTCGACGGCTGCACGAGCGCCGGACGACGGCGCGGATCATGTTGCTGGCGCTGGTGCCGGCGCTGATCGTGATCCCGCAGCCCGATCTCGGCACGGGGCTCGTGTACGTGAGCATCGCGGTTCTCATGCTGGTCTTCGCCGGCACCTCGTGGAAGCAGCTGACCGCGCTGTGCGCGCTGTTCGTGGCGGCGATCGTGTTCGTACTGGCGGCGGCCCCCGCGGTCGGGGTGCACGTGCTTAAGCCCTACCAGCAGCAGCGGCTGGTCGGGTTCCTGCACCCCTCGCACGACCCGGGCAACCAGACCTACCAGATCACCGAGTCGCTGATCGCGCTGGGGTCGGGCGGGAAGTCCGGGCGGGGGCTCGCGCATGCCACCCAGACCGGGCTCGGGTACCTGCCCGAGGAGCAGACCGACTTCATCTTCGCCGTGCTCGGCGAGACCTACGGCTTCGTCGGAGCGGCGCTGGTGCTGTCGCTGTACGCGTTGATGATCTGGCGGGCCTTACGCATCCTGACGATGGCCAAGAACCTGTTCGGCACCTTGATCGCGGCCGGGATCCTGGGGATGCTGATGTTCCAGGTGTTCGTCAACGTCGGCATGACCGCGGGGATCATGCCGATCACCGGCGTGCCGCTGCCGCTGATGAGCTACGGCGGCTCCTCCGTGCTCGTGACCTTCATCGCGATCGGCCTGCTCCAGTCGATCTACATCCAGGCCCGGCTCTCGAGCTCCGGGAAGAACCGGGTGCTGCTGTGACCGCTTCGACCGTGCCGGCGCGCATGACGATGCCGCCCACCGAACTGAGCCCGTGCCGCCGTCTTGGCGCCGGGCCACATGCCACTCTGCCCGCAGCCGATCTGACCGCCGGGCATCGAATTCCAAAGGACTGAAGACAAGTTGAAGAAGCAAGTGCTGGTCAGCGTGCACCGCGGGGAGACCCGCGTCGCGCTGCTCGAGGCGACGGGAACCGTCGCCGCCCGCAAGCCCGCGACGGGAACCCCCCGTCGCCGGCGCAAGACTGCCAACCCGGCGGCCGGCTACCAGGTCGCCGAGCTGTACCTGGAGCGCCGCGGCGCCCGCTCGATCGTCGGCAACATCTACAAGGGCCGGGTCGACAACGTGCTCGCCGGGCTCGAGGCGGCGTTCGTCGACATCGGCCTGGAGAAGAACGGCTTCCTCCACGTCGACGAGATCGTGCTGCCCGGCGTCGAGGCGCCGCGCCGCGGCCGCGGCTCGGCCCGCGACGGCCGCCAGATCACCGACATGCTCAAGCCCGGGCAGGAGATCGTCGTGCAGGTGGTCAAGGATCCCCTCAAGACCAAGGGCGCGCGGCTCTCCATGGACCTCACGATCGCCGGCCGCTACATGGTCTACGCGCCGTTCGGCGAGGGCGTCGGCGTCTCCCGGCGGCTCGACGAGAAGGAGCGCGAGCGGCTGCGCAAGGAGGCCTCCAAGCTCGACCTGAAGGGAGGCGGGGCGATCATCCGCACCGCCGCCCTGGGCGCCAAGCGGGCCGGCCTCGAGCGCGAGATGCTGTACCTGTTCAAGCTCGGCGAGGTGCTGCAGAAGCGCGTCGCCGAGTCACCGGCGCCGGCGCTGGTGTTCCAGGAGGCCGACCTGTCGGTGCGCGTCGTGCGCGACATCTTCTCCGATGCGTTCGAGCGGGCCGTGGTCGACGACGCCAAACAGCATCACCGGCTGGTCTCGTTCTTCTCCCGCACCGCGCCCGACCTCGTCGAGCACGTCGAGCTGTGGGAGGAGGAGAAGCCGCTGTTCGAGGCCTTCGGGGTCGAGCAGGTGCTCGCCTCGACGCTCAGCCGCCGCGTCGACCTGCCGAGCGGCGGCTACCTGATGATCGACTACGCCGAGGCGCTGACGGTGATCGACGTCAACTCGGGCTCGTTCATCGGCCGCGGCAAGAGCGCCCGCCTGGAGGACACGATCACCAAGACCAACCTCGAGGCGGCCGACGAGGTGGTGCGCCAGCTGCGGCTGCGCGACATCGGCGGGATCATCGTCATCGACTTCATCGACATGGCCCGCGCGCGCAACCGTGACGCCGTGCTGAAGACGCTCCGCAACGCGCTCGACGAGGACCGCACGAAGACCTTCGTGGTCGAGATCTCGCCGCTCGGGCTGGTCGAGATGACCCGCCAGAACGTCACCGAGGGCGTCCGCGAGATCATGACCCGCCCGTGCCCGACGTGCGACGGCGAGGGCGTGATCAAGTCCGAGGAGACGATCGCGATCGAGTTCGAGCGGCGGATGCGCGACCTCGCCGCCGAGACCAAGGCCGAGGCGATCCTGCTGCAGATGAACCCGCGCGTGTCGGCCGAGTTCACCGGCAACGCGGCGCGCGCGCTGCACGCGATCGAGGAGGAGACGGGCAAGTGGTTCCACTTCGAGGGCTCCGAGGGCCTGCCGCTCGAGCACTTCGCGGTGCTGATGGAGGCCGATCGTGAGAAGGTGCTCGAGCGCGCGCTGCCGTTCCGCGAGGGCGAGGAGGTGCACGTCGAGCTGGTCGAGCCGCACATGTACAGCCCAGGCGACGCGGTGGGCAAGATCGACGGCTACATCATCGCGGTCAAGGACGCCGACCGGTTCGTCGGGCAGAAGCGGCTGGTGCGGATCGAGGAGGTGGGCCGGACCGAGGCGCTGGCGGCGCTCGTCGACGTCGTCACGGACGGCGACAGGCCCGAACCCGCGGCGCCCAAGAAGCCGGCCGCCCGGCGCGCGCCGCGGCGCAAGACCGCGCCCGAGCCGGCGGCCGAGGGCGACGCCGAGGGCGAGGGCGCCTTCCCGGAGAACGCCGACGACGTGGCCAACGTCGCCTCGGAGCTGGCCAGGCCGGACGACATCACCGCCGACGGAGAGAGGGCGGATCTCATCGAGGACGGCGATGACGTAGAATCCAAGCCTCGACGTCGTGGCCGCCGAGGGGGACGACGTCGTTCCGGTGCCCGGGCCGAGGCGGCCTCCGGCGCCACCCCATCTTCCGAGTGACCATGTACGCAATCGTCAAGACAGGCGGCAAGCAGTACCGCGTTGAGCCCGGCCGCTGGCTGCTCGTCGAGCGTCTGCCCGCCGAGGAGGGCGCCGAGATCACACTCGAGCCGCTCCTGTACGTCGACGGAGACGAGCTGATCGACGGTGAGGGCCTGAGCGGCGTGGCGGTCAGGGCCAAGGTGCTCGCCCACGAGCGCGGTCCGAAGCTCCGCATCGTGAAGTTCAAGCCCAAGCGCGGCTACAAGCGCCGCACCGGCCACCGCCAGGAGCTGACCCGCATCGAGGTCACCGGCATCGAGACCCCGGGCACGGGCGGGCGGAGCCGAGCCGCCGCCACACCGGCCCCGGTCCAGCTCACCGGCGAGACGGCCGCGAGCAGCCCAGTGGAGGGATCAGATGGCGCATAAGAAGGGACTCGGCTCCTCCCGGAACGGCCGGGACTCCAACGCCAAGCGCCTCGGCGTGAAGGTGTTCGCCGGTCAGGCGGTGACCGGCGGCGAGATCATCGTCCGCCAGCGCGGTACGCGCTTCAAGCCCGGCGACGGCGTCGGCATCGGCAGGGACCACACGATCTACGCGCGCTCGGCCGGGACCGTGCAGTTCGCCCGCGGCCGCCGCGGGCGCGTGATCTCGGTGTCGGAGCCGGGCCTTCCCGCCGCGGCTTCTCCCGCTGCGGCTTCTCCCGCTGCGGCTTCTCCCGCTGCGGCTTCTCCCGCTGCGGCTTCTCCCGCTGCGGCTTCTCCCGCTGCGGCTTCTCCCGCTGCGGCTTCTCCCGCCGAGGCGCCCGCCTCCGAGGCGTAGGCGGCCGCCGCTCTCTGTCGCGGCTGGGCCTCCGCTCCTCGCCGCGTGAGCTGCCGATCTGCGCTGGCGTCGCTCACGCGGTGCCGACCAGCTCAGACGTGCACAGTGGGCAGCGGCGCGCCTTGATCGGGATCTCCGACGTGCACTCGGGGCACCCCTTGACCGTCGGGTCCTCCTGGGTCCGGCGGGCCAGCAGCACCTCCATCGGCTTGACGACGAAGAAGAAGATCGCGGCGGCCACCGACGCGAACGTGAACAGCGCGTTGATGAAGTCTCCGTACTGGAAGTGGCTTCCGTTGATCGTGAACGACAGGCCGCCGAAGCTCGGCTGGCCGAAGATCAGCGCGATGATCGGGGTGAGGATGTCCGCCACCAGCGCCTTCACGACGGCCGCGAAGGCCGTGCCGATGACGACCGCGACGGCCAGCTCGACGACGTTACCCCTGAGCAGGAAGTTCTTGAAGTCAGTCACCAGCTGAGCCAAGGTCAACCTCCAGTGCGTGTGCCGCGACCGCTTTTGTGCGGGCAACGGCGCGATGAATGGACCGCCGGAACCCTAGACTCACGTCCGCTGTGGCGCGGTGCCGTCCTTTCGGCACGGACTTTGGCACATCTGCGTCTCGTTCGTTCACACGATCGCGCGGAGCATGGGGCGATGGTCGATCTCCGGCAATCCGCTCTCGCTCCGCGGGAGCTGGGCGCCAGAGAACGCGTCGCTGCGCTCGCCGGCGCGCAGGCGGGCCGCGTGAGCCGTGCCCAGCTCTCCGGGTTCGGGGTCGCCGACAGTCAGATCGGCCGGTGGGCAGCCTCAGGTCTGCTGATCAGGGTGCTGCCGCGGATCTACGCCGCCGGGCACGTCGCGCCGAGCCTCGAGGGCGATCTGTACGCGGCGCTCCTGTACGCCGGTCCCGGCGCGATGCTCAGCCATCTCGCCGCGGCCTGGTGGATCGGCATCGTCGACCGCCTATCGTTCCCGGTCTCGCTCAGCACGTCGCGCCGGTGTCGATCGACGGGATCGTCGTCCACGGCCGTCGGGACCTGACGCGCGCGTGGTGGACGGGGACGGTCCTCGACCGCGGGGCACGGGCACGCCACGACCGGGGCCGGGTCCACCCGCGGCGACGCTCCGGCTGCCCGTCCGGACCGAGCTCGACCTGCGCGCGCGGTTTCGTCGTGATCCGCTACGGCTGGGACCAGGTCCACGACGAGCCGGAGCAGGTGGTGGCCGATCTGAGCGCGAACCTCGCGGCGCGCCGCTCCGGCCCCGCCGCACGATAATTGACCGACGATGAAGGATCAGGCGCGCATCCACGTGCAGGCGGGCGGCGGCGGGGACGGCTGTCTCAGCTTCCGCCGCGAGGCGCATGTCCCCAAGGGGGGGCCGGACGGCGGCAACGGAGGCCACGGCGGCGACGTCGTGCTGGTGTGCGACGACTCGCTGCGCGACCTCGAGCGCTTCCGGCGCTCCTCGCACTTCAAGGCCCGACGCGCCGGCCACGGCCAGGGCTCCCAGCGTCACGGCGCCGACGGCGACACGCTCGAGGTCACCGTGCCCCCGGGGACGGAGGTGCTCGTCGAGGCGGACGGCAGCCGCCACGATCTGGTCCGGCCGGGCCAGCGAGCGGTGGTCGCCCGCGGCGGCGCGGGGGGGCGGGGCAACAAGAGCTTCGCCGGCGCCACCCACCAGACCCCGCGGTTCGCCGAGCGTGGGCTGCCCGGGGAGGAGAGCTGGCTGACGCTGCAGCTGAAGCTGCTGGCCGACGCCGGCCTCGTCGGGCTGCCGAACGCCGGCAAGTCCTCGCTGATCTCGCGCCTCACCCGGGCCCACCCGAAAGTCGCCGGCTACCCGTTCACCACGCTCGAACCCGCCCTCGGTACGCTCCAGTGCGACGATCGCCAGCTGGTGATCGCCGACATCCCGGGGCTGATCGAGGGCGCCAGCGCAGGCGCCGGCCTCGGTCACGAGTTCCTCGCCCACGTCGAGCGCACTCGGCTGCTCGTGCACGTGCTGGACCTCCAGCCGCTCGACGGTTCGGACCCCGTGGCCAACCACGAGATCGTCGAGCGCGAGCTGGCCCTCCACGACCCGCGTCTGGCCGCGCTGCCGCGGATCCTCGCGTTGTCGAAGGTCGACCTCGTCGCGCCGGCCGCGGCGCGGGCGGCGCGGGAGCGGTGGCGCGAGTGGCTCGGGCCCGAGGTGCCGGTGCTGCTCACCTCGTCGGTGACCCGGGCCGGGCTGGAGGAGCTGGCGACCGAGCTGATCCGGCGAATCCCCGTCGAGGACGGCCGGCCCGCGCCGGTCAGGCTGAGCCCGGCCGAGGCGCATCGCCGGGCCACCGCCGCCGTCGAGGAGTCGTCCGCTCCCGTCGAGCAGCTGCCCGAGCACCGCGTGTTCCGCCCCGCCGCCGAGCGCGCCTACGAGGTCCGCCGCGTCACCGAGCACACCTTCGCGGTCACCGGGCGCGGGATCGAGCGGCTGGTCGCCCGCTACGACCTCGACAACGAGGAGGCCCTCGTCCATCTCGAGCGTCGCCTGCGTGGGATCGGAGTGATCCGGGCGCTCGAGGCCCAGGGGTTCGAGCCCGGCGACGAAGTGCAGATCGCCGGGATCGAGTTCGAGCTCGACCCCGGCGGGTGACCCGGGCCGGGCGCGCGGCGGGATCGAGTTCGAGCTCGCCCCCGGCGGCTGACGGGCCGAGCGCACGGCGCCCGCGGTTCGCGCGGCGCCCGCGGCGGGCGGTCGCCTCCGCGCTGTAGGATCGCGCCGCGCCGGTCCGAGACCCCGGCGCTTCGAGGAGAGGAGCTCGATGCGTCGTACGAACGCCGTCGCCGCCGTCGCCGCAATGCTCGGCGCCGCGGTCATGACCGCCGCTGCGGCCGCCCGGGTGCCCCAGGTCCTGCGCGTCGGCAGCTTCCACGGCATCCCCGGCCAGTTCGGCTCGATCCAGGCTGCCGTCGACGCTGCCCGGTCCGGAGACTGGGTGCTCGTCGCCCCCGGCGACTACAAGACCGCCAACAGCGCTGCCCCCAGCGGCCACGAGGAGACCCGGGCGGCGGTGCTGATCACCACCGCCCGCCTGCGCCTGCGCGGGATGGACCGCAACCGGGTGGTGCTCGACGGGACGAAGCCGGGCTCGCCGGCGTGCAGCAGCGCCCCGGCCGATCAGAACCTCGGTCCGGCCGGCACGGGTTCGAGCGGCCCCGTGGGGCTCAACGGCGTGATGGTCTGGAAGGCGGCCAACGTCGCAGTGGACAACATGACCACGTGCAACTTCCTCGGCGGCAGCGGCAACGCCGGTAACGGGGTGTGGTGGAACGGCGGCGACGGAAGCGGCAAGATCGGCGGCTACGGCTTCGAGGGCTCCTACCTGACCGCGACCTCGACCTACTACAGGGACGAGGCCACCGCCGCCGCCTACGGGATCTTCTCCAGCAACTGGGACGGCGGGAGCTGGAACCAGATCTACGCCAGCAACATGAACGACTCGGGCTTCTACGTCGGCGCCTGCCGGCAGCTGTGCAACCAAATCGTCGACCACGCCCACGCGCAGTACAACGCGCTCGGCTACTCGGGCTCGAACTCCGGCGGGAACCTGGTGGTCGAGAACTCGGAGTTCGACCACAACGAGGACGGCTTCGACACCAACAGCCAGAACGGCGACAACCCGCCGCCCCAGAACGGCGCCTGCCCCGGCAACGGCGTCAGCCCGATCACCCACACCCACTCGTGCTGGGTGTTCATGCACAACTACGTCCACGACAACAACAACCCCGACGTCCCGTCCTCGGGCTTCGCCGCCGCCGGGCCGATCGGCACCGGCATGTCGGTGTCCGGCGGGCGCAACGACACGATCATCGGCAACCGGTTCGTCAACAACGACGCCTGGGGCGTGATCTTCGTCCCGTTCAGCGACAGCGGACCGCCGTGCACCGGCGGGACCGCGAACCTCCCGAGTCCCGGCGGCTGCCTGTACGACGAGTGGGGCGACGCGCTGTTGGACAACGCCTTCTCGCACAATGGCGCCTATCGCCACCCGACCAACGGGGACTTCGCCGCGCTCAACCTGCAGAGCGGGCATCCGACCAGCTGCGCGCACGGCAACACCGACGCCGGCGGCCCGTTCACGAGCAGCCCGGCCCGTTTCCAGACCAGCTCGCCGAGCTGCGACGGCTCGGCGGCCGGCGCGGACCTCAACCCGCTGTTCCTGACCGAGGTCCTGTGCGACTCGCGGCTGCAGCTGATCGCGCCGGTTCCGACCCTGTGTCCGACCGGCGCCTACCCGCGGCGAGCCAGCGTGATCATGCACCCGCTCCCGGGCGACCTGGCCACCATGCCCAGGCCGTGCGCGGGGGTCCCCGCCGACCCGTGGTGCTCGGGCCAGGTGGTCGGGGTCCCCGGCTGCGCGCCGGCTCGGATCTGGCTGCGGCTGACGCTGGCGGTGGGCGAGCGCCTGCGCTCGGTCACCGTCCGGGTCGCCGGGCGCCGCCGCCGCTATCGCGCCGGCGGACCGACCCGCACGCTGCACCTCGACCTCCGCTCCGCGCGGGGCCGGAGCGTGCGCGTGGGGATCCTCGAGCGGATCCGCGTCGGTGCCCACGATGAGCGCGTCAGCTTCACGCGCGTGTACCGCCGCTGCTGACCCCGCGGGCCGAACCCTAAAGTTCGGCTCGTGAGCTGCGTTGTCGTGAAACTCGGGTCGAGCATCGTCGCCGACGAGCGCGGCGCCGTGCGGCGCGAGCTGCTGGCCCGGATCTGCGACGAGCTCGCCGGGTTGCACCGGGCCGGGCGGTCGGTGGTCGTCGTCACCAGCGGCGCGATCGCCCGGGGGATGGGGGCGATGTCGATCTCCCTGCGCCCGCGCACGATCGACGAGCTGCAGGCGGCCAGCGCGATCGGCCAGGGCAAGCTCTACCAGGTTTACGACGAGCTCCTGACCGTCCGCGGTGTGCCCACGGCCCAGGTGCTGCTGACGTTCTTCGACATGAGCGCACGCACGCACTACCTGAACGCCCGGCAGACGCTGCGCAAGCTGCTCGAGTGGCGCGTCGTCCCGGTGATCAACGAGAACGACACCACCACCACGGACGAGATCTCGTTCGGCAACAACGACTTCCTTGCCGCGCAGGTGGCAATCCTGCTCGGCGCCGAGCTGCTGCTGCTGCTGACCGACGCGGGCGGCGTCTACACCGCCGATCCGCGCCGGGACCCCGGGGCCGAGCTGATTGCCGAGGTGACCGAGTTCGATGCGCTGGCCCGGTTCGACATCGGCCACACCACCTCGCCGCTCGGCTCCGGCGGGATGCGCTCCAAGGTCGTGGCCGCCGAGATGGCTACCGCCGCCGGGATCCCCACAGTGATCGCGAGCGGTCTCGACCCGGGGGTGATCCCGATCGCGGTGGCAGGGCGCGAGCCGGTCGGCACGCGCTTCCCGGCGCGCAGCGAGCGCTACTCGAGCTTCAAGCTGTGGCTCAAGTACGCCAAGCCGGTGCGCGGGCGGGTGCTCGTCGACGCCGGCGCGGCGCGGGCGCTGCGCGAGGGGGGGACGAGCCTCCTTCCGGTCGGCGTGGTCGAGGTGACGGGCGACTTCGACGCCGGCGACGCGGTCGAGGTCGCCCACGCCGAGCAGACCGTCGGCAAGGGCATCTGCAACTACTCGGCCGACGAGCTGCGCCGGATCCGCGGCCTCAAGTCAGCGGCCGTCCACGAGCTGCTGCCCCGCGCCAGCGACGAGGCCGTCCACCGCGACTACTTCGTGCTGGCGTAACCTTAAGCCGCGATGGCCACCACCGCGGTATCCGTGACCGAGCTCTGCGAGCGCGCCAGGCGCGCCTCGCGGGTGCTGGCGACGCTCGACGCCGAAACCAAGAACGCCGCCCTGCATGCGATCGCGGACGCGCTGATCGTGCGTGCCCCGGAGATCCTCGCCGCCAATGCCCTCGACCTCGAGGTCGGCCGCGAAGCCGGCCTGGCATCGCACCTGCTCGACCGCCTCGCGCTCGACGAGGTGCGCCTCGCGGTGATCGCCGGCCAGGTCCGCGACATCGCCGCGCTGGCCGACCCGGTCGGCGAGGTGATCGACGGCGGCCGGCTGGCCAACGGGCTGGACTTCCGCAAGGTCCGTGTGCCGCTCGGCGTGATCGCCGTCGTCTACGAGGCGCGGCCGAACGTCACCGTCGACGCCGCCGCGCTGTGCCTGAAGTCCGGCAACGCGATCGTGCTGCGTGGCTCCTCGACCGCCGTCCACTCCAACGCGATCCTCGCCGCGGCGGCCGACGAGGCGATCCGGGCCGAGGGCCTGCCGGCTGGCGCGCTGTCGCTGGTGGCCGGCGGCGGGCACGAGGAGCTCAAGGAGCTGGCCAGCCAGACGGGCCTGGTCGACCTGATCATCCCCCGCGGGGGCGAGGGACTGAAGGCGGCGCTCAAGGGGGTGGCGACGATTCCGGTGATCTACGCCGCCTCGGGCAACTGCCACGTGTTCGTCGACGCCAGCGCCGACCTCGACGACGCGCTGGCGATCACCCTGAACGCCAAGACCCAGCGACCGAGCGTCTGCAACGCCGCCGAGACTCTGCTCGTGCACGGCGCGGTGGCGGCCGAGTTCGTGCCCCGCGCGCTGCGGGCGCTGGCCGACGCCGGCGTGGCGCTGCACGGCGACGCCCGCGTCCGCGCGCTGGCCCGTGACATCGAGGTCGCCGACGCGACCGAGGCGGACTGGGCCGAGGAGTACCTGGCGATGGAGCTCGCCGTCGGGATCGTCGGCTCGGCCGCCGAGGCGATCGAGCACATCAACCGTCACGGATCCGGGCACTCCGAGGCGATCGTCACCCGCGACACCGAGTCGGCCCGCGCCTTCCAGCTCGGCGTCGACGCCGCCTGCGTGTACGTCAACGCCTCGACCCGGTTCACCGACGGCGGCGAGTTCGGGATGGGCGCCGAGATCGGCAACTCCACCCAGAAGCTCCACGCCCGCGGCCCGATCGGCCTGCGCGAGCTGTGCTCGTTCAAGTACCTGGTCGAGGGTGCGGGCGCCGTCCGCGCCTAGTAGCCCGCCGCCCTCCGTGCGTCTCGGCATCCTCGGCGGCACCTTCAACCCGCCCCATCTCGGACATCTGATTTGCGCCCAGGAGGCGTTCCTGGCTCTCGGCCTGGATTCCGTGGTGCTGATGCCGGCGCGGGTGCCGCCGCACAAGCCGGTGGAGGACGAGCCCGGCCCCGAGCATCGACTCGAGCTCTGCCGCGTGGCCGTGGCAGGCGATCCGAACTTGCAGGTGTCGGCCTTCGAAGTCGAGCGGGAGGGACCGTCGTACACGGTCGATACCCTTGAGGAGCTGAAATCGACGACGCCCGATAACGAGCTGTTCCTGATCGTCGGCGGTGACGTCGCGGCGGGGCTTCCTCGTTGGCGGGCGCCGGAGCGGGTGCTGGAGCTGGCCACGCTGGCCGTGGCCAAGCGCCATGGCACCGCCCGCTCGGAGATCGCCATGGCGCTCGACGGGGTGCCCGGCGGCGAGCGAGCGGCCTTCTTCCGGATGCCGGGGGTGGGGATCTCCTCGACCGAGATCCGCCGCCGCGTGCACGAGCGCCAGCCGATCCGCTACTTCGTCCCCGAAGGGGTCGCCGTCTACATCGAAGCCCACCAACTGTATGGAGGTTCCACCGCGTGATCACACCCGAAGCGCTGGCCATCACGATCGCGGAGCTGGCCGGCGAGCCGAAAGCGCTCGACATCGTCGAACTCGACCTGCGCGGGATCCTCGGGTACACCGACTATTTCCTGATCTGCTCGGGGCGCACCGAACGGCAGACCAAGGCGATCCACGACTCGATCCACTACGGCCTCAAGCAGCGCCACGGGATCCTCCCGCGCCGCGTCGAGGGCCTCAGCCAGTCGGACTGGATCCTGATGGACTACCTCGACGTCGTCGTCCACGTGTTCACGCCGGACACGCGCGCCTACTACCGGCTCGAGCAGCTGTGGGGCGAGGCGCCCTCCCGGGAGATCACCGTCGCCACCGCGGGGAGCTCGGCGGCGTAGCCGGCCCGGCTCACGGACGCGGCACCGGGGCCGCGCGGCCGCTCTCGCCGGAGCAGTTCGCAGCAAATTCCCGCTGATGGGGAATAAGCTGCAAACACTCTCTCACAGCGCGGCGAGGAGCTTCGGGGACCCCGACCCCACCGTGCATCGGCTCACAGCGCGGCGAGGAGCTTCGGGGCACCCCGACCCCACCGCGCATCGGCTCACAGCGCGGCGAGGAGCTTCGGGGCAACCTCCTTCTTGCGGCTCATCACCCCGGGGAGCTCGATCGTCCCGTCCTGCGCCTCGACGCCGAACGCCCGCGCCACGCCCGGCACGTCGCCGGCCACCAGCAGCTCGGTGCTCTTGTCCATCACGTCGGTGACCATCAGCGCGTAGAGCTGGAGGTCGTTGCCCTCGCGCTGGGCTCGCAGCGCCTCGAGCAGCTCGTCGCGTCGCCCGAGCAGGCCCCGGCCGACCACCTCGACCTGGGCGATGCAGATTTCCTGCGCGCCCGAGACCTGGTAGCGCTTGGCGTCGCGGGAGACGATCTCCTCGGCGCTCAGCTTGGAGACGTCCGAGGTCTGCTCGAACATCTCGCGCCCGAACTCCCGGGCGTCGATCGCCAGCACCCGCTCGAGGTACTCGACCACCGCCCGGTCGCGCGCGGTGGTCGTCGCCGAGTTGAGGATCACGGTGTCCGAGAGTACGGCCCCGAGCAGCGCGGCGGCGGTCTGCCGGCTCGGCTCCATGCCGTTCTGGCGGAAGCGCTCGACGACCAGCGTCGCCGTCGAGCCGACGGGATCGAAGGTGGCGGTGACCGGCACCCGCGTCTCGATCGAGCCGATGTGGTGGTGGTCGAGGATCTCGACGATCTCGGCCTCCTCGACGCCGGGGACGCTCTGGGCCGCCTCGGCGTGATCGACCAGCAGCACGCGCCGGCGCGGCGGCGCGACCAGGTCCGTGCGGGTGATCAGCCCGACCGGCCGCGGCTCGCCGTCGCCGGCGAGCGCCCCCCCGGAGTGGTTCTCCCTGATCTGCTCGGCGTCGTCGGCGCCCACGTA
>JBBSFX010000002.1:0-134777 GCA_038254735.1 Solirubrobacterales bacterium
AACGGCTCATGCACGGCCGCACCACCCTGATCATCGCCCACCGCCTCACCACCATCCGCCACGCCGACCAAATCCTCGTCCTCCACGACGGACGCATGATCGAACACGGCACCCACCAACAACTGATCGACGCCCACGGGCACTATGCGCGGCTGATCCGACTGTCGCGGCGCGCTGAGGAATGATCATGACCCTCAGCCGCCTCGGCCGTCCCGGAGCCTTCTCCGGGCCCGACGACGTCGACTACCGTCGTTCGTGGTCGTGCGCGCGGGCGAGAGGCCCCGGCGGGTCGCCCGCGCGGAGTGACTCCGAAGAGCTACACTAATTCCAGCAAGCAATACCACGCATCGTCGTTACCACGGCCCCTGAGCTCGCGAGCGCGCTTGAGCGGGTACGTGTCGCCACGGGGACGCGGGAGGCCGTGGGCGGCCCGCGCCGAGAATCGCGCTCGTGAACGCGGGCAGCGAGATCGCGCGACGCAGATCGACTCGGACGAGTTCCCACGGGGGTGCGTCGGGGCTGTGCAAACGCGCGAGCTCATGCTCGAGCTGCCCGATGAACGTGCTCTTCGCCGTTCCGCGGGGCCCGAACAGTGCCACGTGCGTACCAGCTTTCAGCGCCACCCGCGGCGTGAACTCGCCACGCGAGACGGCGTCCGACGCCGGTACGGCCCCCGTGAACGGATTGAGCGCGACCACAAGCGGCGCGTCAATCGTCGTTCATCACGTACTGCCCCGCGGCCGCGCGATCGCCTCAGACCCGGGCGGCTTCGGGCCCAGCTACCCCGTGATCCTCGCCACCCAGGGGCCCCTGGCCGGCCAGTACATCTATTACGGGCACGTCGCCGCGGCGGTCGTCAAGGTCGGCCAGCACGTGATCGCGGGGCAGCCGATCGCGATCATGGGCCACACCGGGAACGCCGTCTCGCTCGGCCACGGCCACATCGAGATCGGCTTCTCCGACGGCAGCGGCGCCCCACTGAACCATCACAGTGCGCTCGCCATCACCCCGTCGGGGGCGGCGATGCGCCAGGTGCTCACGGACATCTCCGCCGCCTTCAAGATCCGCAACTCCTAAGGCCATCGAGCTCGGGCTCGTGACGTGCCGCCCCTCCGTGCATCGTCGGCTGAGTGCCGCCGCCGGGAGCGGTAATCACGATCACCCCGCAATCGCAATCGTCTTGCAATAGCGCAGCGAGACCGTAGATTGCCCCCGGAGCCACCCGAGAGTCGGAGGACGGCAGGGAGATGGAGGCAGCGGCCGACAGGATCAAACGCCGGAGGCTGCGGTCGCTGTGGAACTCGCTCGAGCCCGGGCAGCGACGGTCGCTGGTGATGATGGCGGTGGTCGTCGTCGGGCTGCACGTACTCGGGTTCGTGACGCTGTTCGCGCTCGTCGCGCCGAGCCACTACCGTCTCGGCGCCTCGGGGACGTTCACCGTCGGGATCGGGATCACCGCCTACACGCTGGGGATGCGGCACGCGTTCGACGCCGACCACATCTCGGCGATCGACAACACCACGCGCAAGCTGATGGGCGAGGGGAAGCGCCCGCTGAGCGTGGGGTTCTGGTTCTCGCTCGGGCACTCCTCTGTCGTGTTCGCGCTGGCGTTCCTGATCTCCCTCGGCGTGCGCGCGCTCGACGGGCCGGTCCGCAACGACCGCTCGAGCCTGCACCAGGTCACCGGCTGGATCGGCACGACCGTGTCCGGCACCTTCCTGTACGTCATCGCGGCGCTCAACATCGTGATCCTGATCGGGATCCTCAGGGTCTTCCGGGAGATGAGGACCGGCGTCTACGACGAGGCCGCGCTCGAACAGCAGCTCAACAGCCGCGGGCTGATGAACCGCTTCTTCGGCCGGATGACCCGGGCGGTCACCAAGCCCCAGCAGATGTACCCGATCGGCGTGCTGTTCGGGCTCGGGTTCGACACCGCGACCGAGGTCGCGCTGCTGGTGATCGCCGGCAGCGCCGGCGCCGCCGGCCTCCCGTGGTACGCGATCCTGTGCCTGCCCGTGCTGTTCGCCGCAGGGATGTCGCTGCTCGACTCGATCGACGGGTCGTTCATGAACTTTGCCTACGGCTGGGCGTTCTCGAAGCCCGTCCGCAAGGTCTTCTACAACATCACGATCACCGGCCTGTCGGTCGCCATCGCGCTGCTGATCGGAACGGTCGAGCTCGGCGGGCTGATCGCGCAGCACCTCGACCTGTCCGGCGGCTTCTGGAGCTGGTTCGAGAACATCGACATCAACCTGCTCGGCTTCCTGATCGTCGGCATGTTCGTGGCGACCTGGGCGATCGCGCTCGCCGTCTGGCGCTTCGGGCGGATCGAGGAGCGCTGGGGCGCCCACCTCACCGGCGCCGACTCCGGGGCGCCCTGAGCGCTCTGCGGCCGTGACGATCGCCCCGGACGCACCGCCGCTGGTCTGCGAGACGCTCGAGGATGTGATCGCGGCGCTGCGCGAGCGGGGGCTGCGTCTGACCGCCTCGCGGCGACTGGTGCTCGCTTCGCTGTTCGCCGCCGAGGCGCCGGTCTCCGCCGAACACATCGCGGTCGCCGTGGCGCTCGACCTGACCTCCGTCTACCGCAACCTCGAGGTGCTCGAGCAGCAGGGTCTCGCCCGCCACGTGCACCTCGGCCACGGCCCCGGCCTCTACGCGCTGCTGGTCGGCGGCGAGCGCGAGTTCCTCCACTGCGAGCGCTGCCACGCGGTCGCCGCGGTCGCACCGGCCGAGCTCGACCCCGTGCGCGACGTGATCCGCGAGCGCTTCGGCTACGAGGCCCACTTCACCCACTTCCCGATCACCGGGATCTGCCCCGCCTGCCGCGCGTACGCACCCTGACGTTGGGCGGGCGCAGGAAGTCTTCGCGCGGTCCGCCGAGCGGTGGCTCGACGCGCTGGACGACCCCGAGATCACCGCGGCGATCAACGACGCGATCGCGGGAACCGACGGCGAGTCGGAGTTCACCGACGCAGCCGCGCGAGCGCTGTTCGCCGACTCTCGACGGTGATCTCCCGGGGACAGCTGTGGCGGGCGGATCTCGGCGCGCCGCGCGGCTCCGCGCCGGGCGCTGCGCCGGCCCGTCGTCGTGGTCAGCGCAGACCGCTACAACCGCTCGAACACGGTCACGGTTGCCGTATTGACTTCGACGGCCAAGCTCGCTTGCGCCGGGCGCTGTCGCTCTAGTCGATTGATCAGCTGACGAGAGCCGAGGAGTCCAGGTACGCGAACGGCGGGTTAGTCGCCACGCTGACGCACTCGCGAGGCTCCGGGCCGCGCTCAGCCTCGAGTGCCGCCGTCGCGGGCGCGTCCGGGCCGAAATCGAGCGGATCGACCTCGAGCAGGTCGCTCTGCGCGGTGCGCACGGTCAACTCGGCGACCGAGAATGATCCGAAGATGAAGGTTGCGAGGCCAGGCCTAGGAGTATGCCGCAGCGTTCGGTCGGCTGACGCTGACGCCAGGAGAGGCGCGGACGACGAATCGGCTGCCGTGAGCTATTCCAAACCGTCGTCGATCACCGCGCTTGCGGCGGCCAGAGCGCCTCCCAGCTCGGTGAGCCGCACCGCGTGGTCGTCGCGCTCCGCGGCTCCGAGGTCCGCGAGGCTGGGCGAAGATCCGCTGCACCAACCGGTCGACATGCCGACGCTCGCAAGCATCGTCGAGGTCGTAGCCATAAGCGGCCGCCACCCGCCCCCAGACGAGATCCCCGACCGCGGCGACAGGGGCCTCGCCCCCAGCGTTGAGGATCGCGGTGAGCCGAGACGCGCCCCGGCGTCGAGGAACTCAACGTACTGCTTGCGCCATCCGCGGCCAAAGCCGTCCAGCAGGCCGTGCTCCAGCAGCGTGGTCGCGGCCTTGAACCACGTCGAGAGGGGATCGCGCTCCAGATCCTCAGCCCAGGGGCCGGGCAAAATCTTCGCGCCGCGCACGGTCAGCAGCTCTGCCGCGACCGCCCAATGGAACAGGTGCGCCACGTCGGGAAGATCCTCCATCGAGCGAATCTGCACGCCCGCGGGCCTGGGGGCACCGAGAGCGCTCGCCAGCGCGATCGCATCCGCGGGCGTCAGCTTTGCGGCCTGCGTCGCCCGGCGCCCGTCGCCCGTCGCCGACAAAGGCCAGCAGCTCCCGGAACCGCGCGAGCGCCGGAACGAGATTCGCCTGCCGCGTCAACTCTCGCGCGTGCGCCTGTTCTTCCTCGCCCTCCATCAGCTCGGCCAGCGGAGGGGCGAGCACACGCTCGATCCTCGAGCGCTCCCACGAGCCCCCGATCGCCGGGCACGCGGGACCGCTGACCGCGCGTTCGCTTGGTCGTGCGTGAGCGACGGATCGGCTTCCCGGCCACGAGCGCACCGTAGAGCTTTGCTCTGACCGCTGAACAGCGCCTCAGACCGGGGTGCCGTCCGCCGAAACCTCCTTCACACGGTGATCCGGCGCGGGCGCCCGCACGAAGATTCGAGCAGTGCCCGACGCCCTCCGCTACCGACTGCTCGACCAGGCGCTGCAACGCGACGTCCTCCCCGACGGGCTGCTGCGCCTCGGCTCGCGCTACGGAGCCCGAGCCCGCGAGCGCCGCGAAGGCGCCGGCGGCGTTGCGGCGCAGGAGCGGCGGCTGAACGAGCTGGTGGCGCGGATGTCGAGCGGGCCGGTGGCCGAGCAGGCCGACAAGGCCAACGAGCAGCACTACGAGCTGCCGGCCGAGTTCCTCGGCCTGATCCTCGGGCCGCGGCGCAAGTACTCGGGATGCCTGTGGTCGGAGAGCGCCACCACGCTGGCCGAGGCCGAGGAGGCGATGCTGGCGCTGAGCTGCGAGCGCACCGAGGTGCGCGACGGGATGCGGATCCTCGACCTCGGGTGCGGCTGGGGGTCGCTGTCACTCTGGCTGGCCGAGCGCTACCCGTCGGCCACCGTCACCGGCGTGTCGAACTCCGTGCGCCAGCGCGAGTGGATCGAGGCGCAGGCGGCGGCGCGCGGGCTGGGGAACCTGACGATCCACACCGCCGACGTCAACGACTTCGAGCCGGGGACCCGCTTCGACCGCGTGATGTCGATCGAGATGTTCGAGCACATGCGCAACTGGCGCGAGCTGCTGCGGCGGATCTCGACCTGGCTCGAGCCCGACGGCCGCGCGTTCGTGCACGTGTTCAGCCACCGCACGCTGCCGTACCGGTTCACCGGGACGTGGGCCGCCGAGCGGTTCTTCACCGCCGGCGTGATGCCGAGCCACGAGCTGCTTCCACGCTTCCAGGAGCACCTGACGCTCACCGACTCGTGGATCGTGCCCGGCACCCACTACGCGCGCACGCTGGAGGCGTGGCTGGAGCAGCTCGACGCCCGCCGCGACGAGGCCCTGGCGATCCTCATCGGCGACGGGCGCTCGCGGGCGCAGGCGCTGCGACTCCTCGGCGGCTGGCGGCTGTTTCTGCTCTCGACCCAGGAGATCTGGAGCTACCACGGCGGCAACCGCTGGCTCGTCAGCCACTACCGGCTGTCGCCACGAATGGCCTGAGCGACGCAGGAGCGGTAGTGCCCGCCGAGAATTCGTGGCAGGTGTTGGCGATTGTCAGGACGCGAGAACCACGAACGGAACGGCAGCGATCGCCATGGACGCCAGCCGCGGCGAGCCGGCGGCGACGCGGACACGCGACACCGAGGTCTGGGTTTCGACGGACACCATCGTCCCTGCCAATGGCTATCGGCCGCCTGCGAGGAGCGCGCCAGCATCGCGCGCACCGGCGTCGTCAGCGGCCCGCGGGGGGCCGGGATGGCGAGGTCTGCAGATCGCGTGCACGGTTCCTGTCTTGATCTCGCCGTGTCGCGGGACGGCGGCGATCCGCTCACTCTCGCGCCCGCCGACGGCCCAGACGCTGTGACGGGCTCCCTCGCGCAACAGTTCGGCGCCGTGAGCGCGCAGATGGCGCTCGAGCACTCGGCGCTTCACGCCGCGATCGTCAGCTCGAGCGAGTCGCTGTCAGTCGGCTGTGGCAGCTTCGGCGGGGATCCGAAGCGCACCGCGAGCAGCTCCCGCAGCGCATCGATCATGTTCGCCCGCGCATCTTCGCGGGTCGCGCCCTGGCTGATCGCGCCGCGGACCTGCGGGATCCGGGCCACCACCCAGCCGTCGCCGTCTCCGGCGTCTTCGTAGACGATGGTCAGTCGCAGCGGCTCGCTCATCGCCTCAGCAGGGTAGCGCTCGGCGCGCCGCGCGGGCTGAGTTATGCAGCCGTCATGCGCTCGGCGACTCGGCGGCGAGTCCGTACGCGCGGGCGGCGTCGAGCAACCGCTGGTCGTACGAGAACACCACGCCCAGATCCGGGCCGAGCGACAGCGCAGCGGCCAGGTGGATGGCGTCGAGCGGTCCCAGCCCGACCGGCTCGAGCTCCCCGGCCCGGTCCAGCAGCGGCTCGTCGGTGCGCACGAGGTTGATCGCGGCGAGCAGCCGGCGCGCCTGACCGACCAGGTCGCCATTTCCTGAGCGACGTAGAGCGCGGATGGTCTCGGTGCGAAGCGGTGTGGCCGACACCCGGTCGGGCCAGCGCTGAAGGCGCCGGCGTAAAGGCTCGGACTGCGGCTCGGTGACGAGCAGCTTCAGGAAGGCCGAGGTATCGAGATACGCGGCGCCGACACTCATCGGCCCGCGTCAGCGCTCATCGGCGCGCAGCTCGGCCAGCGCCGCCGTCGGCGACGAGCGGCCGCGCTCGGGAAGGCCCATCGCCTCGGCGATGTCGAGCAGATCGCCGGTCGCTGCGGTCACGCGACCTTCCAGGACGAACTGGTCGAGCCCACCGGGCCTCAGCGGAATGATCCGCGCGATCGGGTGGCCATGGTCGGTGACCTCGATCGTCTCGCCTCCGACAACGCGGCGCAGTACGGCGCTGGCCTGCTGGCGAAGCTCGCGGATGCCTACAGTGTTACTCATTGTGCCTACAGAGTAGCACAATGCTGGCGGGCGTGAGCGGGCTCAGCGGGCGCTTGACCGGGCCACCGTCCGCGCGATCGCGTCCTGGACCACCGGCCACACCGCCCGCGGGAGGTCGTGGCCCATGTCGGGCAGCTCGAGCAGCTCGGCGCCGGGGATCGCCGCCGCCGTGGCGCGGCCGCCGGAGGGCTGGATCACCCGGTCGCGCAGACCGTGGATCACCGTCGCGGGGAGGCTCAGCGCCGCCAGGTCGGCGGTGCGGTCGCGCTCGGACCGGATCGCCGCTAGCTGCCGGCCCGAGCCGAGGCCGTCGCTGCGCGCGCGGCGCAGCGAGCGGCGCATCGCCAGCCGCACGTCCTCGTCGTCCTCGAGCGTCCGCCCCGGCGAGCCGATCCGGCGGAAGCTCCCGACGAGGTGCTCGACGGCGCGCTCCGGGTCGCTCGGCGCTCGGCGCACGAGCTCCGGCCGCATCCGCCGCGCCACCCGACCGCTGCGGGGGTCGCCGGGGCGGCCCATGATCGAGACCAGCGAGGCGACCCGCGAGGGATGGCGGATCGCCAGCTCCTGGGCGATCAGCGCGCCCATCGACGCGCCGACGACGTGCGCGGGGGGCGGGGGGGCGGGATCCTGGCCCCGCGGCGGCGCTCCGAGCGCCTCGATCAGCCCCGCGGCGTCGTCGGCCATCTCGCCCAGCGTGTAGAGCGGGCGGACGCGGCGCCGCAGCAACCCGAGACCCGAGGGCCCGCGGCCGGCGAGCTGGGTCGAGCGCCCGACGTCGCGGTTGTCGAAGCGGACGACCCGCAGCCCGCGCGCGGCGAGCCCGGAGACGAACTCCTCGCGCCACCAGCACAGGTCGAGGCCGAGCCCCATCACCAGCAGCACCAGCGGGGCGTCGCGGTCGCCGCGCTCCTCGAAGCACAGCTCGATCCCGCCCGAGACGCGGACGATCCGCTCGTGCGGCACGCGGCGGATGACGGTACTCACGAGCGGCTCCGGGGCGGCCACGGGACGAAGCCCGAAGTGGCGCGGATGTAGTCGGCGTACTCGGGCCGGCGCCGGGCGATGTCGCGCTCGAGCATCGCCTTGCCCGACACCCGGACCAGCAGCAGCGTCATCAGTGCCGGACCGGCGACCGTCCACCAGGTGCCGCCGGCGGGGAGGGCGATCAGCCACAGCCCCCACCACACGCAGGCGTCACCGAAGTAGTTGGGGTGGCGGGTGTAGCGCCAGAGCCCGCGCCGCATCACCTGCCCGCGGTGCGCCGGGTCGGCCTTAAAGCGTCGTAGCTGCTCGTCGCCCAGCGCCTCGAAGGCCAGCCCGACCGCGAACACGACGAGGCCGGGGACGATGCCCGCGGCGAGCCCGGCGGGCCGGCCGGCGGCGACCTGCAGGGGCAGCGAGACGATCAGCACCAGCAGTCCCTGGACCCCGAAGATCATGTACAGCGACCACACCGTGAAGCCCTCGCCGCGGCGTTCGCGCATGACCGCATAGCGGCGATCCTCCTCGCCGTCGCCGAGCTTTCGCCGCAGCAGGTGACCGCCGAGCCGCAGCCCCCAGATCGCCGTCAGCACCAGCAGCAGGCCGCGCCGCGCGCCGTCGCCGGATCCCGCCAGCGCCGCCACCAGCGCCACCAGCGCGAACGCCGGCCCCCACGCCGGATCGACGATCGAGACGTCGCGCAGCCGGACGCTCAGCGCCCACAGCGCCAGCATCAGAATCGTGAGGGCGCCCGCAGCGTACGCCAGTACCGCCCCCGGCCCGGCGAACACCGCTGCGGCGACGGGCACGGCGTCAGCCCGGGAGCGCCGACTCGATTGCCCCGATGACCTCCGGATCGTCGGGCTTGACCTTCGTCGCCCAGCGCGCGATCAGGCGGCCGTCGGCGCCGACCAGGTACTTGGTGAAGTTCCACACCGGCGGCGCGGACTTCGGCTGCCGGGCCAGGTCCTCCCACAGCGGCGCCGGGTCGGCGCGGACCGACATCCGCTCGGTCAGCGTGAACTGCACGCCGTAGTTCTTCTGGCAGAACGCGCCGATCTCCTCGGCGTTGTCGTACTCCTGGCCGGCGAAGTCGGCCGACGGCGAACCGATGATCTCGAGGCCGCGGTCGTGGTAGCGATCGTAGAGTGCCTGCAGGCCCTCATACTGGGGCGTGTAGCCGCACTTGCTGGCCGTGTTGACGACCAGCGTGGGTCGCCCGCGGAGCGAGGACAGGTCGAGCTCGCCGCCGTCGAGCAGCTTGACGCGATGGGCGTACAGGTCGGTCGGCTCGGCCAGCTTCGAGGAACGCTTGAGGTACATGCGCAGCGTGGAGAAGTAGCTCATGGCAAATGTATACGGCGCGGCGCCGCCGGCGGTTCACTCGCCTATGCTCTCCGCCCGCGATGCCCACCCTGCCCCGCCGGTTCGGCTTGCCGGCCCTGCCCCGCTTCCCCCGTCTGCCGCGCGTCCCTAACCCGCTCGGCCGGATCGAGATCCCCCGCGACCTGGACGCCGTCACCTCGTTCGGACCGGAGGAGCCGGCGGAGTCGGCGGGCCTGCGCGACGAGAACGTCCGCCGGATCTGGAGCGCGACGCGAACGCTGTACCGCAGCGGCGTGCACCCCGCGGTGCAGCTGTGCGTGCGCCGCCACGGCAAGCTGGTGCTCAACCGCGCGATCGGGCACGCCCGCGGCAACGGCCCCGGCGAGCCCGCGGGGACCGCCAAGGTCCTGGCCACCCCGGCGACGCCGTTCTGCGTGTACTCGACCTCCAAGGGGATCACCGCGCTGCTCGTGCACATGCTCCACGAGCGCGGCGAGCTCGACATCTTCGACCGCGTCACCCGCTACATCCCCGAGTACGCCGCCCGCGGCAAGGGCCAGACGACGATCGCCCACGTGCTCGCGCACCGGGCCGGCGTGCCGACGATGCCACGGGAGCTGCTCGACCTCGACCGCGCCGGCGATCGCGAGCTGATCGTCCGCACGCTGAGCGCCGCCAGGCCGCTGCACCGGCCCGGGACGATGCTGGCCTACCACGCGCTGTCGGGCGGGTTCATCCTCGGCGAGATCATCGAGCGCGTGACCGGCCGGGACGTCCGCGCCTTCCTGGCCGACGAGATCCTCGACCCGCTCGGCTTCCGCTGGATGAACTACGGCGTCGCCCCCGGGGACGTCGACCGGGTCGGCCTCGCCTACGTCACCGGGCCGCGGCTGCTGCCCCCGTTCGCCCAGCTCGTCGCGCGGGTGCTGAGCGCGCCGCTCGGCGAGGTCGTCGAGCTCACCAACGACCCGCGCTTCCTCACCTCGGTGATGCCGTCGGCGAGCATCGTCACCACCGCCGACGAACTCGGCCGCTTCTTCGAGATCTTCCGCCGCGGCGGCGAGCTCGACGGCGTCCGCGTGATGGCGCCCGAGACGCTCCGTCGCGCGCTGCGCACCCAGGCCCGGTTGGAGCTCGACCTCACGCTCGGCCTGCCCGTCCGCTTCGGCTTCGGGCTGATGCTCGGCGCCAAGGTGATCAGCCTCTACGGCCTCGACACCGACCTCGCCTTCGGCCATCTGGGGCTGATCAACATCGTCGGCTGGGCCGATCCCGAGCGCGGGATCTCGTGCGCGCTGATCACCAGCGGCAAGGCGATCATCTACCCGGAGCTGCCGCGGTTCTGGCAGACGATGAACCGGATCGCCAGCGAGATTCCCAAGGTCCCCGAGTCCGAGCGCCGGTTCGTGTAGCGCCTACGGCCAGGTGACGATGGGATATCGACCGGTCCATGGACCCATCGATATCCCATCGTTCCGCGGTGCGGCCACCGCGCGGCGCGCGGAGCGGTGCGGTGCGGTGCGGAGGCACGCTCAGGCCGGGACGAGCACGGGCTCGCGGTCGGCCACGGGCGCCGCCTCGGCGTCACCGGACCGAGCGTCCGCTCGAACTTCGGACGACGGCTCGGTTTCCGAGCCGCGACTCGGGAGCGCGAGGCGGCAGATCTTCTTGACCACCGAGCCGAACTGCTTGTGCAGCGGCCCGGAGTTGTAGTTCAAGCCGTAGCGCTCGCAGATCTCGCGCACCTCGACGGCCAGCTCCGCGTAGCGGTCGGCTGGGATGTTCGGGAACACGTGGTGCTCGATCTGGTACGAGAGGTTGCCGGCGAGGATGTGGAACAGCCGGCCGCCGGTCAGGTTGGCCGAGCCGAGCATCTGGCGCAGGTACCAGCCGCCGCGGGTCTCACCCTCGACCTCCTCCTCGGAGAACTCCTCGACCCCCTCAGGGAAGTGGCCGCAGAAGATGATCATGAACGACCACACGTTGCGGACGACGTTTGCGGTCAGGTTGCCGGTGAACACGAACGGCGCCACCGGGCCGGCCAGCAGCGGGAAGGCGACGTAGTCCTTCAGCACCTGCCGCCGGCCCTTGGTCCAGATCGCCTCCAGGATCTCGCGCTTGTCCGACAGCGTGATCTCGCCGGACTCGAGCCGCTCGACCTCGAGGTCGTGGGCGGCGACGCCCCACTGGAACAGCAGCATCAGAAGCGTCGCGTAGGCGGGGTTGCCGAGGTCGCGGGGTCGCCACTCCTGGTCCTCGGACATCCGCAGCACGCCATAGCCGATGTCGCGGTCCTTGCCCAGCACGTTGGTGTGCGTGTGGTGCATGTAGTTGTGCGAGTGGCGCCACTGGTCGCCGGGGCAGGCGCTGTCCCACTCGAAGCGCTTGGAGTCGAGCGCCGGGTCCTTCATCCAGTCGTACTGGCCGTGCATCACGTTGTGACCGATCTCCATGTTGTCGAGGATCTTCGACAGCGACAGGGCGGCCGTGCCGGCCAGCCAGGCCGGGGGCAGGAACCCGGCGAACAGCAGCGCACGGCCCGAGATCTCGAGCCCGCGCTGGGCCTTGATCACCGTGCGGATGTAATCGGCGTCGCGCTCACCGAGGTCGGCGATGGTGCGATTGCGCAGCGCGTCGAGCTCGCGGCCGAGGGCCTCGAGCTGCTCGTCGCTCAGCGTGGGTCGGGCGGTGATGGTCATCGTTGGTCCTCTCTCGTGAAGTCGGGGTTCAGAGCTCGAGCGCGACGTCCCCGGCGGGGACCGACACGCACAGCTGGATGTCCTCGTCCTCCTCGCCGGAGACCTCGCCGGTGAGGAGGTTGCGCACGGGGCCGGCGGCCTTGCGGCACGTGCACGTGCGGCAGATGCCCATCCGACAGCCGAACTCGGGGGTCAGCCCGGCGGCCTCGGCCTGCTCCAGCAGCGACCCCTCGGCGATCGTCGCCGTCCGGTCGCTGCGCAGGAAGCGCAGCGTGCCCTCGGCGGCCGCCCCGGCGACGCTCAGGGAGGGCGGGGTGAAGCTCTCGGCGAGCACGGGCTCCCGCCCGGCCCAGATCGCGCGGACCGCCTCGATCAGCGCCGGCGGCCCGCACACGGCGGCGCGCGCGCCGTCGAGACCGCTCGGACCGAGCAGCTCGGCGACAGCGGCGGCGCTGACGTGCGTGCCGCCCTCGCGGGTCCCCACATACGCGACGCGCAATCCGGGATGGCGCGCCGCCAGCGCGTCCAGCTCGGGCCGGTACAGCCAGTCGGCCGCGGTGCGGGCGTAGTGAAGGAAGGCGATCTCGCCCTCGTGGCCCTCGTCGCACAGGGTCCGCAGCATCGACAGCACCGGCGTGATCCCGCTGCCGCCGCTGATCAGCGCCAGCCGCTGCGGCCGGCGCCGGGGCAGCGTGAAGTCCCCCTGCGCGGCGCCGAGGTGGACGATCGCGCCCGGGCACAGCGAAGCGATCAGGTGGCGCGAGACGAGACCGCCGGGGTGCTCGGTGACCGTCAGCTCGAGCTCGCCGCGCCCGCCATGCTGCGAGCTCGCCGGCGAGTACGTGCGCGTGCGCCGGACGCCGTCGATCTCGACCCCCAGGCGGAGGAACTGACCGGCCTCGAAGCCTTCCCACACGCGGTTGGGGCGCAGCGCCACGGTGACGCTGCGGTCGGTCTGCCGGCGGACGCTGAGCACCTCGGCGCGGGCGTCGTGGACGGTCAGCTGCGGGCGGATCAGCTCGAGGTAGCGGTCGATCCCGTGGGGCCCGACCAGCAGATCGACGAGGCTCGAGCGGAGGATCCGGGTGGTGGTCGTCATGGTCGCGGTGGGCACCTTCCTCGGATAAGTTTTAGTGGACGACTGTTCTCTAACATAGTAGAGCCAGGCTTCCCGGTAGGTCAAGGGCTAAACTGGGCTGTGTGAGCACGTGCACACGTTTTGGAGAACAGACGTACATCAATGGTCGATGATTCCGCCCGAGCACCGGCGCGGGCCCGCCGCACCCAGGCCGAGCGCCGCCGGCAGACCCGTCAGGCGCTGCTCGACGCGGCGCTCCTGCAGATGGAGGCCGGCGAGAGCTTCGACGCCCTGAGCCTGCGCAGCGTGGCCCGGGCCGCGGGCGTCGTGCCGACCGCGTTCTACCGCTACTTCACCGGCATGGACGAGCTCGGGCTGGTGCTGATCGAGGACTCGTTCCGGGCCCTGCGGGGAATGCTCCGCCACGCGCGCGAGGAGGGCAGGGCACCCGAGCGGATGATCGAGCGCTCGGTCGAGATCCTGATCGCCTACGTGCGCGCGAATCGCATGCAGTTCGCGTTCGTGGCCCGGATCCGCTCGACCGGCAACGGGGTCCTGCGGCACGCGATCCGCACCGAGATCCGGCTGTTCGTCAGCGAGCTGGCCACCGACCTGGCCCGCCTGCCGATCCTCTCGGAGTGGACGACCGAGGACCTCCAGCTGCTCGCCGGCCTGCTCGTCAACACGATGATCGCGACCGTCGAGGCGCTGCTCGACGCGCCGCCGGACGCAGCCCCCTCCGAGGCCGAGATCGCGCGGACGGCCGCCCGCCAGATGCGGCTGATCGTGGTCGGCGTCCCAAGCTGGCGCAGCCGCCCCGCGGCGAGCTGAGCGCCATTCGCGTCCGCGAGGTCTGGCGCGGAAGGATGCGGTCGGCCGCCCTTTCAGACGCGCGGGATCGCGTTCAACGTGCTCGATCTCGGCGTGATCAATGCCTTCGGCGCCTTCTCCGGGTTCAAGGGCGCGGCCGCGCTGGGCGACGACGATCGTCTCCGCCCCGTCCGCGATCCCCGTCGTCAACCGCAGCGAGGAGACGCTGTTGCGACCGAGTCAGATGAAGTCGCTATGTCCGTGGAAGTGCCTTGCCGGCTACCACCACATCGAGGGCGACGGGCAGCGCCGGAGAAACGCCGTGTCGACATACCGGCACCCATCCCTGGATCCGCAAGATCAGAGGGCGTGTCGCGTTCTCACCCGGGATCAAGGTCACCGACTGACGGCACATCCCGCCCCGCCGTCTGGCCTTCACGTTCCGGCCGAAGGGCCAGCACGCACACGCTGGGATAGCCCCGCAGCCTCCGCTTCGACCGGAGCACGACGAACCCGGCTCGCTCGAGCGCGGAGCCCGGGTCGAGGGCCCGTAGCCCGCGATATCGATCCGGTCCGCGCGCAGCGAGCCGGTCGAGCGCGGCCGCGATCGCTCGTGCCGCCCCGCGCAGAGGGATCGCGGGAGTCACCGTGACCAGCCGGCCTCCGGGCCGCAGCACGCGCCGGCACTCGCCGAGCGCGACCGGCAGATCCGCGGGCGCCAGCAGTTGCAGCACGTAGGCGGCGCTGAGTGCATCGCATGACGCATCGGGCAGCTCAAGGCGGCGGACGTCACCGACGCAGAGACGCCAGCCGCAGGGGAGCGGACCGATGCGGGCGAGCATTGCCGGGGAGGCGTCGATAGCCGTCACGTCGCGCGGGACGATCGAGCGCTGCGCGAGCTGGCGCAGCACCTCGCCCGTACCGGTGCCGACATCGACGCAGCGCTCGTCGGCCGCGGGCGCCAGGAGGCGGACCGCCGTCGCGATCGCGGAGCGCTCCAGCCACAGCTGGCGGTCGTAGCGATGACTCAGAGCGTCCCAGGCGCGACCCGGATCGGCGTCGTACTCGGACACAGGCCGGCCTCACCGACCGGTCGGATCGGCCGCACGCCGGCCAGGTTTCAACGACGTGGAGACGTGGAGATCACGGATTGAAGACGTCATGAGCATGATCACGAGCAAGTACGGAAGATGGTCGGCGGTCCCGGCGCAGCTGGACCCATGCAGGCGAGCCGGAACGGGACCGTGGTGGCCGACAGCGACCGTACCGTGGAGGTCGAGGGCAATCACCCGAAGCCCGCGGCGGAGAACATCACCAACCACGTCGCCTTCTGGCACGGGGTGAAGGTCAAGCCGGCGCCCCAGCGGGTGAGGGCGTCACCCGGCCGGTGCCCGTGTGCGTCCAGCACGCCGTTCTCGACCCGCCGGAGAACGCCCGCCTGGCGCGACGCCTGCCCCTGCGCCCTAACGAGCGATGCGGGGGGCCAACTGACGACACTCAATCCAGATTGTCTAGGGTCCGCCCGGCGATGGCCGAGCGACCGACCGAGCCCGCCCCCCTGCTGTCGTGGTGGGGTTGGGGCGACCCCGCCGAGGTGCCGGAGCTGCCGGAGGCGGTGACCGAGCTGCTCCGCGGCGCCCTCGGCGTCACGAGAGCTCCCGCCCCTCGCCCCGCGCTGGCCGAGCTCTCACCGCCGCCGCCCCGGATCGCCGACGGCGCCGCGGCCCGGCTGGCGGAGGTCGTCGGCGCCGAGCACGCCCGCGCCGACGCCGCGACGCGGATCCGCCACACACGGGGGAAGTCGACGCCCGACCTGCTGGCGCTGCGCGCCGGCGACGCGAGCGCGGCCCCCGATCTGGTGGTGTTCCCGGCCACCCACGACGAGGTTCTCCGGACGCTGGCGATCTGCGCCGAGGCGCGCGTCGCCGCCGTTCCGTTCGGGGGCGGGACCTCGGTCGTCGGCGGACTCGCGCCGCCGGACGCCGGCGTCTACGCCGGCCTGGTGGCGATCGACCTGCGCCGGATGGACGCGCTGCTGGAGCTCGACGAGGTCTCGCGCCTGGCCGTGCTCGAGCCGGGGCTTCGGGGGCCGCAGGCCGAGGCGCTGCTCGGCGCCCACGGCTACACGATCGGCCACTTCCCGCAATCGTTCGAGTACGCGTCGCTGGGCGGGTTCGCGGCGGCCCGCTCGAGCGGGCAGGCCTCCGCCGGCTACGGGCGCTTCGACGAGCTGGCGCTGGGGCTGAGGGTGGCCACGCCGGCGGGGACGGTGAACGTCGGCCGCGCGCCGCGCAGCGCCGCCGGGCCCGACCTGCGCCAGCTCTTCCTCGGCTCCGAGGGGGCGCTCGGCGTGATCACCGCATTGACCGTGCAGGTGCACCCGAGCCCCGCGCAGCGGAGCTACGAGGGCTGGCGCTTCCCCGACTTCGCCACCGGAACCGCGGGGCTTCGGGCACTGGCCCAGGACGGCCCGCGGCCGACGGTGCTGCGGCTCTCCGACGAGGCCGAGACCGCGCTCAACCTGGCGCGGCCGAGCGAGCTCGGACGGGCCGGCGCGGGCGGCGGGGGCGGCGCGGGCGGCGCGCTGGCGATCGTCGGCTTCGAGGGATCGGTCGCGCGGGTGGCGCGCGATCAGGTCGAGGCGAGCGCGGTGCTGCGCGAGCACGGCGGCGCGCCGGAGCCCGAGGCGGGCGATCACTGGGCCGGGGACCGGTTCCGCGGCCCCTACCTGCGCGACGCGCTGCTCGACCACGGGGTGCTCGTGGAGACGCTCGAGACCGTCGCCTTCTGGTCGAAGCTCGACGGCCTGTACGCCGCCGTCGGCTCGGCGCTCCGCTCGGAGCTCGAGCGGCGGGGTACCCCGCCGGTGATCCTCTGCCACGTCTCACACGTGTACCCCGCCGGTGCGTCGCTGTACTTCACCGTCGGCTGCGCCGCGGCCGCGGACCCGATCGCCCAGTGGCGCGCGGCCAAGGCCGTGGCCTCCGACGCGATCATCGCCGCCGGCGGCTCGATCAGCCATCATCACGGGGTGGGTTCCGATCACCGTGCGTGGTATGGGGAGGAGCTCGGCGCGCTCGGCGCCGGGGTGCTGCGCGCCGTCAAGGCGGAGCTCGATCCCGTCGGTGTGCTCAACCCGGGCATCCTGATCCCGGGGCCGGCGGAGTGAGCGCGCCCGGAGCGGTGAGCGCGACGCCCGACCACCTCGACGCGCTCGCCGAGCTGCTCGTCCGCTTCGGCGCCAACGTCCAGCCGGGCCAGGTCGTCGCGGTCAGCTCGGAGCCGGGCAAGGAGCCGATGACCCGCGCGATCGCCGCCCACGCCTACCGAGCCGGGGCGCGGTTCGTCGACGTCTCGAGCTTCGACCCCCACATCAAGCTGGCCCGCGCGACCCACGCCGACCCGGCGACGCTCAACTACGTGCCGCGGTGGTACGGCGAGCGGGCGCTGGCGCTCGGTGAGCTGCGGGCGGCGATGATCGCCACCACCGGCCCGGTCGAGCCACGGCTGATGGACGGCGTCGACCCGCGTCTGCTGGGGCGCGACATGCTGCCGCGGGTCAAGGAGTCGAGCACGCTGGTCGAGGACCGCTCGGTCAACTGGACGATCGGCCCTTGCCCCACCGCCGGCTGGGCGGGGCTGGTCTACCCGCAGCTCGCCCCGGAGGCGGCGCTGGCCCGGCTGTGGCGCGACATCGCCCACGTCTGCCGGCTCGGCGAAGGTGACCCGGTGGCGGCGTGGGGGCAGCGGCTGTCCCGGCTCCAGGCGGTGGCCGCCCGGCTCGACGCGCTGGCGCTCGACGCCCTCCGCTACGAGGGCCCGGGGACGGAGCTGACCGTCGGGCTGCTCCCGAGCAGCCGCTGGGTCGCGGCCAAGCTCGAGACGGTCGACGGGATCGTGCACACGCCGAACATCCCCACCGAGGAGGTGTTCACCACGCCCGACCCCGAGCGCGTGGACGGGCACGTGACGGCGTCGAAGCCGCTGTTTACCTCCGGCCGCCTGGTCACCGGGCTGCAGGTCCGCTTCGCGGGCGGCCGGGCGGTGGCGATCGACGCCGACGACGGCGCGGGGACGCTGCGGGCGCTGACCGAGCGCGACCCCGGCGGCGCCCGCCTCGGCGAGGTCGCGCTGGTCGACCGCGAGAGCCGCATCGGCCAGCTCGGCACCGTCTTCTACGACACCCTGCTGGACGAGAACGCGGCCAGCCACCTCGCCCTCGGCCAGGGCCTCGGGATCGCCGTCGCCGACCGCCGCGACCGGAGCCGCATCAACGCCAGCGAGATCCACATCGACTTCATGATCGGGCGGCCCGAGCTGGCCGTGACCGGGATCACCGCGGGCGGCTCGGAGATCCCGCTGCTGCGCGACGGCGCCTGGCGGCTGTGAGCGCCCGTCGGCACGCGCCCGCGTGTCCCCCTCGGCACGCCCGCGCGCGCTACGAGATAGATTGGGCCATCGCCCGGAGAGGTGCCGGAGTGGTTGAACGGGCGCGACTGGAAATCGCGTAACGGGGGTTGACCTCGTTCGGGGGTTCGAATCCCCCTCTCTCCGTCCGCCCGTCCGTCCGTCCGTTGTCCGATCGCTGGTCCGCTCGCTGCGTGCCCTGGCATCCGGCCTCGGCGGGCGCAGCGCCTGGTTCGTGCTCAGGCCACGCGTGAAATAGCGCCTGCACCGCGGGCATCACCGTTTGCGTCATGGGACCGACGCACGCTTCGCGCGTAGCCAGGAGTCAGGAGAATGACGCGACCTGTCCATGCGACGCGAAGGTCATCGAGCTCCAGCAGCTCGTGATACAGCTGCCAGACCTTACCGGCGTCGATCAGCGGGCCGGCGTCGGCTGGACCCTTACTCCAGCGAGTAGACAGATCGAGCGCCTAGGCTGTAGATTTCTCGTATGAGCACCACGATCAGGGTCAGCGAGCGGACGCGCGATCGCTTCGCCAAGCTGGCGGAGGCAACCGGCCGGTCGATGACTCAGCTGGTGGACGAGGCGGCCGACTCGCTCGAACGCCGCGTGTTCTTCGATCAGCTCTCCGTCCGCTACGACGCACTGCGCGAAGACCCGGCCGCATGGGACGAGGTCGAGGCCGAACGCGCCGATGAGAGCGGGCCGCTGAGTGACCGCTCCGCGTGAACGCTCGTCGGGGCGAGATATGGCTGGTCGACTTCGGTGATCCGATCGGACGGGAGCAGTCAGGCACACGACCCGCAGTCGTGGTCTCAGCCGATCCGCTGAACCAGAGTCGAGCCGGCGTCGTGATCGTCGTGCCGACTACGACGAGGCCCCGTGGCCTGCCCTCGCACGTCGGAATCGGGCCGGAGGGCTCCGGACTCGACGAGGTCAGCTACGCGAAATGCGAGGACGTCAAATCCGTGTCCGAGCTGCGTCTGATCGGTCGACTTGGTGCCGTCAACGACGAAGCTACGTTCCATCTCGACCGTGCGCTTCGCTTCCTGCTCGATCTCTGACTGAGCGCGGCCGGCATCGGCCCCGGCGATCCGCGGTCGGCTGCGTGGGGATGACCGGTTGGCGCTGGAGTCCAACTCCGACGCTACTGCGCGGGCGGCAGCACGGCCGGCGCCCCGCAGGCGACCAGCGGCTCGGGCAGGCGCACGGAGCCGTCGTCCCGCTGGCCGTTCTCGAGCAGGGCGATGATCGTCCGCCCGACCGCCACGGCGGTGCCGTTCAGGGTGTGGGGCGTGGCCGGCCGGCCGCCCGCGGGCCGGTAGCGAACGTCGAGCCGGCGGGCCTGGTAGTCGGTGGTGTTGGAGCACGAGGTGAGCTCGCGGAAGCGGCCCTGTCCGGGCAGCCAGGCCTCGCAGTCGTACTTGATCGCCGCCGACGCGCCGAGGTCGCCGACGGCGATCGCCACCACCCGGTAGGGGATCTCGAGCTCCTGGAGGATCGACTCCTCGATGGCGAGGATCCGCTCGTGCTCGTCCGGCGAGTCCTCCGGGGCCACGAACGCGAACATCTCGACCTTGTCGAACTGGTGGACGCGGAAGATCCCCCGCGTGTCCTTGCCGGCGGAGCCCGCCTCGCGGCGAAAGCAGCTGGAGAATCCGGCGTAGCGCCGCGGCAGCTCGGCGGCGTCGAGGATCTCCTCGCGGTGCAGCGAGGCCAGCGCCACCTCGGAGGTGCCGACGAGGTACAGGTCGTCGTCGGACAGCGCGTAGATCTGCTGCTCGGTGTCGGGCAGGAAGCCGGTGCCGTAGAGGGCCTGCTCGCGCACCAGCACCGGCGGGATCACCGGCTCGAACCCCTCGCCGCCGAGCTTGCGCAGGGCGTACTGGACCAGCGCCAGCTCGAGCATCACCAGGTCGCCGCGCAGGTAGGCGAAGCGCGAGCCGGACAGCCGCGCGCCGCGCTCCATGTCGATCCGCGGGCCGGCCAGCTCGAGGTGGTCGCGACCCGTCGCCCCGGCCCGGCCGACGGTGCGCAGCTCGGTGTCCTTCAGCGGCGCCGCGGGGGACGGGAGGTTGGGGAGCGAGCGCAGCTCGGCGTCGAGCCCTGACCGGACCCGGGTCTCGTCGTCGCTCAGCGCGCGGCCCTGGGCCGCCAGCGCCGCCAGCTGATCGCGCTCCTCCGGCGTCGGCGCGCCGCGGCGCCCCTTCGAAGCCCGGTTCTGCTCGGCGCGCAGCGCCTCGAGCTGGGCGGTCAGCCCCCGCCAGCGCTCGTCGAGCGCGAGCACGCGGTCGACCGCCTCGGCCGCCGCGGCGCCGCGGCGGCCCAGCGCGGCTCGCACCGCGTCGGGCTCGGAGCGGATCAGCCTGATGTCGAGCACAGCGGGCTGCGGACCGGGCGCATCGCGCCTACTTGTACGAGGCGGCCGCGCCGCGCTTCGTCCTGGCCGCCGCGCCGCGCTTCCTGGCCGCCGCGCCGCGCTTCCCGGCCGCCGCGCCGCGCTTCCTCCCCGCCGCGCCGCGCTTCCTCCCCGCCGCGCCGCGCTTCCCGGCCGCCGCGCCGCGCTTCCCGGCCGCCGCGCCGCGCTTCCTCCCCGCCGCGCCGCGCTTCCTGGCGTTCGGCCTGGCCTGCTTGGCGGCGGGCTTGCCCGCGCCGCTCGAGTTGGGGGTCGCGGTCGGGGTCGCGGCGGGCGGCGGCGTGGTGCTGGTCGTCGCCGCCGGCGGCGCGCTCGCGCTGCCGGGCGCCGGCAGCGCGCCGAACGGCTGCTTGACGCACGGCGTCGTGCCGGGCTGCGAGGCCGCCTTGCGTCCCGCGTACTCGGCCACGAACCGGGCCACCGCGCGGGCCTGATGGCCGAGGACGATGTTCTGCGGCATGTACGCGCCGGAGAAGCCGCCGTTCTCGATCGCGTAGAGGACACGCGTGATCGGGCGCTCGCAGCGCACGTTGAAGTTGGGGCCTTGGATCACCTCGCGCGTGCGGGCGTTGGCGGCGGAGCCGTGGGTGCCCGCCTGGTCGAGCGAATGGCACCCCGCGCAGCGTTGCGAGAACAGCACGGCGCCGTTGTAGGCGGCGGTCTCGGCGCGCGGCACCGAGATCCGCTGCGTCCCGCAGGCGCCCAGGGCCAGCGCTGCGCCGAGTAGCGAGATCGAGGTGAGGACGACCTTGACGGGGCGGGCCATGCGGCCGGGGATCATACGGAAGAGCGCGCCGAGGACGGTCGTTCACCCCCGCCCCGGCTCGCCCCCGGACGGAGGCCCCCGCACTACGATCCGCCGGTGCCAGCGGGCCCCCTCGCGCCTCGTGCGCTCGCCATCGCCGCCGCCGCGGGCTGCCTGGCGGCGGGCGGGTGCGCGCGCGAGGTCCGGGTCGGGACCAGCCGCACGCTGCAGGTGGCGGTCACCGAGTACCGCATCAACCCCGACGCGATCGCGCTCAGCCCCGGCTTCCTGACGCTGGTGGTGCGCAACTACGGCCGCCTGACCCACAACCTGGTCGTGGCCGAGAACGGCCGGCCCGACGGCGCCACGGCCTCGATCCCACCCGGACGCGAGGCGACGCTGATCGTCGATCTCGCCCGCGGCCGCTACACGATGTCCTCGACGATCCTCTCCGACGCCGACCTCGGAGCGAGGGGCACGCTGACCGTCCGCTGAGGATTGAGGAGGAACCGCGCCGGCGGCGGCGAACACCCCCGTGTCCCGGCGCCGGCATCAGACGTTCGCTCTTCATCCAGCTCGCGATCGTCCTCCTACGGCGGCAACCAGAGGGGCCGGCGCCGGGCCCCACCTCCGCCGCGCCCCCGCGTCAGGAGGCGACGCCACGTCTCGCGCGCGCTATAAACGCGCTCGATGGACGCGGCGCCAGCGACCGAGCGGTTCCGGGAGGTGTTCGGGCGCTTCGCCACGGGGGTGGCGGTGATCACCACCGCGGGCCCGGCGGGGGCCGGCGGGCTGACCGCCAACGCGCTGTGCTCGCTGTCGCTCGACCCGCTGCTGGCGCTGGTGTGCTTCGAGAACGAGGCGCGGACGCTGCCGATCGTCCGCGAGCACGAGCGCTTCGCCGTCAACGTGCTGAGCGCCGAGCAGCACGAGATCGCCGGCCTGTTCGCCTCGAAGCTGCCCGAGCGCGAGAAGCTCGCCGCCGTCGCCCACGAGCTCCACGCGGGGGTGCCGATCATCTCCGGATCGCTGGCGTGGGCGGTCTGTGACCTGCGCGAGCTGATCCCCGGCGGCGATCACACGATCGCGATCGGCGAGGTCCTCGACCTCGGCCTCGGTGACGGCGAGCCGCTGCTGTTCTACGAGGGCCGCTACCGGGCGCTGCCGGACCCGACGACCTGAGTGCGCCGTGTCTGACGACCGCTAGGCGGTGCCCGCGGCGCGGGCCAGCAGCACCACGATCACCAGCGCCGCCAGCGCCATCACCCCGACCTCGCGCTGGATGATCGCCACGACGATCCGGCGCTGCTCGACCGCCTCGAGCTCGCCGACCGCGCGGGCCGACTCGATCCCGCGGGCGTCGAGGATCATCTGCGCCGATGAGACCCGCAGCGACTCGCCGATCAGCGACACGAGGATCGGCAGCAGGCCGTAGAGGAGGTGCAGGTTGGAGAGCTTGTGGCCGAGCGCGACGAGCAGCCCGCCGTCCGCCGCGGGCAGCACCACCGACGCCTGGCCGGTCCGCAGCAGGCGCCAGAACCACCGGCCCGCGTCGGCCCGGTGCCAGCACCAGGCGCCCCACAGGCCGGCCACCGAGTTGACCGCGATGGCGAACACGCCGACGGCGATGTGGACCGCGTTCATCGCGGGCCAAGATAGCCGCATTCGGCACTAAGTAACATCTTGTTACAAGCTCCCGCAGTGATATAACGACCGATGGTGCTGCGAACGTATCTGCCCGCGATCGTGTTCCTGGTTCTCGGCGGGCTCGTCGGCACGCTGTTTGCCGTTCTCAACCTGCTCGTCGGCGTGCGCGGCCGGGCAATCAAGTCGAAGACCGACCCGTACGAATGCGGGCTGCCGTCAGAGATCCAGCGCGGATTCCGCTTCGGAATCAGCTTCTACCTGATCGCGATGCTGTTCATCGTGTTCGACATCGAGGTGATCTTCATCTATCCGATCGCCGTTCAGCTGCGCGCCTTCGGCAGCTTCGCGATGGGCGAGACGGTGGTGTTCGTGGCGCTGCTGATGGTCGCGTTCGTGTACGTGTGGCGGCGGGGAGCGCTGGAATGGAACTAAAGCGCGAGGCGCTCCCCGATCCGAGCGACTTCCGCTCGCGCCAGCTGCTCTCGCGCGAGATGCTGCGCGGCGAGCTGGAGGGCGAGGCGCTCGAGCAGTTCGTCGAGTCGAGCGTGCTCACCACCACCGTCGACAAGGCCGTCTCGTGGGCGCGCGGCAACTCATTCTTCCCGCTCACCTTCGGCCTCGCCTGCTGCGCGATCGAGATGATGTCGATCGTCGGCGCGCGGCTCGACATCGCCCGCTTCGGCTTCGAGGCGTTCCGGGCCAGCCCGCGCCAGGCCGACCTGCTGATCCTCAGCGGCCGGGTCAGCATCAAGATGGCCCCGGTGATACGCCGCATCTACGACCAGATGCTCGAGCCCAAGTTCGCCATCTCGATGGGCGCCTGCTGCTCCTCGATGGGCGTGTTCAACAACTACGCGCTGGTGCCGAGCGACAAGTTCATGCCGATCGACGTGCACGTGCCGGGCTGCCCGCCCCGCCCCGAGGCGCTCGCCCACGGGATCCTGCGCCTGCGCGAAAAGGTCCAGCACACCGAGAAGGAGGGCTGGCGTGAGCGCTACGACGCGGTCGGGACCGAGGAGATCCTCCCCGGCACGCCCGACACCTCCACCCCCCACATCTCCGTGTATCAGCCGGGGGACACCGCTGGTGCCTGACGTGACCGGTCTCGAGCTGGCCGCGCAGGAGCTCCGTGACCGCGATCCCGACTGCCTCGTCGGGACGGAGTTCGCGCGCGGCCGCGCCGTGCTGCTGGCCGCGCCGGACCGCGCCCACGCCGTGGTCGAGTCGCTCAAGGGCGCCGGCTACTCGTTCCTGGCCAGCCTCCACGGGGTCGACTACTGGCCCGAGGAGCCGCGCCTCGGCGTGCTCTACGAGCTGCTCGACATGGATCGCATCGACCGGATCACGGTCAAGACGCGGGTCGCCACCGACGCGGCCACGCTGCGCTCGGTCACCGACCTGTTCCCCGGCGCCGACTTCCCCGAGCGCGAGGTCTACGACATGTTCGGGGTGCAGTTCGACGGCCACCCGGACCTGCGCCGGATCCTCATGCCGGAGGACTTCGAGGGGCACCCGCAGCGCCGCGACTTCCCGATCGGCGGGGAGCCCGTGCTGTTCACCTACAACGAGCAGCAGAACTACGGGCAGTACCAGTGAGCGCGACGAGCGACTACCGCCGGCGCGAGGAGTCGATCACGCTGGCCTCTGAGCCCGCCGGCGGCGAGGGCGAGACCCACGAGCTGCTGACGCTCAACATCGGCCCCCACCATCCCGCCACCCACGGGGTGCTGCGGCTGATCGCCACGCTCGAGGGCGAGGTCGTGCGCGCGATCAAGCCGATCATCGGCTACGTCCACACGGGGATCGAGAAGACCGCCGAGGACAAGTCCTACTGGAAGGTGATCCCCGTGATCGAGCGGATGGACTACCTCTCCTACTACTTCAACGCGATGGCGTTCTGCGGCGCCGTCGAGTCGCTGCTCGACCTCGAGGTCCCGCCCCGGGCGCAGTACCTGCGGGTGATCCACCTCGAGCTCAACCGGATCATGTCCCACCTCGTGTGGCTCGGCACCAGCGCCCTTGACCTCGGCGCGATCTCGATGTTCTGGTACTGCTTCCGCGAGCGCGAGACGATCCTCGACCTGTTCGAGTACTCCTCGGGCCAGCGGATGCACACGCGCTACTTCCAGGTCGGCGGCGTGATGGAGGACATCCCCGGCGGGTTCGAGGCCAAGCTCCGCAAGTTCCTGGCCAACATGCCGACCCGGGCGGACCAGTACGCCGACCTGCTGGAGAAGAACGAAATCGTCCTCCAGCGCCTCCAGGGGACCTGCCCGCTGGACCGGGAGACGCTGCTGTCGCTGAGCGTCACCGGCCCGCTGCTGCGCGCCGCCGGCGTCCCCTGGGATCTGCGCAAGGCCGCCCCGTACTCCAGCTACGACCACTTCAGCTTCAAGATCCCCGTCGGCACGGTCGGCGACAATTACGACCGCTACCGCGTCCGTCACGCCGAGCTCTACGAGTCGGTGAAGATCATCGAGCAGGCCCTCGACGGGCTTCCCGAGGGGCCCTACATCACCAGCGACCGCAAGGTCGCGCTGCCGCCCCGGCACGAACTGGCGACCTCGATGGAGGCGCTGATCCACCACTTCAAGCTGGTCACCGAGGGCTTCCGGGTCCCGCCGGGCGAGGTCTACTACCCGATCGAGGGGCCGCGCGGCGAGCTCGGGTGCTTCGTGCGCGCCGACGGCTCGGCCAAGCCCGCGCGCGTGCACATGCGCGACCCCAGCTTCTCGAACCTGCAGGCGACCGAGCCGATGGTCCGCGACTCCTACATCGCCGACCTGATCGCGACCCTGGCGATGATGGACCCGGTCCTGGGGGGAATCGACAGGTGAGGGGAAACTCGCCTAGCGGCTCGCTTCCTTGGGAGCTTGCCCAGGGGGCAATCTCCCGGGGGGGTAGCCGGTGACCCAGAACGTCCCCCGCTTCGCGCACGGCTCGCGCGTCCCCGGCTGGGACGACGCCGTCGACCTCTCCAAGCCGCCCGCCGTCGTCCCCGACCCGGCGACCACGCCGGTCCCGGAGACGCTGCGGAGCGCGATCGAGGCGGCGATGGGCAAGTACCCCGACCGCCGCTCGGCGGCGATTCCGGCCCTACACCTGGCCCAGGCGGAGCACGGCTGGCTCTCGCCCGCGGCGATCGCCCAGGTCGCCGCGGTGATGCGACTGACCCCGGCGTACCTGACCAGCGTGGCCAGCTTCTACGACATGTTCAGCCTCGTGCCCAAGGCCAGCAACGACGTGTTCGTGTGCACCAACATCTCGTGCTCGCTGCGCGGCGCCGACGAGTTCTACGCGGCGATGCAGGCGGCCGCCGAGGGCGAGGACGTGGACGTGCGCGAGTTCGAGTGCCTGGGGGCCTGCGACATCGCGCCGATGGCCTCGGTCAACGGCGAGTTCGTCGGCCCGCTCACTCCGGACGACGCCGACCGGATCGTCCGCGACCTGGCCACCGGCGGCCCCGTGCTTGAGCACAAGCAGCTTCGCTACCGGCGCTGCGCCGACCCCGGCGTCGCCCTGGAGGCCGGCGACTTCGGCCCGCCCGACCCCGCCGCCACCGAGCTGGCCGACACCGCCGGCCTCGGACCGCACGGCGACGCCGCCGATCGTCCCGGGCCCTCGGCCCCGATCGAGCTGGACGCCGAGGAGGAGGACGCGAGCGGATGAAGATCCTGTTCGGCCGGATCGACGAGCCGGGACTCAACACGCTGGCCGTGTACGAGCGCCGCGGCGGCTACGCGGCGCTGCGCCGGGCGCTCGAGATGGAGCCCGCCGAGATCGTCGAGGAGATCTCCAAGTCGGGCCTGCGGGGCCGCGGCGGCGCCGGCTTCCCCACCGGGCGCAAGGCGTCGTTCCTGCCCAAGGGCGACATGGACAAGTACCTGGTCTGCAACGCCGACGAGTCCGAGCCGGGAACGTTCAAGGACCGCGAGCTGATGCAGAAGAGCCCGCACATGCTGATCGAGGGGATCGTGATCGCGTGCTGGGCGGCCGGGATCACCCGCGCCTTCATCTACATCCGCGGCGAGTACGAGCACCAGGCCCGGATCCTCGAGGCCGCGATCGCCGAGGCCGCCCGGGCCGGGTACCTGGGCGAGCGGATCCTCGGCTCCGAGCACACGATGAGCCTCGTCCTGCACCGCGGCGCCGGCGCCTACATCTGCGGCGAGGAGACCGGGCTGCTCGACTCCCTCGAGGGCAAGCGCGGCAACCCGCGGCTGAAGCCGCCGTTCCCGGCGATCGAGGGCCTGTACCACGGTCCGACGCTGATCAACAACGTCGAGACGCTGGCTACGATCCCGCACATCGTGACGATGGGCGGCGAGGCGTACGCCGAGCACGGCGTGGCCAACTCGGCCGGCACCAAGCTGGTGTCGGTGTCCGGCGACGTGAGGCGCCCCGGCAACTACGAGATCGAGCTGGGCACCCCGTCGCGGGAGATCATCTTCGACCTCGCCGGCGGAACCTTCGACGGCCGCGAGGTGATGCTGTGGTTCCCCGGCGGCTCGAGCTCTCCGGTGCTGACCAAGGACGACCTCGACATCCCCTACGACTTCGACTCGATGGCCAAGGCGGGGACGATGCTCGGCTCGGGCGCGATCATCGTCGTCGACGACAGCCACCACCCGCTTGAGGTGGCGCTGAAGCTGGCCAAGTTCTACTCGCACGAGTCGTGCGGGAAGTGCGTCCCCTGCCGCGAGGGCACGACCTGGACGTACAAGATGCTGCAGCGGATCGAGACCGGCGAGGCGACGCCGATGGACCTCGACATCATGGCCTCCGTGCAGGAGCAGATCATCGGCAACTGCCTGTGCGTGCTCGGCGACGCGATGGCGATGCCGGTCGGATCGATCGTGCAGAAGTTCCGCGCCCCGCTCGAGCAGGCGATCGAGGCGGCCCGGGCCCGCCACGACTCCGGCGCGCTCGAGCATGTGGTCGCGACCACCGACTTCGTCGGCGGTGCCCGCGTGGCCGACGAGCACGCGGGCCCAGCCGGATGACGCTGATGCCGACCATGGATCCCGAGCGCGAGCGTGCGAGCGGTGCCGAGCGGTCGGCGGCAATCGGCGCGGTGCACTAGAACTCCGTCCCATGCCCCGCCCCGAGCAGAAGACGATCAAGCTGACCATCGACGGCCGCGAGGTGCCGGCGATCGAGGGCGCGATGCTGGTCGACGCGGCCAAGCACGCCGACGTCGAGATCCCCTACTTCTGCTACGAGCCGAAGCTCGGCAACCCGGTCGGCGCCTGCCGCATGTGCCTGGTCGAGATCGAGGGGATTCCCAAGCTGCAGACCTCGTGCTCGACCCCGGTCAAGGACGGGATGGTCGTCAACACCCACACCGACCGCGTGCGCGGCGCGCAGAACGCGATCGTCGAGTTCCTGCTCATCAACCACCCGCTCGACTGCCCGGTGTGCGACAAGGGCGGCGAGTGCCCGCTCCAGGACATCACCTTCGGCTGGGGCCTCGGGCGCAGCCGGATGCTCGAGCCCAAGCGCCACTTCGTCAAGCCGCTGGCGCTCTCACCGCTGGTGGCGATCGACCGCGAGCGCTGCATCCTCTGCTACCGCTGCGTGCGCTTCTCCCAGGAGATCTCCGAGGACTACCAGCTGATCTTCGCCGAGCGCGGCGCCCACACGTTCGTCGGCACCCACGACGGCCATCCCTACGTGGCCCCGTTCAGCGGCAACATCATCGAGCTGTGCCCGGTCGGGGCGCTGACCAGCCAGCCCTACCGCTTCCGCGCGCGGCCGTGGGAGATCGAGGGCGCGGCGGGGATCTGCACGCTGTGCCCGTCGCAGTGCAACGTCACCTTCACCGTCCGGGACGAGAAGGTGCTGCGCGTGCTCGCCCGCGACCACGAGGAGGTCGACGACGGCTGGCTGTGCGACAAGGGCCGCTTCGCCTACCAGGCGATCCACGTCGACGAGCGCATCACCCAGCCGATGGTCCGTGAAGGCGACGAGCTGGTCCCCGTCTCCTGGGAGCGCGCGCTGAGCGAGGCGGCGGGCCTCGCCAAGCACAAGGGCCGCACGGCGGCGCTGGTCGGCGGTCAGGCCACCAACGAGGAGGGCTTCCTGCTCCAGCGGCTCCTGCGCGAGGGGCTCGACTCGCACGACCTCGACTGCCGGGGCGGCGCGCCGGTGGCAGTCGAGCTCGCCCGCGCCCTGGCCGCGCCGGCGCTGCAGGCCACCGTCCCCGACCTGGAGTTCGCCCACACCGTGCTGCTGGTCGGAGCCGAGCCGCTCGACGCCGCCCCGATCCTCGACCTGCGGATCCGCAAGGGCGTGCGCCGCCACGGCGTGCGGCTGGGGATCCTCAGCGCCCGCCCGAGCTCGCTCGACCCCAACGCCGGGTTCGTGATGCGCTTCGACGCGGGCGAGGAGGCGAGCGCGCTCGCCGCGCTCGACCTCGCCCTGGCCGAGGACCGCGGCGCCGCCGAGCCCGGCAGCGCCGAGCTGGCCGAGTTCCTCCGCGCGGGCGGCGAGGACCTGGTGATCGTGTGGAGCGAGCGGCTCGCGCCCGAGGCGCTGCCGCACCTGCTGAGCATCGCCGGGCGCCTGAACCTGGCCGGCCGGAGCGGCGCCGGGCTGCTCGAGCTCCCCGCGGGCGCCAACGGCCGCGGCTTGCGCGAGGCGGGCGTGCTGCCGAACGCCGGCCCCGGCTACGTCGAGCCGCCCGCCGCCGGTCGCGGCGCGGCCGAGATCGCCGTCGCCGCGGCCTCCGGCGAGGTCACGGCGCTGTACCTGCTCCAGATCGACCCGGTCCGCGAGCTCCCCGACCGGGCGGCGTGGGAGGCGGCGCTGCAACACGCGCCGCTCGTCGTCGCCCACGCCTCGGTGCTCACCGAGGGGCTGCGCGAGCACGCCACGGTGATATTCCCCGCCGAGTCCTACGCCGAGAAGGACGGCACCGTCGTGCACCCCGACGGGCGCCTGCAGCGGCTTCGCACGGCGATCGCGCATCCCGGCGCGATCCGCGCCGGCTGGCAGGTGATCGCCGACGTCTCCAAGCGCGCCGGGCTCGACCAGAGGCTGCTCACCGGGCCGATGGCGTTCAAGGCCCTGGCCGCCGCCGTCCCGTTCTACGCCGGGCTGACGCTCGAGGCGATCGGCGGGCGCGGCGTGCGCTGGCCGGCCACCGAGGCGGCCGCGGCGATGCCGGCGGCGGATGGCTCGGGTACGGCCACCGTGCCGCCACCCCCCGCACGGCCGGCCTCGGCCAACGGCGCCCTGCGCCTCGGGCGCTACCGCTCGATCTGGGCGGCGCCCGAGGTCGAACTCTCACCCGCCCTGCACTTCACGATCGCCGAGCAGCTGGTGGAGCTCTCCCCCGAGGACGCCGAGCGCTTGGGGATCGGAAATGGGGCAGCGATCACCGTAGCCCAGAATGGAACGCGGCTGGCGGCCCGCGCCGCGATCCGCACCGGCGTCCCGGCCGGCTCGGCATTCCTCGCCGACGGGATCGCCGCCGAATCGGCCAACGCGCTGACCGCGCCGCTGGTGGAGGTCACCCCGGCATGACCATGTACGGGATCGTCGGCTACTTCGAGCCGTGGTGGCTGCAGATCGTCAAGGCGCTGGTGATCTTCGGCGTCGTGTTCGCCGTGCTGCCGATCCTCATCGTCTACGAGCGCAAGCTGCTCGGCCGCTTCCAGGGCCGCTACGGCCCCAACCGCGTCGGGCCGTTCGGCTTGATGCAGCCGCTGGCCGAGATCGTCAAGTTCGCCACCAAGGAGTCCTTCCGCCCCACCACCTCGGTCGGCTACCTGTTCCGCATCGCCCCGGTGATCGCGATCCTCACCGCCGTCACCGGGCTCGCGCTGGTGCCGTTCGGCGACGTCCAGCACATCGGTGGCGAGCGCGTCGGCCTGTACGGGATCGACGTCTCGATCGGGCCGCTGTTCGTGTTCGCGTTCGCCGGGATCTCGTTCTACGGGATCATGCTCGGCGGCTGGGCGTCGGGCTCGAAGTACTCGTTCCTCGGCGCGATGCGCGGCGCCGCGCAGCTGATCTCCTACGAGGTCTCGCAGGGCCTGTCGCTGGTCGGGGTGATCATCTCCGCGCAGACGCTGTCGCTGACCGGGATCGTCCACGCGCAGGCCGGGATGTGGTACGTGATCCCGCAGGCAGTGGGCTTCCTGATCTTCATGGTGGCGTCGTTCGCCGAGACCAACCGCCCCCCGTTCGACCTCGTCGAGGCCGACGCCGAGCTGGTCGGCGGCTACTTCACCGAGTACGGCGGCACCGGCTTCGTGGCCTTTCTGTTCGCCGAGTACACGAACATGATCACCGTCTCGGGGATCGCCACCACGGTGTTCCTCGGCGGCTGGCTGCTGCCGTTCGGCATCCACCCGCCCGGCTGGGTCGACCCGATCGTCGTCGCGGCCAAGATGTTCCTGTTCCTGACCCTGTTCATCTGGGTCCGCGCGACGCTCCCGCGGCTGCGCTACGACCAGCTGATGTCGTTCGGGTGGAAGTTCCTGCTGCCGCTGGCCACGCTCAACCTTCTCGTCACCGCGATCATCGTGGGGAGCTGATGACCTACAACCCAGGCGAAGACGTGGTCCAGGTGATCCGCTATCCGGCGCGCGGGCGGGCGGCCGGTGCCTACCGTGTATTCGGCGAGACCCTGCGCGGGCTGAAGACGACGTTCGCGCGGGTCATCGAGGGCCCATCGACGATCCAGTACCCGGAGGAGAAGACGCCGGTGTACCCGCGCTTCCGCGGCCGCCACAAGCTCCATCGCTTCGAGGACACCGGCCTCGAGAAGTGCGTCGGCTGCTCGCTGTGCGCCGCCGCCTGCCCGGCCGACTGCATCCGCGTCGTCGCGGCCGAGAACACGCCGGAGAACCGCGTCTCGGCCGGCGAGCGCTACGCCGCCGTATACGAGATCAACCTCAGCCGCTGCATCTTCTGCGGCTACTGCGAGGTCGCCTGCCCGTTCGACGCGATCACCATGGGCCACGACTACGAGATGTCGGACTACACGCGCTCGGATCTGATCTTCACCAAGGAGATGCTGCTGGCCGAGCCGATCGAACGCACGCCGCTGCGCTCGGAGGGCGAGTGAGCCAAGCCGGCACCCCGACCGCGACGGAGCCGCGCTAGCCCGTGTCGGCCGTCCTGTTCTTCCTCGCCTCGCTCGCCGCGATCGGCGGCGCGATCGGCGTGGTCACGCTGCGCAACCCGTTCTACAGCGTGCTCGCGCTGGTCTTCCACCTGATCTCGCTGGCGGCGCTGTTCCTGCTCCTGCGCGCCGAGTTCGTGGCCGCCGCGCAGGTCGTGGTGTACGCCGGTGCGGTGATGGTCCTGTACCTGTTCGTGGTCGCCTACGTCGGGGGTGGCGAGGAGCTGGCCTCGGGGGTGGCGCTGCGGATCCTCGGGCCGCTGTTCGCGCTGGCGGTGGCGATCGAGCTGTGCCTGGCGATGCTCGGCTCGGCGCTTCAGGGGATCAACGGCCGCGGCGCCCCCTACGTCCCCGGGTTCGGCACCCCCCGCCACATCGGGCAGCTGTTCCTGACCACCTACCTGTTCCCGTTCGAGGTCGCGTCGCTGCTGTTGCTGGTGGCGGCGATCGGCGCGGTCGTGCTGGCCCGGCGCCGGCGCGGGCTCGAGCCCGACGAGGAGCTCGATCGGCGTCTGCTCATGCCGCGCCCGCAGGGGACCGGCACGATGGCCGAAGCCGGCGGGATCCGCCAGGCGATCGCCGCGATCGAGGCCACCGGGGGGGCCCGGGTGGCGGAGCGACCGGCCGCCCGCGGCGACGGCGACGACGACGGACAGCCGCGTCCGGTCCCCACGCCGGGCGGAGCCGCCGAGCGGGAGGGCGGCCGGTGAACATCGGCTGGTACCTGACCGTCTCGGCGATCATCTTCGCGATCGGCGCCGGCGGCGTGCTGACGCGGCGCAACCCGCTGGTCATCCTGCTGTGCCTCGAGCTGATGCTGAACGCGGCCAACCTGGCGCTGGTGGCCTTCGCCCGGATGCACGGCGGCGAGGCGGGCCAGGTCTTCGCGCTGATCGTGATGGTCGTCGCGGCCTGCGAGGTCACGGTCGGCCTCGGGCTGATCGTGGCGATCCAGCGCCGCAACCTGCCGATCGACGTCGACGAGCTCTCGCAGCTGAACGGATGAGGGCGTCGCGATGACCCCCACCGCCTGGGGCTGGCTGGTGCTCGCCTGCCCGCTTCTCGGCACGCTCGTGATCGGCGTGCTCTGGCCCCGCCTGCGCGGCACGTCCGCGGGCTGGATCGCCACGCTGGCGATCGCACTGTCGTTCGTCTGCTCGCTCGGCGCGCTCGTCACGCTGCTGAACCGCTCGGGCGCGCACCGCGAGCTCTCCTCGACGCTGTGGGACTACGCCGTCACCGGCGGCCTCGACGCCAAGGTCCAGATCCTCGTCGATCCGCTGTCGGTGTTCATGATCCTCGTCGTCTCGGGCGTCTCGACGCTGATCCACCTGTACTCGATCAGCTACATGCGCTCGGACCGCGGCTTCGTCCGCTACTTCAGCTACCTCAACTACTTCGTCTTCTCGATGCTGCTGCTGGTGCTGGCGGGCAACTTCCTGCTGCTGATCGTCGGCTGGGCGTTCGTCGGTGCCGCCTCCTACATGCTGATCTCGTTCTGGTACCGCCGCACGACGGCGACCCGGGCCGGGATCAAGGCGTTCGTGATCAACGTCGTCGGCGACGTCGGCCTCGTGCTGGGCACGTTCTTCATCTTCCGGCACACCGGCACGGTCGACTTCCTCAAGACCTTCCACGCCCTCCCCCACGTCTTCCACTACAACTCGACCGACCTCGTGGCGGGCTCCGTGCTGCTGCTGGTGGGCGCGTTCGCCAAGTCGGCCCAGGTGCCGCTGCACACGTGGCTGCCCGACGCGATGGAAGGTCCGACGCCAGTGTCCTCGCTGATCCACGCGGCGACGATGGTCACCGCCGGCGTGTACCTGATCGCGCGGCTTCACCCCCTGTACGAGCTCGCGCCGACCGCCGCCGACGTCGGCTCGATCGTCGGCTGCGCGACGCTGCTGATCGCCGCCACGATCGCGATCGTCCAGACCGACATCAAGCGCGTGATCGCGTACTCGACGATGTCGCAGATCGGTTACATGATCATGGCCGTCTCCTCGGGCGCCTATGCCGCCGGCCTGTTCCACCTGATGACGCACGCGTTCTTCAAGGCGCTCCTGTTCATGGCCGCCGGCTCGATCATCGGGGCGATGGCGGGCGCGCAGTCGCTCGAGCGGATGAGCGGCTTCCGCACCTCGTTGCCGTTCACGTTCGCCGCCTTCATCGTCGGCGGCCTGGCGCTGTCGGGGCTGCCGCCGTTCTCCGGGTGGCTGTCGAAGGACGACATCATCGCCTACCTCGACCACCGCGGCGGCGGCTTCGAGATCCTGGGGATCCTCGGCTACGTGGGCGCCGCGATGACCGGCCTCTACACGTTCCGGATGATCTTCCGCGCCTTCTTCGGCGAGCCCTGCCCCGAGGCCCGCGAGCTCGAGGGCGGGCACCTCGCGCACGCCCACGAGCCGACCAACCCGGCCACTGGCGAGGTCGAGGACACCGAGATCGGCTTCCCCGGCCCCGACCACGTGATCGCCGAGCGGGAATGGCCGATGCAGGTGGCGATGGGGCTGCTGGCGCTGCTCGCGCTGATCGGCGGCGCGATCCAGATCCCCGGCGTCGACGACAAGATCACCCGGTTCCTCGACCCGACCTTCGCCACCTCGCGCCTCGCCCACCTCGAGCCCGGGAGCTCACCGGCGTGGGTCGGGCTGATCATCGGCGCCGCGATCGCCGTGGTGGGGATCGCCACCGCCTACCGGATCTGGGTCGCCTCACCGCGGACCGCGCCGGCGCTCCAGGCCCGCTTCCGCCCGCTGCACACGTTCCTGCTGCGCAAGTGGTACTTCGACGAGCTGATCGACGTGGTGATCGTCCGCCCGGCGCTGCTGCTCGGCCGCTTCGCCGACTCGGTGCTCGAGCGGGTCGTCGTCGCCGACACGATCACCGGCGGCACCACAGGGGTCGTCCGCGCCGGCTCGGCCGGCGTGCGCCGCGCCCAGACCGGGTTCGTGCGCTACTACGCGGCGCTGATGGTGGTGGGGATCTTCGGCGTCGGCCTGTACTTCCTGATCTCCGCCAGCTGATGCCCGTCGCCGCCCGCGCATCAACCCTCGAGCGCCCGGGCACCGGCCCGTGACCCTCTCGATCCTGATCTGGCTACCGCTGGCGATCTGCGTTGTCGCCACCCAGCTCCCGGCCAGGCTCGTCGGCCGCGTCACCGCGCTCGGCAGCTTCCTCACGCTGGGAATCGCGATCTCGTTCCTGGCCCGCTTCAAGGCCGGCCACGCCGGCCTCCAGTTCCTCACCGACCGCGTCTGGATCTCGGCGCTGGGAATCCACTACAAGCTCGGCGTCGACGGTCTCAACGTCGCCCTGATCGTGCTCACCACGGTGCTGTTCTCGGCCTCCCTGGTGTGGTCGGCGTTCCGCGAGTGGGACCGCCCGAAGCTGTACTACCTCCACTTCGCGCTCGCCGAGTCGGCGGTGCTCGGCGCCTTCTGCGCCCAGGACCTGGCGCTGTTCGTGGCCTTCTTCGACCTGATGCTGATCCCGTTCTACTTCCTGGTCGGGATGTACGGGACGGGCGAGCGGGTGCGGGCGACGCTGAAGCTGGTCATCTACACGCTGATCGGCTCGTTCTTCATGCTCGCGGCGGCGATCGCCACCGGCGCGCTGGCCGCCTCCCAGCACGGCACCAACCTGACCTTCGTGCTCTCGGCGCTCCAGGGCCTGCACCTCAGCCACGGCTCGCAGGACTGGATCTTCCTGTGCTTCGCCGGCGCCTTTCTGGTCAAGATGCCGCTGGTGCCGTTCCACGGCTGGCTCGCCGACGGCTACAAGGCGATGCCGATCCCCGCGGTGGCGGTGTTCTCCGGCGTGCTCTCGAAGGTCGCCGCCTACGGCTTCCTGCGGATCGTGCTGCCGCTGTTCCCCTACGCCAGCCGCCACTACCAGACGCTGATGCTGCTGATCGCGCTGGCCTCGATCCTGTGGGCCACCTCGCTGGCCTTCACGACCCCCGACGCGCGGCTGGTGATCGCCTACTCGAGTGTCGCGCAGCTCGGCTTCATCGTGCTGGGGATCTTCTCGCTGCGCCCGCAGGGGGCCAACGGCGCGCTGCTGCAGATGGTCAACCACGGCCTCGTCACCGCGCCGGCGTTCTTCATCGTCGCCGCCGCCGCGGCCCGCGCCGGCGGCTCGGAGAAGCTCCGCGAGATGGGCGGGATCGCGATGCGCGCGCCGGTGCTGGCGACGCTGTTCCTGATCGTCGCGCTGGCCACGCTGGCGATGCCCGGCTCGTCGAACTTCGTCGGCGAGTTCCTGATCCTGCTCGGGGTGTTCAAGGCCAAGCTGGTGATCGCGGTGATCGCGTTCCTCGGCGTCGTCGGGGCGTCGGTGTACGCGCTGCGGCTGTTCATCGGCGCGATGCACAACCGCGCCGGGAGCGCCGTGCGCTCGTCGGAGATCGTCCCCGGTGAGGCGTTCGCGATCGTCCCGCTGGTGGCGGTGATCCTCGTGCTCGCGTTCTATCCCCAGTTCGGCCTGCGCCGCTCCGAGGCGACGGTCAGGCAGACGCTCGCGGCGGCCGGGGCCGGCCAGCCGGTCCGCGTGGCGGCGAGGGCCCCGTGAACGTCGCGCGGCCCGGCACCGCCGCGTACCGGCACCTCCTCGCGGCGCTTCACCACGGCGCCGGCGGAACGCACATCAGGGGCCCGCACATCGACTGGGCCTCGCTGATGCCGTTCGTGCTGCTCGGCGCCGGCGCCGTGATCGTGCTGCTGATCGGCCTGTTCCGCGACCGCCACGTGCGCGAGCGAGTCGTCCCAATGCTGACGATCCTGTTCCTGGGCGCCGCGATCGCCGCTGAGATAGTGCGCTTCAAGCACCGGACCTCGATCGTCTCCGGCGCACTCCAGGTCGACGACCTGGCGCTGATCATCGACCTGCTGTGCGCCTCCAGCGCGATCGCCGCGACGCTGCTGTCGTGGCGCAGCCGGGCCAGCGCCGAGGCCGGGCAGGGCGAATACCACGCGCTGCTCCTGTTCAGCGTGATGGGGATGGCGATCCTCGTCTCGGCCCAGGAGCTGGTCACGCTGTTCATCGGGATCGAGCTGCTGTCGATCCCGCTGTACGTGCTGTGCGCGGCCGAGTACCGCCGCGAGGGCTCGCTCGAGTCGGGGCTCAAGTACCTGGTGATCGGGTCGGTCGGGTCGGCCACGCTCGTCTACGGCCTGGCGATGGTGTACGGCGCCACCGGCTCGACCACCTTCTCCGGGATCGCCGCGGCCCTCTCGCGGGGGACGCTGAGCGGCGGCGTGCTCGGCGACCCGCTGCTGTTCGCCGGGCTCGGCCTGGTGATCGTCGGCTTCGCCTTCAAGGCCTCGGTGGCCCCGTTCCACCAGTGGACGCCCGACGTCTACGAGGGCGCCCCGACGCCGATCACCGCGTTCATGGCCACCGCGACCAAGGCCGCCGCGCTCGCCGTGTTCCTGCGCTTCTTCGACGTCGCCGCGGTCAGCGCCCAGGACACGTGGGCGCCGCTGCTGGCCGCCGTCGGCGCGATCACGATCATCGTCGGCAACGTCGGCGCGCTGGGCCAGTCGTCGCTGAAGCGGATGCTCGGCTACTCGGGCGTCGGCCAGGCCGGCTACATGCTCGCCGGGGTCATCGTCGGCACCCAGCTCGGGGTCAAGGCCACGGTCCTCTACCTGGTCGCCTACACGCTGATGAACCTGGCCGCGTTCGCGGTCATCGTCGGGCTCGAGCGCGAGACCGGCAGCGACCAGTTGAGCGGCCTGGCCGGGCTCGGCGCGCGCCGCCCGGCGCTGGCCTGGCCGCTGACAATCGCGATGCTGTCGCTGGCCGGGATCCCCGGGACGGTTGGCTTCATCGGCAAGTTCCAGCTGATCCACGCGCTCGTCGACGGCTCCTACACGTGGCTGGCGATCGTGCTGGTGATCGGCTCGATGATCTCGCTGGGCTACTACCTGCGCGTCGTCGCGGCGATGTGGATGAGCCCCTCGCCGGCCGAGGCGGCGGCCTACCCGAGCGCGGGGATCAGCCTCGCCCCGATCGCCGGCGGCTCGCCCGAGGCCGACGCGTTCGGGCCCGCGCCGCTCGCCGGTGGCTCGCCCGAGGCCGACGCGTTCGGGCCCGCGCCGCTCGCCGGTGGCACGACCGGCGGCGTGACCGGCGGCGTGACCGGCGGTCGGGAGGGTGGCTCCGGCCCGCTCGTCGCGGAGCCGCACTCCGAGGTGCTACTGGTCGCGGTCCTGTTCGGCGCCGCCAACGTCTTCTTCGGGGTGTTCCCGAGCCCGCTGTTCACGTTCGCCGCGCACGCCGGGGCGGCGCTCACCGGGCTGTTCTGAGAGAGCATCGCGGCCCGGCTCCTGGCGCGAGGTTCCTGGCGCGAGGCTCCTGGCGCGGGGCTCCTGGCGCGGGGCCCCTGGCGCGGGCCCCTGGCACCGGCCCCTGGCGCCGGCTCCTGGCGCCGGCCCCTGGCACCGGCCCCTGGCACCGGCCCCTGGCACCGGCTCCTGGCGCGGGCCCCTGGCACCGGCTCCTGGCGCGGGCCCCTGGCGCCGGCTCGTGGCGCGGGCCCGTGGTGCCGCGCCGCCCGTCGCGTCGGTGGTGACACGCCGGAGCGGTGTCTCACGCGAGCACGCGAATTTCGCACGCACGAGCACGTGCATTTCGCAGCAACCGAGCGCGTCCGGCGCCGCCGCCCGACGTTATCGACGCCAGACGTGGCAAAACGCAACACGGTCGACGAGAACAACATCTATTGCTGCGTTATTCCCGCCCCGGCCCAACTCGGCCGCCCCGCCGCGGCCCCACTCGGCCGCGCCGCCGCGGCCCCACTCGGCCGCCCCGCCCCGGCCCAACTCGGCCGCGCCGGCCCAACTCGGCCCAACTCGGCCCAACTCGGCCCAACTCGGCCCCGCCCCGCGCGGCCCCGCCCTCTCCTGCCCCGCGCGGCCCCGCCCACTCGGCCGCGCCGGCCCGCCCCGCCCGCGCGGCCCCGCCCCGCGCCGCGCGCGCCGTGCCTGTGCAGATGCGACGAGCCGGGTCCGCGGCAGGACGATTCCCCGGAGGCGCCGCTAGCATCGAGCGCCCGATGGAGTACCCGGTCGAGAGCTTCAGCGACGACGAGCGCGCGCGTCTGGGCCCCCACTTCACCAACCTCGACCGCCCGGTGTTCGCGCTGGTCGACCTGCCGGAGACCGTGAAGGGGGCGCTGTTCGCGCGCTACTCGCGCTATCCGGGCACGCTGCGGCGGCTGTTCCTCGACGAGTTCGCCGAGGAGCTGCCGGACCGGCTCCCGTTCGACGGCGAGGAAGGTGCGCGGGCCGCCGAGCTCTACGAGCGGATCTTCCTCGGCTACGGCGATGACTCGGTGGCCCAGCTCGGCGGCGCACACGTCGCCTGCGAGTGGGTCTCCAACGTGCTGACCAAGGTCCTCCAGCGCCCGCGGCTCGGGGCCTACCTCGAGCAGTCGACGCGCTACATCGCCTACGACACGCCGATCCCGGGGGTAGGCGGGTACCGCTACTACCGCGACGCCGAGCTCGGGCCCCGCTATGCGCGCGCGATGGACGCGCTGTTCGCCACCTACGCCGACGCGCTGCCGCGGGTCACGGCATGGGCGGAGCGCGAGTTCCCCCGCGCGGAGTCCGAGCCGGCCGGGGCCCACGCCCGCGCGATCAAGGCCAAGGCGCTCGACCTGCTCCGTGGCCTGCTCCCGGCGAGCACGCTCTCGCACATGGGCATCTTCGCCACCGGACAGACCTACGAGCAGCTGATCCTCCACCTACTCGCGCACCCGCTGCCCGAGGCGCGGCGAACCGGCGAGGCGATTCTCGCCGAGCTGCAGGCGGTGATGCCGAGCTTCGTCTCCCGGGTCCCGCGCCCCGAGCGCGGCGGCGAGTGGGTCGGCTACCTCCGGGAGCGCCGCAGCGCCGGCGAGCGCTGGGCGCGCCGGCTCGGCCTCGACGCCGCCGAGGCCGAGGCGGCCGGGCGGCCGGCGGTACGGCTGCTGCGCGTCGAGGGCGACGAGGAGGACCTGCTGTGCTCGCTGCTGTTCGAGGCCTCCGCGGTCGAGGAGGGGGAGATCCGCTCCGCCGCCGCCGGGCTCGACGCCGGCGAGCGCGCCGCGCTCCTGTCCGACCTGGTCGGGCGGCGCGCCAACCGCCGCCACCGGCCCGGGCGCGGCTTCGAGATGCTCCGCTACCGGTTCGAGATCGTCGCCGACTACGGCGCCTTCCGCGACCTCCAGCGCCACCGGATGCTGACCGTGCAGTGGCAGTCGCTGACGCCCGACCTCGGCGCCGACGTGCCCGAGCAGGTCGAGCTGGCGGGCTGCGGCGATGACTACCGCCGCGCGCTCGAGCGCTCCCGTGAGGCCTATGGCGAGCTCGTCGCGGCGGGGCTGGCCGACGCGGCGCCGTACGCACTGTGCCTCGGCTACCGGATCCGCTTCGTGCTCGACCTCAACGCGCGCGAGGCGATGCAGCTGATCGAGCTGCGCTCAGGACGCGAGGGCCACCCCAGCTACCGCGCCGTGGCGCACGAGATGCACGCGCAGATCGCCGCGGTGCACCCGGCCGTGGCCGACGCGATGACCCACCTCGATCGCGAGACCGAGCCGCGGCTCGAGCGGATCCTCTCCGAGCTGCGCACGGTCGCGCGGGTCGGCGAGCCCGGCGGCTGACCGCTCAGCCGCCGCCGTCGCGCTGGCGCAGCTCGAATCCGCTGACCGCTCAGCCGCCGCCGTCGCGCTGGCGCAGCTCGATCCGGCGGATCTTGCCGGTCAGCGTCTTCGGCAGCTCGTCGATGAACTCGATCAGGCGCGGGTACGCGTACGCCGACAGGTGATCGCGCACGAACGTCTTGATCTCCTCGGCCAGCGCGTCCGAGGGCTCGTGCCCGGCGGCCGGCACGATGAACGCCTTGACGACGAAGCCGCGGCGCTCGTCCGGCGAGGCGACGGCGGCTGCCTCGGCCACCGCCGGGTGCTCGAGGCACGCCGACTCGACCTCGAACGGCCCGATCCGGTAGCCGGCCGAGATGATCACGTCGTCGGCGCGACCCTCGTACCAGTAGTAGCCGTCGGCGTCCTCGCTGGCCGCGTCCTTGGTATGGAACCAGTCGCCGCCGAACACCTCCTTGGAGTCATCGGGCCGGTTCCAGTAGCCGATCGGATAGTGGGGGTTGGTCCGCGCCTTGAGGCAGATCTCGCCGCGCTCGCCCAAGGCCACCGGTTTCTCCTTTTCGTCGAGGATCCTCACCTCCCAGCCCGGCATCGGCCGGCCCATCGAGCCCTCGCGGACCTCCATGAACGGGAAGTTGCCGCACAGCGGGTAGGACTCGCTGAGCCCGTAGTAGTCGAGCACGGTGACTTCGTACTGCTCGCGGAACCAGCGGATCGCCTCGGGGTTGAGCGGCTCGCCGGCCGAGCAGACGATGCGGAACTTCTGCGGGTACCGCGTCCGGGCGTCGGCGATCGACATCATCGAGCGGATCGCCGTCGGGGTCCCGAACACGTTGGTGACCTCGTGGCGGGAGAGGAAGTCGAGCTGCTTGTGGGGATCGAAGCCGCCCTCGCGCTGGTAGACGACCTGCAGCGCGCCGTGGCGCCACGGCACGATCAGCGGGCAGATCCCGGCGGCCCACGCCCACTCGCCCATGCCGTGGAAGCGCTCGCCGTCGCGGATGTCGTGGCAGTAGACGAACTCCTCGTGGCCGAGAACGTAGCGGTGAGCGTGGAGGATGCCCTTGGCCAGCCCGGTGGTGCCCGAGGTGTAGTAGAGCTGGGCGGGGGCGTCGGCCGGCGTGTCGGCGGTGGTGAACTCCGTCGAGCCGTGGGAGAGCAGCTCGTCGTCGAGGATCAGTATCTGCTCGACCAGCGAGCGCTCGATCCGGTCGACGTTGGCCTGGTCGGTGACCAGCACCTTGGGCCGCGAGTCCGACAGCCGGTGGCGGATCCCCTCGTTGCCGTACAGCACCGACATCGACAGCAGGATCGCCCCGGCCTTCCAGGTGCCGAGGAACGCGGCCGCGGTCTCCGGCCGCGCCGGCAGCAGCATCGCCACCCGGTCGCCCTCCTGCACCCCGTGGGCGGCCAGCACGTTGGCGAAGCGGTTGGCCATGTCCTGCAGCTCGCCCCAGGTCAACTCGCGCACGGTCCCGTCGAAGTGCTCGTGAATCATCGCCGGCTTCTCCCGCGGGTGCTTGTCGCACACCTCGGCGGCGATGTTGAAGCGCTCCGGCACCTGCCAGCGGTGCGCGGCGCACGCCTCCTCGTAGCTGCTGAAGCCGTGGGCGGTGCTACTCACTCTGCTCTCCTCGTCTCCGTGGGCACGGTCACCGGGGACGCTACCCCGCGGGCCAAGCCGCCAGCCCTCTCGGCCGGCGCCCCGTCCTCGGCGAGCCCCAGGCCGAGGCCCTCCGGCGCGTGCAGGGTGAGCATCTCGGCGGCGGGATTGGGGCGGCGGTCGCGCAGCGAGACCGGCACCATGAGCAGGAAGGCGAGCGGCACCGACACCACGGCGGGCTGGGCGAGGAGCGCTCAGGCGCCGGTCGTCGGCTCGCCCAGGGGCGAGCCCGGTGAGGATCGCCGCGGTGGCGATCGACATCCCCACGAGCATCCCCGCGGCGGCCCCGCGCGCCGTCAATCGCGTCCACCAGATTCCGAGCAGGAACAGCGGGCACGAGGTGCTGGCGGCGATCGCGAACGCCCAGCCGACGAGGATCGAGATGTCGGCCGACCGGGCCAGCAGCCCGAGCCCGGCGGGGAGTAGGATCGCGCCCACCGCGGCCAGCCGGAAGCGCCGCCGGCGCGTGATCACCGACGTCGTCCGGTCGCGGGCCAGACGCGGCCAGACGGCGTGGCTGAGTGTGCCGGCCAGCGACACCAGCAACCTCGGCCATCTGCGGCGCGTGGTCAAATATCCGCGCGAGGTCCTCCAGCGCCGGGTAGGCTGCACGGCAACCGCTCGGGGCCCGGCCCGGCCGGGGCAGCCGAGCGACAGGGCGGCGCCGACGGCGCGCGTCACGACTCCAGGAGAGAGGAGACACGCATGGCCACAGTCTCACAGCAACCGACCCGCGCGCAGCCGGCGGCGGCAGCGGTAGCGGGAGCAGGGTGGGTACCGGCGAACCCGGCGCCCCTCGGACTCGCGGGCTTCGGGATCACCACGCTCGTGCTCAGCCTTGTCAATGCGAACGTGATCTCGGCCACCGACACGCCGGTGGTGCTCGGCCTGGCGTTCGCCTACGGCGGAGTGGCCCAGCTACTCGCCGGCATGTGGGAGTTCCGCTCCGGCAACGTCTTCGGCGCCACGGCGTTCTCCTCCTACGGCGCATTCTGGCTCTCGTTTTTCGTGCTCGTCACCTTCGACGCCAAGCTGCTGGCGCCGGCCCACGCCGGCCACGCGATCGGCGCCTACCTGTGGGCGTGGTCGCTGATCACGTTCATCTTCTTCCTGTGCACGTTCCGTGCGCCGCGGATGCTGTCGTCCCTGTTCCTGCTGCTGACGATCACGTTCGCCTTCCTGGCCATCGGCTCGGACGGCGACAGCGCCAGCATGACCCACATCGGCGGCTGGCTCGGCATCGCGACCGCGGCCAACGCGCTGTACCTGGTCGCCGCGTTCATCATGGAGTCGGTCTACGAGCGTCCCGTGCTGCCGGTGTTCGCGCCCGGGGGCGTCAGCTGACACTCCGCGCCGCATCCGTTCGCGCCGCAAGCGCCCAAGTGCTATGACGGTAGGCGGGGGTCCCTGACACGGGCCCCCGCCGACCGATGTGGGCGCGCCCATGCCCGAGAGTCCGACGACAGCGAGAGGGAATCGAGATGGCCACCGACCAGAGCACCGGCAATGAACCGAACCTCGAGCACGAGCTCGCTTCACTGCTCGACGTCGAGCGGTTCGAACCCCCGGCGGGCTTCCGCGAGCACGCGCTGCTCAGCGACGCCTCGATCTACGACGAGGCGGAGTCCGATTGGCAGGGGTGGTGGGCCAAGAACGCCGGCGAGCTGCACTGGTTCGAGCCCTGGGAGAAGGTGCTCGACGACTCCAACCCGCCGTTCTACAAGTGGTTCGTCGGGGGGCGGCTGAACGTCTCCTACAACTGCCTGGACCGCCACGTCGAGGCCGGCAACGGCAGCCGGGTCGCCTTTTACTGGCACGGCGAGGAGGGCGAGACCCGCGCCGTCACCTACTCCGAGCTGCTCGCCGACGTGCAGCGGTTCGCCAACGCCCTGCGCGAGCTCGGCGTGGCCAAGGGCGACGTCGTCGGGATCTACCTGCCGATGATCCCCGAGGTGGCGGTGGCGATGCTCGCCTGTGCCCGGATCGGCGCCGTGCACAACGTCGTCTTCGGCGGCTTCTCGGTCGAGTCGGTGCGCGAGCGGATGGAGTTCTCGGAGGCCAAGGCGCTGATCGTCGCCGACGGCGCCGCGCGCAAGGGCAAGGTCACGGCGATCAAGCCGAACGTCGACGAGCTGATGGGCGACTTGGCCACACTCGAGCACATCGTCGTCGTGCGCTCCAAGGGCACGGAGTGCCCGATGCAGGACGGGCGCGACGTGTGGATGCACGAGATCATGGAGGCGGCCGACGCCGAATGCCCGGCCGAGCCGATGGACGCCGAGGATCCGCTGTTCGTGCTCTACACGTCGGGGTCGACGGCCAAGCCGAAGGGGATTCTCCACACCACCGGCGGGTACCTGACCGGCGTCAGCACCACCCACCGCTACGTCTTCGACCTGCGGGTGGATGGGCCAAATCCCGACGTGTACTGGTGCTCGGCCGACGTCGGCTGGGTGACCGGTCACTCCTACATCGTCTACGGGCCGCTGGCCAACGGCGCCACCTCGATCATGTACGAGGGGGCTCCCGACTACCCCCACAAGGGGATCTGGTGGGAGCTGTGCGAGAAGTACAAGGCGACGATCTTCTACACCGCGCCGACGGCGATCCGCGCCTGCATGAAGTGGGGCGCCGAGCACCCCGGCAAGTTCGACCTCTCGAGCCTGCGGCTGCTGGGATCCGTCGGCGAGCCGATCAATCCCAAGGCGTGGCTGTGGTACCACAAGGTGATCGGCGCAGAGCGCTGCCCGATCGTCGACACGTGGTGGCAGACCGAGACCGGCGCGATCATGATCACCCCGCTGCCCGGGATCACCGAGACCAAGCCCGGGTCAGCGACCCGGCCGTTCCCGGGGATCAAGGCCGAGGTCGTCGACGAGCGCGACGGTGAGCCGCTCGAGGAGGGCCAGGGGCTGCTCGTGCTCACGCGGCCGTGGCCGTCGATGCTGCGCACGCTGTACAAGGACGACGAGCGCTTCATCGAGACCTACTTCAAGAAGTTCGGCTCCGAGACGTACCTGGTCGGCGACGCCGCCCGCAAGGACAAGGACGGCTACTACTGGGTCATCGGCCGGATCGACGACGTCGTCAACGTCTCCGGCCACCGGCTCTCGACGGCCGAGGTCGAGTCGGCGATCGTCGCCCACGACTCGGTCGCCGAGGCCGCGGTGATCGGCCAGGCCGACGAGGACACCGGCCAGGCGATCTGCGCCTTCGTGACCCTCCAGGGCGACCTCGAGGGCTCCGCCGAGCTGATCGAGGGGATCCGCGGCACCGTCGCCTCGCGAATCGGCAAGTTCGCCCGGCCGAAGCGGATCATCTGGGCTGACGACCTGCCGAAGACGCGGTCGGGCAAGATCATGCGCCGGCTGCTCCGCGACATCGCCGAGGGCCGCGCCCTGGGCGACGTCACGACGCTCCGCGACCCCGCGGTGATGGCCCAGCTGGAGGGCAAGATCAAGGCCGAACAGACCGAGCAGGAGTAAGGGCCCGGACGTCAGCTCAGCCGACGGGCGGCGAGCGGACGGATGTCCGAGCACTTTCAGCGGCGGCGCTTGCGCTAGCGGCGGCGCTTGCGCTTGCGCTTCGGGGTGCCGGCGCGGGTGCGCGCGCCGTTCTCCCTTGCGCCGTCGCCCTCGCCGGTGTCCGGGACGGGCACCGGGTTGGCCGACTTGCCCCCCCCGCGGGCCGGCTTGGCCGGTCTGGCGGCGGCCGGGGGCGCGGGGGCGTCGGGCTCGCGCTGCTCACGCAGCTCGGCGCTGGTCGGCCAGCGCTCGATCTGGCCGCTGCTCCAGGCGGCGGGCAGCCCCGACGGCCAGCGGCCGCTGAGCAGGTAGGCGAGCGCCAACAGCCAGAAGCCCTGGACGACCGGCACCGGCGAGCCGATCGGGAACAGCACGAGCACGCCGGCGAAGATCCCCAGGTAGCCCATGAACCGTGTCAGCAGCCCGACCCGCATCGCGTTCAGCGAGACCCACACGAAGCCGCCGGTGAGCAGCAGCGATGCGAGCTGGGCGATCAGCGGCAACGCCACCAGGACCCCGCCGGAGGTCAGCGCGGTGGCCTGCTGGTAGGTCTGGGTGCCTTGGCTGACGAAGGTGTCGGCCTTGGTGGCGATCACGACCGAGTAGATCACCGCAGTGATCGCCGACAGCAGTCCCCCGACGAGCACCAGCCAGCGGATGTAGTCCTGGATCTCGGGGTTGCGGGCGCGGGAGATGCGGAACAGGTAGACGAGCGTCCCGACCAGCGCCACGAGGCCGAAGCTGTTGATGATCGAGCCGATCAGGTCGAGCGGGAAGCGCTTGTGCTCGGTGATCAGGTCGAGCGTCAGCTCCTCGACCTTGGTGTGCGTGCCGCTGAGCTGGATGATCGCGGCGGCGACGATCAGCACGCCGGCGGCGGCGGCCAGCGCCACCTGGCGCGCGCGTACGCGCGACTCGTCGGCGAGCTGTTCGGCAGCGTTCATCGGAGGCGACATGCTAGGTCACGCGCGCGGGCGCAGCCCGCGCGGTGCCGACTCGCCGTCGGAGGGCATCCGCGCGGGCACATAGGCGGAATCCTCGCGCTCGACCACGCGCGAGAGGCGATCCCCGACCGCCAGCAGCAGGTCGAGCATCGGGGCGGCGATGCGAATGGCGGTCTCGATCCGCCCCCGCAGAGCCTGGTTCGGGGTTCCGGAGGGCATCGGCTGGACTGCAGTGTAAGGGCGATGCGGCAGACTGCCGCGGGTGCCGGAAGCCGATCGCCACTGCCCCGCCTGCGGCGGCAAGCTCCGCGGCTGGCGTACCGTCCCGAGCTCGGAGCCCGCGCTGGGCCCCGTGCGCTTCGCGCTCGCGCGCTGCGTCGCCTGCGGCACCGCGGTGACGCTCGGCGCGACGGTGCCGGCGCTGTACGACAGCGGCGCCTATCGGTCCGGGACGCCGCGCCTGCACCGGCTGGCCGTGCCGGCGCTCCGCGCCTACGACGCCCAGCGCCTGCGCCTGCTCGCCCCGAGCCTCGCCCCCGGGGCGCGGCTGCTCGACGTCGGCGCGGGCCGGGGACGGTTCGTCGCCGCGGCCGCGGCGGCCGGGTACCGCGCCACCGGGCTCGAGCCCTCCGCCCGCGGGGTCGGCGCCGCCCGCGAACTCGGCGCCGACGTACGCCCCGGGGACGTCGAGACGGCGGACGTTGCGCCCGGATCGCTCGAGGTGGTCACGCTGTGGCACGTGCTCGAGCACGTCGCGGACCCCGGCGCCGCGCTCGCCCGCGTGGTCGGCTGGCTTGCCCCCGGCGGCGTGCTGCTGATCGGGGTCCCGAACCTGGCCGGCCTCCAGGCCCGGATCGGCGGTGAGCGCTGGTACCACCTGGACGTCCCCCGCCACCGCACCCATTTCACCCCGGCGGGGATCGAGGCGCTGCTCGGCGCCCACGGCCTCCGGGTGCTGCGGATCCGGCACGTGCTGCTCGAGCACAACCCGTTCGGCATGTGGCAGTCGCTGGTCAGCCGGGTCACCCGCCAGCCCTCCTACCTCTACCACCTGCTCAAGCGCAACGCTCCGTGGCGCTCGCGCGACCTCGCGGTGACGCTGGCCGCGCTGCCGCTGATCCCCGTCGCGGGGCTGGCCGAGCTGGCCGGCGGCCTGGCCGGGCGGGGCGGCACGATCGCGGTGCTGGCGACCCGCGTCGCCGGGTGAGTACCATTGGTGACATGGAAGGCAGCGGATTCGGCGGACTGTTCGGAGACCCGGACGACATCCAGCGCCGGCTCGGCGAGTTCGCCGAGCAGATGCAGGGCGCGCAGAAGCTCGCCTGGGCCGACAACGCGATCAAGCTGGCGGTCGACCTGACCGTCGCCTCGCTGCAGCGGGTCAACATCCAGGGGACCACCGAGCAGCAGGCCGAGCAGCTCCGCGGAGTCATGGCCGTGGTCTTCCCCGAGGCCGTCACGCTCGTGCGCGAAGCGCGCGAGGGCCTCCAGTAGCCGGGGAATGGCCTGGCGTCGATTCCCTTCCGGCGAGCACCTTGGCGTCGTGCACGGCCGGCTTGACCTCTCGACGGTATGAGGCTCGCTCGCTAATAGCAGCCGGGTCGTGAGCAACGGCTAGCCCCCTTGCAATTGCACCACCGCCGTGAGATGGTCGCCGCCTGAGGCCCGAGCTGATCCGTGGGGTCGACTCAGCTCGACGGCGAATGCGACATTTCGGAGGCACCGATCTGACCGTGACGGCCGGCCCGGCCGGCAACCCTGCGCTGCCGTCGACGGCGACCACCATAACTGCGACCAACCCGAGCAAGGACCATTACAGCTGGGAGGTGTCGGGGCCGCTCACCCACGGCGTGAATCACGTCACGTTCGTGAGCAAGGGCAAGCGCGCGATCCACATCATTCTCGCCGCACGCCTCAACGGCAACCCGTCGACCGCCCAGATCCTCAAGGCCCTGGCCAGCCACGGACCGCCGCCGGCCTTCGTTGACCCGACCGGCTTCGTCAACACCGCCGCTCTCGACGGCGGGCGCTCCGACATCAACGAGTTGACGCTTTCCAAGCCCGGACGTTACGTGCTGTTCTGCCCGCTGACCGATCGGGACGGGGGCAAGGAGCACTTCAAGGAGGGCCTGATCAAGGTCGTGACTGTCTCGTAGGGCCACGCCGCCGCACCAATCCGGCACTGACGCGGTGCGCCCGGCGACGACTAGCCGGGCGCACCGCGCGGCGCCGAGAGGCGCCGCGCCCCGGAGCCCGCGACGAACGTATGGTCGCTTCGGCGTCCGGTGCCCTCCGAAAGCCCCAGTGGGACGTATTCGGGGCGGCCGGACAGAGCAGATTCTCGCGGGAGTGCGGGGATCGCCCCCAGGGCGGTCACCCGGCTACTTCAACAGTCGCGACAGCCTCCGGTCCTTGAGCAGCTTGCCGTCGGTCTGGCACGTCGGGCAGTAGCACATCACGTAGTCCTCGTAGAACACCGCCTCGAGCCGGTCGCCGCAGCGGGGGCAGGGCTCGCCGTTGCGGCGGTGAACGGTCAACGGCATCGGCAGCTTGTCGAGAATCGGCAGGGCCAGCTTCTGCTCGTAGAAGGCGATCGCCGCGCCGAGCGTCTCGACGGTCGCCTCGCGCAGTGTCGCCGCCTCGCCGGCGTCGAGGTCGGCGCCGCGGCGAAACGGCGAGAGCTTGGCGCCGTGGAGGATCTCGTCGACCCACGAGCGGCCAATGCCGGCGATCACGTGCTGGTCTCGCAGCAGCGCGTAGAGCGGCCGCGGCTGGTCGAGCAGCGGCCCGAGCTCCGGCGGGTCGGGCCACGCCTCGGGTCCGAGCGCGGCCAGCGTCTCCTCGGACTGGACGGCGTCGGAGCGCAACAGCTTCAGCCACGCCCGCTGCTTGGTGCCGAACTCGCGCAGGCGCAGCTCGCGCCCGTCGTCGAGGCGCACGAGCATCCGGGAGGCGCGGTCGCGCAGCGAGGCGCGCGTGTCGAACAGTTGCAGGCGGCCGGCCGACATCAGGTGCACCAGGATCGTCAGTTCGTCCTCGACCCCGATCAGGAACAACTTCCCGCGGCGCGCGACGCCGTGGATCGTCCGGCCCTCGAGCGCCGCGACCGGCGGGTCGAAGGTCTTCAGCGCGTTTATCCCCGGAGTCAGCACCGACTCGATCCGGACCCCGGACACCGCAGCGCCGATCAGCCGCGCGGTGATCTCGACCTCGGGTAGCTCCGGCACGACGTCAAGCGTAGCCCGGAGGAATCGCTCCCGACGGCCCGCCGCGAAAGGGCGCGTCAGGCGATTTCTCCCGGGTGATCGCCCTCTGGGCGATCACCCGGCGATCGGCAGGCTGAAGCGCACGCGCGTCCCGGTGGGGGCGTCGGCCAGCCAGATCGTGCCGCCGTGCGCCTCGACGATCGCGCGGGACACGGCCAGCCCGAGGCCGGCGCCGCCGCCGGAGCGCACGGCGTCCTCGCCCCCGCGGTAGAAGGCCGTGAACACGTGCTCGCGCTCCTCCGGGGCGATGCCGGCCCCGGTGTCCGAGACCTCGACCTCGAGCCGGTCCTCGGCCGGCTCGGCGCGGACGACGACGCTGCCGTCGGCGGGGGTGTGGCGGATCGCGTTCTGGATCAGGTTGTACAGCACCCGCTGCACCTGCTCGGGGTTGGCGTGCGCCGGGTGCAGCGCGGGCGGGATCTCGGTCACCACGGTGACGCCCTTCTGCTCGGCCTCGACGCGCATCGCGTCGACCGTCTCGTCGACCAGCTCGGCCAGCGGCACCCGCTCGAGCGTCCAGTTGATGTCGCCGGCGTCGAGCCGCGAGACCTCGAACAGGTCGTCGATCAGCGCGCTCAGCGCGTCGATGTGGGTGCGCATCCGGCGCAAGTAGGCGCGCCGAGTGTCGCCGTCGACGATCTCGTCCTCGACCGCCGAGGCGAGCAGCCGCAGCGAGGTGATCGGCGTCCTCAGGTCGTGCGAGACCGCCGCCACAAGGTCGCGGCGTGCCTGCTCGGAGTGGTCGCGCGCCAGCTCCTCATCGCGCAGGCGGACGATCATCGCGTTGGCGGCGGCACCCAGTTCGGCCAGCTCGTCGCCCACGGCGGTCTCGATCCGCACCTCGCGCCGGCCCTCGCCGACGGCCCCGAGCCCGTCGCGGATCGCCTCGACGTCGTGGAGGATGCCGGCGGCCAGGAGCCGCGAGGCGAGCACCGCGAGCACGCCGGCGGCGAGCACGATCACCGCCAGCAGCACCGCGTCGTGGTCGGAGGAGACCATCAGCAGGCCGACCACGAGCAGCGCGATCAGCACCGGCGCGACGACGATCGCCACCGCGACGGCGAGCTGTCGGGACAGCGGCCCCGCCCAGCCCCGCAGCCGCGCGACCAGGGCCCGGGTCATGGCGTGAACCGGTAGCCGACGCCCCACACCGTCTCGATGTGCCGCGGCATCGCCGGATCGGCCTCGATCTTGGCCCGCAGCCGGCGGATGTGGACGGTCACGGTCGAGGTGTCGGTGTAGAAGGCGTATTGCCAGACGGTGTCCATCAGCTGATTGCGGGAGAACACCTGGCCGGGATGACGAGCCAGGAACAGCAGCAGGTCGAACTCGCGCTGGGTCAGCGCCACCTCGGCGCCGCCGGCGAGCACCCGGCGCGCGGCGGGGTCGATGCTGAGGTCCTCGAGCTCGATCGCCGGCTCGTGGGTGTGCGCGGTGTCGACGCGGCGCAGGACGGCATCGACGCGGGCGACCAGCTCGGCGGGCGAGAACGGCTTGACCACGTAGTCGTCGGCCCCGAGGCGCAAACCGATCACCCGATCGGACTCCTCGCCCTTGGCGGTGAGCAGGATCACCGCGATCCGCTCGCGGTCGAGCTCGCGCAGACGGCGCATCACCTCGAGCCCGCCGATCCGCGGCAGCATCAGGTCGAGCACGACCAGGTCGGGGCGCTGGCTGGCCGCCGCCTCGATCGCCGCCGCCCCGTCGGAGGCGATCCGGGCGCGGTAGCCGGCCCGCTCGAGGTAGCGCGAGACCACCTCGGCGATCGTAGGTTCGTCGTCGACCACCAGCACCGAGCCCCGGGCGTGCGCTTCCATGGCGACTGATTCTCGCCGCTCGGATGGCTCCCGTCCAGCCCCCGGGCCGATCGTTCACCGGCTGTTCAGGAGCGTGCGAGCGGTAGCCTTTGCCGCTGCCGATGGCGCCGACGCTCGCCCCCGACGACGTGATCCGCACCACCGGCGAGCGCGCCGAGGGCGCGCGCGAGCCGCTGCTGGTGATCGAGCCCCTGCTCGAGTTCCTCGCCGACAGCGGGCTCGCGACGGCTCCGGACCTGGCCGCCAGGCCGATCGGCGACGGCCATTCGAACGTTACCTTCGCGCTCTCCACCGGGGTCGTGCTGCGCCGGCCGCCGCGTGGCCCCCTGCCTCCCAGCGCCCACGACGTCCTCCGCGAGGCGCGCCTGCTGCGCGCGCTCGAGCCGACGGCGGTGCGCGCCCCCGCGGTGCTGGCGGTGTGCGATGACCCGGGGCTGATCGGCGCTCCCTTCTATGTGATGGAGCAGCTCCGAGGCGACGTGGTGAGCACCGAGCTTCCGGCGGCCCTGGACAACCCGGCGCAGCGCAGCCGGATCGCCGACGAGCTGGTCGACGCGCTGGTCGAGCTGCATGCCGTCGACTGGACCGAGCTCGGGCTGGAGGGCTTCGGCAAGCCGACCGGCTACCTCGAGCGCCAGCTCCGGCGGTTCCTCGGGCTGTGGGAGCACAACCGCACCCGCGAGCTCGCCGAGGTCGCGCAGGTGGCCGAGTGGCTGCGGGCGAACATGCCCGCCTCGCCGCCGGCGACGATCGTCCACGGCGACTACCGGCTCGGCAACACGATGCTGGCGCCGGGCGCCCCGGCGCGGCTGCGGGCGATCTTCGACTGGGAGATGGCGACGATCGGCGACCCGCTCGCCGACGTCGGCTACATGATGATCCACTGGACCGAGGCACGGGACGTGGTCGGCCGCTTCGCGCTGCAGAGCGTCACGAGCCTGCCCGGCTTCCCCACCCGCCGGCAGCTCGTCGCGCGCTACGAGGAGCGCTCAGGACGCTCGGTGTCCTCGCTCGACTGGTACGTCACGCTGGCCCTGTGGAAGGCGATCGTGTTCATGGAGGGGAACTACAAGCGGGCGATCTCCGGCGCCACCGACGACCCGTACCTGAAGTCGTTCGGCGGGGGCGTGGTCGAGCTCGCCCAGCGCGCGCTCGCCGTGACCGAGCATGGCTTCTGAGCCCACCGCCGGCGAGCCCCTCCGGGGCCTGCTGCTGAGCACCAACCTGCTGGGCGTCGCGGCGCCGTCGCTGATCGCGCGGCTGATGGCCGAGGCGCTGCCCGACCGCGCGATGTGCGACGCCGTGCTCCACGCGCGCCGGGACGGCCATGAGCTCCAACTCGCGGGGCGTCTGCCGCTACGACCGCACGCTGCTCGGCGAGCTGTTCGACGCCGTGGTGATCTCCGGCGAGCTCGGCCTACGCAAGCCCGCGCCCGAGATGTACCGGCGCAACGCCGAGCGATCGGCGTGGCGCCCGAGCGCTGCGTGTTCGTCGACGACCTCCCGTTCAACCTGAAGCCGGCCGCGGAGCCTGGGATGGCGACGGTGCGCCACGTCGACGCCGAGGCGACGATCGGCGAGCTCGAGCGGCTGCTCGGAGTCACGCTGCGTTGACTCTCGGCCTGCGCCCGCGCGCGTTCCCGGCGAGCGCGGGGGTCGCGGCCGCGCTCGCCGCGGCCGCGGCGCTCGCCCTCGGCGGCTGCGGTGGCTCGGGGCTCTCCCCGGCGGCGCTGCGCTCGCAGGCGTCGCGGATCTGCCAGCGGGCGAGCGCGCGGGAGAGCCGGATCGCGACGCCGGCCGACCTCGGCCAGGCCCGCGGGTTCCTGGAGCGCGGGGCGGCCGCGCTGGCGCCGGAGCTGACCGCGCTGCGCCGACTCGAGGCCGGCGGCCGCGCCGCCCGGCCCTACCACCGCGCGCTGACCCAGCTCGAGCGTGAGCTGCGCGGCCTGGAGGCAAGCGCCGGCGCGCTGCGGCGCGGCGCCGACCCGGTGATCGCGGTCAAGACGCTGCAGCGGCAGCTGGCGCCGGTCGAGCTCGCCGCCGACGCCGCCTGGCGCTCGCTGGGCATCGCCGCGTGCCTGAACCGGTAGCCGGACAGGTCTCACGAGCCGATCGCGACAGCTTCAAGCCCATGACCTCGCTCAACGTGCTCGTGGCGGCGTGGCTCCAGTTCCACAACTACGACTGTTTCAGTCACGGCGACAACCCCGACCCGAGACCGAGTCGCTGGCGCTGACGTCCCCCGGCGACGCATTCGAACGTCGAGTGGGGGACGTGAAGATGTACTGCTTCAGCTCTGCAAAGCCCTACATCCGCGAGATCCGGCGCTGCCGGATCAGCGGCGCACCAGGCTCGGTCACCAGCGATCGGCACCGGCTGCGATTTGGTGTCAGTCACCATTCGGGCGATCCGTTGGTCTGGGCGACCGGAGCCAGGTATGACGCCCGCGGGATTCAGTCGGTGAGGCGGCGGTAGGGTCCTGGAATGCATAGATGGCCGTTGCGCGGGCGCGGTCGAACTCGACGACAGGCTGCTCACGAACCGGGACCATCGTTCAGGTCCGGCACGAGGAGTAATAGTCCCAACCCAACGTTCGACGTTTCGGAGGCTTGAGGTGAATAGCCCTACGTTTGACGCGGACGCTTACAAGCGCACCACCCGGGAGCAGTGGCAGGTTGCCGCCGAGCCCTGGTACCGCTGGGGCCCGACGCTGGAGGATTGGCTTGGTGAGGCGACCGAGGCGATGCTCGACATGGCTGAGGTCCGGGCCGGGGGCCGAGTACTTGACGTCGCCGCCGGGGCCGGCGGTCAGACGCGCATGGCAGCCCGTCGAGTCGGACCTGATGGCAATGTGCTGGCCACCGACATCTCGGAGAGCATCCTCGCGTTCACCGAGCAAACCGCCCGCGAAGCAGGGTTGGCCAACGTCACGACGCGGGTGATGGACGGAGAGCGTCTCGATGTGCCCGACGCCTCGTTCGACGCGGTCGTCTCCCGCATCGGGCAATCTTGGCTCGCCGGGAGTGATCGAAGCGACCAATGGCTTCGAGGGGCCGTGCGAGTTGATCATTGCCGCCGGCACCGCCGGCTAGCAGGAATGGCGCTCGGCGTTTGGCGTCCGCCGGAAAGAGCGGTAGCCGGGCGGGGTGACCGCGGATCGGCTTCGCCGGCGACCTGTCGCTGCCACGGTTCACCGTCCAGCAGGACGACTACCACAAGCCGTAGCAAGCGCCTCCCGGGCGCCGGGCGCGATCACCCGGCGGCGATCAGCAGCACCCCGGCCAGGGCCGCCGCGATCCCCAGCTCCTGCACGCGGTAGACGCGCTCGTGCAACACCCCGCGGGCCAGCAGCACCGTGGCCACCGGGTACAACGAGGCGACGACGGCGACGATCGCCAACTGGCCGTGCCGCGTGGCCACCGCGTAGAGCGCGTTGGCGGCGAGGTCGAGCAGGCCGATGGCGAGCAGCGGCGCCCACGCGAGCGCCCGGCGGCCCGGGAGGACGATGCGCTCGTGCCGCACCGCGGCGGCCGCGGCGAGCAGCAGCACCGATCCGAGCCGGGCCGTGGTCAGCGCCCACGCCACGTTCGCCTGGGCGCTGGCCCGCATCCCCACGAAGAAGCCGCCGAAGCCGAGGGCGGCGACCAGCGCGAGCCCGACGCTGGCGGGAACCAGGCGCCGCGGGGCGCCGTCGCGCGGCTCCCGGCTGGCCAGCGCCACGCCGAGCACCGCAACGAGAATCCCGGCGACCTGGAGTGCCCCGGGCCGGTTCCCCGAGGCCACGCCCGCCAGCACCGGGACGGCCACACCGGTGGCCGCGATCGGCGCCACGACGCTCATCGTCCCGATCGCCAGCGCCCGGTAGAACGCGCTCAGCGCGATCGCCCCGCCGACCCCGGCCGCCGCGGCGGGCAGCAGCTTGACCAGCGGTGGCGGATCGGTGCCGGCGAGGGCCACGAACGCGAGCAGACAGACCAGCGCGGTGCCCTGGCTCAGCAGCATCAACCCCATCAGCGGCACGCGCCGCGCCTGGATGCCGCCGATGAAGTCCGACACCCCCCAGCACAGCGACGAGGTCAGGGCGAGGACGATCGCGAACACCGCCGGATCCTCCCAGGGATCGTCCCAGCAAGATCCCCGCGCGGCGCGCGTCTACTCTGCGAGCTCGATCGTGGTGATCTTGGGCGGATCGACCGGCCGGTCGCTGGCGCCGGTGGGCAGCGCCTCGATCGCATCGACGGCGTCCATCCCGTCGCTGACCTGACCGAACACGGTGTGCTTGCCGTCCAGCCACGGCGCGCCGTCGGTGGTGACGATGAAGAACTGCGAGCCGTTGGTGTTCGGCCCGGCGTTGGCCATCGCCAGCGCCCCCCGCACGATCTTGTGCTGGTTGAACTCGTCCTCGAATGTGTAGCCCGGACCCCCCGTTCCCGTCCCCTTGGGGCAACCGCCCTGGATCATGAAATCGGGGATCACACGATGGAAGATGGTTCCGTCGTAGAAGGAGTCGCCGGCCAGCTTGCGGAAGTTGGCCACGGTCTTGGGCGCGTCGTCGTCGAACAGCTCGAGCTCGATCGTGCCGAGGGTCGTGTGCATCTTGGCTGTGCTCATGCCTTCAGACCCTACCCTGCGTTCGCCTCCGTGGTGTTGCCGCCGGCCTGGAGCGCGTTGATCTGACCCGCTCTGGGGCGCCGGCCCCGGGCCGCGGCCGCCCGGGTCTCAGGCGCGGGCCGGCTCGAGCCGCAGCGTGTGGCCGCGCAGCTCGGTGCCGTCGAGGCGCTCGACGACGTCCTCGGCGTCGGGCTCGGGCACCTCGACGAAGCTGAAGTGCTCGAGCACGCGGACGTTGCGGACCGCCTCGCCCTCGAGCCCGCCGGTGGCGGTCAGCGCGTGGACCAGGTCCGAGGGCTCAAGGCCCTGGGCGCGGCCGCCGGAGACGATCAGCTTGCGCCTCGGGGCGTCGCCGTTCCCCGACACGTGCGGCTTGGAGTGACGCTTGGGCTTCGGCACGACCGGCGTCGGCGCGACGCGGGCGTCCTTGACCCACGGTGAGAGCTTGACGCCGGCGTGCTTCTCGATCGCCTCGACCTCGCGCTGCTGGCGCGGCTCGTAGAAGGTGATCGCGCGGCCGCTGCGCCCGACCCGGCCGGTGCGGCCGATCCGGTGCACGTACACGTCGGGCGAGGTCGGCACGTCGAAGTTGATCACGTGCGAGATCCCCGAGATGTCGAGCCCGCGCGAGGCGACATCGGTGGCGACCAGGAACGGCACCCGGCCGTCCTTGAACGAGATCATCACGCCGTCGCGGGAGCCCTGCGACATGTCGCCGTGGAGCGCCTTGACGTTCATCCCGCGGTCGCGGAGCGTCCGGTAGAGCTGGTCGCAGCGGATCTTCGTGCGGACGAACACGAGCGCCTGCTCGGGACGCTCGGCCTCGAGCACCTCGACGAGCGCCTCGGGCTTGTCACGCTGAGCCACCTCGCGGGCGAACTGCTCGACCGTGTCGACGGTCAGCGTCGCCGTTTTGACCTTGATCGTCTCCGGGTGGTACAGGTACTGGTCGGCCAGCCGGCGGATCTCCGGCGGCATGGTCGCCGAGAACAGCGCCGTCTGCCGGCTCGACGGGGTCAGGGCGAGGATCTTCTCGACGTCCTCCAGGAACCCGAGGTCGAGCATCTCGTCGGCCTCGTCGAGGACCACGAAGCGGCACGAGTGGAGCATCAGCGAGTGACGCGAGATCAGGTCCTTGACCCGGCCGACGGTGCCGACGACGACGTGGCCGCCCCCCCGCAGTTGCGCCTGCTGGGTGCGGATCGGCGCGCCGCCGAACACCGCCACCACGTCGACGCCCTTGCGCTTGCCGTAGGCGCGGAGCGCCTGGGTGACCTGGATGCAGAGCTCGCGTGTCGGGGTCAGCACGAGGCCCTGGACCTCGTGCTCGGAGGGGTCGACGTACTGCAGCATCGGCAGCCCGAAGGCCGCCGTCTTGCCGGAGCCGGTCTGCGCCTGCCCAATCACATCGAGGCCTTGCAGGAGCGAGGGAATCGCCTGCTCCTGGATCGGGCTGGGCGACTCGTAGCCGACGTCCCGCGTCGCCTCGAGGATGTCCTCGTCGAGCCCCAGATCAGCGAACGTCGTCATTTCTGATCACCACCATAGACGTACTGGCCGGCGACACGACTATCGACGGCTCCGACCGAGTCGGGCGCCACCGATCCGCTGCAGGAGCTGGGGCGCTCGTTCAAGGCCACGACGGCGGCGATGCGCAGGCTGCGCGGCCGTGAGACGCATCGCGCGGGCGAGTTGAAACCAAATCCGTCTTCTCAGATATCCGGACATTCGAGGCCGGCGAAGCACCGCTCACCGGAAGCGCACGTCGCCGTCGAGGTGCGGCGTGCCCTGGCTCCGGTCGCGCACGCCGAAGGCGATCCCGCCGTCGTCCGGGGTCTCGGCGAACTGCACGGTGGCGGGGAGCAGGATCGGTCGCCTGAACGCGACCTCGGCCGTGAACGCCGCCGGCAGCCGCGCCTCGAGCGCGGCCAGGCACCGGGCCTTGGTCCACATCCCGTGCGCGATCGCCGCGCGGAACCCGAACAGCCGCGCGCTCAGGGGGTGCACATGGATCGGGTTCAGGTCGCCCGACACCGACCCGTATCGGCGACCGAGGTCGCCGGGGAGCCGCCAGGTGGCGGCGGCCGGCAGCGCCTCGGCCGGCGCGACGCTCGGCGCGGAGGCGTCCTCGGCGCCGCCGGACCCGCGGCGCAGGTTGGTCGAGACCTCCTCCCACACCAGCTCCTCGCCGACCCGGGCCTCAGAGCGCAGCGAGAACCGGCGCCCGCGCGGGTGCGGCTCGAGCGGCTCTGACCAGACCCGCAACGACAGCCGCTCGGCGGCGTCGATCGGCCGGTGCTGGGTGATCCGGTTGTAGATGTGGACGAGCCCGATCGCCGCCACAGGGAACGACGGATCGGTCATCAGCGCCAGCTGCAGCGGGAAGGCCAGCAGGTGCGGATAGGTGGCGGGCAGCTCGTCGCGCAGCCCGAAGCCGCACACGCGGTCGTAGGCGGCGAGCCGGTCGCGCTCGACCGCGACGTCGTCGAGGACCAGCGTCAGCTCCGGAACCTCGCGGCCGCCGCCGCCGATGAACGGCAGCCGCGACGCGCCCGGGATCAGCGCCGCGCCCGCCCGCAGGAACAGCGGCAGCATCCCCGGCGAGCCGGCGAGGGCCCGCTCGTTCGCTTCGGCGGGGGCCATGCTCACGCCCCCAACAGCGACTGGCCGCAGACGCGCACGACGTTGCCGTTGACGCCGCTCGATGCCGGGTTGGCGAACCAGGCGATCGTCTCGGCGACGTCGATCGGCAGCCCGCCCTGCGAGAGGCTGTTCATGCGGCGCCCCGCCTCGCGGATCGTCATCGGCATCGCCGCCGTCATCTGGGTCTCGATGAACCCGGGGGCGACGGCGTTGATCGTCGTGGCGCGCTTGGCGAGGAGGGGGGCCCACGTCTGCACGATCCCGATCACGCCGGCCTTGGAGGTGGCGTAGTTGGTCTGGCCGGCGTTGCCGGCGATCCCGCTGATCGAGGACACGCAGACGATCCGCCCGTTGGCGCGCACGACCTCGCGCCCGAACAGCTCGGCGTCGATCCGCTGCGCGGCCTCGAGGTTGACCGCCAGCACCAGCGACCACAAGTCCTCGGTCATCCGGCCGAGCGTCTTGTCGCGGGTCACGCCGGCGTTGTGGACGACGACGTCGACGCCGCCGTGGGTCTCGAGCAGGTGCGCGGCGATCGTGGCAGGGGAATCGGGATCAGTGATGTCGGTGCTGAGCGCCGAGCCGCCGATCGCCGCCGTGACGGCCTGCAGCTCGCCCGCCTGGCCGGGCACGTCGAGCCCCACCACGTGCGCGCCGTCGCGGGCCAGCGTCTCGGCGATCGCCTGCCCGATCCCCCGCGACGCGCCGGTGACGAGCGCCACCTTGCCCTCCAGCGGGTGCTCCCAGTCGATCCCGGCGAGCGCCGTGGTGGCGGCGGCCGAGCGCTTGACGGCCGATATCCGGATCGCCTGGCCGGATACGTACGCCGCCTTCGGCGAAAGCAGGAAGCGCAGGGTCGACTCGAGCTGGCCCTCGGCCTTCGGGGCCACGTACACGAGCTGCGCGGTCGCGCCGCGGCCGACCTCCTTGCCGATCGAGCGCACGAGCCCCTCGAGCGCGCGCTGGGCGATCGCCTCGCGCGGGTCGCCGGCCGCCTCGGGCGGCGTGCCGAGCACGATCACCCGTCCACAGGTCCGCACGCGGCGCAGCGCGGGGTGCAGGAAGCGCCAGGCCTGGACGAGCTGGTCGCTGCCAGCGATCCCGGTGGCGTCGAACACGAGCGCCTTGAACGTCTGCTCGGCGCGGGCGCTGTCGGGGTTGAACACCTTGGCATCGAGGCCGGCGGCGGCCGCGGCGCTGCGGAGCTCGCCGCGCAGGTCGGTGTGAACCTCGGCGCGGACCGAGGCCAGCACACGCGCCAACGGGGCGGTCAGCCGCGAGCCGTCGGCGGCGCCGAAAAGCACCGGGCCGTCGATCACCCGCGGGCTGGGTGCATCCCCGTTGAAGCGCTCGAGCGTCACCGGGCGCGGCAGCCCGACCTGCTTGGAGACGAACTGCCCGATCGGGTTGTTGATCAGCTGCTGATAGCGGTCAGCCATGCGGGTTGTCCTTTCCGTGACGGCGGTGGGCCATCGCTACGGCGCCTCGAGGATCGCGGTGACGCCGAGCCCGCCGGCCGCGCAGACCGAGATCAGGCCACGGCCGGAGCCGTTCTCGGCCAGCAGCTTGGCCAGGTTGGCGACGATCCGCCCGCCGGTCGCCCCGAACGGGTGCCCGGCGCCGAGCGAGCCGCCGGCGACGTTCAGCCTGGCGCGGTCGATCGCGCCGAGCGGCTGCTCGAGGCCGAGGCGCTCGCGGCAGAACGTGGCGTCCTCCCATGCCTTGAGCGTGGCCAGGACCTGCGAGGCGAACGCCTCGTGGATCTCGTAGAAGTCGAAGTCCTGGAGGGTCAGGCCGTTGCGCGCGAGCAGCTTCGGGACCGCGTAGGCGGGCGCCATCAGCAGCCCCTCGCGCCGGTGCACGTGGTCGACGGCGGCGGTCTGGGCGTCGACGAAGTACGCCTGCGGCGTGTGCCCGTGGGCGCGGGCCCAGTCCTCGCCGGCCAGCAGCACCGCCGCGGCGCCGTCGCTAAGCGGGGTCGAGTTCCCGGCCGTCATCGTGCCCTCGGGGCCGCCGAACACGGGCTTCAGCCCGGCCAGCTTCTCGAAGCTCGAGTCGGGGCGCAGGTTCTGGTCGCGCTCGAGGCCGAGATACGGCATCACCAGATCGTCCTCGAAGCCGCGGTCATAGGCGGCGGCGAGGTGCCGGTGGCTGGCCACGGCGAGCTCGTCCTGCTCCTGGCGGGCGATCGCCCACTCCTGGGCGGTCAGCGCGGCGTGCTCGCCCATCGACAGCCCGGTGCGCGGCTCGGCGTTGCGCGGGATCTCGGGGACGAGCTGCTGCGGGCGCAGCCCGGCCAGCGCCCTGAGACGGCCGGCGTTGGTCTTCGCGCGGTTGACCTCGAGCAGCACCCGGCGGAGGTCCTCGTTCAGCGCCAGAGGCGCGTCGGAGGTGGTGTCGACGCCAGCGGCGATGCCCGAGTCGACCTGACCGAGGACGATCTTGTTGGCGACCAGGATCGTCGACTCGAGCCCGGTGCCGCACGCCTGCTGGACGTCGTAGGCCGGCGTCTCGGCGGCGAGCTTCGAGCCGAGCACGCTCTGGCGCGTCAGGTTGAAGTCGCGGCTGTGCTTGAGCACGGCCCCCGCGGCGACCTCGCCGAGGACTTCGCCCTCGAGCCCGAAGCGCCCGACCAGGCCGTCGAGCGTGGCGGTCAGCATGTCCTGGTTCGACGCCCGCGCGTACGGGCCGTCCTGGCGGGCGAAGGGGATCCGGATGCCGCCGAGCACGGCTGCGCGGCGAGCGCTTGAATTCATTCTGGCGTTCTCCCGAGAGCTTGGTTACAGATCTGTAGCTTAACCGGTCTAAGGCGCCGACCGCGGTTTGGGTACGCGCCGGTCCCTAATCTTTGGCGGCGGTGGCGGTGGTCAGCGCGCCGCCCGCCGTGGCGCGACGGACGAGCCCCGGAAGGAGTATCCGGGCCGCCGCCGCAAGCCAGTAGGGGCGCGGAACGTAGCGCTCGGCGCGCCCGCCGGGACCGGCCTGGAAGATCGCCTCGGCGACCTGCTCGGGCTCCGAGACGAGCCACCGCGTGTGCCGTTTGGCCAGCAGCTCGGCGGCGGGGAAGCCCTCGGTCCTGATGAACCCCGGGAGCACCAGGCCGACGTGCACGCCGTGGACACGCTCCTCCTCGTGGAGCGCGTCCGTCCAGCCGGCCAGCGCGAACTTGCTCGCCGAGTACGCGCCGGCGTTCGGCCGCGATACGCGCGAGGCCGTCGAGGCGACGTTGACGATCGCCACCCGGCCGCCGCCCGCGGCGCCCGCGCCGGCGCCGCCACCCGCCGCCGCGGTCCGCCGGAGCAGCGGCAGCAGCGCCTCGGTCAGCCGCACCGGCGCCTCGAAGTTGAGCTGCATGTGGCGCTCGACGTTGGCCCAGCCGGTGTCACCGAAGCTCCCGCGCCACGACGCGCCGGCGTTGTTGACGAGCAGGTGCAGCTCGCCGCCGTGGTCACGCTCGATCGCGTCGCGGGCCCGCGCGGGCGCGTCCGCGGCGGTCAGGTCGAGGGCCAGCGAGACCGCGCCCCCGAGCTCGGCGGCCAGCGCCGCCAGCCGGTCGGCGCGACGCGCGACGAGCACGAGCCGGACCTGCTCCCCGCCCACCCCGCGGGCCAGCCGGCGGGCCGTGGCCTCGCCGATCCCGCTGGATGCGCCGGTGATCAGGGCGGTGAAGGCCATCGGCCGGCAGCGTACCCGTCCCTCTGCCGCCGCGGCGGTTCGGATACCGTCCGGTAGGCGTTGACTCAGAGCACCTTGGCCTTGATCACGGTCCCGTTCTTCACGGGCGTGATCGGCTACGTAACCAACTGGACCGGGGTGTTGATGCTGTTCTACCCCGTGCACTTCCGCGGCTACCGGGCCGAGTGGATCCACAGCCTGGCGCGGCTGCTGCCGCACAAGCTCCAGCAGATCCCGGGGATCATGATCGGCGGGATCGGCTGGCAGGGCATCGTCCCTTCGCGCGCGGCGAAGATGGGCAGCCTCGCCGTCGACAGCGGGATCGCCAAGCTTGGCACCCCGGAGGAGTTCTTCCGTCAGATGAACCCCGACCGGATCGCCGAGCAGATCGTCAACAGCACGCGCGGCGAGATCCGCGAGATCGTCGACCGCGTGCTGCTCCGCGAGCACCCGCGGCTGTGGCGTGAGCTGCCCGAGCCGGTGCGCGAGCTCGTGCACGCGCGCGTGCAGCAGCAGCTCCCGGAGATCGTCGCCCAGCTCACCGACGAGATCGCCGCCAACATCGACCAGCTGGTCGACGTCAAGCTGATGGTGATCAAGCGCTTCGATCCCGAGCTGGCCAACCGGGTGTTCCTCGACATGGGCTCGCGCGAGCTCAAGTTCATCCAGAACTTCGGCTTCGCGTTCGGCTTCGTGCTCGGCATCCCGGTCGCCACGCTGACCCACTTCGTCACCGCCTGGTGGCTGCTGCCGATCCTCGGCGTGACGGTCGGCTATGTCACCAACTGGGTGGCGCTGTGGATGATCTACGAGCCCGCCGAGCCGAGGCGCTTCGGCCCGCTGCGCCTGCACGGGCTGTTCATTCGCCGCCAGCCCGAGGTGGCCGAGGTGTACGCGCGGATCGTCGCCGACGAGATCGTCACCGTGGCCAACTTCGCCGGTGAGCTCCTCGGCGGCCCGCAATCCGACCGCACGCGCGCGCTGATCGAGAGCTCGATGCGCCCCGCCATCGATCGTGCCCTCGGCCCGGCACGGCGGGCGATCCGGGTGGCGATCGGCACGCGCGAGTACGACGCGATCCAGACCGCGCTCGCGGTCGAGCCGGTCGACTCGATGATGATGCCGCTGTCCGATCCCGACTTCTCCCGCGCGCAGAGCAGCGCCATGCGTAAGCTGATCACAGAGAGGATGCGTGCGATGAGCCCCCACGAGTTCGGCGAGCTGCTGCGCACCGCGACCCGCGAGGACGAGTGGTTGCTGCTGGCCCACGGGGCGGTGCTCGGCTTCGCCGGCGGCCTCGTCCATCTGGGGATCTTCGGATGACGATCCACTTCGAAGGTCCGGAGACCCACCGGTCGGACGCGGGGCCGCCGGACGACGAGCTCGAGCTGATCGAGCTGGGGTCCGAGCCGGCGCCCGGGGCGCCCGAGCCGCCCCCCGCGCCCGAGCCGCCCCCCGCGCCCGAGCCGCACACTGCACACGAGCCCCCCTGCGCGCCCGAGCCACACACCGCGCACGAGCCCCCCGGCGCGCCCGAGCCGGCCGACGCGCCCGAGCTGCACTCTGCGCCCGAGTCCGCCGACGCGCCCGAGCCGGCCGCTGCCCCGCCCTCCGAGGTCACGGTGATCGAGGCGCTGCCGGCGATCGCCCGGGTGGCGGCCGACGCGTGGCGGCGGGTCGCCATGTGGGGCCTCGGCGGTTCGGTCCGGGTCACCGGCCGGGTCGCCCGGGCGGCCACCGACCCCGACGCCGCGGCCGAGCTCGTCGGCGAGCTCTCGGACGACCTGCGCGCCTACGCGCGCGAGTTCCTCGGCGTCAGCGACCTCGACGATCGCGTCAAGCGCCTGGCGCCGCCGCCCGGCACGCGGCCGAGCCAGCGCGTGGCCGCCCGGGAGCTGCTCCGGGCCCAGGGCACCGAGCTGCTCCGCCAGGCCGCCGACGTCCACTTCGACGGCGAGGCCCATCCCGCCTACGGGCGGATCCTCGCCGAGATCGTCCCCGACGAGGGTCGCGTGCTGCGCGTGCTGGCCACCGAGGGCGCCCAGCCGATCGTCGACGTCCGCGCGGGCAACCTGATCGGCGTCGGCTCCCAGCTCGTCGCCCCCGGGCTCAACATGATCGGCGCCCAGGCCGGCCTGCGCCACCGCGAGCGCGTCGCCGCCTACCTCGGCAACCTGTTCCGGCTCGGTCTGGTGTCCTTCTCCGACGAGCCGGTGTCCGACCCGATCGCCTATCAGGTGCTCGAGGCCCAGCCCGACGTGATGGCCTCGATCAAGGAGACCACCCGCGCCAAGGCGGTCCAGCGCAGCGTCGTGCTGACGCCGTTCGGCGAGGACTTCTGCCGGGTCTGCCTGCCGCTCGACGGGGCCTTGGGGCCGACGCCCGGCGAGCGCCCGGGCGGGCTCCCGCCGGAAAGCTGAGGATCGCCCGGCTCGGACGGGCGATCCTGGCGCACGCGATCGGTCAGAATGCGCGCCCGGGTGGACGAGACGAGAGCGAACATGCCCAGGCGAGTGGCGATCGTACTCGCCGCCGCGCTGTCGCTGGCCGGGTGCGGAGGCTCGAGCGGGCCCAGCCCGAGCGAGTTCAGGGCCGGCTTCAAGGCCGATAGGGCCCAGTTCACCCGGCTCGGGGCCGACATCGGGGCGGCGATCACCAGCGCAGCCAAGCAGAGCAACGCGGCGCTCGCCTCGGAGTTCGGTCATCTGGCCGCGCGCACGAGCCGGCAGCAGGCGCAGCTCCGTCGCCTCCGGTCGCCGGCCGGCTACCGGGCCCGCCTGCGGTCCGCGATCTCCGAGCTCGGCCGCGTCGCCACCGACCTGACCGCGATCTCCGCCGCGGCGGGCAGTGGCAACGCCGCCACGGCCAAGAGCTCAGCGGCGCAGCTGGTGCGCGACTCGCTGGCCTTCCAGAGCACCGAGCGGAGCCTGACTCAGGGGCTCGGACTGGCCGCCAGCGCGTGACGGGCGCGCAGCGCCAGCTCGAGCTCGAACCGCCCGTCCGGGCGCTCGAGCCCGTCTCCGAACAGCTCGTGTAGGCGGCGCACGCGGTAGCGCACCGTCTGCGGGTGGACGTGGAGCGCCTCGGCGATCAGCGGGGTCCGGCGCTGGTGCTCGAGCCACGCGCCCAGCGTCTCGGCCAGCCGCTCGCGCTCGGCCGCGGCCAGCGCCTCGAGCGGCGATAGCGCGCGGGCCACGTGCGCGGCCGCGAGCTCGCGGTCGGCGAGCACGATCAGCGCGGCCAGGTGCTCGGCGGCCCGGGCGGGGGCGCCCGCGGGGATCGCGCCCGCGCGGGACAGCGCCAGCGTGCGGCGGGCCCAGCGCAGCGAGCGCGGCGCCTCGGCCGGGGCGACCGTCGGTCCGAGCGCCGTCGCCACACCGGCCGCGGCGGCGGCGAGCGACAGCGTGCGCCCGCGTCCCGGGCCCTCGGGGTCGGGGACGATCAGCCACGCACCATCGGCGTCGACGCCGGCCAGCGCGTCAACGTCGAGCTTGCGGGTGAGGGCCACCGGCGAGTCGGCGGCCACCGCCAGCACGGCGAGCGTCTTCGGGAGCGCCCAGCGGGCCAGCGAGGCGGCCCGCTCCATGGCGTCCGGGTCGTGTGCGCCAGCGGCCGAATCCAGCAGCAGCGCGGCCAGCCGGCGGCGCCGGCGCTCGCGCTCGCCCGCCTCGTCGGACTGGGCGCGCAGGTAACCCTCGACGACGTCGGCGGCGAGCTCGTCGCTGTAGACGAAGATCGCCTCGGCCAGCGTGATCACCAGCGGCGCGCCGATCCCCGCCGCCGCGGCCAGCTCGGCGGCGCCGCGCCAGGCCGCGCGGGTGCCGGTGCGGAAGGCCGTCCGCAGCGCCTCGAGCCCGCGACCGGACTGGAACTCCGCCTCCCCGAGCCGGCGCCACACCTCGGCCGCCTCGGAGACGGGGCCGCCCACCCGCTCGCCGCGCTCGACGGCGTCGAGAAACGCGCGGACCGCCTGCTCGATCCCCAGCCGGATCCCGATCCCCTCGGGTCCGCCGAGGACGTCGGCGTAGACCGGGTTCTCCTGCCGGATGGCGGCGATGATCCCTTCGACGAGCGCAGCCGACTCGCGCCGGACGACGGAAACCGTCTCAGCCGGGAGGGGCGCTCTCGACCAGTCTGGCGTGCTCATTGTCAGATTGTGACAAACACCGCGTTCGAAGACGTTGTGCGAGTGCGTTTTCGCGGACCCGGTCGCGGCGTAGGCTCTGCCGAGTCAGCTTCAGAGAGAGATGAGTGTGCCGATGAGCGTCACCCCCCGCCGCCGCAGCATCACCCAGACCCACGAGCGCATCGCCCAGCTCGGCTGGGAGCCCTCCTACCACGAGCCGGTCGTCCGCTACCCGACCCGCTACCGGTTCCCGCACAAGGCCAAGGACCCGATGAAGCACATCATGCGGGAGTACCTGCCGATGGAGCTCGAGAAGGACGAGCGCGTTTACGGAGGCCACGACGCCGCCGTCCGCGCCGACATGCCGAACAAGGCGCACGAGCGCTGGCTCGAGATCCTCAAGGCGTTCATCCCGGTGACCAACTTCGCCGAGGTCGGCGCCGGGCGCTGCATGTCGATGCTGATGAACGCCGTGCCCAACGACGAGCTTCGCAACGGCTACCACGTGCAGTTCGTCGACGAGATCCGCCACACCGGGATGCAGATGTCGCTGGCGCGCTGGTACGCCCGCAACGTCCCCGATCCCGCGGGCTGGAACCTTGGTCCCAAGGCACTGGCCAACTCGGTGATGATCAGCCCGGGCCTGAACATGCTCTCCCACTTCATGGTCGGCGACCCCATCCAGTGCGCGTTCACGCTCCAGGTCGTCGCCGAGACGGCGTTCACCAACATCGTCTTCGTGGCCACGCCCGACGTGGCCGCTCGCAACGGCGACTTCGCGCTGCCGACGACGTACCTGAGCGTGCAGTCGGACGAGGCCCGGCACATCTCCAACGGCTATGCGACGCTGCTCACGGTCCTCCAGGATGACCACAACGCGCCGCTGATCGAGCGCGACCTGCAGCAGGCGTTCTGGATCAACCACGCGTTCATCGACGTGTTCTCGGCGATCGTCATGGAGTACTTCAGCCGCGACCGCTCCGACCCCGAGTCGTTCTTGGACAAGTGGGATCGCTGGGTCCGCGACGACTGGCACCGGGCCTACATCTTGAAGCTGGGCAAGCTGGGACTGGACATCCCGCCGGACATCTTCGAGCGCGCCCGCGAGCGGATCGTCGCCGGCGTGCACCACCGGCACGCGATCTTCATGTTCGCGGCGTGGCCCTTCGCGCATTGGCGGATGGACCCGCTCGACGACCGCGACTTCGAGTGGTTCGAGCGCCAGTATCCGGGCTGGTACTCGCAGTACGGGGCGTTCTTCGAGGCCTACCGGCATGGCCTCTACCCCGACGCCGGGTTCATGCCGCTCGACTTCATCAACCTGGCGCCGCCGGCGTGCTGGACCTGTCAGGGGTTCTGCGTCTCTGAGACCGACCGCCGCCACCACGTGGTCGCCGACCGGACCCGCTTCTATTGCTCGCCGGAGTGCCGCTGGCTCGACGAGTCGAACCCCGGCCGCTACACCGGCGACCGCAACTTCTTCGACCGCTACCACGGCTGGGAGGCCTCCGAGGTCGTCCGCGACCTCGGCTTCGTGCGCGCCGACGGCAAGACGCTGATCGGCCAGCCGCATCTCGAGGCGGAGCGCCGCTGGACCCTCGCGGACGTGCGCGCCAACGACATCACGATCACCAGCCCGAACATCCGCCTGGCTCGCGAGCTGGGGCTGCCGAGCGGTGATCACAGCAACGTGCCGCGGTCCGGGAACGGCTCAGTGCCGCTCGAACTCGCCGAGACCGATCTGCTGACCGGGGCCACACTTTGATTCCGGCGGCGTCGCCGCCGGCGGGATTTGCCGCCGGCAGGGCCCCGGGGCCGTGCCGATGAGTCCGCGCGTTCGCTTCGAGCCGATCGGCGAGGAGATCGACTGCGCGGCCGACGAGACCGTCCTCGACGCCGCCTTCCGCCAGGGTCTGAACCTCGTCTACGGCTGCCGCGAGGGGCAGTGCTCGGCGTGCAAGTGCTTCCTGATGGAGGGCGACGTGGCGCTCAAGCGCTACTCCAACTTCGCCCTGTCGGACTCCGAGCAGTCGAGTGGCTACTCGCTGATGTGCCGGGCCATGCCGGAGAGCGACCTGACCGTCGAGCTGCTCCACTACGACCCCGATAACTACCGCCTCGAGCACACGATCCGCGACGGCGAGGCGGTGGTCGAGGCGATCGAGCCGCTCACCCACGACATCACGCGGCTCGTGCTGAGCGCTCCGGAGTTCCGGTTCACCGCGGGCCAGTACGTCGACCTGCACGTCCCCGGCGACGAGGCCCCGCCGGCCAAGCGCTCGTTCTCGATGGCCAACCTGTCCGATGCCGAGATGCCGCGGATCGAGCTGATGATCAAGCGCTACCCGGGCGGACGGCTGTCGGGGATGCTCGAGGGGCAGATCGCGGTCGGCGACACGCTCGGCTACACCGGCCCTTACGGGTCGCTGCGCGCGCGGGCCTCCGAGCACTCGATCCTGATGATCGCGGGCGGGTCGGGGATGGCGCCGATCCTGTCGCTGCTGCGCCAGTTCGCCGCCGAGCGATGCCCGCGCCCGGTGCGCTTCTTCTACGGCGCGCGCGCCGAGGAGGATCTGTTCCACCTCGAGGAGATCGCCGCGCTCGGCTCGGAGCTGTCCGACTTCCGCTTCACTCCGGTGACCGGGCGCTTCGTGCACGAGGCCGTCGAGGAGTACCTGGACTCGCGCGAGATCGCCGCGCCCGACGTGTACATGTGCGGGCCGCCGCCGATGGTCGAGGCGGCGGAGGCGATGCTGGCCTCTGTGGGACTCGACGAGCAGCGGATCTACGTCGACAAGTTCACCACCTCGGCGCAGGCGGCCGGCCCCGCCGGCGCCGACGCCGGTACCGGCTCGGAGGTGCCGGCCGCAGTCGCCGCCCCCCCGGTCAAGCGGGTCGACGCGGGGGCCGCGCCGGCCGGCGAGGAGTCCGAGCGGAGCTTCACCTGGTACGAGCCCCGCAAGCGCCGCGCGACGCTGTACGAGGACGTCACGATCGACACCCAGCCCTCGGTCCACCGGCACCTCATCCGCGGCTGGCCGCTCAGCTTCGAGGACGGCCGCGGGATCTGGAACGATGACTCGACGGCGCTGCGCTCGGGCGACTGGTTCGCCTTCCGCGACCCCGGTGAGCAGTGGGAGCGCACCTACTACCAGCGCGGGGCGGCGGTCGAGCAGCAGATCGAGGGGGCGATGCGCTCTGCCGCCGAGGAGGGCCTGCTCGCCGACTTCAGCCCCGAATGGGTCAGCTTCCTGCGGGAGTTCCTGCAGGTTCCGGCCTACGTCGAGCACGGTCTGTGGCTCGCGATGGCGACGATCGCCCGCGACTGCCTGTCGGACTCGGTGGCCACCGTGGTGTGCCTGCAGGCGGCGATGAAGCAGCGCTCGGCGCAGGCGATCGTGCTCTACGCGATGGACCTCGAGGAGCACTACGGCGAGTTCCCGATCGAGGCCGCGCGCCGCGCCTTCCTCGAGGAGCCGGCCTGGCAGCCGGTCCGCCGCTACCTCGAGCGACTCGCCGCCACCGATGACTGGTGCGAGGTGATCGTCGCCGCCAACCTGTGCCTCGAGCCCCTGGTCGGGACGCTGATCCGTCGCGAGCTCGGCACCCGGGCGGCGGCCGCCAACGGCGACATCGTCACCCCCGTCCTGGCCCGGGTCGAGACCCAGGAGTGGGAATGGGCGCGCGCGTGGAGCACCGAGCTGTGCCGCTTCCTGCTCGCCGACCCCGACCACGGCGTCGCCAACCGCGAGCGGATCGCCGCCTGGGTCGGCGAGTGGCTCCCGGAGGCAGTCGAAGCGGCGCTGGCGCTGCTCCCGATCGCCGAGCGGATCCCCGCCGGCATCGACGTCCCGGAGGCGCTCGAGCGAATTCGCCGCTACGCCGCCGACGTGCTCGTCGACGCCGGGCTGCCCGAGCTGACCGCGTTGGTCGGGCTCGAGCCGCCCACCGAGGCCGCCGAGGCGGCGACGCCGGCCGAGGCGACAACACCGGCCGGGGGGACAACGCCAGCCGAGGCGGCGGCGGCCGGCGAAGGCGTGGTCGCCGCCCCGACGCGCCGGGTGCGCATGGGCCGACCGCTGCGCTCCCGCGTCGCGAGCGCGGCGAACGGCGGCGGCGGCGAAAAAGCCCCCCCGGGGTTAAGAGCCTCGGGCGGCCCGGGAATCACCCCCCCCGGAGCCGAGACGCCGGGAGGCGGCAGCTACGACTTCGTCGGGATCGTGATGGCCAAGAGCGCCGAGGGGGACGCGGTGGCGGAGATCCTCGGCCGCCGCGAGGAGATCGAGGTGCTTGAGCAGGCCGCGTTCTGGGACATCCGCGCCCGGGACCGACTCGAGATCTCCTACTCCGAGGTCTCCGAGACGCTCGGCTACGAGATCGACGCGTACTCGATCCAGCACGAGATGTCGACGCACTACGGGCGCATGGTCGCCACCGACGACGCGCTGATGCTGTTCTCCGATCCCACCGAGGCGATGCAGTACCTGATGTCATGACGCTCCGTGATCGCTCCCGGGAGCGGGCGCGCGCGCTGCTCAGCCGCGGCGGTGAGCGCGCCGCGGAGCTCGACGGCCACCCGCTCTCACACCGGGTGATCCTGCGGGCGCTGCCGCTCGCGCTGCAGCGGCGCTTCGACCCCGCCCGCGCTGAGGGACTCGGGGCGGTGTTCGAGCTGCGCGTGCGCGACCCGGCCGGCGGCGAGCCGGCGCGGTTCGAGCTGTCAATCGCCGGCTCCGGCCTGACCGTGCGGCCGGGGCGGGCGCACGCGCCGCAGGCCGCCGTGCAGGTCGGCGCCGACGACATGATCCGCCTGGTCAGCGGCGCCGTCGGGTGGCCGGCGCTCCTCGCCGCGAGGCGCCTCGAGCTCTCCGGCGACCCGTTCCTCGGGCTGCGCTTCCCGTTGCTGTTCCGGCTGCCCGCCGACCCGGCGTAGCCGCCGCGATCAGCCCGCCGGCACGGGCTCGCCGGCGGGGAGCGCGGACGCCGGCCGCGCGGCGAGCCCGGGCCTCCCGGCGGCCAGCGCCCCGCCCGGACAGTCCTCGCAGCGCACGCGGAGCTGCTTGGGGTCCCGCACGCCGATCAGCGCGAACACGCCCCCGAGGATCGCCAGCCCGGCACCGAGCCCGATCCCGATCCGGAACGCGTGCACCGAGGCGTCACGCTGGGCCGCGCGGACGATCGCCCGCTCGCCCGCCGGCACCCCGGTGGTGTCGATGACCAGCGGCCGCGTCCGCTCACGGGCGGCGACGGTCTGGGCGGCCGGGCTCAGGTGGCGGCCGGCGAGGTCGCCGTCGAGCCGGCTCTGGAAGCTCGAGGCGACGACGGCGCCGAGCGCGGCGATCGCCAGCAGGCCGGCCACCCGGGCGATGGCGTTGTTGACCCCGCTGGCCAGCCCCGAGTGCCCGGCGGCCACCGAGCCGAGCACGGTCGCGGTCAGTGGCGCCACGGTGGCCGACAGGCCGAGGCCGAACACGATCACCCCCGGCAGGATCTGCGTCAGGTAGTCGGCGCCGGCGTCGGCGCGAACCATCAGCAGCAGCCCGAGCCCGGCGACGATCGGGCCGGCGGCCATGAACCGGTGCGGGCCGACGCGGTCGGCCAGCCGGCCGAAGCGCTTGGAGAGGGCGAACACGATCACCGTGATCGGGAGTAGCGACAGCCCCGCGGCGATCGGCCGGTAGCCCGCCACCTGCTGCTCGAACAGGACGAGGAAGAAGGTGGCCACGCCGAGGCCCGCGTACAGCGCCAGCGTGGTCAGGTTGCCGAAGGCGAAGTTCCGCACCGCGAACAGGTCGAGCGGCATCATTGGGTGGGCGCTGCGCCGCTCCCAGACCACGAACGCCGCGAACAGGACGATCCCGCCGACCAGCGGGACCGCCACCCGGCCCGCGCCCCACCCGTAGGCCGGCTGCTCGATCAGCGCGAACACGGGCCCGCCGAGGCCGAGCGCGCACAGCGCCGCGCCGACGACGTCGACGTGCCCGGGGGTGCGCTCGGACTCCGGCAGGTGGCGGAGCAGCGCCAGCACGATCACGGCCGGGATCAGGTTGATGGCGAAGATCCACCGCCACGAGGCGGCCTGCACGAGCGCGCCGCCGCCGAGCGGGCCGATCACCGTGGCGATCCCCGTCCACGCCGTCCAGGTGCCGATGGCCTCGGAGCGCTCGAGCTCGGCGAAGTTGTCCATGATCAGCGCCAGCGTGCTCGGGACGAGCATCGCGCCGGCGATCCCCTGGACGGCGCGCGCAACGATCAGCAGCTGGCTGCTCGGCGCCACCGCGCACAGCAACGAGCAGGCGCCGAAGCCGACCACCCCGCCCGCGAACACGCGCCGGCGCCCGAGCAGGTCGCCGAGCGAGCCCCCGACCAGCAGCAGCGAGGACAGAGTCAACAGGTAGGCCTCGACGATCCACTGCTGGTCGGCCAGCCCTCCGTGGAGGCTCGTGCGGATCGCCGGTAGGGCGACGTTGACGATCGTGCCGTCGAGGAACACGATGCCCGAGCCGAGGATCGCCGCGATCAGGGCATAGCGCTTGATCCGGGCCTCGACCACGTCAGGGGGACCCTAGTTGACGCCGGCGCCGAACACCGCGTTGGACTCGTAGCCGTCGAAGATCACGCTGCGGGCGAATGGCAGCCGGCGCCGCACGATCACGCAGTAGGTCTGCGCGCGATCGACGCTGGGCACGCACATTCGGTAGACGCTGCCGGCCTCGATCGTGAACGTGGAGACGAACATCACGTTGCGTCGGAAGCGGCCCGGCGCGCGGGCGCCGATGAACGCCTGGGCGCGAGTGACCGCGTCGGCCATCGCGTGCTCCTCGGCTTGCATCCGCGGACGGTGGATCACCCCGGCGAGTAGCAGCAGCCCCGAGATCAGCGCCATCACGATCGTGCCCGAGTAGTCCATCGCCACCACCTTGGGCAGGTCGGGGCGCCGGCGGCGCAGCACCGCGCGCAGCGGCACCGACAGCACGACGATCGCCAGCAGGTTGGCGAAGCACCCGAACAGTGCCGCGCCGACGAAGCTCCAGCTCCCGCCGGCCGGCGGAAGCAGCGTGCCGATGACGCCGTCGAGCCCGATCAAGGCGAGGAAGGCCGGCCACATCCACGCGCCGCGGCGCCGCCAGCGGACGCGAGCCAGCCATCCATCCTCCATCGGTCCAAGGGTACGGACCCGCGGTGAGAACCGCCCGGCCCGCGGCCGTGGCGGGCAGTAGAGTTGACGTGGCCCATTCGGAGGGGGAGTGCCGGCGATCCCGGACGCCTCCCACAGCCGGGTTCGAGCGGAGACCCCGCTGGCCCACATACGCGAGGGAGCGAGATGGCAACCGATACGTTCGACCCGGCCTCCGCCGACGCGGCCGGCGAAGGACAGCTGACCCTGGAGGATCGCGTCGAGCTGCTGCGGGCGATGCTGCTGATGCGCGGCCTGGAGGAGCGCGCGATGAGCCTGTACCGCCAGGGCAAGGTGCCCGGCTCGTTCTACGACGGGTTCGGTCAGGAGGCGGTGTCGGCCGGGGCGGCGTTCGCGATGGCCGCCGAGGACCGGCTGTGCATCCTCCACCGCGACCTCGCCGCCCACCTCGTGCGCGGAGTGGCGCCGGCGCGGATCCTCTCGCAGTACCTCGGGCGCGCCGCCGGGGTGACCCGCGGGCGCGACGGCAACGTCCACTTCGGCGACCGCGAGCTCGGGTGCGTGGGCATGGTCTCGATGCTCCCCGACATGATCTTGGTGGCCACCGGCATGGCGATGGCGTTCAAGCTCCGCGGCGAGGCGCGCTGCGCGCTGACCTGGTTCGGCGACGGCTCGACCTCGCGCGGAGACTTCCACGAGGCGCTCAACTGGGCCGGCGTCCAGCGCCTGCCGGTCGTGTTCGTGCTCGAGAACAACCAGTACGCCTACTCGACCCCCCTGGACAAGCAGTTCGCCGTCGACCCCGTCGAGCGCGCCGCGGTCTACGGCGGCGCCGGCGTGAAGGTGGACGGCAACGACGCCGAGGCGATGTTCGAGGCCGTGCGGGTAGCGCGCGCGCTGGCGGTCGGCGGCGGCGGCTTCACGCTGATCGAGGCGGAGACGATGCGGATGCACGGCCACGCCGCCCACGACGACATGAAGTACGTGCCCAAGGAGCAGCTCGAGCAGTGGCGCGCGCGGGACCCGATCGACCGTCAGGAGGCCCGGCTCGATGCGCTGGGGGTTGACGTCGAGTCGGTTCGCGGGGCGGTCGCGGCGGAGATCGAGGCCGCCACCGAGGAGGCGCTGGCCGGGCCGATGCCCGACCCCGCCTCGGCGCTCCAGGGCGTGTTCTGCGACGGCGTCGCCGAGCCGCTCGGCGACGGGCGCGCGCCGTGGAGCGGGTGGCAGCGGAGGCCGGCGTGATGGCCGCGCTGAGCTGCCCCCAGGCACCGAGGCGTCGGCTGATGGCGATGCTGACCTACCTCCAGGCACAGGAGCGCACCTGATGGCGATCCTGACCTACCTTCAGGCGATCAGCTCCGCGCTGCGCGACGAGCTCCGCGCCGACGAGCGCGTGCTCGTGATGGGCGAGGACGTCGGCACCTTCGGCGGGGCCTTCAAGGTCACCGACGGGTTCGTCGAGGAGTTCGGCTCCGAGCGCGTGATGGACACACCGCTGGCCGAGTCGGCGATCATCGGCACCGCCGTCGGCGCCGCCGTCGTCGGGATGCGCCCGGTGTGCGAGATGCAGTTCTCGGACTTCATCTCCTGCGGCTTCGACCAGCTCGTCAACGTCGCCGGAAAGATGTACTACCGCCAGGGCCTGGCCGTCCCGATCACCGTGCGGCTGCCCTCGGGCGGCGGCTTCTCCGGCGGCCCGTTCCACTCCCAGAACCCGGAGGCGTGGTTCATGCACTCGCCGGGGATCAAGGTCGTAGCCCCGTCGACCGCCGAGGACGCCAAGGGCCTGCTGCACGCGGCGATCCGCGATCCCAACCCGGTCTGCTACATGGAGCACAAGCACCTGTACCGCCGGATCAAGGGCGAGGTTCCCGACGGCGTGTTCGAGACGCCGTTCACGGCGCGGATCGCCCGGCCGGGGAGCGACCTCGTGGTGATCGCCTACGGGGCGATGGTCCACATCGCGCTCGAGGCGACCGAGGCCCTCGACGGCGCCGCGATCGAGGTCCTCGACCTGCGCTCGCTGGTTCCCCTCGACGAGGCGGCGATCCTTGACTCGGTGGCCCGCTGCTCCAAGGTGGTGATCGTCGACGAGGCCAACTCGACCTGCGCCGCCGGCGCCCAAGTCGCCGCGCTGATCGCCCAACACGCCTTCGAGGACCTCGACGGCCCGGTCGTGCGGGTGGCCAGCCCCGACGTCCCGATCCCGTTCTCGCCGCCGCTCGAGCAGGCGGTGCTGCCCGGCGTCGATCGCGTGAGGGAGGCGTGCCGTGAGCTCCTCGCGTACTGAGCCGGCGATGGTCGACGTGACGATGCCCCAGATGGGCGTGTCGGTGGCCGAGGGGACGATCGTCGCCTGGCACGTCGAGCCCGGCGACCGGATCGCCGCCGACGCCACGATCTGCGAGATCTCCACCGACAAGATCGACACCGAGGTCCCCGCCCCCGCGTCCGGCGTGGTAGCGGAGATCGCGGTGGCGGTCGGCGAGACGGTCGAGGTCGGCGTGGTGCTGGCGCGGATCGCCGTCGGGGACGGAGCCGACGCGCGCGGGGGCAACGGCTCGGCGCCCGCTGCCGGCCCGCCCGCGGCGTCCGCGCCCGCGGCGTCCGCGCCCGGTGTGTCCGCGCCCGGTGTGTCCGCGCCCGCGGCGGCTGGGCCCGCGGCGGCTGGGCCTGCTCCGGCGGGGCCGCCCGGTGAGGTGCCGGCGGCCCCCCCGCCGGCGGCCGGAGGCAACGGCCGTGCCCGCCGGCGCTACTCGCCGGTCGTCCAGCGGATCGCCGCCGAGCACGACATCGACCTGACCCAGGTGCCGGGCACCGGCCGCGACGGCCGCGTCCGCAAGCCGGACGTGCTGGCGTTCATCGAGCGCGCGGGGTCCGGGGTGCTTGAGGACCCGCCGCTGCACATCGAGAGCCCCTACCGGCCGGACCCGACCGCCGCCCCCTCGGACGCGGGCGGGACGCTGTCGCGGACGCGCCGGCAGATCGGCGAGCACATGAAGCGCTCGCTGGAGACGGCGGCCACGTGCACGACCTGGATCGAGGCCGACATGAGCCATGTCGAGGCGGCCCGGGCGTCCCTGCGGCTCACCGCGCTGCCGTTCGTGGCCCGGGCGACGATCGCCGCGCTGCGCGAGCACCCGGCGCTCAACGCGACGCTCGAGGGCGAGCGCTACACCCGCCACGCGGACATCAACCTGGGGATCGCCGTATCGCTCGGCGACGACGGCCTGATCGTGCCGGTGATCCACCGCGCCCACGAGCTGTCGGTCGAGGGGCTGTCGGCTCGGATCCGCGACCTCGCCCGGCGCGCCCGCGCGCGTGAGCTGACTCCCGACGAGGTGCGGGGAGGGACGTTCACGATCACCAACCCCGGCCAGTACGGCTCGATCATGGCCACGCCGATCATCAACCAGCCACAGGTCGGGATCCTCGACCTCGAGGCGGTAGTCAAGCGCGCCGTGGTGATCACCGACGCGGCGGGGAACGACGCGATCGCCGTCCGGCCGATGACGATCCTCGGCCTGAGCTGGGATCACCGAGCGCTGGACGGCGTGCAATCGGCCCAGTTCCTGGCCGGCATCAAGTGCCACCTGGAGGGCGGAACCGGTGCGTGACCGCGGCGCACCCGAACTGTGGGTCTGCCATCTCGGCACGCTCGACTACCACTCGGCGCTCGCGCTCCAGGAGCGCGTGTGCGCGGCGCGCCAGCAGCAGCTCGTCCCCGATGTGCTGCTACTGCTGGAGCACTGGCCGGTGCTGACCCGCGGCCGGCGCTCGGCGCCCGGCGAGCTGCCGATGGGCGAGCAGTGGTACGGCATGCAGGGGATCGAGATCGTCGAGACCAACCGCGGCGGCAAGATCACCTACCACGGCCCGGGGCAGCTGGTCGGCTACCCGATCGTGGCGGTCGACGACGTCGTCGCCTACGTGCGCACGCTCGAGTCGGCGCTGGTGGCGGCGCTGGCCGAGGAGGGCATCGAGGCGCACGCACGGCCGCAGGACGGCCCCGACTACACCGGCGTATGGGTCGGCGCGAAGAAGATCGCCTCGATCGGCGTGCACGTCGCCGGCGGCGTGACCACCCACGGGTTCGCCGTCAACGTCGAGAACGACCTGCAGCCGTTCACCTACATCGTCGCCTGCGGCCTCGACGGGGTGCAGATGACCTCAATCGCGATGGAGACCCGCGAGAGCCGGCTGCGCTGCTTCCGCCGCCGCGCCGCCCAGTCGGTCGCCGAGGCGCTGGGGCGTCGGCAGCGGCTGGTCAGCCCGGCGCGGCTGGAGGCGGCGATCGCCGCGGCGCCCGCCGCGGCTCGGGCTGCGGCCGCGGCGCCGGCTTCGGCGCCCGTCGGGGGCCTGACTCGCGCCGACCCGGTCATGGCCCGTGCAGCGCGATCCGCCGCTGCAGCAGGTTGAGCGCGGTGCCGACCAGCCGCGGGCGCTCGTCGCGCAGCTGGCGCCAGGTGACGCGCATCGGTTGCCAGCCGGGGTCGATCAGCCGCTGGTCGGTGCGAGCGTTGCGCTCGAACGCCGCCCGTGAGCGTCACCGGGATGTTGCGCACGAACTTGATGGTTTTTTCGCCACGCCCCCGGGTGGGGGTCACGGGGCGTCTCCGGCATCCGGTAAAGCGTCACAGAGATCGTGTGACGGATGGGCGACGCGGAGCGCCGATTCTGCGTCGGAGTAGCCTTGATTTCAGTGGAGTCTCGAGAGCACAGGACGCGGTCGCGCTCCAACCCGGGCGGAATCGTCGACATCCGGCAGGTGCTGGGCCCCGACACGCAGCCTTACAAGGGCCGCAAGCCGCCGTGGTTCAAGGTTCCGGCGCCCGGAGGCGCCCGGTATCGCGAGCTGCAGCGGCAGATCGAGGCGGAGAACCTCCACACGGTCTGCCAGGAGGCCGCGTGTCCGAACATCGGCGAGTGCTGGCAGCGCGGCACGGCCACGTTCATGATCCTCGGCGACACCTGCACGCGCCGCTGCGGCTTCTGCAACGTCCGCACCGGTAAGCCGACCTGGAACGACCCGCTCGAGCCGGCCCGCGTGGCGCGCAGCGTGGCCAGGATGGGCCTCAGGCACGCCGTCATCACCAGCGTCGACCGCGACGACATGGCCGACTACGGCGCCCACGCGTTCGTCGGCGTGATCAGGCAGATCCGCCGCCAGGCGCCGAACTGCAAGGTCGAGGTGCTGACGCCCGACTTCCGCGGCCAGGAGATGCCGCTGGCCAAGGTGATCCACGAGCGACCCGACGTGTTCAACCACAACGTCGAGGTCGTCCCGCGGCTGTACCCGGTGGCGAGACGCGGCTCGACCTGGGAGCGCTCGACCCGCGTCCTGAAGAACGCCAAGGAGCTGGGCGGCGAGCCCGTGACGACCAAGTCCGGGCTGATGGTCGGCCTCGGCGAGTCCTTCGAGGAGATGGTCGACGCGCTCGGCACGCTGCGCGAGAGCCACGTCCAGGTGCTCACGGTCGGCCAGTACCTGCGCCCGACCGAGCACCACCTGCCGATCGTCCGCTACTGGCACCCGGACGAGTTCAGGGCGCTCGAGACCGTCGCCTACGGGCTCGGCTTCGCCCACGTCGCGGCCGGCCCGCTGGTCAGGTCGAGCTACCACGCCGACCGGCACGTGATCCAGGACCAGGCCGGCGAGGGTCCGCTGGCCCAGGCGGTGGCGGGATGAACCGCCGGCGCGCGACCCGGCTCGCGGCGGCCCTCACCGCGATCGGGGCGCTGATGCTGACCGTGGCCCTGCTCGCCGCGCCCGCCGCGCTCGCCGCGGCCGGCGGCGGCTCAGCGCACTTCGGAGGCGGAGGAGGCGGCGGCGGCTTCGGAGGCGGCGGGCACGGCTTCGGAGGCGGCGGGCACGGCAAGGGATTCGCCATCTACCTGATCTTTCGGGCAATATTCGACTTCGGCCGACTGGGACACGGCCTCGGGTTCCTCGTGCTGGTGGCGATCGCCCTGGCGATCTACTTCTATCTCCGGGTGCTCCCGAAGCTGCGGGCGTCGATGGACGCGCGGCGCGAGCGCGGCCGCGAACACCGGCGCAGCACCGCCAAGCGCAGCCGCCGCGTCGAGCTGGCCGCCGCCGAGGCCTCCGAGGAGGACCCGGCCTTCGCCCCCGACGCGGTCCGCCACGCCGCCGAGAACCTGTACACCTCGATCCAGGCGGCGTGGACGCGCGACGACCGGATCGCCCTGCGCGGGATCGTCGCGCCGAGCCTGCTGACCGAGTGGGAGCGCCGGCTCGACGATCTCCGCAGCCGCGGCTGGAGCAACCACGTCGAGGTGCTCGAGCCGCCGCAGGTCCAGTACGTCGGCCTGCAGAACCGTGGCGACGCGGCCGAGGACCAGGTGACGGTGCGGATCGACGCCCGCATCCGCGACTACGTGGTCGACCGCCAGGGCCGCCACATCAAGCGCACCGGCCAGTTCACCGAGACGGTCCGCACGCGCGAGTTCTGGACGCTCCAGCGGCGCGGCGAGCACTGGATCCTCGCCTCGGTCGAGTCGGGCGGCGAGGGCGCCCACGCGCTCGAGGGGAAGATCGTCGCCACACCGTGGTCCGACGACGAGCGGCTGCGCGACGAGGCGCTGGTCGAGGGCGCGGTGGCCGACGCGGTGCCCGAGGGCACGCGGATCGCCGAGGTCGCCGACCTCGAGTTCGACGGCGACGCCCGGGCCGCCGCCAACGACCTCAGCGTGGCCGATGGCCGCTTCGCCCCCGACGTCCTGGAGGTCGCCGCCCGCCGCGCCGTTGCCGCCTGGGCCCAGGCCGTCGACGGCGACGACAAGCCCCTGCGGGAGATCGCCGAGCACGACGCGGTCCGCGAGCTGCTGCACCCCGGTGACCCGAGCGGCCGCACCCGGCTCGTCGTGCGCGGCCCCGTGGTCAGGCAGATCCGCGTCCGCGCGCTCGACGCCGGCGCCGACCCGCCGACGATGACACTCGACGTCGATCTCGCCGGGCACCGCTACATGCAGAACCGCGACACCGCCGCGGTGGTGGCCGGCAGCACGACGCGCAACACCGAGTTCACCGAGCGCTGGACGCTCGCCCTGACCGGGCGGGACGCCCAGCCGTGGCGGCTGATCCGGGTCGACACCCCGGTGGGTAAGGCGTGAGCGCGCCGAATCCGCTGGCCCTGATCGAGTTCCCCGCCGACGATCCCGCCCGCGCGCGGCGCTTCTGGGAGGGCGTGCTCGGCGTCGAGCTGGCCGACCGCGAGGACCGGGAGGGCAGCGGCTGGCAGACCCACGGCGACGATCCCGCGCTCGGCGTCCACGAGCGCGGCCGCGGCCCCGGCGACACCAACTCGCTGCCGTACTTCGCCGTCGTGGACATCGCCGCGGCGCTGCGACGGGTCACCGAGCTCGGCGGCACGGTGATCCACCCCGGCGACGCCTTCGCGGTGTGCCGGGACTCGGAGGGCAGCCCGTTCGGGCTCGCCCGCCGCGCCTGAGCCGCGGCCGGTCCGGTCGTACGCCGAGACCTCTACCCTCTCCGCCGCGTGTTCCCGATCAAGGACAACGTCCCCGGTCAGCGCTTCCCGTTCGTCACCGTCGCCCTGATCCTCGTCAACGTCGTCGCCTACGTGCTGGCGACCAGCCATGGCGGCTCGCTGATCAGCGGACCGGACAACCACGAGGTGTTCAGGCTCGGCGCGATTCCCTACGCGCTGCTGCACTCCGGCGCCCACTGCAGCGTGGTGCAACTCAGCTCGGGAGCGATCCGGACGATCTGCAGCACGCCGCTACTGGCCCCCAACCAAGTCCCGGCGGCCAACCCGCTGCCGGTCTGGGAGACGGTGTTCACGGCGATGTTCATGCACGCCTCGATCCTTCACATCGGCGGCAACATGCTGTTCCTGTGGATCTTCGGCAACAACGTCGAGGACGCGGTCGGGCCGGTCAAGTACCTGGCCTTCTATGTGGCGGCGGGGCTCGCCGCGCTCGCCCTCCAGGTCGCCGTCGACCCCAGCTCGACCGCACCCACGCTCGGCGCCTCGGGGGCGATCGCCGGCGTGCTCGGCGGCTACATCCTGCTTTACCCCAAGGCGCGGGTGCTGACGCTGGTGTTCATCATCCTGTTCTTCACCGTGATCGAGCTGCCGGCGGTGGTGATGCTTGGGATCTGGTTCGCCGAGCAGGCCGTGTTCGGGGCGGTCAACCTGACCGACCCGGCGGGCGGGGGCGGCGGCGTGGCCTACTTCGCCCACGTCGGCGGGTTCGTGTTCGGGCTGCTGACCGTCAGGGCGCTGGCCACCCGGCGGCGCGCCCATCCACCGCCGATCGCGGTCGGCTGAGTGCGCATCGCGATCCTCGTCGTCGTGCTGGCGTTCATCGCGATGCTCGCCGCGCTGACGGTGGTCGACATCGCCACCTACGGCCTGACCCCGCTGGACGTGGTCGCGGTGCTGATCCTGGCCCTGTTCGCCACGGCGATCGTCGGGGCGCTCCGCGCGCGCCCGCCGTCCGACTAGCGCCTATGCTCCGGGGCGCAGGGACCGCCCGCCGACCGCCGGAGGAAACCGATGAGCACGCTGAACGGGACATCCACCGCGGAGATCGCGGCGCCGCTGGACGAGGTCTGGAAGCTCGTCGAGGACATCGAGCTCGCTCCGCAGTGGCAGGGCGGCCTGAACTCGCTGACGCCGCTCGAGCGCGACGAGCAGGGCCGCGGGACGCTCTGCGAGGTCGGCGCCGACATCAAGGTCAAGACGGTGAAGACAATCGTCCGCTTCAGCTACGAGGGCCCGACCCGACTGAGCTGGACCCAGGAGAAGGGTGACCTCAAGGCGGTCGACGGGAGCTGGGAGCTCGCGGACCTCGGCGAGGGCCGTACCCGCGCCACCTACAACGTCGACGTCGACTTCGGGCGCGTGCTCGGGATGATGGTCAAGGGCCCCGTCGAGAGCGCGATCCGCCAGCTGCTGGCCGGCGCCCGGGCCGGCGAGCTCAAGACGCGGATCGAGCGCTAGCGCGCGGCGCCCTGCCGGCAGCCGGTTCGGCCCTTATCGCGCCGCGATCTGCGGGCCGAGCTCGATCCGGCGGTTCCTCCGGCGGGCGGCCGCGGCCACGTGGTAGCCGCCGCCCAGCGCCGCGACGACGCAGGTCAGCGCGCCCAGCCCCAGCCCGGCCCGGGCCCCCATCGTCGCCATCAGGGCGCCGACCACGGGACCGCCGATCGGCGTCGATCCCTGGAACGCGACGAACCACAGCGCCATCACGCGGCCGCGCATCTCCGGCACGGCGGTGAGCTGGAGGGTCGAGTTGCCCGAGGACATGAACACGATCGAGGCGGCGCCGACGAGCGCCAGCGCGGCGACCTCGAAGGCGAGGTCGGGGGCCAGCGCGGCGAGCAGCATCGCGGCGCCGAAGCCGGCGGCGGCGAGGACCAGCATCCGCAGGCCGGTCCGCCCGCGGGCGGCCATCACCAGACCGCCGATGACCGCACCCGCCCCCATCGCGGCGGTCATCAAGCCGTACCCGCCGGCGCCGACGTGGAGCGCCGATCCGGCCATCACGGGCAGTGAGACCTGGAACTCGTAGGTGAGGCAGCCGACGGCGCCCATCATCAGCAGCGGCACGGCGAGGCCGGGGGTGCTGCGCACGTAGCGCAGGCCCTCGCGGAGCTGCCCGTGGGCGCGCGGGCTGGGCGGCGTCGGCGCAAGCGCGGCGGTGTCCATCCTCAGCAGCGAGGCGACGACGGCGACGAAGCTCCCCGCGTTGGCGAGGAAGCAGACGCCCTCGCCGACCGTGGCGATCATCAACCCGGCGACGGCGGGACCGATCACGCGGGCGACGTTGACCATCACCGAGTTGAGGCTGACCGCGTTGCGCAGGTGCTCGGGGCCGACCAGCTCCAACATGAACGACTGCCGGGAGGGGTTCTCGAAGGCGTTGTTGAGCCCGAGCAACACGGCCAGCAGGCCGATCTCCCACACCCGCGCCGAGCCGCTCACCACCAGCACTCCCAGGATCAGCGCCTGCACGCCCATCGCGCTCTGCAGGACGATCATCAGCCGGCGCTTGTCGACGCGGTCGGCGACGACGCCGCCGTAGGGCGCCAGCAGCAGCACGGGGATCGTCTGGAGGGCGACGATCACGCCGAGCGCGGTGCTCGAGTGGGTCAGCGTCAGCACCAGCCACGACTGCGCCGTCATCTGCATCCAGGTGCCGATCAGCGAGATCGACTGCCCGCGCAGGTAGCGGCGGTAGTTGGGTACCGCCAGCGCGGCGAAGGTCGTGCGGCCCGCGCGCCGGACCCGGGTCAAGGCCGGTAACCCCGCAGCCGCTCGGCGAACGCCTCGAGCGCCGGCAGGGCACGCTCGAGCTGCTCGCGTTCGGCCGGGTGCAGGTCGGCCAGCGCGAGCTTGACCGCGTCGGTCCGCTCGCGGCGCATCCGCTCGGCCAGCCGGCGACCCGCCGGCGCCGCCTGCACCAACCCCGCGCGGCGATCCTCCGGGTCGCTGGTGCGCTCGATCAGGCCGGCGTCGGCGAGCTTGGCGATCGCGCGGGAGAGCATCGTCGGATTGACCCCCTCGCGCTCGGCCAGCTCGGAGATCCGGATCGGCCCGTCGCGGAGGACCGTGAACAGGATCGACACGCGCGTCGGGGTCAGCCCGGCGGCGGAGCCGGCGGCCGTGGGACGCAGCCGGCGGGAGAGCCGGCCGATCACCGCGCGCAGCTGCGTCGCGGTGTCGAGCTCGGTGGCGAGTGGCGGAATCGGGGCCTCAGGACTTAGGAATACTTGCTTGCTGGCAAGCATTCTAGCGGCGCGCGAGGGTTCCGGACCGCCAGCGTCCACCGCTATCCGTACACGGCGTGCGCGCTGCGCGGCTCCCGCGGGTTTCCCACACTCGGCCGAGTGCTGAGCGTCGGCGGCCGATCGAGATGGCCACGGCCCCCGCCGGCCCGCGCGGCTACGTGGTCAGCATCGTGCGCTACAGCGCGGTGCTGGCGAGCCGGCGCTGAGGTAGCGTTCGCGGGCATGGCCGAGTCATGGCAGCAGCGCGCCGGCCGCCTGAGCGCCGAGTCGCTGGTCCGGGCCGACGCCACCGGCTGGTTCGAACGGCTGTACGCGGCGGGAGCCGCGGGCGAGGTGGGGATCCCGTGGGACCGCACCGAGCCGCATCCGCTGCTCGCCGAAGCGGTGCCGGCGCCCGCGCCGGGCGCGCGCGCGGTGGTCGTCGGCTGCGGGGTCGGTGCCGACGCCGAGCACCTGGCCGGGCTCGGCTACGCGGTCACCGGCTTCGACGTCGCGCCGACGGCGATCGCGACGGCGCGACGGCGGAGCACCCACCCGGGCGTCCAGTACCGCGTCGCCGACCTGCTCTCCCTGCCCGCCCAGTGGGCGCGCGGATTCGCGCTGGTGGTCGAGGTCTACACCGTGCAGGCGCTGCCCGACCCGCCGCGCCCGGCGGCGATCGCGGCGATCTCCGCGCGGGGGGCGCCAGATGGGTGGCTGCTCGTGGTGATGGGCGCCCGCGGCGATCACGAGCCGCCCGCGGCCGACGGGCCGCCGTGGCCGATCTCCCGCGCGGAGCTCGACGCGTTCGCCGCCGACGGGCTGATCGCCGAGTCGGTGGAGCTGCTCCTGAGCACCGGCGCGCCGCCGTGGCCCCACTGGCGGGCGTCGTTCCGGCGCCCGCAGAACTAATGCGGGCCGTAACCTCGCGCGCGCTGACGAAGGAGTTCTACGAGCCGCTGCTGCGACGCAACCCGAGCGGCTCGGACTGGTTGCCGCGGCTGCTGGCGGCACTTCCGCAGGCAGCACGGCTCGGCGAGCTGCTCGACGAGCCGGGATCGCTGCACGCCAACCTGACCGTCCCGGGGATCGAGGGCCGCCGGCCGTGCTTCGTCTATCCGGTCGCCCCGCCGGACGGGCTGATCGCCTGGTACATCGAGAATCCCGAGCGGCTGCGGTGGCCGGCCGACGCCGAGGGCTCGCCGCTAGCCCGGCGGCTGCGCCGGGCGCTGCTCTACGACCAGCCGGCGGGGTCCCGCCGCCGCGCCCAGGCCCGCGCGCGCGAGCTGGCGCCGGTGCGCTCGGCCTTCGCCGAGGAGTGGTGGCGCTTCGAGGAGACGTTTCGCCCCGACTGCCTGCTGATGAGCGACCGGCTCGTTGTGACGGTCGTCGCCGTCGGCTCTACGCTGCCCGCGGCCAGTGACTGGTACCCGCAGCGCAGCGTGCTCGTGCGCGGGCTCGAGGCGGCCTGGCGACTGGCCGGGGCGCGCCGCTCGGGGGCGCTGCTGCTGTCCGAGGAGCCGGTGGCCGAGGCCGACGACGCGGCCGTGCGGGCGTCGCTGCCCGCCGCCGCCCCGCACCTGCGGGACGGCGAGCGCGCCGAGCTGGCCGGCGGCTACCTCGGCAACCTCACCTGGGACGCGGCAGCGCGCGCGGTCGAGCCCGCGGCGACGGCCTGAGGCTCGCGACAGATTTGTTGCCCGAGGACAACCTTGGTGAGCTCAACGGGGGCGGGGCGTCGCGGTCGCTCACGCGATCGCATCGACGGTCAGCCGGCGCGCGCCCGACGGGGTGCGGACCTCGATGACCTCGCCGACCCGGTGCCCGACGAGCGCCTGAGCCACCGGGGAGGAGCTCGAGAGCGTCCCCTCGCTCGGCTTGGCCTCGTTCGGCGAGACGATCTTGAACGTCTGCGTGCGGCCGCCGCGGTCGGGCTCGGTATACGTGACCGTACTGCCGTGCTGGACGACGTCGGTGCCGCTGGCCTGCTCCACCACCTCGGCGTTGCGGACCTGCTCGCGCAGGCGGAGGATCTGGGTCTCCAGGTGGGCCTGGGCCTCCTTCGCGGCGTGGTACTCGGCGTTCTCCTTGAGATCGCCCCACTCCCGCGCCGTCTTGATGCGCGCGGCGATCTCCGAGCGGCCCGCCGTCTCGAGTTCGCCGAGCTCGGACTGCAGGGCCTCGAGCTCGGCGGCGGTCATTGAGATGCTGTCCATGGTCACGGCTCCTCGATTCGTTCTCTCTGCGCCAAGTGTCCCGGTTCAGAGCCCTAAGAGTGAATCGGAAGCGAGAGCTGCTCGCGCGGCGGCCGGCCTCGATCCTCGCCGTCGTCGGCCACACCGACCTCCCCGGCCGCGCGGGAGCGCCCGGTCTTACGCCAGTGTCCGACGATCTGTCGCGCCGAGGCGTGCCGCCACCCGGCGGCGGCCGAGAGCGGCCGGAAGTGCACGGTTCCGTCGGTGATCTCCGACACCTCGCCGTAGATCCGTCGGCCCCCGATCGAGCACAGGACGATGTCGCCCACAGCGACGCGCTCGATCCTCATCCCCGGCTCCGTCGATTCGACACCCGCCGGATCTTGTCACTCCGGCACCCACTGACACGAAAAGCCCCCGGTGGCGGCTTCCCCCCTCCCCCTGAAGCCCATGCCGCCGCCCGGCGCCACGAGTGATCAGCCGGTGTTGCGCAGGCCCGAGGCGATGCCGTTGATCGTGAGCAGGCCGACGCGACCGAGCTGCTCCGGGGCGTCGCCGTCGACGCCGCGCAGGGCGCGGAGCAGCTCGACCTGCACGAACGAGAGCGGGTCGACGAACGGGTTGCGGCGGTCGATCGAGGCTTGCAGCACCGGCTCGGCGTCGAGCAGCCGCTCGCCCCCGCCGATCAGCACCAGCTCGTCGATCGACAGCACGAGTTCGGCCTCCAGCGCCCCCCAGATACGCTCGCGGGCCTCGGTCTCGTCCCACAGGGCGACGTAGCGCCGGGCGATCCCGAGGTCGGCCTTGGCGCAGGCCATCTCGGCGTTGGAGAGCAGCGAGGCGAAGTACGGCCAGGCCGAGGCCATCTCGCGCAGGAGCTCGATGCCGTGGGCGAGGCGCGCCTCGCGCAGCGCGGTGCCGAGCCCGTACCAGGCCGGGAGCACGATCCGCGACTGGGTCCAGGCGAACACCCACGGGATCGCCCGCAGCTCATCGATGCCGCCGCCGGCGCGCCGGCGCGAGGGCCGCGATCCGAGCCGCAGCCACGAGATCTGGCGCACCGGGGTGACCGCCTCGAAGAACCGCGCGAAGTCGGGGTCGTCGTGGACCAGCGCCCGGTAGATGCCCGCCGAACGATCGGCCATCTCGCCCAGCACCGCCTCGTAGCGCGGCCTGCGGCGCCCGGCGCCGTGGTTGCCGGCCACGAGCGTGGCCGAGGTGGCCAGCTCGAGCTCGCGGTGGGCGATCTCCGGCAGCGCGTATTTGGCGCTCAGCACCTCCCCCTGCTCGGTCATCTTCAGGCGGCCCTCGACCGTCCCCGGCGGCAGCGCCAGGATCGCCCCGCTGGTCGGTCCGCCGCCGCGGCCGACGGCGCCGCCCCGGCCGTGGAAGAAGATCCACGTCGCGCCGTGTCGCTCGAGCACGGCGGCGATCTGCTGCTGGGCCTGGTAGGCGGCCCACGAGGAGGCGACGTAGCCGGCGTCCTTGTTGGAGTCCGAGTAGCCGATCATCACCTCCTGCTCGTCGCCGACGGCCCGCAGCGCGGCGCGGTAGACGGGCTGAGAGAGCAGCGCGTCGACCGTCTCGGGAGCTGCCCGGAGCGTCGCCCGAGCTTCGAACAGCGGCACGATCCGCAGCTGCGCGTGCTCGCCGCCGGCGCGGCACAGCGAGTTCTCCTTCATCAGCAGCAGCACCTCGAGCAGGTCGGCGGGGCCCTCGGTGCCGGAGACGATGTAGGTCTGGATCGCTCCGCGGTGCGGCCCGGAGAGCGCGTCGCGGAGCATCCGGAAGGTCTCGATCGTCTCCCGGGTGGTGTCGGAGAAGCGGGCGATGTCGGCCGGGATCAGCGGCCGGCGGTCGGCGATGTGCCGGCACAGCAGCTCGCTGCGCTCGGCTTCGGAGAGCTCGAGGTAGCCGGAGTGGACGCCGAGGCGCTCGAACATCTCGGCCAGCGAGCGGCGGTGGACGCCCGCGTGCTCGCGGATGTCGAGCGAGGCGAAGTGGAAGCCGAACACCTCGACCTGACGGATCACGTCGCGCAGGTCCCCACCGGCGGTCAGCGCGCCGGCGCCCTCGACCAGGCAGCGCTCGACCAGCCGCAGGTCGGCCAGCAGCTCGGTCGGCTCGCCGTATCCAGGCGCCCCACGGGCCATCGTCTCTCGCACGCGCTCGCGCACGAAGCTGAGCGCGCGGCGGTACGGCTCCTCGGGATTGATCCCCAGCAGCTGCGCGTCGAGCGCCGGGAACGCCTCGCGACCGAACTCGAACAGCGGCGCGAGGCCCGGCACCTCGCCGCTGACCCGATCCGACAGCGACAGCCGCCCGGCCAGCATCTCGAGCTGGGCGTCGAGCCGGCGCAGGCACTGCTCGCGCATCAGCTCGAGCGCGTCGAGGGTCATCGCCGGCGTCACGAACGGGTTGCCGTCGCGGTCGCCGCCGATCCACGAGCCGAAGGTGAGGATCGGCGGGACGGTGATGCGCGCACCGGGATAGTGCTCCTCGAGCGCGGATTCGAGGTCGCGGTAGATCCGCGGGACGGTCTCGGCCAGCGTGGCAAAGTGGACCAGCCCGCCGCGAACCTCGTCGGCGACGCTGAGCGAGATCGCCCGCAGCTCGTCGGAGCCCCACAGCTCCTGCACGGTGGCGAGCAGCCGGCGCCGCGTGTCGCCGAGGTCGGCGTGGCTCAGCTCGTCGAGGTCGCGGAGCATCCGGAACACGCGGGCGAGCTTGTCGATCGTCGTTCGTCGCCGCGACTCGGTCGGGTGGGCGGTCATCACCAGCCGCAGCTCGGCGCGGCGCAGCCGTGCCTGCAGCTCGGCGGCGCTCACGCCCTCGCGGGCCAGCCAGCCGATCGCGTCGCGCAGCGAGCCGGCGCGCGGCGCCGGCGACTCGCGCGCCTCTCGCGCGCGTAGGCGCCGGACCCGCTCGTTGTCCTCGGCCAGGTTGATCAGCTGGAACCAGCGGGTCAGCGCGCGGACCAGCAGCTCGAGCCGCGGCAGGTCGGCGCCGGCGACCAGCTCGGCGAGCTGCTCGGCCGCCGCGGCGTCGCCCCCGCGGGCCTCGCCGCCGAGCGCGACGGCCCGGTTCACCAGACTGAGCCCGCCGGCGCCGTCGCTGGCCTCGATCACCGCGCTCAGCACCGAGGCCAGGAGCGCCTCGTCGGTGGCGAAGTCGCTCGCGCTCAAGGGGTCGCTCAAGGGGTCGCTCAACGGTCGCTCAGCGCTCGGCGGCGGCCAGGTAGGCGAGGGCGTTGCCGAGCCAGGACGCCGCCTGGGCGCGCCACAGGGCGCCCGTATGACCGCCCGGGTAGACGCGGAACACGTGGCGGATGCCCGACGCGCTCAGCGCGGCGTGGTAGGACCAGTTGTCCTTCAGGAAGCGGGTGTCCTGTGCGCCGACGTAGAAGGCCAGGTAGGTCGGAAAGCGGGCCAGCCAGGCCTTCATCCCGGGGTCCCGCGGGGCCCGGGCGGCGGCGTTGGCGACCTCGGAGCCGAGGTCGAGCACCTTGGTGCCGTCGGGGTCGGTGGCCTCGAAGTAGCCGCTCCAGGACTCGAGCGCGGCGAACGTGGAGATCATCCGCATCCCGATGTTGAAGGCCCCGTAGCCGCCGGCCGACAGCCCCACCAGCGCGCGGCCGCGGCGGCGGGCGATCGTCCGGTAGCGGTGATCGATGCAGCTGACGAGGTCGTGGGAGATCGCCTGGGGCCAGTTCTGGCCGGCCGCGTCGAGGTACTCGGGATCGCTGTCCGGGGTGCGGGCGCCCTGCGGGGTGACGACGATCGCCGGGGTCCGGGCGCCGGCCAGCGCCTTGGCGATGAACCGGTCGTACTGATAGGAGGTCGGGTTGGCGGGGAGTCCGTGCAGGAAGTAGACCACCGGATAGGGCCGCGAGCTCGTCCGGTAGCCGGACGGCAGGTACACCAGCGCCGGCAGCGCGCCGCCGAGCGACGGCGAGTCACAGCTGAGCCACAGCGTCTGCGCCGGAGACGGCGCCGGGGCGGCGCCGCCGGGGCGCCCCTGGGCGAGGACGGCGGCCCCGGTGCTCACGAGCAGGCCGAGGGCCACCGGCACCGCGAGCGCGGCGAGCCGCCGGCGACGGATCTGGCGCCGGCGTACCGCGCGCCGGTGCGCGGCGAAGGCTACGTTTCGGTTATCCGTCGGCATCGGGCTGGACTCACGGCGTCGGCGGCTACTCTCGCCACGATGCCCGGCACCGGATACGCAGACGTGCTGAGCAGTCGCGTGCCGCCGCGCCGGCACCGGGGCATCTCCGGCGCCGTCGGGCGCGGGACGCTGTCCGCACTCACAGTAGCGGTCGGGGTGCTCGGGGGTCTAGGGTGGATCTACGCCCTGCGCGAGCAGGGCTGGCTCGGGTCCGGGCCGAGCGTCGGCGACGCGCTGCCGCTGCTGCAGCTGGCGAGCTTCGACCGCCAGCCGCTGGCGCGGATCGTCGCGGCGTGGCTGCTCGCGGGGCTGATCACCGGGCTGGTCCTGGCCGGCGGGCGACGGGTTCCCCGCGTGGCGCTGGCCGGCGGGCTGGCGGTGGCGCTGCTGTGGCTCGACTCCGAGGCGTCCCACGCGGTGGCGCGCAACCTCCGCTTCGACCACGTTATCGCCCACCGCTGGCCGGGGGCGGGGACCTGGCTCGGGGCGGCGCTGTTCACGCTGGGCTGCGCGCTACCCGGTGGCGGGCCGCGCCGCGGCGGCCCGGTCGCGCTCCCCGGCCGCGGCGCCCTCGGCTCGAGCGGCGAGGCCGGCCTGGGCGGCGGCGATCTCGGTCTCAGCGGCGGCCAGCGACGGCACGCAGGCCAGCACCACCGCGATCGCCCCAAGATGGGCGGCGACGGCGACCCCGTCGCGCCCGAGTGACTCGCCGAAGGCCAGCACCCCGCAGGCCAGCGCGACCAGCGCGGCGAACGCGGTCATCATCGAGATCGAGCTGACGCCGCCGCCGCCGCGCAGGGCGGCCTGGAAGGCGAGGAACCCGGCGAACGTCCCGATCACGGCCAGCGCGGTCCACCCCGACCACAGCGCCGAGATGCCGTGTGCGCGCCAGCCGACCGAGACGGCCTTGATCGCGGCGTCGGCGGTGCCGTAGAAGATCCCGGCGGCGATCGCCCGCCCCGGGCCGCGGCGAACCAAGGCGATCGCGATCGCGGCCGGGAAGGCGAGCAGCGCCAAGACGATCAGGCGGCCGTCGGCGAGCCGGTCGTGTACCGCGGTGGTGGCGATCGGCAGGGTGGCCAGCCCGGCGGCGATCAGCAGCACCGCGACCAGCTGGCGGCGGGAGACGCGGTGGCCGAAGAAGCCTGCGGCGAGCGGCATCGACAGCGCCAGGCCGCCGGCCACGAACGCCTGCACGAGCGACAGCGGAGCGATCGCCACGGCGACGACCTGGGCGGCGAAGCCGAGCCACCCGAGGGCCTGCCCGGTCAGCCAGGCGCGATTGCGCAGCGCGCCGCGGACGCTCGGGTCGGGCTGCGCGCGGAGCCCGTGGTGCTGGAGCAGGAAACCGAGGTTGATCAGCGCCGCCGAGCCGAGCGCCAGCAGCAGCCCGGCCAACAGCAGTGGGGTGCCGAGCCGGTCCGGCCGGTGGGCGCCGGGTCGCCACGCCCCGGCGGACGGCGGCCCCGGCCCCGGCCGCGCTCGCGCCGCCGAGACGAGCGCACGGCGCGCCGACGCGCGGCGAACCCCCCCGGGCGGCGGGGTTCGCCGGGGACCCGTCGTCGCGTGATGATGCCTCCGCGCACGGCGGTGGTGGGGGTGGTGGTGGCGGCGGCGACCAGGCGGCGGGGGCCCGGCCGCGCCGTGCGGCGCACGCGGCGGGGCGCCGATCGCGCGCGAGGCGCGGACGAGCATCCCGTTGACGTGGGCGTTCCACAGCTGCCAGTCGTGGCCGCCGGCGTAGATGTGGTAGGCGACGTCGGCCCCGTCGGCCGCCAGCTCGCGGAACATCGCCCGAATCTGGCGCCTGGCGTGGTCGCCGCGCCCGACGAACATGTAGGCGTTGAGTGGGAAGCGGTGGATCCGGGGGGCGAGGCCGCGCGCGTAGGCCAGCGGGCTGTCGTAAGCCAGCGTCGCGCGGTCGGCGTGGGCGAACACGCCGGTGCGCTGCTGGGCGAAGTAGCCCGACCACACCTGCACGGCGCCGAACACCGGCAGCTCGTGGAGGGCAATGTTGAGCGCGCCGTAGGCGCCGGCCGAGAAGCCGGCGATCACGCGGTGGCGGCGCCCCGGCACGGTCGCGAAGCGCCGGTCGACGTCGCGGACGACGTCGAGCACGTAGCGCTCGTAGGCGCCGGCCGGCGTGTTGGCCCACTCGGAGTCGGAGTAGGTGTCCCCGCCGATTCGCCCGTCCGGGAAGACCAGGATCATCGGCCGGGCCTCGTGCTGCGCGATCAGGTTGTCGAGCCGGACGCCGATGTCGGCGATCACCTCATAGGCCTGCGGGCGCCCGGGCGAGCCGTGGAGCAGGTAGAAGACGGGGTAGCGGTGGTGCGCGGGGTCGTAGCGCGGAGGCAGCAGCACGCGGTAGTCGAACTCCCGGTGCAGCGCCGGCGAGTAGAACAGCACGACGTGTTTGTGGCCGTGGCCCGAGTGCGGCACGGCACGCACCGGAGCGAAGCCGCGGTGCACGTAGTAGGACTGCCAGTAGCCGTAGACTCCGGCGACGGCGACGGCCAGCCAGCCGAGCGCGAGCGTCGCCGCGAGCGAGCGCCGAAACCAGGGGCCCATCGGGACGGATCTAGTTCGCGCTGCCCGCCGGGAGGGACCCCGGCAGCGCGCGGCGACGCGGCAGGTGCACCGGCAGCGGATGGCAGCCCTCACCGTCGGGCAGGTAGCCCTCGGCCTGGAGCACGCGGAGGATCGAGCGCGGGAGCGAGGCGGGCGACTCGTAGACGAGGTAACGCGGCCGCCACTCGGGCGAGAACTTCTCGTTGAAGCGCACCAGGCGCTCCATCTGGAAGCGGCCGGCGAGGATCCGCACCAGCAGCCCGACGAACGCGCGGCCGGCGGCGCTGCGGTGTGAGTGGCCGCGGACGAGATGGGCCAGCCCGGCGTAGTTGAGGCTGACCTGGGCGACCCCGTGCTCGCGGGCCGACTCGAGCGCCCGGCAGACCATCGCCTCGTTGAGGCCGTTGGGGGTCTCGCCGATCCGCCGCATCGTGTCGAGCGAGAGCCGGCCGCGGTGGGAGGCGAAGCGCATCACCGCGCCGAGCGCACCGTCGGGGTCGCGGGCCAGCACGTAGAGGTCGTCGGCGCGGACCTCGGCCTCGAAGCGCCCCATGCCCATCGCGAAGCCGATCAGGCGGCGCTGACGTCGGCGCCAGGCGTGCTCGAGCGCGTCGATCTCGCCCTCGAGCGCGGCGTCGAGCTCGCGGCCCTGGTGGACGGCGAGCGCCCAGCCGCGGCGCTCCACCCGGTGCACCGACTGGCGCAGCTTGCGCACCGGGCGGCCCTCAAGACTGAACCCCCGCGGGTCGACGAACGCCTCCTCGCCGACGCACAGCGCCCGCAGGCCGAGCTCGCCGTAGGCGTCGAGGTGCCGCGCCGAGGCGCCCCACAGCGCGACCTGCCAGCCCCGCTCGTGAGCCAGCGCGAGAAACCGCTCGAGCACCCGCGGGGCGACGCCCTCGGGGCCCACCGGGTCGCTCGAGACGACGGCCGTCTCGCCGATCACCCGGAACGCCAGCACGCCGCCGGCGGCGAACTGGAGCGCCTTGTCGGGGCGGAGCAGGAACGGCGACAGGGAGTCCTCGCCGTGACGCTCGAGGATCGCCCGGGCGGCGAGGTCGTCGGCCTCCGTGTGGTCGCGGCCGCCCGGGGCGGCGCGGAGCAGCGAGGACAGCGCGAGCACCGTCGTGGCCACAGCGCCGATCACCAGCAATTCGATCAGCGTGCTCCAGTCGGCGTTGAGATCGGCGGTGGAGGCGCGGAACGCGTGTGCGAGGGCGGTGTGGCGGATCGGCTCGAGCCGGTGCCCGGGCCCGGCCAGCGGGGCGAGGATGATCGCGCTGTAGGCGAGCGCCCACGCGGCCAGCGCCGCGGCGACGATCGCCAGCCGGGGGCGATTGCGGCAGCCGAGCGGGAAGGCGCCCCGCCCGAGAACCAGCAGCGCGGCCAGCCCGAGCTCGATCGCGCTCTCGTCGACGTGGTCCTTGTGCAGGTTCAGCGCGGCCAGGGCCAGCAGCGCGAGCACCGCCAGCGACGCCGCCGTCCGGGTGCCGCGCCACAGTCGCGGGGTGAGCGCCAGCAGTGCCAGCCCGATGGCGATCATCAGCACGTGGCGCTCGCCCTGGGGGAAGCCGGCCGGGAGCCGGCCGCCCAGCATCTCCTGACCGCGCGGGAGCGCCCGCGCAAGGCCGGCCAGCGTCGCCTCGAGGCCGAGCGCAGCCCCCGCGACCGCCGTCAGCTGACGGATCTTGAACGTGTTCGGTTGTGCGCCCATCGCCAGCTCAATCTAATTGTTGTCAGCTACGCCTAAAGCCGAGCTGAGCCGCAACCGGTCCATAACATCGGGCGCACCTCCCGGTAACAGACCGAACATGCGCGTCGCCCTGATCACCAACTATCTCACCGGCTACCGGCTGCCGCTGTATGCGCGGCTGGCCGCCCGTGCCGACGTCGAGGTGCTGTGCTTCGGCGGCGGCCACCGCTACGTGCCGGATTGGTTCGCCGATCTCGATCGCCAGCTCGAGGCGGCGCCGTTCCCGGCGCGGCGCCTGAGCGGGACGCGGGCGCTGCTCGACGTCGGACGCGAGTACGACGCGGTGATCGCCGGGTTCGCCGGCGGCGCGGCGCTGCCCGCCGCCTTCGCCGGGGCGCGGCGCCACGGGCGGCCATTCGTGCTGTGGGCCTCGATCTGGGCCCAGCCGCGGTCGCCGGCCCATGCCCTGGCGCTGCCGGTGAGCCGCCACATCTACCGCCACGCCGACGCGGTGATCGCCTACGGACCTCACGCCGAGCACTTCATCGCCCCGTTCCGGCGCGACCCCGGCGACATCTTCATCGCCCCCCAGTCGGTCGAGCCCGAGCTGTTCGGCCGCGCCGTCCGGGCCGCCGAGGTGCTCCGCTTCCGCGCCGAGCACGGCCTCGGCGCGCGGCCGCTGATCCTCTACTGCGGCCGGCTGGTGCCCGAGAAGGGAGTCGGCGTGCTGCTCGATGCGTGGCCCCGTCTGGCCGGGGCGGCGACGCTGGTGATCGCCGGCGACGGCCCGCTGGCCGCGCGCGCCCGCGCCACCCCCGGGGTGGCGCTGCTCGGCCCGCTGGCCCGCGAGCGGCTGCCGGTCGCCTACGCCGCCGCCGAGCTCGCCGTGCTGCCGTCGCTGGCCACCCCGCGCTTCCGCGAGCCGTGGGGGCTGGTGTGCAACGAGGCGCTGCACCAGGCGTGTCCGGTGCTCGCCACCACGGCGGTCGGCGCGGCGGCCGGCGGACTGGTCCGCGACGGCGAGACCGGGGTCGTCGTCACCCCCGGCGACCCCGGCGCGCTGGTCGTCGCGATCACGCGGCTGCTCGCGGACCCGCCGCGGCGCGCGGCGCTCGGCGAGCGCGGCCGCGGCGAGCTCGCCGGCTACACCTACGAGGCGATGGAGAACGCGTTCACGGCCGCGCTGTACCGTGCGCTCCAGCGATGCTCGTAGCCGTCACCGACCACGCCGCCGAGCGCTTTCGCCAGCGCGTCCGGGGCACGCTCGAGGACAAGCTCGAGGTCGCCTCCCGCGTCGCCCGCGCCCACGCCGCCGGCCGCGTCGGGCCCGGCGAGCGCGGCACCGTGCTGGTGCGCGACCTCGACCGCCGGGACGTCGTCTACGTGTGCCGGCGCGAGGGCGAGGAGCTGGTGGTGGTGACGCTGTGGGAGCACGGAGAGGCCGCGCTGGTGCCGCGGCGGTTCACCGACGCGCTGCGCCGCGACGACCCGCGCCTCGCCCGCGCCCGCCCGCACGGGGACGAGCGATGAGCGCCACGGTGTGAGCGATGACCGCCACGGTGTGCGAGTCGGCGGGCGTCCCGGCCGCGCACGATGGGGCTGGGGCGAGGCGCCGCCGCATCCAGCCTGAGCCGGGCGCAGCACCGCCCGCCGCCCGGCGCGGGGGGCGCGGTAGGGTGCCGCGGACCATGAAGATCGTCTACACCCACACCGACGAGGCGCCGGCGCTGGCCACCTGGTCGCTGCTGCCGATCGTGCGGGCGTTCGCGGCCGCCGCCGGGATCGAGATCGGGCTGCGCGACATCTCCCTGGCCGGGCGGATCCTCGCCCAGTTCCCGGAGTCGCTGAGCGACGAGCAGCGGATCCCCGACGCGCTGTCCGAGCTCGGCGCCCTGGCCACGACGCCCGAGGCGAACATCGTCAAGCTCCCCAACATCAGCGCCTCGACGCCCCAGCTGCGCGCGGCGATCGAGGAGCTCCAGGGACAGGGCTACGCGATCCCCGACTATCCCGCCGACCCGACCGACGAGGAGCAGCGCGAGGTCCGCGCCCGCTACGACCGGGTCAAGGGCAGCGCCGTCAACCCGGTGCTCCGCGAGGGCAACTCCGACCGCCGCGCACCGGCCTCGGTCAAGGCCTACGCGCGCCACCACCCCCACCCGATGGGCGCCTGGTCTCGCGAATCGCGCTCGCACGTGGCGACGATGGACGCCGGCGACTTCCGCTGCACCGAGCGCTCGGTGACGCTCAGCGCGCCGGGCGCGGTGCGGATCGAGCACGTGGCCGCCGACGGCTCGCTCACCGTGCTCGGGGAGGGGACCGAGGTCCTGGCCGGCGAGGTGCTCGACGCCGCGGTGATGCGACGGGCCACGCTCGATGCGTTCCTCGCCGAGCAGATCGCGGAGGCCAAGGCGCAGGGCGTGCTGTTCTCGGTCCACCTGAAGGCGACGATGATGAAGGTGTCGGACCCGATCATCTTCGGGCACGCCGTCCGCAGCTACTTCGCTGAGCTGTTCGCGGAGCAGGGCGAGGCGCTGGCCGGCGCCGGGATCAGCCCCAATGACGGGCTCGGCGCGTTGAGTAATTCGATCGAAAAACTTCCTGAGGCGGCGCAGGCCGCCGTGCGCGCCGCGATCGAGGCGGCGTACCGCGACGGGCCGGCGCTGGCGATGGTCGACTCCGACCGCGGAATCACCAACCTGCACGTGCCCAGCGACGTGATCATCGACGCTTCGATGCCGGCGGCGATCCGCTCCTCCGGCCAGATGTGGAACGCCGCCGGCGAGCTCCAGGACACCAAGTTCGTGATCCCCGACCACTCCTACGCGCCGCTCTACGCCGAGACCGTCGCGCACTGCCGCGAGCACGGCGCCTTCGACCCGGCGACGATGGGGACGACGGCGAACGTCGGGCTGATGGCGCAGAAGGCCGAGGAGTACGGCTCGCACGACAAGACGTTCGAGATCGCCGCCGCGGGCACCGTCCGCGTGCTCGACGACGCGGACGCGACGCTGCTCGAGCACGACGTCGAGGCGGGCGACATCTGGCGCATGTGCCAGACCAAGGACGAGGCGATCCAGGACTGGGTGCGGCTCGGGGTGGTGCGGGCGCGGAATTCGACCCCGCCCGCCCCGGCGGTGTTCTGGCTCGACGAGACCCGCGCCCACGACGCCGAGCTGCTGGCCAAGATCCGCCCGGCGCTCGACCGCCTCGACACGGACGGCCTGCGGATCGAGACCATGGACGTCGCCGCGGCGACGCGGTTCACGCTCGAGCGCGCCCGGGCGGGCGAGGACACGATCTCGGTCACCGGCAACGTGCTGCGCGACTATCTCACCGACCTGTTCCCGATCCTCGAGCTGGGGACGAGTGCGAAGATGCTCTCGATCGTGCCGCTGATGCAGGGCGGCGGGCTGTTCGAGACCGGCGCCGGGGGCTCGGCGCCGAAGCATGTGCAGCAGTTCCTGGCCGAGAATCACCTCCGCTGGGACTCGCTGGGTGAGTTCCTGGCGCTGGCCGCGTCGCTGGAGATGCTGGCGGAGAGGACGGCGAACCCGCGCGCCAAGGTGCTCGCCGACGCGCTCGACCGGGCCACCGGCCGGGTGCTCGAGGAAGACCGCTCGCCGTCGCGGCGGACCGGCGAGCTCGACAACCGCGGCAGCCACTTCTACCTGGCGCTGTACTGGGCCCGCGAGCTGGCCGACCAGAGCGACGACGCCGAGCTGGCCGAGCGCTTCGCGGGACCGGCGGCGCGGCTGGCCGCGGCCGAGGACGCGATCGTCGACGAGCTCGCCGCGGTGCAGGGCGATCCGGTCGAGATCGGCGGCTACTTCCGTCCCGACCCGGAGCGCGCCGCGGCGGCGATGCGCCCGAGCGGCACGCTCAACGACCTGATCGCCGGGATCTGAGCGCGGCACGAGCGTCGCGATCATCGCCTCCGAGCGCCCGGGGCGGCGCGGGTGGGGAACCGATAGGTTGCGCCGCGATGACCCGCGCCCGCCTCCGTGTCGCCGCCTTGTTCGGGTTCGCCGGCCTGTCGCACCTTACCTTCGGCCGCCGCTTCTTCGAGGCGATCGTGCCGCCGTGGGTGCCCGCGCCGACGAGGCTGGTCAACCAGGCGGCCGGCGTGGCCGAGCTGACCGGTGGCGCGCTGGCGCTGATCCCCGGCGCCGAGCGTCCGGCCCGCCGCTACCTGGTCGCGCTGCTGATGGCGGTGTTCCCGGCCAATTGCCACATGGCCATCCGGCCGGCCGACGTCGGCGCGGAGCGGATCCCCGGCTGGATGCTGTGGGCGCGGCTGCCGCTCCAGTTCGTGCTGATCGGCTGGGTGCTGAAGGCGCTTCCGAGCGCCGCGGGATCCGCCGAGGTCCAGAGGCCGATCTTGTTCAGGTTCATGGTTCCCAGGTTCGCAGTGCGGGTTACTCGACGAGCGGCGGCTCGCGGAGGTTGGCGTTGATCTGGTCAGACAGCGCCTGGGAGGCGGCACGCACGGCGGCACGGCGCTGCTGCTCGTCCTCGGACTCAAGCGCGGCCAGGCGGTACGCGTCGGCGGCGGCCTCGTAGCGCGTGCGCTCACGCTCGGTGTCGGCCGCCGCCTGCCGACGCATCAGCTCGGCGCGTTCGGCCACCGCAGCACTCGGCTCCTCGCCCGAGCGGAGCTCGCGAGTCTCGATCTCGACGGCGAAGCTGAAGCGGTCCGCGCCGACCGGCGTCGGGTGGTGGGCGATCCGCTCGATCAGGATCGAGCCGTCCTCGCCGACCTCGGTGCGGACGCTGAAGCGCGCGTAGGGCTCGACGCGATCAAGCCAGCGGCCGTTGCCGGCCAGCAGCTCGCGGTGGCACGAGGACTCGAGCGAGTTGGCGGTGATCTCGGCCACGTGGACCCAGCCCCAGTGGGTGGCGACAAGCAGCGCGCCGAGCGCCGGCACCGGCCAGCCGGCCCCGGTGAGCAGGCCGAGCGCGATCATGACGATCCCGCCGACCAGGGTCGCGCCGGTAAGCGTCGCGCCGAGCGCGGTGATCGCGCCGCGACGCGGATCGCGCGGCGGCGGAGCCGGGCGCCCGACGCTCTCCGGCAGGCGATTGACGTGCTCGCCGCCCAGCCGCGGGTCCGGCCGGCGGCCGACCAGCTCGGCGAGCTCCGCGTCGGTGCTCATCGCCTTCAAGGTACTCCTCGCCCGGGCCTACACTTGAGAGTGGCCCGGCGGTGCCCCGGGTCGCGGGCAGGACCCACTCGTCTCGGAAGGAAGCTCACCGTGCCTATCTTCTTCTTCACCGTCGAGCAGAACGAGCGGGCGGTGGTCGAGCGCTTCGGCAAGTTCGTCCGCGTCGCCGGGCCCGGACTCCAGACCAAGACGCCGTTCGTGCAGCGCGTGGCCGGACGGATGTCGCTGCAGGTCGAGCAGCTCAACGCCGAGATCGAGACCAAGACCAAGGACAACGTGTTCGTCCGCGTCAAGCTCGCCGTGCAGTACAAGGTCGGCCCCTCCGAGCAGCAGGTCCAGGACGCCTACTACAAGCTCGACGACCCGCAGGTGCAGATCCAGTCCTACGCGTTCGACGTGGTGCGCTCGCACATCCCGAGCATGGGGCTCGACGAGGCATACGCCGACGCCGACACGATCGCCCTGCACATCCAGGACACGCTGCACCGGCAGATGGCCGACTACGGCTACGAGATCGTCAAGGCGCTGATCACCAACATCGAGCCCGACCAGAAGGTCAAGGACGCGATGAACAACATCAACGCCGCCCAGCGCAACCAGATCGCAGCCGCGGCCCAGGGCGACGCGCAGAAGACGCTGGCGGTGAAGAAGGCCGAGGGCGAGAAGGAGACGATGCGCCTGGAGGGCGAGGGCGTCGCCCAGCAACGCAAGGCGATCGCCGAGGGCCTGAAGGAGTCGCTCCAGATCATCGCCGAGGAGGGACTCGACCCCAGGGAGGCGATGGCGCTGGTGGCGCTGACCCAGTACACCGACATGATCCGGGGGCTCGGCGAGGGCTCGCAGACGAACACGATCCTGCTCCCCCACTCACCGAGCGCGGTCGGCGAGCTGCTCGACCAGATCCGCAACGGGATCCTCGTCGCCGATCTGGCCGGCGAGGGGGCGCGGTCCAATGCGACGGCGAGGCCGGCCCTTCCCCCTGGCGAAGCACCACGCCCGTAGCGGCCGAACGGGCAGCCCAGAGGTTCGTCCCTGAAACCAAGGTGGACCCCGCCCGGTCAGCCGCGGCCCCCCGGGTCACTCCCGGTCAGCCGCGGCCCCCGGGTCGCTCCCGGTCAGCCGCGGCCCCGGGCCAGCTCGGCGGCGATCACCAGCTGCTGGATCTGGCTCGTGCCCTCGTAGATCCGGAACAGCCGCGCGTCGCGGTAGAAGCGCTCGACGGCCACGCCCCGGATGTAGCCGGCGCCGCCGTGGACCTGGACCGCGCGATCGGCCACGCGGCCGACCATCTCCGAGGCGTAGAGCTTGGCGCAGGCCGGCCCGAGCCGGGTGTCGGAGCCGTCGTCGAACGCCCGGGCCGTTTCACGGACGAGCGCGCGGCCGGCCATCAGCTCGGTCTGCGAGTCGGCGAGCATCGCCGCCACGAGCTGGTGCTCGATAATCGGCCGCCCGCCCTGGCGACGCTCGGTGGCCCACGCCAGGGACTCCTCGACCAGCCGCGCGGCGAGGCCGACGCAAACCGCGGCGATGTGCAGGCGACCGTGGGCCAGGCAGCCGAGCGCGGTGCGGTAGCCGCGGCCCTCCACCCCGCCGACCAGCGTCTCCGGGCCGACGCGAACGGCGTCGAAGATCACGTCGGAGGTCCAGGCGCCGAACTGGCCCATCTTGTGGTCCTTGGGCGCGACGCTCAGGCCCGGGGTGTCGCGGGGGACGGCGAAGGCGGAGATCCCGTCGGCGGCGCGGTCGGCCTTGGAGCTGCGGGCGAAGACCATGAACAGCTCGGCGATCGGCGCGTTGGTGATGTAGCGCTTGGTGCCCTCGAGCACCCAGTCGTCGCCGTCCCGCGTGGCCGTCGTGGTCAGGTCGGCGGGGCTCGAGCCGGCCTCGGGCTCGGTCAGCGCGAAGGCCGCCGTCAGCTCGCCGCCGGCCAGCTTCGGGAGCAGCTCGCGCTGCTGCTCCTCGGTCCCGCCCAGCAGCAGCACCTGGCCGGCGATCCCGTTGTTGGTGCCGAACATCGAGCGGAACGCCGGCGTCGTCCACCCCAGCTCGAAGGCGAGCTCGACCTCCTGGGACATCGACAGGCCGATGCCGCCGAACTCCTCCGGGATCGCGAACCCGAACAGCCCCAGCGCGGCCGCCTGGGCGCGGAGCCGCGCTGGCATCTCGTCGGTCTCGTCGATCTGCGCCTCGAGCGGGACGACCTGCTCGCGGACGAAGCGGCGGATCTCGCGGACCATCTCGGCGAAGGCGTCGGCGTCGACGCCCGCGGTGGGCGTGCTCATGGACCGGAGGCTAATCGCTGAGCGCGAACGGGCGCGGGCGAGGCAATCGTCACCGGGCCGCCATCGTCGCACCGCCGGCTCCGGTCCGCGTGGTTCTGAAATGATCGGCGCGTGGTGACCCGCGCGACCCCGCCCGAGCTCCGTTGACCCCGCCGAGCGTGTGCGTGATCGGCGCCGGAATCAGCGGGCTGACCGCCGGCAAGATGCTGTCGGACTACGCGATCCCCTATGAGTGCTTCGAGTCGGGCGACCGGATCGGCGGCAACTGGGCGTTCCGCAACCCCAACGGGCACTCGAGCGCGTACGCCTCGCTGCACATCGACACCTCCAAGCAGGGGCTCCGCCTCCGCGACTTCGCGATCTCCGACGAGTATCCCGACTACCCCCACCACTCCCAGATCAAGGCGTACCTCGACTCCTACGCCGACGCCTTCGGCCTGTCCGAGCGGATCCGCTTCAACACCCCGGTCGAGCACTGCGAGCGACTGCCCGGCGGCGGCTGGGAGATCACGACGGGCGACGGGGAGCGCCGCCGCTTCGACGTGCTCGTGGTCGGCAACGGCCACCACTGGGACCCCCGCTACCCGGATTTCCCCGGCAGCTTCGCCGGCCCGACGATCCACTCCCACCACTACATCGACCCGGTCGAGCCGCTGGCGCTCCGCGGCAAGACCGTGCTCGTGGTGGGGATCGGCAACAGCGCCTCGGACATCGTCTGCGAGCTGGCGCAGAAGTCGAACGCGGAGCGCGTGCTGATCTCCACGCGGTCGGGGGCGTGGGTGATCCCGAAGTACGTGTTCGGCGTCTGCACCGACCAGGTGGTGAAAACGATCCCGTGGCTCCCGCTGGCGCCCCAGCGGCGGATCGCCCAGCTGCTCCCGCGCCTGATCTCGGGCCGGATGGAGAGCTACGGGCTGCCGACGCCCGATCACCGGTTCCTCGAGACCCACCCGACCGTCTCCAGCGAGCTGCTGCTGCGGTTCGGCTCCGGCGACGCGGTGGCGAAGCCGAACGTCGAGCGGCTCGACGGCGAGCAGGTGCACTTCGTCGACGGCAGCGTCGAGTCCGTCGACGCGATCATCTACGCCACCGGCTACAACATCAGCTTCCCGTTCTTCGAGCCCGGCTTCATCAGCGCGCCGGCGAACCGGATCCGGGTGTTCAAGCGGATGTTCAAGCCGGGCATCGACGACCTCGTGTTCATCGGGCTGGCCCAGGCGCTGCCGACGCTGTTCCCGTTCGTCGAGCTCCAGGCGCAGCTGCTCGCGCGCTACCTGGCCGGCACCTATCGCCCGCCGGAGGCGGCGGAGATGGAGCGGGCGATCGACGCCGACGAGCGCCGCGACATCGCCCACTTCAAGCCGGTCGCGCGCAACACCCAGGAGGTCGACTGGTCCGTCTACGAGCACGACATCCGCCGGCGGGAGATCCCGGCCGGGCGCCGGCGCGCGACCGCGCTCGGAGGAGTCCCACTGGCCGGGCGGGCGTCGGCGGCCCGCGGCGCGGGCCCGTGAGCGCCGAGCTGGCGATCCCGGTCGCCGGGGTCACGCTGGCGGCGCGTCACCACCGCGCCGAGGGACAGGGCTTCGACGCCGGCGGGCGGCCGTGCGTGGTGATGGGCCACGGCTTCGCGGGCACCCAGGACTCGGGCCTGCCGGGATTCGCCGAGCGCCTCGCCGCGGCGGGGCTGGAGGTGCTGAGGTTCGACTACCGCGGCTTCGGCGAGAGCGGCGGCGAGGCGCGCCAGGAGCTCGTCCCGGCCCGCCAGCGCGAGGACTTCGTCGCGGCGATCGCCGCCGCGCGGGCCCTGCCCGGCGTAGCGCGGGTGGTGCTGTGGGGCGTCTCCTACGCCGGCGGGCACGTGCTCCAGGTCGCCGCCGAGGACGGCGCGATCGACGCCGTGATCTCGCTCACCCCGGCCCCCGACGGGCTCGCGTCCTTCCTGCAGGCGCTGCGCAACGGCAGCCCCGGCGCGGCGCTGCGGCTGACTGCGGCCGGAGTGCGCGACGCGGTGGCGGCGGCGCGGGGCGGGGAGCGGGTGCTGGTGGCGGCGATCGGGGCGCCGGGGGGCGTCGCGCCGATCACCGCGCCGGGGGCGTTGGAGGGGATGCAGCGGATGGCCGGTGGCTCGTTCCGCAACGAGGTGACGGCGGCGATCGCGCTCAGCGCCGGGAGCTACCGGCCGATCCGCTACGCGTCGCGGCTGCGCTGCCCGGTGCTCGTGCAGATCGCCGACGAGGACCGCACTGCACCGGTCTCGGCGGCGCTGCGCGCGGCATGGCAGGCCCGCGCCGACGTCCGCCACTATCCGTGCGACCACTTCGACGTGTACCCGGGCTCGGACTGGTTCGAGCCCGTGATCGCCCACCAGCTGCAGTTCCTGCGCTTTCGTCTCGGCTCCTAGACTTGGCGGGAATGCCCGCGCCGAGCGACATCGAGACCCGCACCGACTGCGAGCGGCTGGTCCGCGCCTTCTACGGGCGGATGCTCGGCGACCCGATCATGGGCTGGATCTTCACCGACGTGGCGAAGCTCGACCTCGACATCCACGTGCCGCGGATCACCGCGTTCTGGGAGACGATCCTGCTCGGCGCGCAGTCCTACAGCGGCGGGGCGTTCCGTCCCCACGCCGAGCTCGACAGCAAGGTGAAGCTCCGTCCCGGGCACTTCGAGCGATGGCTGTGGCTGTGGGGGATGACCGTCGACGAGCGGTTCGCGGGCCCGCGGGCGGAGCTGGCCAAGTCGCACGCCCGGCGCGTCGCCACCGCGTTCTACGGCCGCCTGCAGCAGCCCACTGCGGCGACCGCGGTCGACGAGCTGCCGGTGATCCAGCACGTCCCGCAGCGGCCCGCCGCGTAGCCGGACCGAGGGCTCAGCGGCGCAGCGCGACCCGCACGACGACCCGCGCCGGCCGGGTCGGAGCGCCGAGCGTGAGGAACTCCCGCAGCGGCGCCTGGTGCGCGCAGAACGGGCAGCCGAGGCGGGCCGAAGCGGGCAGCGGGCGCTCGCCGATCGCCACCGGCGCGTCGCAGCGCGGGCAGGCCACGGTGCCGACCGCGAGCTGTCCGGAGCGCACCGCCCGGCGGCGCTCCTCATGACCCGGCGTCGGGCGAGCGGCACGCCCCGTGGCGGACGCCGCGGCGCCGTCGATACCGCGCAGGTAACCCATGCGCCCAGTGTAGATTGGCGTCGCCATGTGCCGTCCCGACTGAGGTCGCCAACGCGGGGCTCCGCGGCGCGACCCGCGGCACCCCCGCTGGGCGGAATGCGCCGGGGCGTCTACACCGGCCCGATCCACGGGACCTACGGCCCCTACGCGGCCGCCCCGCGCGCTGGCCGCCCGCTACGCCGACGCCTACGTGGGGTCGGGCCGGACGTGGCTCGACAACGGCACCGGACCGTTCGATCTCCGGCGCGCGCTCGGCCTGGCGGCCTCCTCACGTTCTGAGGTGCGCTCAGGCGCTCAGTGCGCCGGGGTCGCCGGGAACGTCGACGGCGTAGCGCTCGAGCACCTCGAGCGGGACCAGCTCGAGCGCGCGCTCGTGGGTCGAGGCGAGCACGACGAGCGCCGCGGCACCGTCCTCGTGCGCGCGCAGCCAGTTGCCCGCGGTGACGCACCAGCGGTCGCCGGGCACGAGGCCGGGGAAGTCGTACTCGGGGATCGACGTGACCAGGTCGTTGCCGATCGACTGCTGGTGCTCGAGGAACTCCGCCGTGACGACGGCGCAGATGGTGTGGCTGCCGAAGTCGGCCGGTCCGGTACGGCAACAGCCGTCCCGGTAGAAGCCCGTGACCGGGTCGCTGCTGCAGCTCTGGAGCTCGCCGCCCAGCACGTTGAGGTCCATATTCGGGTGCAGTATCGCCGCTGGAGCGGCGGAACGCGCCGACGCTCGGAGCAGCCGGGGGGCACGTCTCCCCGGGGTTGCGTCGCCGCGCCCATCGGGTAGAGGTCAGGACCGATGAGCTCCCGAGCCCACCCGCGCCCCTGCGACCGCGTCCTCGTCGTCTTCGGCGCGACCGGTGACCTCGCCGCCCGCAAGCTGTTCCCCGGCCTGTTTCACCTGTTCCGCGAGGGGCTGATGCCCGAGCGCTTCCGGATCGTCGGCTCGGGCCGCCACTCGCCGGGCAGCGACGACGACTTCCGTGCCCAGGTCCGTGAGGCGCTCTCGGAGCACGGCCACGGCGAGCTCGACGGGCACTGGCGGGAGTTCGCCTCCCGCCTGAGCTTCGTCGCCTCGAGCGCCGAGGACGGGGGCGACCTGGCGCGCGCCGTGAAGGCAGCCGAGGCCGAGATCGAAGCCAAGGGCGAGCGCCTGGTCTACCTGTCGGTTCCGCCCTCGGCGATGGGCGAGATGGTGAGGATGCTCGGCGACTCCGGGATCGCCGAGCGCTGCTCGCTGGTGGTGGAGAAGCCGTTCGGCCACGACGCGGCGAGCGCGCGCGAGCTCAACGCCGTCCTGCACCAGGTGCTCGACGAGGATTCGATCTTCCGCATCGACCACTTCCTCGGCAAGGAGGCGGCGCAGAACATCCTCGCGCTGCGCTTCGCCAACGGGATGTTCGAGCCGGTGTGGAACCGCGACCACGTGCGCTACGTGCAGATCGACGTTCCCGAGGCACTCGACATCCAGGGCCGGGCGTCGTTCTACGAGCAGACGGGCGCGTTCCGCGACATGGTCGTCACCCACCTGCTGCAGATCCTCGGGATCGTCGCGCTCGAGCCGCCCTCGCGGATCGAGGCCGAGGCGCTGCACCTCGAGCGCACGAAGCTGTTCGAGTCGCTGCGCCCGCTCGATCCAGCGCGGGCGGTGTTCGGCCAGTACGCCGGCTACCGCGATGAGGAGGGGGTGGCCGGCGACTCGTCGGTCGAGACCTTCGCCGCCATCGAGGTACTCGTCGACACCTGGCGCTGGAGCGGGGTGCCGTTCTACCTGCGCACCGGCAAGGCGATGGCCGAGGGACGACGCACCGTGACGATCGGCTTCGCCGAGGCGCCGCTGCACATCTTCCCCGGCGACGGCCACCACGGGCGGCCCAGCGAGCTGGTGTTCGAGCTCTCGGACGACCCGACGGTGCGGATCGAGGTGCAGGCGAAGATCCCCGGGCCGAGCCTCGAGCTCGGCCGGGCAGCGCTGGTGCTGAACGTCGAGGAGGCCTTTGACAGCTCCGACGGCCTGGAGGCGTACGAGCGCCTGCTCCACGACGTGATGCTGCGCGACCGGCTGCTGTTCACGCGCGCCGAGCAGATCGAGCGCCTGTGGGATGTCTGCGCGCCGCTGATCGAGCACCCGCCGGAGCTCCTCGCCTACGAGCCGGGCTCGTGGGGCCCGGAGGCCGCGCACGCACTGCCGCCCGACCCGGGCTGGCGCCTCCCTGAGCGGTAGCGGTGGGTTTACCGCCGTGCGGACGGCGGGTAGCGAGGATTCACGGAGCGAGCGGCGCGTCAGTCGCTCGCGGAAAGGACTGGAGATGATCGGTCTAGGTGTGCTGCTGTTGATCGTCGCGCTGCTGGTGCCGAAGCTGGCGCTGCTGTGGGGCGTCGGCAGCCTGCTGATCCTGGTCGGGATCGTGCTGGCGGTGCTCGGCATGATCGGGCACGCGGTCGGGGGGCGCCGTCACTACTACTGACCAGCCAGTCGGTTGATCGCCGCGGTCAGCCGGAACACGGCGGCCTACATCCGAAACACGCCGTAGCCGACGTCGGCGGGCGGCATCCGCGCGGCGCAGGCGGCCAGCGCCCCGGCGAGCACGGCGCGGGTGTCGCGCGGATCGATCACGCCGTCGTCCCACAGCCGCGCGCTCGAGAACCACGGGCGCCCCTCGCGCTCGTACTGCTCGCGCAGCTCGGCGCCGACCTCGGGCTGGCCGACCTCGGTCATCACCACGCCGGCCTGCTCACCGCCCATCACGCTGATCCGCGCGTTCGGCCACGTGAACAGGAAGCGCGGCGAGTACGCCCGCCCGCACATCCCGTAGTTCCCGGCGCCGAACGACCCGCCGATGATCACCGTCAGCTTGGGCACGGTGGCGCACGAGACCGCAGTCACCAGCTTGGCCCCGTCCTTGGCGATCCCGCCCGCCTCGTAGTCGCGGCCGACCATGAAGCCGGTGATGTTCTGGAGGAACACCAGCGGGATCCCCCGCCGGTCGCACAGCTCGATGAAGTGCGCCCCCTTGAGCGACGAGGAGCTGAACAGGATCCCGTTGTTGGCGAGGATCCCCACCGGGTGGCCGTCGAGGTGGGCGAAGGCGCAGACCAGCGTCTCGCCGTACACCGCCTTGAACTCCTGCAGCTCGGAGCCGTCGACGATCCGGGTCAGGACCGCGCGGACGTCGTAGGGGGTCCGGGTGTCCAGCGGGACGAGGTCGAGCAGGCCGTCGGGATCCTGCCGTGGCGGGCGCGACGGGAGGCGCGACCATGCCGGCGGCTGGGGGGCGGGGAGCGTGCGGACGATCCCGCGGACGACCGCGAGCGCGTGCTCGTCGTCCTCGGCGAGGTGGTCGACGACCCCCGAGGTGCGGGCGTGGAGGTCGCCGCCGCCGAGCTCCTCGGCGCTCACCACCTCGCCGGTGGCGGCCTTCACGAGTGGCGGCCCGCCGAGGAAGATCGTCCCCTGTTCGCGGACGATCACCGTCTCGTCGCTCATCGCCGGCACGTAGGCGCCGCCGGCCGTGCACGAACCCATCACGCAGGCGACCTGCGGGATCGCCGCCTGGGACATCGTGGCCTGGTTGAAGAAGATCCGGCCGAAGTGCTCCCGGTCCGGAAACACATCGGACTGCATCGGCAGGAAGGCGCCGCCGGAGTCGACGAGGTAGAGGCACGGGAGCCGGTTGTGGAGGGCAATCTCCTGGGCGCGCAGGTGCTTCTTGACCGTCATCGGGTAGTAGGTCCCGCCCTTGACCGTGGCGTCGTTGGCCACGACCACGCAGCGGCGGCCGTGCACGACCACGATCCCGGTCACCACGCCCGCAGCGGGGGCCGCCCCGTCGTAGAGCTCCTCGGCGGCCAGCGGACTGAGCTCGAGGAACGGCGTGCCGGGATCGCACAGCCGCTCGACCCGCTCGCGGACGGGCAGCTTGCCGCGCTCGACGTGACGGGCGCGGGCGCGTTCGCCGCCGCCGGCCCGGGCGCGCTCCAGGCGGTGCTCCAGCTCGGCGATCAGCTCGAGGTGCGCCTCGCGGTGGCTCGCGGCGTGCTCGGCGCTCATCCGCCCGCCTCCTCGTCGTCCACGCAGACGGCGAGCAGCGCCTGCCCGAGCTCGACGCGGTCGCCGGGGGTCAGGGCGAGGCCGTCGACGATCCCGTCGTGCGGGGCGGCGATCGACAGCTCCATCTTCATCGACTCGAGCACGACCAGGACGTCGCCCTGGCTGACCGGGTCGCCGTTCTCCACCCGGACCTGGAGCACGGTGCCGGGCATCGGCGCCTCCAGCGACCCGGCGGCCACGGCCGCGCCGGAGCGGTCGGGCCTGAGCGTGCGGGCATGGAGGTGGTGCCCGTCGCGCCCGACCCACAGCTCGTCCTCGCCGAGCGCGACCGCGTAGCGGCGCGCGATCCCGTTGAGCTCGACGGCGTGGCGCCCGTCGCCGAGCGTGCGGACCTCGGCCGCCTGCTCGGTCGCGTCGATCGTGATCCGGCCGTCGTCGATCCGCACGTCGCCCTGATCGAAGCGCCGCCGCCACGGTCCGGGGGGATCGGCGGTGCCCGCCGCGGCGAGCGCGCCGGCGGCGAGCAGGTCTGCGGGGGGATCGAGGTCGAGCGCCGGGTCGGCCAGCACGCGCTCGAGCAGCCCGGTGTCGAGCGCGCCGGCGCGCACGTCCTCGCGGTTCAGCAGCGCCCGGGTGAAGGCGGCGTTGGTGGTGAGGCCGAGCAGCTCGAGCTCGGCCAGCGCGCGGTCGAGCCGCGCCAGCGCCTGGGCGCGGTCGGCGCCGTGGGCGATCACCTTGGCCAGCAGCGGGTCGAACGCGGTCCCAACCTCGCTGCCCTCGCGGATGCCGGCGTCGACGCGGGCGCCGGCGGGCAGCCGCAGCCGGCGCACCGTGCCGGTGGCGGGCAGGAAGCCGGCGGCGGGGTCCTCGGCGTACAGCCGCGCCTCGACCGCGTGGCCGCGGGGGGCCAGCGCGCCCTGGCCGAACGGCAGCGGCTCGCCGGCGGCGATCCGCAGCTGCAGCTCGACCAGGTCGAGGCCGTAAACGAGCTCGGTGACCGGATGCTCCACCTGGAGGCGGGTGTTCATCTCGAGGAAGAAGAACTCGCTCGGCACAGCCGGAGTGATGAACTCGACCGTGCCGGCGCCCTGGTAGCCGCAGGCCTGCGCGAGCGAGACGGCGGCGGCGCCCATCCGCGCGCGCAGGTCGGGCGTGACCACGGGCGAGGGCGCCTCCTCGATCACCTTCTGGTGGCGGCGCTGCAGCGAGCACTCGCGCTCGCCGAGGTGGACGAGGTTGCCGTGGCGGTCGGCCAGCACCTGCACCTCGATGTGCCGCGGACGCTCGATCCAGCGCTCGATCATCACCCGGTCGTCACCGAACGCGGCCCTGGCTTCGCGCCGGGCCGCCTGCGTGGCCTCGGTCAGCTCTCCGGCGCCGCGGACGACGCGCATGCCCTTGCCGCCGCCCCCGGCCAGCGCCTTGACGACGAGCGGGAAGGCCGCGGGGTCCTCGGGGTCGGCGGCGGGGACGATCGGCACGCCGGCCTGCTCTGCGGCCACTTTGGCCGCGCCCTTGTCCCCCATCAGCGCGATCGCGTCAGGTGGCGGGCCGACCCAGGTGAGCCCGGCGCCCAGCACCTGGCGGGCGAACTCGGCGTTCTCGGACAGGAAGCCGTAGCCGGGGTGCACGGCGCGGGCGCCGGTGCGCTCGGCCGCGTCGAGCAACTGCTCGGCGCTCAGGTAGGAGTCGATGCGGACCGCGGCGTCAAGGCGCTCGAGGTGCAGCGCCCCGGCCCCGGCGTCGGCAGCGGTGAACACGCCGACCGTGCGCAGGCCGAGCGCATGCGCGGTGCGCGCGATCCGGACCGCGATCTCGCCGCGGTTGGCGATCAGCAGCGGCGAGATGGCGTTGCCTGCAGATGCGTGCATCTATGCCCGGGGTCCCGCCGCGGAGAACGACCGGGCGCCGCCCGCGTCACGCGCCGAGGGCACGGGCGATCACGATCTGCAGGATCTCGTCGGTGCCCTCACCGATCGTGAGGATCTTGGCGTCGCGGTACATGCGGCACACCGGGTACTCCTCGATGTAGCCGTAGCCGCCGTGGACCTGCACCGCCTCTTCGCTGGCGCGGACGGCCAGCCGGCCGGTCTTGAGCTTGGCTTGGGCAGCGGTGAGGGTGAAGTTGCGCCCGAGGTCCTTGAGCACCGCCGCCTTGTAGGTGAGCAGCCGGGCGGCCTCGATCTCGGTCGAGATGTCGGCCAGCTTGATCTGGATCGCCTGGTGCCGGGAGATCGGCTGTCCGAACGCGCGGCGCTGCTTGGCGTAGGCGAGCGCCTGGTCGAGCGCGCCCTGGGCCAGGCCGAGGCCCATCGCGGCGACGCCGATCCGGCCGATGTCGAGGACCTGGAGGAACTGCTTGAAGCCGCTGCCGCGCGGTCCGAGCAGGTTTTCCTCGGGCACGCGGCACTCGTCGAAGCTGAGCGGCCGGGTGTCCGACGCGTTCCAGCCCATCTTGCGGTACGCCTCACCCCGGGCGTACCCGGGCGTCCCCTGCTCGACGATCAGGTTGGAGATCTCGTTCTCGTCGGTCCGGGCGGTGATCGCGACGTGGCCGGTGATGTCCGTGCCGGCGTTGGTGATGAACTCCTTGGCGCCCTCGATCACCCACTCGCCGCCGTCGAGCCGCGCGCGGGTCCGGGTGTTGCCGGCGTCGCTGCCCGCTTCGGGCTCGGTCAGCCCAAACGCGCCGAGCTTGCGCCCGGCGCACAGGTCGGGCATGTAGCGCCGCTTCTGCTCCTCGCTGCCGAACAGGTAGATCGGCTGGGTGCCGAGCGAGGTGTGCGCGCACATCGTGATCGCCACCGAGCTGTCGACCCGGGTCAGCTCCTCGACGGCGATCGCGTACTGCAGCGAGCTGCCGCCGGCGCCGCCGTCCGCCTCGGGGAACGGGATGCCCATCCACCCGAGCTCGCCCATCTTCGCCACCAGCTCGTAGGGGAACGACTTGGTCCGATCGAGGTGCTCGGCCACCGGCGCCACCTCGGCCTCGGCGAACTCGCGCACCGTCCGCTGCAGCAGCCGGGTTTCGTCGTCGAGGTCGAACAGCATCCCGCTGGCAAATATAGAGAACGTTCGTTCGGAATTCTAGCGAGCCTTCGAATTTCGGACGTCGGTTCGGATTCCGAGCTATCGTTCGGAATCGTGGCTGCCCACCCACCCTCCCGGCCGATGCTGCGGGCGCGCTACGACCACCGCCAGGGCGAGGTGATCGCCGCCGCGGCGCGTGAGTTCGCCTACCGCGGCTTCCACGCCACGACAATGCAGGACCTGGTCACGGCCACGGGTCTGACCGCGGGCGGGCTGTACCACTACATCGGATCCAAGGACGAGCTGCTGGTGCGGATCTGTGACCAGCTGATGGAGCCGCTGCTGTCCGAGGCGCGGGAGATCGCCGCCTCCGATCGGCCGGCCGAGGTGCAGCTGCGCGAGATCGTCAGCGCCTGGATGGTCCACGTCGAGGAGAACCGCGACCACGTGCTGGTGTTCCAGCAGGAGCGCCACGTGCTCGAGCGCGACGCCCGCTGGGCCGCCGTGCGCCGACAGCGCAAGGACTTCGAGACGCTGCTGGCCTCGGTGCTCGAGCGCGGCGAGCGCGACGGCGCCCTGCGGTTCCGCGACCGCGACCTCGCCCTGCGGGCGCTGCTGGGGATGGTCAACCACACCGCCCAGTGGTTCCGCGAGGACGGCCGCCTCAGCGCCGAGGCGATCGCCGACGGCTACCTTGAGCTGCTGCTCGCGGGCGCGCGCCGGCCGGTCCCGCCGACGTACCCCGCCTGACCCGCGCGGGCCGGACCGATGCGGCCTGGGCCTCGACGGACGCTGACGATTGGTCACGGCGACGCGCCGGCCCCGATGCTCGGGGGGCCGGCTCCGGCGCTCGGGGCGCCACCCTGGCTCCCGGGGCTGCCGGCGCTGCCCGTGCCGCTCACGGTGCGCGCGTTCCGCAGCGCCTGACGCTCGGGGGCGGGCAGCCCGACGGCGGCGACGAGCAGGCCGGCCAGCACGCACCCGGCGGCGATCGCGAAGGACAGCTGGTAGCCGCCGGTCAGGGCGACGGCCGGCGCGCGCCCGGCGGCGGCGAGGGTCCGGGTGTGCGCGGCGGCGATCGTGCCGAGGATCGCCACCCCGAGCGCGGCGGAGCCCTGCATCGAGACGTTGATGATGCCGGAGCCGAGCCCCGCGTCGGCGGCACGGACGTCGGCCATGGCGATCGTCAGCAGCGGCATGAACGAGGTGCCGGCGCCGATCCCCATGATCGTGAAGGCGGCGAACAGGCCCGGGAAGTAGCCGCTGTGCGGGCCGGCGCGCGAGACCAGCACGAGCCCGAGGAACATCGCCGCCAGCCCCGGGAGCAGCACCTGCTTGGCGCCGAAGCGCCCGACCAGGCGCGCGGTCAGGCCCGAGGAGAAGATCGCCACGACGACCGACATCGGCAGGAACGCCAGCCCGGTGGTGAGCGCACCGAAGTGGCGCACGTGCTCGAGGTACAGCGCGCCGAGGAAGAACGTGCTGTACATCCCGGTGACGACGAAGCCGCGGACGACGCTGGAGATCGTCAGGCTCCGCACGGCGAAGATCCGCAGCGGGATGATCGGGTTGCGCAGCCGCGACTCGAGCGTCACGAAGCCCGCCAGCAGCAGCGCCGCCGCGGCGCCGATGCCGAGCGTCCGCGCCGAGCCCCAGCCGAAGTCGCCGGCCTTCACGATCGCGTAGATGCCGACCATCATCGCCGCAGTGACCAGCGCCGAGCCGAGCACGTCGACCCCGCCGCGGAGCCCCGGCGCGTGGCTCTCGTCGATCAGCGCGGCGCCGAGCACCAGCGCCACCAACCCGATCGGGACGTTGATGAAGAAGATCCAGTGCCAGCTGATCGCCTGGGTGAGGATCCCGCCCGCCAGCAGCCCGATCGCGCCGCCGCCGACGGCGACGAAGATGTAGGCGCTCATCGCCTTGGCCCGCTCGGCGGGCTGGGGGAACTCGGTGACGATGATCGCGATGATCACCGACGAGGAGACGGCGGCGCCGAGGCCCTGGACGAAGCGCGCCACGATCAGCGGCGTCTCGCCGCCGGACACGCCGCAGGCCACCGAGGCGAGCGTGAACAGCGCGATCCCGGACAGGAACACGCGCTTGCGCCCCACCAGATCGCCGAGCCGGCCGGCCAGCAGCAGGAAGCCGCCGTAGGTGATCAGGTACGCGTTGACGACCCAGGTCAGGTTGCCCTGCGAGATGCGCAGGCTGTGCTGGATCGTCGGCAACGCGACGTTGACGATCGACGCGTCGAGGACGTTCATCAGCATCGCCAGGCAGACGACGAGCAGGGAGAGCCAGCGGCGGCGACCGGCGGTCTCGGGGTTGGCGGAGGCGGGGGTCATAGTGGAGGGAGACGCCAATGTAGCAGGGATCATCATGAATCCGGGATCATCTTCATACAATGATTACACCTGCTCCGGTGCTATAATCCGAGGCCATGGGCGACCACCCGCATACCGGCACGATCGTGCTGTTGACGCGGCTCGCGCGGGTCGTGTACCGGAGCAGCCCCGAGAGCCTGCTCGGCCTGCGCCTCAAGGACCTCGCCGTGCTCGCCTACCTGCGCGACGACGGCCGCGTCTCCCAGGCCACGCTGACCGAGGGGCTGTGCACCGACGCCAACACCTGCGTGCTGATCCTCAACGAGCTCGAGTCGGCCGGCCGCGTCGAGCGCCGACGGGACCCGGCCGACCGGCGCCGGCACCTGGTGGAGATCACCGCGGCCGGGATCGCGGCGCTCGAGCGCGCCGAGGCCGCGCAGGCGTCGATCGAGGACGAGGTTCTGGGCGCGCTGAGCCCGGCGGAGCGCGAGACGTTGCGCTCGCTGCTCCGGCGCTCGCTGGAGCGACAGCCGCACCACGCCGACCTGCTCGCGACGCCGTAGACACGGGAGCCCGTCGAGCGATGAGTTTCGCCCTGCGCCCCGGTCTGTAGCGCGACGCTGAAACCACGAACCGATCCGGTGAGAACGATGACGACCCGACTCGAGACCCGCCCGGCCGAACCCGACGCCCCGCTCGACGCCCGCAGCCGCTGGATCGCGCTGCTGGTGCTGTGCTCGGGCTCGCTGATGATCGTGCTCGACGCGACGATCGTGAACGTCGCGCTGCCGTCGATCCGGCACGACCTGAGCTTCTCCTCGGCCTCCCTGGCATGGGTCGTCAACGGCTACCTGCTGACGTTCGGAGGCTTCCTGCTGCTCGGCGGCCGGCTCGGGGACCTGTTCGGGCACCGGCGCATGTTCGTGATCGGACTCGGCCTGTTCACCGCCGCGTCGCTGGCCTGCGGGCTGGCGGGCAGCCAGGCGCTGCTGGTCGGAGCGCGCGTGGCGCAGGGCTTCGGCGGGGCGACGGTCTCGGCGGTGGCGCTGTCGCTGATGATGGCGCTGTTCACCGAGCCGGCCGAGCGGGCGCGGGCGATGGGCGGGTTCGGGTTCGTCAACGCCGGCGGCGGGACGCTGGGCGTGCTGCTCGGCGGCGTCCTCACCGACGTGCTGAGCTGGCACTGGATCTTCCTCGTCAACGTCCCGATCGGCGCGCTGGTGTTCCTCAGCGCGCTGCGGCTCGTGCCCGCGGCCGCCCACGGCCGCCGACCGCCGAAGCTCGACATCGGCGGCGCGGTGCTGATCACCTCGGCGCTGATGCTCGCCGTGTACGCGATCGTCAACGGCAACCAGGCCGGCTGGACCTCGGGCCAGACGCTGGGGCTATTCGGCGCCTCGGTCGCCGTCCTGGCCGCGTTCATCGCGCTCGAGACGCGGATCGGCGAGCCGCTGATCCCGCTCGGCCTGTTCCGCGGGCGCAACCTCGCCACCGCCAACGCCGCCGGGGTGCTTTGGGCGGGCGCGATGTTCGCCTGGTTCTTCCTCTCCGCCCTGTACCTGCAGCTGGTGCTCGGCTACAGCCCGCTCCAGGTGGGACTGGCGTTCCTGCCCGCGAACCTGATCTCCGGAGCGCTGTCGCTGGGGATCTCGGCCAAGCTAGTGCTCCGCTTCGGGATCCGCCCGCCGCTGGTCGGCGGCCTGGCGCTGGCGACGGCGGGCCTGGCGCTGTTCGCCCGCGCGCCCGTCGGGGGCCACTTCGTCGCCGACGTGCTCCCCAGCATGGTGCTGCTCGGCCTCGGCGCCGGGGTGGCCTTCAACCCGATCCTGCTGGCGGCGATGGCCGACGTCGATCCGCGGCAGTCGGGGCTCGCCTCGGGCGTCGTCAACACCTCGTTCATGATGGGCGGCGCGCTCGGGTTGGCCGTCCTCGCCAGCGTCGCGGCGTCGCGCACGACGAGCCTCGCGCGCGCCGGCCACGACCATTTGGGCGCGCTGGCCGGCGGCTACCACACGGCGTTCCTGATCGGGTGCGCGTTCGCGTTGGCGGCTGCGCTGCTCAGCCTGCGGCTGACCGCGTCCGCCGACTCGGCGATCGCCGGCGTGGCGTCGCGACCCGACCCCGAGCCGGCGCGGGCGTAAGGACGCCCGAGGCTGCCCGGCCGCGGGGCCGCGCTCGACCCCGGTCCGGCGGGGGACAATGCTCGGATGAGCACCTCCACGCTGGCCTCCTCGACCCTGCTGTCCCGGCGCGACCTGCAGTTCCTCCTCCACGAATGGCTCGGCGTCGAGTCGCTGTGCGAGCGCCCGCGCTACGCGGAGCACTCGCGCGAGACCTTCGACGAGATCCTGTCGCTGGCCGAGCGGATCGCCACCGACCGGTTCGCCCCGCACAACCGCGCCGCCGACGCCGCCGAGCCGCACCTCGGCCCCGACGGCCGCGTGGTGCTGATCCCCGAGGTGGCGCCTGCGCTGCGCGCGTTCGCCGAGGCCGGGCTGATCGGGGCCGGGCTCGGCGAGGAGGTCGGCGGGATCGGGCTCCCACAGGTGGTGGCGAGCGCGGTCACCGCGTGGTTCCAGGCCGCCAACGTCGGCACCTCCGGCTATCCGTTCCTGACCATGGCGGCGGCCAACCTGCTCGTCGCGCACGGGTCGCCGGCGCAGATCGAGACGTGGGTGAGGCCGATGGTCGAGGGTCGCTGCTTCGGCACGATGTGCCTGTCGGAGACGCAGGCGGGCAGCTCGCTGGCCGATGTCGCCACCCGCGCCGAGCCGCAGGACGACGGCAGCCACCGGGTGTTCGGGACGAAGATGTGGATCAGCGGCGGCGACCACGAGCTGTCGGAGAACATCGTCCACCTGGTGCTGGCCAAGCTCCCCGGCGGGCCGGCCGGGGTCAAGGGGATCTCCCTGCTGCTGGTGCCGCGGTTCCTGGTCGGCCCCGACGGCGCGATCGGCGAGCGCAACGACGTCGTGCTGGCTGGGCTCAACCACAAGATGGGCTTCCGCGGGACCGTCAACACGGTGCTCGGGTTCGGTGAGGGCACGTACACGCCGGGCGGCGCGCCGGGCGCGGTCGGGTACCTGGTCGGCGAGCCCCATCGCGGCCTCGCCTACATGTTCCACATGATGAACGAGGCCCGGATCGGCGTCGGGCTGGGCGCCACCTGCCTCGGCTACACCGGCTACCTGAAGGCCCTCCGCTACGCGCGCGAGCGCCCGCAGGGGCGTCCGACGGCGGCCCGAGACCCCGCCTCGCCGCAGGTGCCGATCATCGAGCACGCCGACGTGCGGCGTATGCTGCTGGCCCAGAAGACCTACGTCGAGGGCGCGCTCGGCCTGACGTTGTACTGCGGGCGCCTGGTCGACGAGGAGCGCACCGCCTCCGCCGACGAGGACCGCGGCCGGGCCGCGCTGCTGCTCGACGTGCTCACCCCGATCGCCAAGAGCTGGCCCTCACAGTGGTGCCTGGCCGCCAACGACCTGGCGATCCAGGTCCACGGCGGCTACGGCTACGCGCGCGAGTACGACGTCGAGCAGCACTACCGCGACAACCGCCTGAACCCGATCCACGAGGGCACCCACGGGATCCAGGCGCTCGATCTGCTGGGGCGCAAGGTGACGATGCGCGGCGGCGCCGGGCTGGCCGCGCTGGCCGAGACCATGCGAGCCACGATCACGCGGGCCGAGGCCGGGGGCGACCCGGGCGCGGCGCATGCGGGCGAGGCGCCGGCCGCCGAGCCGGCCGACCCGCTGGCCGCCGAGCCGGCCGACCCGCTGGCCGCCGCGCTGGCCGACCCGCTGGCCGCCGAGCCGGCCGACCCGCTGGCCGCCGAACTGGCCGCCGCGCTGGCCGCGCGCCTGGCCCGGCTGCTCGAGGTCACGGCGACGATCTGGGGCCAGCCCGACGTGGAGGCGGCGCTGGCCAACGCGACCGCCTACCTCGAGGCGGCCGGGCAGATCGTGGTGGCATGGATCTGGCTCGAGCAGGTGCTGGTCGCCGCCGGGCGTGAGGACGATTTCTACGACGGCAAGCGCCAGGCCGCGCGGTACTTCTTCGCCTACGAGCTGCCACGGGCCGACCCGCAGCTGGAGCTGCTGGCGCGGCTCGACCGCACGGTGCTCGAGATGCGCGACGAGTGGTACTGATCTGAAGCGTCGCGCATCGGCTCCCACGGCGTCGGGACGCGACTGACGCGTCCTGACCGACCGTCAGGCCCGCGACGGGCCGGCGGTGGGCGCGGCCCGCGGCCGGTCCTCGCGCAGCCCGATGCGGTCGTGCAGCCGACGCAGCGGGGCCGGCGCCCACCAGTTCCACTTGCCGAGCAGTTCCATCAGCGAGGGCACGAGCAGCGCGCGGATGATCGAGGCGTCGATCAGCACGGCCAGCGCGGCGCCGAGCCCGAGCTCCTTGATGAACACGAGCTGCGAGGTCGCGAACGCGCCGATCGCCACCGCGAACAGGACCGCCGCGGCGGTGACGATCCGCCCCGTCCGCTCGAGCCCGACCGCGACCGCCTCGGAGTCCGGCACACCGCTGTCGCGGGCCTCCTTGATCCGCGAGAGCAGGAACACGCCGTAGTCGGTGGCGAGGCCGAACCCGACGGCGGCGAGGAAGATCGGCTGCGTGGCGTCGAGCGCACCCTGACTGGTGTAGGACAGCAGCCCCTGGAGGTTGCCGTCCTGGAACACCAGCACGAGGATCCCGAGCACCGCGCTGAGGCTGAGCAGGTTCATCACCACCGCCTTGAGCGGCAGCACCAGCGAGCCCGTGAACAGGAACAGGACGATCACCGTCGCCGCGACTATCACCGCCAGCACGGCGGGCAGGTGGGCGGCGAGGCTGTGCTCGAGGTCGAGGTAGGCGGCGCTCTGCCCGGCCACGCCGAGGTACACCGGCGCGCGGATCGCCCGGATCTCGCGCACCAACCGCTGAGTTGCGCCGCTGAGCGGCCGCCGCGCCGGGGCGACGTCGAGCAGCGCGTTGCCGGGACCGGCGGGCTGCGCCGGGGCGACCGCCGAGACGTCCGGCAGCCGTTCGATCCGGGCCGCCAGGGCGCGGACGTAGGGCGTCCGGGCGCCCGCGCCGACGACGACCTCGACGGGCGAGGTCCGGTTCGGCGGGAACTCGCGGGCCAGGGTGTCATCGACCTGCCGCGCGCTGGCGCTGTGGGGGAGCACGCTGGCGCTGACGGTGATGAAGCGGATCCCCGTGAACGGGATCCCCAGCGCGATCAGCGCCGTCGCACAGACCACGGCGATCCGTCCCGGCCGGCGCGTGACGAACTGCGACAGCCGATACCAGGCGCCGCGCTCGGCGGGCCGGGCGTCGCGGTCGGCGGCGCGCTGCAGGCGGCGGGGAGCGAGCGCGTTGACCCGCGGGCCGAGTACAGCCAGCAGCGCCGGCAGCACGACGAGGGCGACCGCGGCGGCGATCAGTGCCACCAGCGCGCCGGCGATGCCCATCGAGTACAGGAACCGCTGCGGGAAGATGGCCAGCGAGGCGACCGCCGCCGCCACGGTCAGCGAGCTGAACAGGATCGTCCGCCCGGCGGTCTGCAGCGTCCGCCGTAGCGTCTCCACGCCGAAGCCGGTGGTGGCCGCCTCCTCCCGGTAGCGGGAGACCATGAACAGGCTGTAGTCGATGGCCAGCCCGAGGCCCATACCGGTGACGAAGTTGAGCGCGAACACCGACAGGTCGACGAAGCCGGCGACGATCCTCAGCGCGAACAGCGTCGCGACGATCGCCATCCCGCCGAGCAGCGGCGGCAGCAGCGCGGCGACCAGCGAGCGGAAGAACAGCAACGAGAGCAGGAAGATGAATGGAAACGCGAGCAGCTCGGCGCGGGCCAGGTCGTGCCCGACCTGGGTGTTGGCCTGCGCGTTGGCGATCTGGGCGCCGCCGAGCCGCACGTCGCTCCGGCCGGCGAAGCGGTCCTCGATCCGCTGCGCGGCGTCCTTGAGCTCCCGGTCCGAGCGCGCCCTGAAGTACGCGACCACGTAGGTCAGCCGCCGGTCACGCGAGACCATCGCCGGGTCGTGGGTCTCGTAGACGCTGAGCGCGCTCGCCACGTCCGGCTCGGCGCGGAGCTGCGCGACGACCTGCTCGACGCTCCGGCGCGCGGCGGGCCCGGCGACGGGCCCGGCACTCACGATCGCCACCACGCCCGGGTCGATCTGGCGGTGGGCCGCCGCCTGGAAGCGGTTCGTCGCCTGCACCGACTGGGTGGCGGGGTCGGTGGCGCCGTACGGGCTCATGTGCTTGGCGGCGCCGGCGCCGAACGCGCCCGCGAGCACCGCCGCGAGCACCGCGACGAGCAGCACCCGCCGCCCGTGGGCGTGGAGAAACGTGGCGAGGTCTCCCAGCATGGCCCTACTCCTCCTCGGTGTCGGCGGCGAGGCGGCGCTCGGTCGCCTCGCACCATTCGATGATCCACTCGGTGAAGCCGATCCCCATCTGCAGCGTCAGCTGTGCCCCCGTCGGGCCCTGGCTGGCGAACGGCTCGATCGCCCGCAGCTGCACGAGCTTGCGCTCGTGCCGCTCGCGCATCGCGCGGACGATCTCGCCGCGCCGCTCGGGCAGGCTGTCCGAGAAGAACAGCTTCAGCATCCCCTCGTCGCGGAGCTCGTACAGCGGCTCCTCGTCGGAGTCGAGCCACGCGCGCAGGGCCGCCCAGCCGGCCTCGGTCAGCTCATAGACCGTCCGCGCCCGGCCGCCCGACGGCTCCGGCCGCCCGCGCACCAGCCCGTGATCCTCCAGTCGCTTGAGCTCGGGATAGATCTGCCCGTAGCTCGCCGCCCAGAAGTAGCGCGTCGTCTTGTCGACGAAGGCCTTGATGTCGTAACCGGTGCGCTTGCCGAAGGCGATCAGGCCGAGGACCACGCGGCCAGTCGCGGTGAGCTCGGGGACGGCGCCCTCATGAGACTCCATGCCTCGTCACGATATATCCTGCCGATGTATCAGTCAATCCGTGGTGGACCTACGCGGTGGTTGGCGGGCCCGAGCGCGCTCGGGCTGGCGCTCGCCTCCGCCGGTCGCCGCGCTAGCGGCGCGCGGTGCGGTTCGCCAGCGGCTGGTACGGGCGGCACGGCTCGCCCCTGAGCCCCGGGCACGGCGGCAGTCCGGTCGGCACCCCGACATCCGGCACCACCGGGAGGACCAGGCTCGAGGGCATCCGGCGCGAGCGGGCGACGGCGACGGTCGAGCGGCCCCGAGGGCTCGTCTCGGCGAACGACCAGATCGGCTGGTCGCCGTTCGGCGCCGAGATCGTCACCCGAATCCGCGACCCGGCGCGGTACGCGTGGCCCTCGTAGTAGAGCGGGATCGTCAGCGCGACGAAGCGGTGGGGCGGGAGCGGCGCGACGTCGGCCTGGCGCAGGCTGAGGACCGGATCGAGCGGGGTGCTCCTGGCCGGGTCGAGCCGGCGCTCGTCGCCGCGCAGCCAGCCGCTCTGGACGAACGTCTCCCGGCCGTCGGGCCGCACCTCGGTGACGGTGGCCTGGAGGTCGACGTTCGGCGTCGAGGAGCGTAGCCACAGGTGGACCGCGCCGGCGCCGATCACCGTCGTGGTGGCGGGCAGCCGGGCGGTCAGGTACGAGACGGCGCTGCCCGGCGGGCCCTGCGTCCACTGATACGGCGGCGTGGCCGTCCACAGCCCGCCCCGGCCCGCCGCGGTGTCGCCGCTGAAGTCGGTCAGCGGCCGCGCACGGGCGTCGGCGGTGAAGACGTCGGTTCCCCGGCGGACCGGAGGCCGGTCGGCGAGCGCGCCCCGCAGTGAGAGGTACCAGGTGCGGGCAGCCGCGCCGGGGATCGGGAAGCTCGGCCACGACTGCTCGAAGCCGGGCTGGGGCTGGCCGGGCATCGCGCCTGCGCCGTTGTCGAACAGCACCCGGACCGCCGCGAGCCGCTGGAACTCGGCCAGTGCGCCGGCGTAGCTCAGCTGCTGCTGGATCGGGTCGGGCGGCAGGGTCACCCCGGAGACGCCCATCGCCACCGAGTAGATCAGCGGCGCGGCGGCGTGGATCACCAGCGACCCGGCGACCGGGGCCTGCCGGGCCACGTACAGCTCGAGGAAGTCGTACCAGCGGTTGAACGTCGCCGGGTCCAGCGAGTCGACGTGGGTGCCGTTGGTGAACGTGAACCACTTCCGAGAGGTCCCGGTGAAGTGCCCGGCGAGGTCGGCGCAGTGGCCGCCGGTCTGCTCGTCGGTCCACTGGCATGCCATGTACACAGGCACGTCGATCTTGTGCACGAAGGTGATCGGCGAGACCGGATCGGCGACGGCGGCGCGGTAGTGGCTGTTGGCGCGGATCTTGGCCAGCAGGTCCACCGCCTCCCCGTGCAGGGCCTGGTTCTGCCGGCAAGTCTGATCGCCCTGTTGGATCCGCTTGTACGCCCACGCCTGGCCGCCGTCCGCCGAGGCCGGCAGGGCGTCGTGAACGCGCTCCTTGGCCCACGCGACCGCGAACCCGGTGTTGAGGATGCCGCCGGGGTACAGCGTCGTCTGGCTCTGGTCGATCACCGACAGCGGCGAGATCGCGGCCAGGCTCGGGGGGTCGGTCTGCGCCGTGAACAGCTGGCTGATCCCGCCGTAGGAGATGCCCATCATCCCCACCCGGTGGTGCAGCACCCACGGCTGGCGGGCAACGGTCTCGATCACGTCGTAGCCGTCGAGGCTCTGCAGCCGCTCGAAGAAGTCATACGCCCCACCCGAGCAGCCGGTGCCCCGCATGTTGACGTCGACCACCGCGAACCCCATCAGGTTGGCGAGCAGCGCGATCCCGTTCTGCGGCCCGGCCGGGTCGGCGTACCCGTACCCCGAGTACTCGATCAGCGTCGGGTAGGGGCCGGCGAGCGGGAGCGACGGGAGCTGCACGCCAGGGAGCGGCAGCGCGCTCGTCACGTCCTGCGGCGGATGCACGTCGATCGCCAGCTTGGTCCCGTCGCGCGTGGTCAGGTAGCCGTAGCCGCTCGACGGGATCCGCTGGTCGTAGACGCCGGTGCTCGGCGGCGCGGGCCGGCCCGAGAGCACGGTCACCGGTCCAGACTCGGCGCCGCCGGCCGTCTGGCGTACTCGATAGCCGGCGCCGGGCTTCACGCCGCGGAACAGCAGCCCGCCGAGCGAGTCGGCGCGCCGGGTGGCGACGGTGCGCCCGGCCCCATCGAGCAGCGAGATCCGGGTCAGCGGCGTGAGCCCCGTGACGTACACCTGCTCAACGCTGCCGTGCGCGGCGAAGGCGGGGGCGGGCGCCGCTGACGCCGGTGACGCCGCTGTCGCGCTCGATCCGTTCGGCGCCGCCAGGGCGACCACGGCGGCGACCAGCGCCGCGCCGAGACGCACGCTCGGGGAGCGAATCCGGCCGCTGCTCATCCTGGCGACAAGCCAAGCACGTCCGGCGGCGCCCCGTCGCGGTTCCCCGTCTCCGCGGTGGGATGAGCACCGAGGACGACACGCTGCATGGAGGGCCGCTCAACGCGGCGCTGGCCAACGAGATCGGGGAGCTGATGGCCGACTTCACGGGACGCGGAGCCGCCCGGTCGCGCGCGTTCCTGTATCAGGACATGGTCGTATGCCTGCTCGAGAACGGCGCCACCACGGCAGAGGCCAACCTGGTCGCCGCGGGCCCCTTCATGCTCGAGCCGCTCGAGCCTCCCGGACGATCGTGAGCCGCGATTGACCGCGCGCAGGTCCGGTGCTACGCTCGTCGGAGGACAGGATTCGTCGGGTTTCCCGCCTCGCGGGCCGGGTCCAGCGGTAACACGATGGACGGAAGCGGCCTCCCAGGCCCCGCCGGACAGCGAGGAGCACCATCAGGTGGACAAGGTTACAGCGGCCGAACCGCCGCAAATTGGCGGGCGGCCAGTTGCTCGCGGCCATCTCCAACCGCATCGTCGCGATCCTGCGCGAGCACTACGGGCGTGGCCCGATGCAGGCCAAGACCTACGCGCTCGACGACCTGATCGTTGTCGTGATGCGCGGCAGCGGGTTCACCCCGCTCGAGAAGACGATCATGGACAGCGGCGATCCGGACCGGGTCGTCGCGATGCGCCACGAGTTCCAGCGGGTAATGGCCGACCGCTACCGGCAAACGATCGAGGATCTGACGGGACCCAAGGTCCTCGCGTTCCTCTCCCAGGCCACGTCAAGCCCGACATCACGATGGAGATCTTCTTCATCGATCAGCCGCTCGACGGCTTTGGCGCCGTGGAGCTGATCGAGCCCGAGTAGGTTTGCCGCTGTGGCGGCCGACGAAGCCGGTGAGGACGGCGCGGGCAACGAGGGCCGGCTCAGGGCCAGCGCGTCGGACATCTACGAGCGCGTCAAGCGCGAGGCGGCCGAGGAGCTCGCCCGTCCGGTCCCGGCGCTGGCCTTCTCGGGTCTGTTCGCCGGCGCCACCGTCGGCTTCGGCCCGCTCGCGTCGGCCGCCGCGGCGGGCGCGCTCGCCGGCCACCACGACGCGCGGCTGATCGGCGCGATCTTCTTCCCGATCGGTTTCATCGTGGTGATCATCGGGCGCGCGCAGCTGTTCACCGAGAACACGCTGTATCCGGTGACGCTGGTGCTTGACGAGCGACGCCACCTGCTCGCGACGCTGCGCCTGTGGGCGGTCGTGCTCGGCGCCAACCTGCTCGGGGCGCTGCTGTTCGCGCTGGTGGTGACCAAGACCGGTGCGCTCGCACCCGACGTCGTGGCCAAGGTGGCCGAGGACGGGCACCGCGCCGCGCACGGCAGCTGGCCGTCGTTCTTCTGGAGCGCGGTGCTCGGGGGCTGGGCGATCGCGCTGGTGGCATGGCTGATCCAGTCGAGCGGCGTGGTCATCGGGCAGATCGTCCTGATCTGGACGCTGGTGTTCTTCGTCGGACTGGTCGGCCTCGACCACTCGGTGTCGACCACGTTCCAGGTCCTCAGCGCGGTGCTGAAGGACCGGGTCGGCGGCGGCCACGCGTTCGTGTGGTTCACCGCCGTGGTGCTCGGCAACATCGCGGGCGGGGTGCTGATCACCGCCGTGCTCAACTACGGCCAGGTTCGGGCCGGCGCGGATTGAGGCGCTCGCTGCGCGCCGCGGCGCGGCCGCTCGCGGTGATCCAGCCGGCTCGTCTGACCGTAGTCTGAGATGTGCGCCCGAGATCCCTGATTCCGCCGGTCCTCGCCGTGATCCTCGTCGGCGCAATCGCGCTGGCGCTGGGAAGCAGCCGCACCGGTTCCACGGGGCCGGCCTCGCCGGTGGTCGCGTCGGGCAAGGCGGTCCGCCTGACGATCTCCAGCTACGCCTTCCATCCGCCGGCGCTAACGGTCAAGGTCGGAACGGTGGTCACGGTCAAGAACACCGATGCCACCGCGCACACCGCGACGGCTCGCACCGGTGCCTTCGACTCGGGCACCGTCAACCAGAACCAGACGGTGCGCTTCACGCTGCGCAAGCCGGGCACGTACTCCTACTACTGCCAGTTCCACGCCTTCATGACCGGCACGATCAAGGTCCTCCCGTGAGGGGTTCCGCGCTCGGCGCATCCCGCGTGCGGCGGCTCGCCGCCGGTCTCGTCGTGGTGATCGCGGCGGTCCACTTCCAGCAGTACGTGGACTTCATCTCCGAGGTCCCGACCGTCGGCGTGCTGTTCCTGCTCAACGCCGCCGGCGGCGCCGGCCTAGTGCTGGCCCTGCTCAGCCCCGATCGCCCGCTCCGGCTGCTCGCCGCGGTGGGCGGGATCGGCCTGGCCGTGGGGTCGCTGATCTCGATCGCGATCGCGCTCAGCGGCAACTTCTTCGGCTACTCGGAGCCGACGCTCCGCTTCCCGATCGTGATCGCGATCGTCGCCGAGGTCGCGGCGATCCCGGCGCTGCTGCTGATGCTGTCCCCGGAGCTCCGCGCGTCCACGGCGCCGGGCCGCCGCTGACCGACGGACCGTTGTATGTTCGCGTGGCATGGAGATCACGCGGAGCGGGCCGGACACCGCCAAGGGCCCTGACAGCTGGTTCACCGGCAACGTGTACATCGACGCGGTCGCTGCGTCGAGCGCCCCGGCGAGGGCGCAGGCCAACCTCGTCCACTTCACCCCCGGCGCGCGTACGGCGTGGCACACCCACCCACTCGGCCAGACGATCTACGTCACCGAGGGGGTTGGGCTGGCCCAACGACGCGACGGTCCCGTCGAGGTCATCCGTCCCGGCGACCGCGTGTTCTTCGCCCCCGGCGAGGACCACTGGCACGGGGCGACGCCGAGGCGCCTGATGGTCCACATCGCGCTCAATGAGGTCGACGAGGACCACGTCGCCGCCGACTGGGGCGAGCACGTCACCGACGAGGCGTACTCCGCCGCCGCGCGGAGCGCGTCGGCGTAGGGACTGTTCTGCGCAACAAGCGCAGCCGCACCGGCTCCCCCAGCTGTCGCGGGGCGGACTGGGAACCTCAACCGGAAAGCAGTGGTGTCCGCGCTAGGGCTGACGCCTTGCCCCATGCGCAACGTGTGAGATGCTGGTTTTCGTGGGCACGATGGTTCGGGACATCCTGATGGGCAGCCTCGGGCAGCTGCGCTACGAGCCCGTCGAAAAGCGGATTCGCGGGGTGATCGCCGGCCAGGTGGTCATCGACACCGATCGTGCGCTGCTGGTCTGGGAGCCCAAGCGGGTCGTGCGCTGCTGGTCTGGGAGCCCAAGCGGGTCGTCCCCAGCTACGCCATCCCGGTTCACGAGCTCGACGGCGTCACGAGTCCTGCTGCCGAGGTCGCGGCCGGCGAGCCCGCGTCGCCCGACGTGGCCATCCCGCGTCTCGGGGACCGCCCGGTGTATGACCCCAGCATTCCGTTTGCCGTGCATACCACCGAGGGAGCAGTGCTCGATCTGCGCCTAGCCGGCACCGAGCGACCAGCGGCGGCGTTCCGACCTGCGGATGACTCGTTGAGCCAGTACGTCGTCGTGGACTTTGATGCCGTTGACGAATGGTTTGAGGAGGACGAGCGCAACCTCGCGCATCCGCGTGACCCGTTTCACCGCATCGAGATCGTCCATAGCTCGCGCTCCGTGCGGGTTGAGCGCGACGGAGAGCTCCTGGCCGCATCCACGCGACCCTACCTGCTCTTTGAGGCTCCGCTGCCTGTTCGCTACTACCTCCCCCCCGAGGACGTCAACGAGGGCATCCTGCAGCCCAGCTCCACCCGGACGCTCTGCGCCTACAAGGGGCAGGCCGCCTATCTATTGGTCGCTGGAGAACGAGGGCGACATCGCATGGAGCTACCCAGAGCCGCTCCGCGAAGCCGCCGAAGTAACCGACCGCTTCGCCTTCTTCAACGAGCGGGTAGACCTCGTCGTGAACGGGAAACGCCTGGAGCGTCTTGTCACCCCGTGGTCACCGCGCTAGCGGACACCCTGCGGTCAGGACCGCTCCTCGCCCCTCGCGTCCAGTGGCGGCCCCACACCGCGCAAGCCACCCTCACAGCACGTCCAACGCGGCAGCCGAGTCGTGAGGTGCCGCGGCTCGCGATAACGCCATCAGCGATGTTGCCTCCCGCCAAAGGACAGGACGTCGGTAGAATCCGGGCGCTCCTCCTCTGACTCATTCTCCAGGCCGTCGACGCTCTCCCACAGGCTGGACCGAACTCCGGGGGTCGGGTCAGTTGACCTGCGTGGAGAACGCCGTCGCCATCTGTGTGAAAACGGTCCCGCAGACCCAGCTCAGAGGTTCACGGTAGTTGGGGCCGCTCCGGTGGAGGGATCCTCGTCGGAAGTCCGCTGCGCGCCTCCTGCGGCTCGATCCACAACGCCTGCACGAGAATCATCGTGAGCGAGAGCAATGGAACCGCAATCAGCACGCCCACCAGACCGAACAGCGCTCCCATGACCAACAGGCCGACCGTCACCACCGCGGGGTGCAGGTTCACCGTCCGGGCCATGATCAGCGGGAGGATCAGGTTTCCCTCGATCTGGTTCACGACCAGGTAGACGATTAGGACCAGCAGCGCCTTGCCGGGAGACTGGGCGAGCGCGTAGAGGATCGGAGGGACGGCGCTGATCACCGAGCCGTAGTTCGGGATCACGGTCATGAACGCCGAGAACACCGCGAAGCCGATCGCGAAGTTGAGCCCGATGATCTGCATCCCGGCGAACAGCAATCCCCCGAGCACGAGCATGTCGATTCCGACCGCGGTCATCCAGCCGAGCCATGCGGTACGGATGCGCCCCAGGACGTCGCGGGCCCGGCCATGGCGGGCCGCCGGCAGCAACCGCAGAAAGTTGTCGACGAGCACGGCGGGGTTGACGGCGATCAGGAACGCGGCGAGCACGATCAGGACCAGCGGGACGGCAGCGCCGAGGGCAGTCAGGCCGAACCGCTCGATGGGACCGGCGAGCCGGAAGGGATGGTCCGTGTACCCCTGCACGATTCTGCCCAACTGCGACGAGAGGCCGCGCGAGTTCATGCCCAAGCCGTGGAGATAATGGTCGGCTCGGGCGAGGATGCTCGGCAGGCGGTCGGTGAACTGCTTGACCTGGCTCACGAACGTCGGGAGGACCGCAAGCCCCAGGCCGATCACGGCGCCAAGACCGGCCAACAGCGCGCCCAGGGCGCCGAGGGCACGAGGCGCGCCACGCCGCTGCGCCAGCGAGGCCGCAGCAGAGAGGGGCAGTGACAGGATGATCGTCACGGTCACCGCGAGCAACAGTGTCATCAGCTGCTGCGCGACGAGAGCCCCGACGATCAGGGCAGCGGCCAGCCCGACCGCGCGATAGACGACGGCCGCGGTCATCTTGCCCGACGCGAGCCGGCTATGCCGGCCGGCAAACGCCGGCAATTGACGACGGCAGGCGTGAAAATCAGCTCCTGCGGGCAGCCAAGGCCGGGATGGGCGGCTCGACGATCAATCCGGCGACGCTGTATCGCGCGGTTCTGCTCGCGTTCGGACTCGCGGTGGCCGGCTTGATCTTCAAGCAGATCGTCACGTTGGTGCTCGCAGTGCTGATTGTGGTGATCATCGCCCTGCCGCTGTCGACCTTCGCCAGCACCCTGCAGCGGATCGGCATTCCCCGCGGGATAGGCGCCACGCTCGGCCTGCTGCTCGGACTGGGAGCGCTGGGCGGCGCGATCGCCCTGATCGTTCCGATCTTCAGCCAGGAGATCAACCAGTTCGCCAACTCGCTGCCGAGCATCGTCGACGCTCTGCGCCACCGGCTTGGGCATCTGACCGGGACCTCTCCAACCCGGATCGGTCAGCAGATACAGCATTTCGTCAACACCTACACTCAGCATCCCACGAAACTCCTCGGGCCGCTGACGTCGGTTGGCGCGGGGGTTGTCGCCGGGCTCGCCACGGTGATCGTCGTCCTCCTCACCGCGCTCTACACGGCCATCCATCCCGAGCCCCTCGCCGCCGGCTTTGTCAGCCTGGCCCCTCCGGCGAAGCGCCCCCAGGCCGAGCACATCCTGTCTCGTCTGCGTGTGGCCTACCTCGGTTGGCTTCGTGGCCTGATGACCGGCATGGCCGTGCTCGGTGGGGTCACGTATTTCGGGCTGCGGATCGTCGGCCTCGATTTCGCCGCCTTCTTCGCGGTGTTCACCGCGGTCGCGATGATAATTCCCTATTTCGGGGCGCTCCTCAGTTCGATCCCGCCGATCGTCTACGCCCTGACGATCTCCCCGGGCAAGGCGCTGATCGTCGCGATCATCTACGTCTTCGCTCACCAGGTGGAGAGCAACATCATCCAGCCGCTCGTCGTGGCGCGGACCGTCGAGCTGCACCCGGCCGTGGTGGCCGTCGGGGTCGTGGCGGTCGATCGGCTGTTCGGGTTCGCCGGGCTGATCGTCGCCGTCCCGATCCTGGCGACGGTGAGGATCCTCGTCGACGAGTTGTGGATCCAGCCCATGGAGCACCGAGATCGAGGATCAACCGGTGAGCTGACCAGCTCACCGGTGAACGTGGTTTCGGTGGCCGGCAGCCCAGCGCCCCGGTCAGCCGAGGCGTTTAGTAGGGACGGCTGAGCCGGCCTAGCACTGTGGGGATGGGGTCGGAAGGAGACCATCCCGGGCGTCGACGCCCCGTTCGGCTCGCGGTGGCGGCCCTACCCCGAGCGCAGGCCGTGGGGTTGGCTCATTCTTGGCGGAGGGGAAGCTGTATGTGCTCCGCTGCCCCGGTCTGATGTATCGCCAGTTGGCGCTCGCGCTCAATTTCTGAGTCGAGCTCGATACCGAGCAGCGCCGCTAGGTTCAAGAGCCACACCCAAATGAGAAACGTGACGACGGCTCCCAGGGTGCCGTAGATCTTGTTGTAGGAGCCGAAGTTGGCCAGGTAGACCGCGAAGCCCAGCGAGGTGACGGCCCACGTGAGCACCGCCAGCATCGCGCCCGGGGTCAGCCAGCGCCAGCTCGGGGGTCGAACGTTCGGCGCGATGTAGTAGAGCCCGCTGATCATGAGTGTGACTACGGCCACGATCGCCGGCCACTTGGCGATGCTCCAGATCGTCAGGCCGGTTGAACCGACTCCGATCTGCCTTCCGACGCTGCTCGCCACCGGACCAGTGAGCACGAGCGCTACGAGAACAGCGGTGACCAACACCAGGGCGACCAACGTGACCGCCACGTTGAACGGCCACTGCCGATACCAGGAGCGCCCACGCTTAGCTTCCCAGAGGACGTTCGCCGCCCACGAAAACGTGCCGACGTAGCCCGAGGCGGCCCAGATGGCTCCGGCCAGGCCCACGCCAAACAACGCGCCAGCACCTCCCCGGTGAGTGATGATCTGGCGGATCGGCACTGACACGGTCTGGACCGTCGAGTGCGGCGCGAAGCTGCCGACGATCTTCAGCACGGCATCGAAGGTCTGCGGGTACTGGCCAAGCAGGCCGAGGAGCGCCACGAGCGCGACCAGGCCCGGAAACAGCGACAGGACGCTGCGGTACGTCAAGGCCGCGGCAAGGTTGGTGACCCCGTCGGCACGATATTGAGCGAACGTTCGCTTGGCGATCCTCAACCACGCTCCGTGGGGCAGGTCGCCGAGTCGGCGCGGCTTTCGCCGCCGACCCGGCCCGCCAATCCTTCGCGGACAGCCGGCGCGGCCCGCCAGGCTAGGAGCACGTGGCACACCGGGTTGCTACCCGCATCGCAGCTCCCGCGAACTGAGCTCCGCGAGCCGGGAACAGCTCCGTCCACGGTGCTGCCTGCCTCGTCTGCCAGCAGTTGGAGTAGTTGGGCGCTCTGCTCAGTTTCCCCCCGCTGGCGGCCAGGTATCGGTGCGAGCCAGTAGCTGTGAGTTCGGTTGATCGTGGACGAGGGTGTGTCGCGCTGGCTAGCTACTTCCCCCGGATAAACGGGATGATTGGTGAGGATGGCGGCGCGCGGTGGCCGCCTCGGCACGCTCCCACTCGCCGCCCGTGGTACTGACCCGCAGGCCCGGACGGCCGCTTTCGACGCTCGCCTTCTCACGTTCCGTGCAAGAGCCGCAGCCCAGGATCACGCCGCCTTCACGCCGGGCACCACCTGGCCAGCAACGCGGGCAGCCGCCAGGCTGATCCCGAGGGAGAGATCAGGCCCCCCGGTTTCGATGCCATCTACAGTGTTTCGACGCCTCAACAGCGTACGCCCACCCACTTCGGCTGGGCGCTTCTGGAACGTCTTCCTGGACCCCACCTGACGCGATCCTTTGCCGCGCCGTTTCCCTGGACGCTCACCACGACAGTCTTCAGCTAACGCAGCTCCAGAGCGGTTTGACGCCTGCCCCCGCAGGGCCGACGCCGAAGGGCCAACAATCCTTCATCTCTCGCACAGCACCGCCTATATATATGAGGGGTCTTCTACACGGCTCCTCCTTCAGCGTGCGTGACGCACGGACTCATACTTCTGCGAAGGCGAGAGAAACCGCTTCCGACGACGCCCCCACCACTGCCTGCTGAACGTCCCGGCCCGGTCATCAACGACCCCTCCTCGGTGATGCCGGAAGCCTCGCAGATGTGGGCTAATCAAAACCCGGATCTGTGGCGTTAACTCAGACGCAAACCAAAAAAGGCTGAGGCGGCGCGGCTGGTCAGGGTGCTTGCGACCGAGTCAGGAACCGGAGCTGCCGATCAAGGCGAGGCTCATGATGAGACGCGGTGCTGGATCAACCCCGGCTGGAGCCCCACGGGTATGACGGGCTGGACATGTGCAGCTACCTGGTGGATACCTGGTGTCTTGGCGTCAAGAATGCAATGGGGCCGAAGCGGCTGACGAGAAGCAAGTTGGAGACCCTGAGGCGTGAGTGCTACGCGCCGTGGCAGTCGCGTGGGATCCCTATTCCGCTCGACCTCGCGCAGGCCCGTCGAGTTCGCGCAACGGCTCGGCTTCGAGGTACACCGCAGCACCGAGGAGTTTGTCTCGCGCCTCGAGTCGTCCCTGGCAGACGACGCCGCGTAGGCGTTGCCGACCCATTGAGGAGCTTCCCGGTTCCTGCGGGACTGGGCGTCCCTGAATCCTGGGCAGCGTGCCGCGTTCTCGGAGCGCTTCAGCTGTTCGTCATCGGGGTGGCGCGCCAGGATTTTGACCCCCGACTGCCGGGTCAAGAGGGTCTAGGTCTAGGTAGGTAAGGCCCCGTGCGTGGGAGATGAGCTGGGCGGGTGACGGCCGCGCGACGTTTGAGTACGGTCCCGCGGTGGTCGCTGGCGAGCCGCACGTGATCTGGCGGCGGATCGGAACCAACGACGTATTCCGCCGCCCGTGATGCTGCAGCACGCTCCGTGTCGCCAGACTCGCCTGTGGCTGTGGGCGTCGGCCGTCGCGTTTACGCTCTTGGGCGTGTTGCCGTCAGCCGACGTCGAGCGGATCCGGAGGCTTTGTGCGCGGCAAGTCCTGCTGAGGCGAGCTCCGAAGTCCGGGTTGAGTGTGAGCTGGATTCTCGCGCGGTAACGGTTGTTGAGTGCCGGCCGCCGTGGCGAGAGGACCTCGGACGAACCTGGACGATCGTTCGGACGCGACCCACACCACGCCCGCCCCGCGCCTATACCACGGGTCGCCGAGAGCGCCACCGTTGACGCGTGGTTCAGGATGGGAGCAATATCTAACGGGGCTTCGCCCCAGCCCGACGAGATGTACGTGGTTGCCCGGCGGCTGCGGCGGGCTGGGCGGCGGGTTGCGCTCGTGCGGGGGCTCGGGCTCTAGGCTCCGGTCGCGGGTCGCTCGGGGCGGCTCTGCCGTC
>JBBSFX010000003.1:0-133111 GCA_038254735.1 Solirubrobacterales bacterium
ACCCGACGCCTCGTCGCGCAGCTCGAACGGCTCGGCCACACCGTCACCCTCCAGGAACCGCCGCTCGCGGCCTGAACCGCCTCAGCATCCGACCAAACGTCGCGGAAGGCGGTCGCAACCCCACAGCTATTTTCCCACTAGAGGTGAGGATCTCGTATACGTCGCTGAGCAGGCCGGGCACTCCGTCGTCACGCTGGCGCGCCACTACGCAGGGTGATGCGCGAGCTGAAGGGTCAGCCGCGCGTACCGGCCGCTACCGCGATCCGACGGGCGCGTGAGACCACCTCTGGGCAGCTGCAGCTCGGTGCCGGACGATGAGCATCTGGGCCTCGTTCGGCCCTCAAAAGTTCGCTGATGTTCGACAGGTGTTCGACGGGTCTGATCGAGGCCTGTCGTGGGTCCTGTGGAAATCCCTGCAAATACGGCTATGGGCTATGGGCGATACTGGGCTCGAACCAGTGACCTCCGCCTTGTCGAGGCGGCGCTCTCCCAGCTGAGCTAATCGCCCGGGAGGGGCTTCAATGTATCGCGTGCCGGCTGTGCAGCGGTCGTGCGGCGAGCCCATCGGCCTAGACTCGGAGCGAGCATGAGCGGTGGGGCTCGACACGGCGCGGTGCGGGGCCTGCTCGCGGTCGCGGCCGCCGGCGGGCTGCTCGCCGGCTGCGGGTCCGCGGCGAGCCGGCAGGGCGGCGCGGTCTCGCCACCGACGCGCCTGACGCCCGCGGGCGGCGGGGGCGGCCCGGCCTCGACACCGACGCGCGTGACGCCCGCGGGCCGCGTGCAGGTGACGCCGCCCGTCGGCAGGCCAATGACGAGCTTCCGGGTCAGCTTCACCGCTCCGGCGGCCACGGGGTCCGGCGGTGGGCGCCGGCGCGCCGACTTCGTCACCGCCCGCACGCCGGGCGCCGCCCGCGGCTGCCGCAACCTTGCCGGCGTCGGCGTCGGCGGCACTCCCGTCCGCGCCGGCCAGCGCGTCATGGTGGTGCTGGCGGCCGCCCCGCGGTGGTGCCCCGGCAGCTACACCGGCCGCGTCGAGATGAGCACCCGGCCGGTGTGCCGTCCCGGGACGCTGTGCCCGCAGTTCATCGCCGTGCTCCCGATCGGCAGCTTCCGCTTCGTCGTGGAACGCGGTTAGCATCCGCGACCGGATGGATTACCTGCTCCCGGACGGAAAGTGGATCGAGCTCGGCGAGGCCGCCACCGGCGCCGATCTCGCCGCGGCGATCGGGCCGGGGCTCGCGCGCGCCGCGCTGGCGGTCAAGGTCGACGGCGAGACCCGCGACCTGGCGCGGCCGCTGCCCACCGAGGGCGAGCGGCGGGTCGAGATCGTCACCGAGCGAAGCGGAGAGGAGGCGCTCGAGCTGATCCGCCACGACGCCGCGCACGTGCTCGCCGCGGCGATGCTCGAGCTGTACCCGGGCGTGAAGATCTCGATTGGGCCGCCGATCGAGAACGGCTTCTACTATGACTTCGACTTCCCCGACGGGGTCAGCCTCAGCGACACCGAGCTCGCAGCGATCGAAGCGAGGATGCGGGAGCACATCGCCGCCGACGAGGCGTTTACGCGCGAGGACCTCCCCGTCGCGGCCGCGCTCGAGCGGTTCGAGGGGGAGGGGCAGGACTACAAGGTCGAGCTGATCGAGGACCTGGTGGCCAACGCGGATCCCGCCCGTCCGCTCGACACCGTCTCGCTCTACACCAACGGCCCCTTCACCGACCTGTGTCGCGGTCCGCACGCGCCCGCGACCAAGCGGATCAAGGCGTTCAAGCTCCAGTCGGTGGCCGGCGCCTACTGGCGCGGCGACGCCGGCAACAAGATGCTGACGCGCGTGTACGGGACGGCGTTCTTCTCCCGCCGGGAGCTCGACGAGCACCTCGAGCGGCTCGAGCGCGCGCGCGCCAACGATCACCGCCGGCTCGGCCCCCAGCTCGGCATGTTCACGTTCTCCGAGACCGCGCCGGGGTCGGCGTTCTGGTTCCCGGCCGGGACCGAGGTGTTCAACTCGCTGGTGGCGATGAGCCGCGAGATGGGGCGCCCCCGCGGCTACACCGAGGTCAAGACACCGCAGCTGTTCGAGCGCGCGCTGTGGGAGACCTCGGGCCACTGGGAGAAGTACCGCGAGCACATGTTCACCACCGAGTCCGAGAACCGGGCGATGGCGATCAAGCCGATGAACTGCCCCGGTCACTGTCAGCTCTACTCGCTGCGCCGCCACTCCTACCGCGACCTGCCGGTGCGCTACTCGGAGCCCGGGCTGCTGCACCGCAACGAGCCGAGCGGGACGCTCCACGGGCTGCTCCGGGTGCGGCACTTCGCCCAGGACGACGGCCACATCTTCTGCACCGAGGACCAGATCCAGGACGAGGTGGCGGGCGTGCTCGAGTTCGCCTTCGCCACCTACCGGGTGTTCGACCTCGACGTCCGGCTTGAGCTCTCGACCCGGCCCGCGAACCGGATCGGCTCCGACGCGCTGTGGGACCGCAGCGAGGCGGCACTGACTCGGGCGCTTCAGAGCCAGGCCCTCGAGTACGACCTCAACGAGGGTGACGGCGCGTTCTACGGGCCCAAGATCGACATGCACATGACCGACTCGCTCCGCCGCTCGTGGCAGCTGGGGACGGTCCAGCTCGACTACAACTTCCCCGAGCGCTTCGACCTCGTGTACACCGGCTCCGACAACGCCGAGCACCGGCCGGTGATGATCCACCGCGCGCTGATGGGCTCCTACGAGCGCTTCATCGGGATCCTGCTCGAGCACTACGGCGGCGAGCTGCCGGTGTGGCTGGCGCCGGTGCAGGCGATCGTGCTGCCGATCGCCGACCGCCACAACGACTACGCCGCCGGGGTCGTCGCACAGCTCAGCGAGCAGCGCGCGCGCGCCGAGCTCGACGATCGCACCGAGTCGGTGGCCCGCAAGATCCGCGACGCCGAGCTGCGTAGGATCCCCTACATGCTGGTCGTCGGCGATCGCGAGCAGGAGGCGGTCGAGGTGGCGCTGCGCGAGCACAGGCGGGGCGATTCCGGCGCGCTGTCGGTGGCCGACTTCGCCGCGCGGCTCGCCGCCGAGATCAGCAACCGGTCCAAGCGCTGATCCGGCGGCTATACTGGTGGCGTTGATCAAAGTGCTTCATCAGTCCGGCTCGGCTTGACGCCCAGCCACCACAGCCGCTAGTGCCGGTACCTCGTAGGTTCGACCGGCGCCCGCCAGAGCGGGACCAGACGCGGATCAACGACCGGATTCGCGTGCCCGAAGTCCGCCTCGTCGGTGAGGACGGCAAGCAGATCGGCGTCATCAAGACGTCGGAGGCGCTCGTCTACGCCCAGGAGCGCGATCTCGACCTCGTCGAGGTCGCCCCGGAGGCCCGCCCGCCGGTGTGTCGTGTGCTCGACTACTCCAAGTACAAGTATGAGCAGGCCCAGAAGCAGAAGGCCGCGCGCAAGCACCAGCAGCAGATCACGATCCGCGAGATCAAGTTCCGGCCGAAGATCGCCCAGAACGACTACGACACCAAGAAGGGCCACGTCACCCGGTTCCTGCTCGGCAAGGACAAGGTCAAGATCACGATCATGTTCCGCGGCCGCGAGGTCACCCACCCGGAGCGCGGGACGGCGCTACTCGACAAGCTGGCCGGGGAGCTGGCTGAGATCGCGGTGATCGAGCAGACCCCGCTCCAGGACGGGCGCAACATGACGATGATGCTGGCGCCGTCGAAGTCGGTGCTGGCCGGTGAGAAGGACAAGTCGCCGGCCGACGCCGATGCCGACGCCGACACGGCCGCGAGCGCGCCCGCCGTCAACGGCGCCGCCCCTCCGCCCGACGCGCCGGACGCCGCCGACGCCGACGCGCCGGACGCCGCCTCGGCCGACGCGCCGGACGACGCGCCGGACGCCGTGTCGGACGACGCGCCGGACGCCGTGTCGGACGACGCGCCGGACGCCGTGTCGGACGACGCGCCGGACGCCGCCTCGGCCGCGCCCGACGCTGCGTCGGCCGCCACCGAGAGCGCCTGACCCTCAGGCAGGGACCACGCGGCGGCCTGGCCGGCACGGGCCGCGATCCGGATGGCCTGGCGCGCCGTCTGCTTTACTGCTCAACGCAATGCCGAAGATGAAGACCCACTCGGGCTCGAAGAAGCGCTTCAAGCTCACCGGCACCGGCAAGGTGCGGGCGCGCCACTCGTTCTCCAGCCACATCCTGGAGAAGAAGTCACCCAAACGCAAGCGCCATCTCGGCAACCCGGTGATCATCGCCAAGCACGATGAGCCGCGGGTCAAGAAGCTCCTCGGAGCCAAGAAGTCGTGACCCGCGTCAAGCGCTCAGTTCACGCGCGCAAGAAGCGCCGGGCCACGCTGGAGATGGCCAAGGGGATGCGCGGTGACGCCAGCCGGCACTACCGGACCGCCAAGGAGGCGGTGCTCAAGGCCGATCAGTACCGCTACCGCGACCGGCGTAACCGCAAGCGCGACTTCCGTCGGCTGTGGATCACCCGGATCAACGCGGCGGCGCGGCAGAACGGGATGTCCTACTCGCAGTTCATGCACGGCCTCCAGCAGGCCGGGGTGGAGCTGGATCGCAAGATCCTCGCCGACATCGCCGTCCGCGACGCCGACACCTTCCGACGTTTCGCCGACCGCGCCCGCGAGGCGCTGGCGGCCGGCTGAGCCAACCGCTCACCTCCCACCAGCACCGCCGCATCGGGCGCCGCTCCAGCAACGGAGGGCGCCCTTTTTGTTGCTCCAGCCCGATGACCATCACCAGCCCCACCAACCCGAAGCTCAAGGAGATCCGCAAGCTCCGAGCCCGCCGCCGCGACCGCGAGCGCGCCGGCCGGTTCGTGGCCGACGGCGAGGACCTGCTGGCCGCCGCCGACGCGCAGGGGTGGACGCCGCGCGAGCGCTACTGCGCCGCCGGCAGCGGCCTCGTCGGCACCGAGGTCGAGCCGGGACTGCTGGCCGCCGTCTCAGGGCTCGGCTCGGGCACGCGGACGCTGGCCGTCTACGAGGAGCGCTGGGCGCCGGACGCCGCGGGTCCGCTGTGCGTCTACCTGCACGGGGTCCACGACCCCGGGAACGTCGGCGCCGTGATCCGTTCGGCGCATGCCTTCGGCGCCTCGTGCGTCGCGCTCGGCCCCGACTGCGCCGATCCGTTCGGGCCCAAGGCGGTGCGCGCCTCGATGGGGGCGATCTTCGCCGTCCCGCTCGTGCGTCCCGAGGCGCTACATGCGCTCCCCGGCCTGATCGTCGCGCTGACGCCCGGTGCGGGCCGCCCGTTCCCCGAACTCTGGCGATCGGCTCTCGCCGGAGGGGAGTCCAGCGCCGGAGTTGACATAACGCTGATGGTCGGAGGCGAACGGGAAGGGCTACCCGCCGAAGTGGCCGCGCACGCCGACCACCGCGCCCACATCCCGATCGCCAGCCACTCGCTCAACGCCGCGATGGCGGCCACCGTCGCCCTCTACGAGGTGACTAGGATGGCGCCCGAATGAGCGTCGAGGAGCGGATCGTGCAGCTGAAGGCCGAGGCCGACCAGGCGGTCGAGCGCGCCACGAGCAGCGAGCAGCTCGAGGAGGTGCGGATCCGCTTCCTCGGCCGCAAGGCCGAGCTGCCGAACATCCTCCGAGGCGTAGCCGAGCTGCCGCCTGAGCGGCGCGGTGCCGTCGGCAAGACGGCCAACCAGGCCCGCCAGGCGTTGGAGCGCTCGATCCAGGGGCGCGCGGAGGAGCTGGCACAGTCCGAGCTCGAGCAGCGCCTGCGGGCGGACCGCGTCGACGTCACGCTGCCCGCCGACCCGCTGCCCGAAATCGGGCGCCTGCACCTGATCACGCGCACGCGGCGGGAGATCGAGGACGTGTTCCTGGGGCTCGGCTTCAACGTCGCCGAGGGCCCCGAGGTGGAGCGCGCCTACTACAACTTCGACGCGCTGAACACGCCGGTCACCCACCCGAGCCGGCTGCTCACCGACACTTTCTACGTCAAGCCCCTCGATGACCTCTTTCACCCCGACACGATGCTGTTGCGCGTGCACACCAGCCCGGTCCAGGTGCGGGCGATGGAGCGTCAGCCGCCGCCGATCTTCATCGTCGTCCCCGGTCGCGTCTACCGCCCGGACTCTGACGCCACCCACACGCCTCAGTTCCACCAGATCGAGGGGCTGGCGGTCGACGAGGACATCACCCTGGGCGACCTCCAGGGCACGCTGCTGACCTTCGCCCGGGCGATCTTCGGCGAGGAGCGCCAGGTACGGATGCGCCCGCACTTCTTCCCCTTCACCGAGCCGAGCGTCGAGATCGACGTGTCGTGCTTCAACTGCACGGGCGGCGTCACCGCGGAGGGCGCACGCTGCCCGCTGTGCAAGGGGACGGCGTGGATCGAGATCCTCGGCGCCGGGATGGTCGACCCGAACGTGCTGGAGGCCGTCGAGGATCACGGGTACGACCCCGAGCGCCACCAGGGCTTCGCGTTCGGGATGGGAATCGAGCGGATCGCGATGCTCAAGCACGGCGTCCCCGACCTGCGGCTGCTCTACGACAACGACGTCCGCTTCCTGGAGCAGTTCGGGTGAAAATCGCTGGCGCGATGTCCATTCGGAGATTTGCCGGCGCAAATCTCCCGGAGCCCCGTCCGAGCGAGGGGTGTCGCTGATGCGCGTCCCGATCGAGTGGCTGAACGACTTCGTGCGCCCGCGGCTGACCGCGGCCGAGCTGGCCGGGCGGCTGGCGATGACCGGCACCGAGGTCGAGCGGGTCGAGCACCACGGTGTCGACGCGCTCGAGCACTTCGTGATCGCCCGGGTGCTCGAGCGCCACAAGCACCCCGACGCCGACCGGCTGTCGGTGTGCATGGTCGACGTCGGCGGCTCGACCCCGTCGCAGATCGTCTGCGGCGCCCCCAACGTCCGCGCCGGGCAGATCGTCGCCGTCGCCCGGCCCGGGGCGGTGATGCCCGACGGGCGCAAGCTCGGCCGGGCCAAGCTCCGCGGCCAGGAGTCCAACGGGATGATCCTGGCCGAGGACGAGCTGGCGATCGGCACCGACCACGACGGGATCATGGTGCTCGCCCAGGAGGGCAGCCCGCCCGGGCCGGGCATGACCGCCGAGCAGCTGGCGCCGGGGGCCCCACTGGCCGACGTGCTGCCGATCGCCACCGACGTGCTGGTGCTCGAGATCACCCAGAACCGGCCCGACTGCCTCGGCATCTACGGGGTCGCCCGTGAGGTCCACGCGGCCACGAACGCGCCGCTCGCCCCGCCGCCGTGGGCCGATGACCCGGGGAGCGACGGGCCCCTCGACGGGATCGCGATCGAGGTCGCCTGCCCCGAGCTGTGCCCGCGCTTCACCGCGCGCGTGTTCGAGGAGGTGACGATCGCGCCGAGCCCGCCGTGGCTCAAGGCGCGGTTGTTGGCGACCGGCCAGCGGCCGATCTCGAACGTCGTCGACATCACCAACTACGTGATGCTGCTGACGGGGCAGCCGCTCCACGCCTTCGACCTTGATCGCGTGGCCGGCGGGAGGCTCACCGTCCGGCGCGCCGGCGCCGGCGAGCCCGTCGACACGCTCGACGGCCAGACTCGGAAGCTCGACCCCGAGACGGTCTTGATCGCCGACGCCGACGGGCCGACCTCGATCGCCGGGGTGATGGGCGGCGCCCGCTCCGAGGTGTCCGCCGACACGAGCCGGGTGGTGATGGAGGCGGCCAGCTGGAACGGCCCGAACATCCACCGCACCGCGCTGGTGCTGGGACTGCGTTCTGAGGCCTCAGCCCGGTTCGAGAAGGGGCTCCAGCCCGAGCAGGCGATGGAGGCCCAGGCGGCGGCCACGCGACTGATGATCGAGCTGTGCGGCGCTCGGGTGGCAGCGGGAACGATCGACGTCGGCGGCCCGGGCCCGGCGCCACGGATGATCCGCCTGCGCGACGCGCGGATCGAGTCGCTGCTCGGCGCGCCGATCCCGCGCGAGCGCTGCCGGCAGATCCTCGCTGCGATCGACTTCACCACCGCGCCGGCCGACGACGGCCTCGACGTCACCGTCCCCGCCTTCCGCCGCGACGACGTCACTCGCGAAGCCGACCTGATCGAGGAGGTGGCCCGGCTCGACGGCCTAGCGAAGCTGCCCGCGACGCTCCCCGCCACCCGCCACGCGGTCAGCCCCGAGGTGACCGGCGCGACGGCGCCGGCGGGCTTCGGGGCGCTCACCCCGCGCCAGCGGCTGCGCCGCGCAGCCAGCGACGCGCTCGCCGGGCAGGGCCTCCACGAGGTCGTCGGCTGGAGCTTCGTCGGCGCCGAGCAGGCCCTCCGGCTGCGACTCGGCGAGCGCCGCGCCGTGGTGCTCGAGAACCCGATGTCCTCCGACCAGTCCCAGCTCCGCACGACGCTGCTCGGCTCGCTGCTCGATGTGCTCGCGCGCACCCGCGCGCGGGGGGCGGTGGCACTGCGGCTGTTCGAGGCCGGGGCCGTCTACCTGCCCGAGGGCGGCGGCTCGCTGCCCCGCGAGCCCTACCATCTCGGTGCCGTCCTGACCGGCCCCGTGCGCCACGCCTCGTGGCGCGCCCCCGACCCCGCGCGGGCCGACTTCTTCACCGCCAAGGCCGCGCTCCAGGGGCTGCTCGACGTGCTGCGGGTCCCGTTCGAGGTGCGGCGCGGCGGCGAGCCGTTCCTGCACCCCGGCCGGGCCGCCGCGATTCTCGTCGCCGGACATGCCGTCGGCTGGCTCGGAGAGCTCCACCCGCTCGTCGCCGATGAGTGGGACCTGGGCGAGGTGGTGGCCGGCTTCGAGCTCGACCTCGACGCGGTGGCGCTGCCCGAGCCCCCCACCTACACCGACCTGATCAGCTTCCCCGAGGTCCGCGAGGACCTGGCCGTCGTCGTCGCCGACACCGTCACCGCCGCCCAGGTGCTCGCCGCCGTCCGCCGGGCCGGCCGCCCGCTGCTCGCCGCCTCGGAGGTGTTCGACGTCTACCGCGATCTGGAGCGGCTCGGCGCCGGCCAGGTGTCGCTGGCGCTGCGGCTGACCTATCGCGCCGCCGACCGGACGCTCACCGACGCCGAGGTGGCGTCTCAGCGCGCCGGGATCGTCCGCGCGCTCGAGACCGATCTCGGGGGGCGAATTCGTGCCTCCTGAGGCTTTGCATCCCGGGGGGACCTGTGTCGCCGCCTAGGGTCGCCGTGCTCGGCGCCGCCGGATACGCCGGCGCGCTCACCGCCCGGCTGCTGCACGCCCACCCGACGTTCGTGCTGACGGCGGTCACCGCGCGCTCCGACGTCGGGCGCCGGCTCGACGACGTGTACCCGCACCATCGCGTGCCGCTGACCCTGGAGGAGCTCGACCTCGACCGCCACGGCGACGTCGACGCCGCCGTCGTCGCCTACCCCCACGGCGCCGCCGCCACGGTCGTCAAGGCGCTGCGCGACCGGGCGGTCAGGGTCGTCGACCTGAGCGCCGACTTTCGCCTCCGCGACCCCCACGTGTACGAGGACTGGTACCAGGCCCACCCGCACCCCGAGCTGATCGCCGGCGCCGTCTACGGCCTCCCCGAGCTGTACCGCGACCGCATCGCAGCCGCCGGCCTGGTCGCCAACCCGGGCTGCTATCCGACGGCGGCGATCCTCGCCCTCGCGCCGCTGGCCCGCGCCGGTCTGATCCGCGCCGCGGTGATCGACGCCAAGTCCGGCGTCTCGGGCGCCGGCCGCGCGGCCACCGACAAGACCCACTTCGTCGCCGTCGACGAGAACGTCAGCGCCTACGGCGTCCCGCGGCACCGTCACACCCCGGAGATCGAGCAGGAGCTGGCCGCGCTCGGCTCGGCGATCATGATCAGCTTCACCCCGCACCTGCTCCCGCTCGATCAAGGCGAGCTGGTCAGCTGTTACGTCGATCTGCCCGAGCTCGACGCCGAGCTCGACCTCGACGCCCTGTACGCCGACGCCTACGCGGCCGAGCCGTTCGTCGAGCTGGCCACGAAGCCGCCGGGCGTCCGCGACGTGCGCGACACCAACCTGTGCCGGATCTCCGTCCATCGCGACGAGCGCACCGGCCGGGCGATCGTGTTCGCCGCGATCGACAACCTGTGGAAGGGCACGGCCTCGCAGGCGGTGCAGAACCTCAACCTGATGTTCGGCCGCCCCGAGGGCGAGGGCATCGCATGAGGACCTTGTTCGACTCACGCTGGGTCGAGAGGCCGGCGCACGTGATCGAGCTCGAGCGCACCGCGCTGCCGCTGGGCTTCCGCGCCGCCGGCTTCGCCGCCGGGCTCAAGCCGGACGGCGGGCTCGACGTCGGTGTGCTCGTCTCCGAGCGCCCCGACACGGTCTCGGCCGCGCGCTTCACCACCAACGCGCGCGTCGGCGCCCCGGTGATCGCCTCGCGCGAAGCCGACACCCATCGCCTGCGGGCGGTCGTGGCCAACTCGGGCGGCTCCAACACCGGCGACGGCGAGCGCGGGCTCGAGACCGCCCGCGCGACCCAGGCCTGCGCCGCCGAGCTGCTCGGCCTCGACCCGGCTCAGGTCGGCGTCGCCTCGACCGGCGTGATCGGCACCGAGCTCCCCCGCGAGACGCTGCTGATGGGGCTGAACGCAGCGGTCCCGCGGCTCGGGGCCGACACGGTCGCGTTCTCACGGGCGATCATGACCAGCGACCTCACCCCCAAGCACGCCTGCCTCCAGGTCGCGCTCCCGAGTGGGACCGTCCGGCTGTCGGCCCAGGCCAAGGGGGCGGGGATGATCTCGCCGCGCTACGCGACGATGTTCTGCTTCGTGCAGACCGACGCGGCGATGTCGGCCGAGACGCTCGAGCTGCTGACCACGGTCACCGTCAAGCGCTCCTTCGACCGCATCAGCGTCGACGGGCAGCTGTCGACCAGCGACACGGTGTTCGTGATGGCGGGCGGCGCCGGCGGCGTGCGGATCGAGCCGGAGACCGAGGACGAGCTGCGCTTCGGCGAGGCGATGGACGCGCTGATGCGCCAGCTCGGGCTCGAGATCGTCCGTGACGGCGAGGGCGCCCGGCGGACCGCGCGGATCGTCGTCCGCGGCGACGCCGAGCGGATCGAGCCGGTGGCCCGGGCGATCGCCAACTCCTCGCTGGTCAAGGCCGCGCTGCACGGCGGCGACCCCAACTTCGGGCGGATCCTGCAGGCGGCGGGGATGGCCTGGGCCGGCACCGAGGAGCTCGTCGTCGACCTCGAGATCGAGGGCCGCCAGGTCCTCAGCGCCGGCCAGACGGTGGTCGACGACCTGCGCGAGCTCGATTCTCTGGTCCAGGGCCGCGAGGTCGAGTACGTGCTGACGCTCCCCGGCTCCGGCGGCGAGACCGAGGTGTTCTTCTCCGACCTCTCGCCGGAGTACGTGCGCTTCAACTCGGAGTACACGTCGTGACGTCGCCCACGCGCCCGCAGCCGGCCGTCGCCACGCTGCTCGAGGCGCTGCCGTACATCCGCGAGTTCCACGGGCGCACGGTGGTGATCAAGTATGGCGGCGCGGCGATGACCGAGCCCGGGCTCAAGGAGGACTTCGCGCGCGACGTGGTGCTGCTCAAGTACGTCGGCATGAACCCGGTGATCGTGCACGGTGGTGGCCCCGACATCACCCGCTATATGGAGCGGCTGAACCTCCCCGTCGAGTTCGTCGAGGGACTGCGGGTGTCCGACGCCGCCACCGTCGAGGTGGCGAAGATGGTGCTGGTGGGCAAGGTCAACAAGGACATCGTGCTGCTCGTCAACCGCCACGGCCAGCCCGCCGTGGGCCTGTCCGGCGACGACGGCCTGCTGTTCCGCTGTGGCCGCCAGGCCGCGCCGAGCGGCCGGGACATCGGCTTCGTCGGCCGGATCGAGCACGTCGACGTCGACGTGCTGACCCACATCGCCCAGGACTACATACCGGTGGTGGCGAGCGTCGGGGCCGACCGCGAGGGCAACTCCTACAACATCAACGCCGACGAGGCGGCGGGCGCCGTCGCCCGGGCGCTGGGGGCGTTCAAGATCATGTTCCTCACCGACGTGGCGGGCTGGCTGCGCGACTCGGCCGATCCCGGCTCGCTCGTCTCCGAGGCCGCCTACGACGAGGTCGCTGCCGCGATCCCCGACGTCGCCGGGGGGATGCGGCCGAAGCTCGCCGCCTGCCTCGACGCGATCGGCGGCGGCGTCTCCTCGGCCCACATCGTCGACGGCCGGGTCCCGCACTCGCTGCTGATCGAGCTGTTCACCGACGCCGGCCAGGGCACCAAGATCACGGGGTCGCTGACGCGACCCTTGCGAGATCGCCCAGAGGGCGATGGGGCGGCTTCGCCGCCCTTGCGAGATCGCCCAGAGGGCGATGGCGGGGGGGGCTAGGGCGTGTCGCTGGCCGAACTCCAGGAACTCGAGCGCGCCCACGCGATCGGGACCTACGTGCGCAACCCGGTCGAGTTCGTCCGCGGACAGGGGACCCGGCTGTGGGACGCCGACGGGAACGAGTACCTCGACTTCCTGGCCGGGATCTCGGTGCTGAACATCGGCCACTGCCACCCGCAGATGGTCAAGGCCGTCCAGGAGCAGGTCGCGCGCCTGACCCACGTGACCAACCTGTACTACACCGCGCCCGCGCTGAGGCTGTCGGCCCGGCTCGCCGAGTCGAGCCTCGGCGGCAAGGTGTTCCTGTGCAACTCGGGCGCCGAGGCCAATGAGGCGGCGATCAAGCTGGTCCGCCGTGCGCGCCCGCAGGGCAAGATCGTCGTCGTCGAGGACGGCTTCCACGGCCGCACCTACGGCGCTCTGTCGGCCACCCCGCAGGAGTCCAAGCAGGCCCCGTTCGCGCCGCTCGTGCCCGGTTTCGTGGTCGTCCCCAAGGACCCCGAGGCGCTCGCGCGGGCGGTCGACGAGAACACCGCCGCGGTCCTGATCGAGCCGATCCAGGGCGAGAGCGGCGTGCAGGTCCTGAGCCGCGAGCTGCTCGGCGCCGCCCGCGCGGCGTGCGACCGGGCCGGAGCCGCGCTGGTGTTCGACGAGGTCCAGACCGGGATGGGCCGGACCGGCACGCTGTGGGCCTATGAGCAGGTCGGCGTCGTCCCCGACGCGCTGACCAGCGCCAAGGCGCTCGGCGGCGGGCTGCCGATCGGCGCTCTGGTCACCGGCGAGCGGCTCGCCGACGTGCTCCGGCCCGGCGACCACGGCTCGACCTTCGCCGGGGGCCCCGTGGCCGCGACGGCGGCGCTGGTCGCGCTCGAGATCTGCTCCGACCCCGCGCTGCTGGCCGCCGTGCGCCGCAAGGGCGAGCGGCTGCTCCACGGTCTCGCCGAGCTCCGCGGCGTCGCCGTCGCCCGCGGGCGCGGGCTGATGGTCGGGGTCGACCTCGCGGCGGGGCTCAGCGCGCCCGAGATCGCCCGCCGGGCACTGCTGGAGGAGCGGCTGATCGTCAATGCCACCGGCCCGGCCACGCTCCGCTTGGAGCCGCCGCTGACGGTCACCGACGGCGAGCTCGACGAGGCGCTGGAGCGCACGCGAAGGCTGCTGGCATGACCCGTGCGCGGTGGGACGAGGAGCTCCTCGCCGCGCCCGAGCTGAGCGCCGGCGCCGCCGCCCGGCGCCTGCGCGAGGGGCTCCAGGCCCACGGCTTCGAGCTGCTCGCCGGCGCCACCACGCGCGCGCGGCGGATCTTCCTCGACAGCTTCGACGGACGCCTGCAGGCGGCCGGGCTGGCCGCCGTCCACCTCCGCCGCGACGGCGCCGAGACGGTCGGGCGGCTCGCCGTGGTGAAGCGCGAGGGCGGCGCCGAGGTGGCCGGCGAGGACCGCTTCCCGGCCCCCGGCGGCCCGATCCTCGCGCTCGACCTGGCGGTCGGGCCGGTGCGCGAGGCGCTGCTCCCGGTCATCGACGTGCGCGCGCTGCTGCCGCTGGCCGAGCTGGACGGCGAGCTCACCGAGTACGCCGTCCTCGACGACGAGCGCAAGACGGTTACGCGGCTGACGATCGAGCAGGCCGGGCTCGTCGCCGGCGTCGCCCCGGGACCGCTGCTCCGCGTGCGGCTGCGCCTCCAGGAGGTCCGCGGCTATCGCTCCGACCGCCAGCGGGTCAGCGCCTGCGCGCGGGAGCTCGGGTTCGTCGTCCCGCGCCACCGCCTGCTCGACGAGGCGGTGCTGGCCGCCGGCGGCAACCCCGGCGGCACCAGCGCCAAGGTCGCCGTGGAGCTGATCCCGAGCCAGCGCTCCGACGCCGCCGCGGCCGCGGTGCTGCGCGCTCTGGCCGAGGTGGTCGAGGACAACCTGGAGGGGGCGATCGCCGACCTCGACGTCGAGTTCCTCCACGACCTGCGGGTCGCCGTGCGACGCGGCCGCTCGGTCCAGAAGGAGCTCCGCGGCGTCTTTGCGCCCGACGCGCTGGCGCACTTTCGGCGCGAGTTCAAGTGGGTCCAGCAGGTCACCGGACGCTCCCGCGACCTCGACGTGTACGTGCTCGAGTTCGGCGAGATGCGCGCGCTCGTGCCCGAGCCGATCCAGGCCGACCTGGATTTGGTGGTGCGCGTCCTCGGCGAGCAACGCGCGGCGGCGCGGCGAGCGATGGCCCGCGAGCTCGGATCGCCGCGGATGGCGGCACTGCGCCGCGACTGGGACGCCTGCCTGGAGGAGCTGGTGGCGCTGCCGGTCGCCGACCGGCCCGACGCCGAGGTGGCCGTCGCCGAGCTCGCCGGGCGGAGGATCGCCAAGGTCTACCAGCGGATGCGCAAGATGGGCGAGGCGATCGACGGCCACAGCCCCAGCGAGGACTACCACGAGATCCGCAAGCAGGGCAAGGAGCTCCGCTACCTGCTCGAGCTGTTCGGCGCGCCGCTATTCCCCGCCGCCGCGGTCAAGCCGATGGTCAAGGCGCTCAAGCGCCTCCAGGACGTGCTCGGCCGTCATCAGGACCGCGAGGTCCAGCGCCGCACGCTGCGCGAGCTCGCCGAGCCGGTGTCGGCCCAGCCCGGCCGCGCCGAGGCGCTGATGGCGATGGGGGTGCTGGCCGAGCGCCTGTACGAGGACGAGCTCGCCGCGCGGGACGAGTTCGCCGAGCGCTTCGCCGAGTTCACGGCCCAGCCGTTGCGCGAGCAGGTCAAGGCGACCTTCCGGTGAGCACGGTCCTCGCCACCTACAACATCAAGGGCGGCGTCGGCAAGACCTCGGCGGCGGTCAACCTCGCCTACCTCGCCGCTCGCGACGGACACCCGACGCTGCTGTGGGACCTCGACCCCCAGGGTGCCAGCACCTACCTGCTGCGCGTCAAGCCGAAGCTCCGTGGCGGTGGCGAGCGGCTGCTGCGCCGCCGCAGCGAGGTCGCCGAGCTGATCAAGGGCACCGACCACCAATACCTCGACCTGCTGCCGGCCGACTTCTCGCTGCGCCACCTCGACCTCGAGCTCGACGGCTTCAAGCACCCGACCCGGAGGCTGGCGCGCGTGCTCGAGCCGCTCGAGGCCGAGTACGACTACATCTTCCTCGACTGCGCGCCCAGCATCTCGCTGGTCTCCGAGAGCGTGTTCGAGGCCGCCGACGTGCTGCTGGTGCCGATCATCCCGGCGACGCTCTCCTCGCGAACGTTCGAGCCGCTCGCCGAGCTGGTCGGATCCGAAGGCGGGGCGGGTGGGGTCCAAGTCCTGGCGTTCTTCTCGATGGTCGAGGTGCGCAAGTCGCTGCACCGCGAGGTGATGGCGCGCGTGCGCGCGGCGCATCCGGGACTGATGCTGGGGGCGGCGATCCCGGCGGCCGACGAGATCGAGCGGATGGGGGAGGCCCGCACGATCGTCGAACTGCTGGCGCCCGGGAGCCGCGCGGCGATCGCCTACCGGGCACTGTGGTGGGACATCCGCCGTCGCGTGCGCACGGCCGCCTGAGCCGCGCGCGGATACCCTTCGACCCCAATGCCAGAGCCCACCACCTCCTACGAAGCCCGGCCGGAGGATGTCCACCGGGTGCTGCTGCTGTACTCCGGCGGCCTCGACACCAGCGTGATGCTGAAGTGGATCCAGGACCAGTACGACGCCGAGGTGGTCGCGCTGACCGTCAATCTCGGCCAGCCCGGCGAGGACTACGACGTCGTCCGCGGCAAGGCACTTCAGCTCGGCGCGCTCGATTGCCACGTCGTCGATGCCCGCGAGGAGTTCGCGCGCGGCTACATCGTTCCCGCGATCAAGGCCAACGCGATCTACGGCCTCGGCTACCCGCTGTTCACCGCGCTCGGCCGGCCGCTGATCGCCAAGCTCGCCGTCGACCACGCCCGCCGCACCGGCTGCGACACGATCGCCCACGGGTGCACCGGCAAGGGCAACGACCAGGTCCGGATCGAGGCCACGATCGCCACGCTGGCGCCCGAGCTCAAGGTGATCGCGCCGGTGCGCAGCTGGGCGATGGGCCGTGAGGAGGAGATCGCCTACGCCCGTGAGAACGGGATCCCGGTCAAAGGCGGGACCGAGACGGCGCCGTACTCGATCGACGACAACCTGTGGGGCCGGAGCTCGGAGGGGAAGTGGATCGAGGAGCTGGAGACGGCGCCGCACGACGACGTCTTCCAGCTCGTGACCCGGCCCGAGCTGGCGCCGGACGAGCCGCAAACCATTTCGATCGAATTTGTGTCAGGGATCCCGGTGGGCCTCGATGGCGAGCGCCTCGGACTGGTGGCGCTGCTCGAGCGGGTCGCGACGGTCGGCGCGCGCCACGGCGTCGGGATCGTCGACCACATCGAGGACCGGATCGTCGGCCTCAAGGTCCGCGACATCTACGAGGTCCCGGCCGCGGCGATCCTGCTCCCCGCCCACGCGGAGCTCGAGCGGCTCGTCGGCACGATCCACCAGAACCAGTTCAAGTCCGGGCTCGACGAGAAGTGGGCCTACCTGGTCTATGCGGGGCTGTGGTGGGAGCCGCTGCGCGAGGACCTCGACGCCTACATGGACGCCGCCAACGCGCAGGTCACCGGAACGATCGCGCTGAAGCTGTTCAAGGGCTCGGTCCGCGTCGTCACCCGCGCCTCGCCGAACGCGATCTACGACGCCCAGCTGGCCACCTTCTCGGAATCGGGCGGTCTGTTCTCCCAGACCGCCTCGCCCGGGTTCATCGAGCTGTGGTCGCTGCAGTCGCGGATGGCCTGGCGCGTCAGGCACCCGGACGAGGGGTAGGATCCGCGCGAATGGGTTACAAGGTCCTCGGATACCTCGTCTGGCGCGGCGGCAAGTGGTACATCCGTAGGCGCGTGGCCGGCGGCGCTCGCAAGAAGCTGGCAATGGCCGGGCTGGTCGCGCTGGCGCTCGGCGGAGCACTCGCCGCGGGTCGCGCCGCGAGCGGCGATACCCTGCGTGACTGAGCGGCCGCCCGGCCACGGGCCACCGGCCACGCTCCGATCACCCACGCCATGACCGCATCCACCGTCGCCGGTCCCCTCCACATCGACGCGGCCGAGTACTCGCCGTTCGGCGAGGCTCGGCTGGTCGTCGAGCTGACCGGACACTGGACCGGGCCGCCCCCGCCGAGCGGCGCGCCGGCGCAGCTGACGCTCGACCGCGACGGCGTCGTCCATCGCTTCCCGGAGATCGCCACCGGCGCCGCCGAGCTCGACGACGACGCCTTCACCGCGAGCTTCGTCGTCCCCGCCGGGCTCGAGGCGCGGCTCGCGCGCCCGGCGGTCCTCCTCATCGACGGAGACTCGGTGGCCGTTCCGGCGGCGAGCCGCGGCGCCGCCCCCGGCGCCCGGCCGGCCGCGCCGGCCGGCAGCCCCGCGAGTCCGGCCGGCGCCGCGGCGACCGTCGCCGCGCTGCGCGCGGAGCTCAGCCGGCGCCTGGCCGACGACACCCGGCTGCGGCGCGAGCGCGGGGAGCTGCGCACCCGGCTGCAGGAGCGCGCGCAGCACCAGCACCGGCTTGACGCCGCCCAGGCCGAGCTGCGCGCGGCACTCGCCGAGCTGCGCGACGGGCTCGCGCGCGAGACCTCACAGCGGACCGCGCTCGAGGCCTCCAACCGCGCCCTCGAGGCGGCCAACTCGGCACTCAGCTCCGAGCTGGCGGCGATCGGGGTCTCCCGCGAGACCGCCGCCGCCGAGGTGGCCGAGGTGCGCGCCGAGCTCGAGCGGGTGAGCGGCGAGCTCGCCGCCGCGCGCGAGCAGCCCGGCCACGCGGACCTCGACGAGGCCGAGGCGCTGCTGGCCGAGACCCGCAAGCTCGCCGCCGCCCTGCACTCCTCCTCGCCGGAGGCCGATGGCGACCGAGGCTGAGGCCCCCTCTGACGTGATCCTGCAGCGGCGACTGCGGGCCTACGAGCTGGCGCTCGACAGCGCCCGCCGCGACGCCGTCGATGCGGCGCAGACGCTGAGCCGGTTGACCGCCCGGGTCGCCGAGCTCGAGCTCGCGTTGTCCGCGGCGCGCGAGGCGCCGGCGTCGCTCGAGGCGCGGCTGGCCGAGCAGACGCGCGCCCGCCGCGGCGCCGAGCAGCGCGCCTACGCCGAGCGGGCCTACCGCGAAGAGCTCCAGCAGGAGCTGGCGGCGATCGAGAGCGGCCGCGAGCGGGCCGAGGACTCGCTCGCGCAGCTCTCGACCGCCGCGGCGCGCCGGCGCGAGCTCGAGGACGAGGTCGTCCGCCTGTGCCGCCGGGCCGACGAGGCCGAGCACGTCGCGGCGGCCTCCCGCAGCGCGCGCGAGCGGGCCGAGCACGGGCTCGCCGAGGTCCACCAAGCGCTTGCCGAGGCGCGCTCGGCGTCCGGGCCGGGCCGATCTATCGGGGCGCCGCTGGCGGCCGAGTTCGCGCTCATCCGTGCCCGGGCCGTCCGGGCGCCGTCCGCGGTCTCCGCGGCGCGGGCACCCGTCTCGGTGGAGCGGCCGGCGGTGGCCGATGCGACGGCACGCGGCAAGGCGCTGGAGGACGAGCTCGTTCACCGGCGGCGCTCAGCCGCCGCCCCGGCGCCGGCGGTCCCGGACGGTGCGCTCGCCACGGCGCGCGTCACGGCTCCCTCCGGGTCGCGCCTCGCCGCCGTGCTCCGCGAGCTGCGGGCCGAGCTGCGCGGGCTGGCCCGGCTGGTCGAGCACGAGCGCGCCGCCCGCCGTGCCGCGGAGGCCGGGGCCGAGTCGCTGGCCGGGCGCGTGCAGCGGCCGATCGGTCGCAGCGGCGCGGCGCCCCGGGTCTCCGGGCCGGCGCCCCGCGCCGGACCGGCGCCGCTCGCTGGGCCTTCAGCATCCGGAGGCGCCGGGCCGGTCGAGCCGCAGCGCTTCGCCCCCGCGCTGGCCCGGCTGCGCGAGATCACCGACGCGGTGATCGAGGAAGCGGCCGAGCCGACGCCCGCGCCCGCCACGCCCGCCGCGTCTGCCGCGTCCGTCGCGTCCGTCGCGTCCGTCGCGCCCGAGCTCGCGCCCGTCGCGCCCGAGCCCCCCGGGGTGCTCACCGAGCCGGCCGGTCCCTGGCTGCGCAGCGCGTTCAGCCGGCTGGCCGGACGGGACCCGCGCGCGGCCGGCGAGCTCGTCCTGGCGCTGCTGCCGGCCCAGGGCCTCGCGCATCCGCGGCCGATCGCCTACGACCTCGTGCTCGACGAGCCCGGCTGCCTCCGGATCACCGTCGAGTCGGACGGCCGGACGACCCTCGCGGAGGGCGGGCCGCGACCGGCCGACGAGGTCCGGTTCGCCGTGGTCGGCGATCCCGCGTCGCTCGGCCGGCTGCTCGCCGCCGGGTGGCTGCGCCGCCGCTTCGGCCGCGGGCTGGCCCGGGTCGACGGCGACCGCGGCGGGCTGGCGGCACTCGACGCGCTGACCTCGCGCCGGCTCAGCCTCGGCCGGCTCCGGGCCGCCGGCGTCCGGCTCGCGCCCGGGCCGGCGCTGCGGCTGGCCGCCGCGATGATCGAGCCGGCCTGGACGGCGGGCTCGGCCTTCACGGTCGCGCATCGCGATCCCGGCGCGCCGGCGGGGGTGACGACGGGAATCGGGCTGGTGATCGACGACGGCCGCTCGGTGCTGGCGGCGCCCGCGGGCGAGACCCCCACGGTGACTGTGGTGTGCTCGCCGGAGCAGCTTCTGGCGGTCCTCGACGGGGCCGATCCGGATGGGTTCGCGCTCGAGGGCCCCCGCGAGCCGCTGGTCCGTCTGCGGCGCTGGATCAAGCGCGCACAGAGCGGCTGAATCTGCGCGCGGGGGCTCGGAGGGGCGCGGTTTCGTCCGCCCCGGCACCTATTCTGGTCCTTGCCCCGCCCGCCCGTATGAGCTCCACCTGCGCCCACCTCCACGTCCACTCCGAGTACTCGCTGCTCGACGGGGCGTGCAAGATCGACGCCCTCGCGGCACGGGCGGCCGAGTTCGGTCAGCCGGCCCTGGGGCTCACCGATCACGGCGTGATGAACGGCTCGGTCGACCTGTTCCTGGCCGCGCGCAAGCACGGGATCAAGCCGATCTTCGGCTGCGAGGCGTACCTCGTCGAGGACCACCTAGCGCGCGCGCCGGGGAAGCTCGAGCGCAACCACCTGACGCTGCTGGCCGAGAGCGCTCAGGGGTACCGGAACCTCGTCAAGCTGTCCTCGGCCGGGTTCCTCCAGGGATTCCAGCGTGGCAAGCCGGCGGTCGACATGGGCCTGCTGGCCCAGCACGCCGACGGCGTGATCGCGCTCACCGGGTGCCTCGCCTCGCGCTTCTGCCAGCACCTGCTGGACGATCGCCGGGCCGAGGCGACGAGCCATGCCGAGGAGCTGTTCGAGGTGTTCGGGCCCGAGGACGTGTACTTCGAGGTGCAGAGGAACGGGCTCGCCGCGCAGGACAAGTGCAACGAGGGGATCGTTCAGATCGCCCGGCAGCTCGGCGGCTCGCTGGTCGGCACCGGCGACGTGCACTACCTCCGCCGCGAGGACTACGCCAACCACGCCGCGCTGCTGTGCGTGCAGACGAAGTCGACGCTCAGCGACCCGAAGATCAGCTTCGAGACCAACGAGTTCTTCCTGCGCTCGACCGAGGAGATGGAGGCCGCGTTCCGCGAGTGGCCGGAGGCGATCGCCTCGACGGTCGAGATCGCCGAGCGCTGCGAGGTCGAGATCGAGCTCGGCCAGCAGCTGATCCCGAGCTATCCGACCCCCGGCGGGACCGGCCAGCGGGAGTTTCTGCGCACGCTGGTCGACGACGGTCTGCGCGCTCGCTACGGCGACCCGGTCCCCGCCGACGCGATGCAGCGGGCCGACTTCGAGCTCGGGGTGATCGACCGGATGGGCTTCAGCGCCTATTTCCTGATCGTGTGGGACTTCGTCAAGTACGCCAAGGACGCCGGCATCGCCGTCGGCCCCGGCCGCGGCTCGGCGGCGGGCTCGATCGTCGCCTACGCGCTGCGGATCACCGATGTCGACCCGCTCCGCTACGACCTCCTGTTCGAGCGCTTCCTGAACCCCGAGCGCGTGTCGATGCCGGACATCGACATCGACTTCTCCGTCCGCGGCCGCGACCGCATGATCCGCTATGTGACCGACAAGTACGGCAAGGATTCGGTGGCGCAGATCGTCACCTTCGGCAAGATGTTCCCGCGCGCGGCGATTCGCGACGCCGCGCGTGTGCTCGGCCACGACTACGGTATGGGCGACCGGCTGGCCAAGCTGATCCCCGACCCGATCATGGGGCGGTCCCCGAGCTTCGAGGAGTGCCTGGCGCCCGGCCAGCCGCTGCGCGTCGAGGTCGACCGGGACGGCACCGCCAGGCAGATCGTCGACGTCGCCCGGGGACTCGAGGGGATCGTTCGTAACTCCTCGATCCACGCCGCCGCGGTGGTGATCTCCGACCGGCCCTTGACCGACATCGTCCCACTCCAGGTCGCCGACGCCGGCACGGACGAGAACGGCGACAAGGTGCTCCGCACGGTCACCCAGTACACGATGAAGCCGATCGAGCAGATCGGCCTGCTCAAGATGGACTTCCTCGGCTTGCGCAACCTCGACGTGATCGAGGATGCGCTGGACATCGTCGAGCGCTCGACGGGCGAGCGCCCGGACATGGCCGCGCTGCCCCTCGACGACGCCAAGACCTACGAGATGCTGGCGCGGGGCGACGCGGTCGGCGTGTTCCAGTTCGAATCCGAGGGGATGCGCGAGGCGTTCAAGAAGGTCGGCCCGACCGAGTTCGTCGACCTCGTCGCGCTGGGCGCCCTGTATCGCCCCGGTGCGATGGATCAGATCCCCACCTACGCGCGCGGAAAGCGCGACCCCGACGGGATCACCTACCCCGACGACCGCCTGAGGCCGATCCTGGAGGACACCAAGGGCGTGATCCTCTACCAGGAGCAGGCGATGCGGATCTCCAAGGAGCTGGCCGGCTTCAGCGGCGCCCGCGCCGACGACCTCCGCAAGGCGATCGGGAAGAAGGACCGCGAGGCGATGGCCAGGCTCAAGCCCGAGTTCGTCGGGGGCTGCCGCGCCTCGGGGACCAGCGAGTCGGTGATCGAGCTGCTGTGGGCGACCAACGAGCGATCGGCCGACTACTCGTTCAACAAATCCCACGCCGCGTGCTACGCGCTGATCTCCTACCGGACCGCGTGGCTGAAGGCCAACTATCCCGCCGAATATATGGCCGCGCTGATCTCCTCGGTGATGGACACCAAGGACAAGGTGCCGTTCTTCGTCGTCCAGGCCGAGCAGATGGGGATCGCGATCCTGCCCCCTGACGTCAACCTCTCCGACCACGAGTTCGTCGTCGTGGAGGGCAACATCCGCTTTGGGCTCGACGCCGTCAAGGGCGTCGGCTATGCCGCCGTCGAGGCGATCAAGCGCGCCCGCGAGGACGATCCCGCCGCCACCGCAGGACGCCCGTTCACCAGCCTGTTCGACTTCTGCGCCCGCGTCGACGGCCGCGCGGTCAACAAGAAGGCGATCGAGGCGCTGGTCAAGTGCGGCGCGTTCGGCTCGACGGGCGACTCGCGCAAGGGGATGCTGGCGATGCTCGAGCAGGCCCAGGCCGCGGGCCAGAAGACTCAGCAGGACCTGGCGGTGGGCCAGGGCTCGATCTTCGACCTGGACCCTGCCGACGGCGGGGACGGCGCCGCGCCGGCGCCGGCGGTCAGCCACGCCGCGATCCCGGCCGGGGAGTTCGAGCGGGCCGAGCTCCTGGCGCTGGAGAAGGAGTCGATCGGCCTGTTCGTCACCGCCCATCCGCTCAGGGAGGTCGGTCCGGCGCTGCGCGCGGCCAGCGACTGCACCCTGTCCGAGCTCGCCGGCCGGCGGGACGGCGACTGGGTGACGGTGGGGGGGATGATCACCCAGGCCAAGCGGATCAAGACCAAGAAGGGCGACTGGATGATGTTCGCCACCCTCGACGACCTCGGGGAGACGGTAGAGATGATCATCTTCGGCAAGGCGCTCGAGGCCGCCGGCGACGCCGTGGCGCCCGACTCGATCGTGCTCGTGCGGGGCAAGGTCGAGCACAAGGATCGCGAGAAGATCTGTCTGGTCGCCCAGCAGATCGACGCCTTCGAGCCGACCCAGGATCAGGTTCGGGAGGCGCTCGAGCAGGAGGCCAAGCCGACGATCCCCGCCTCCGCCCTGCGCCTGCACCTCGACGCCGGCGCGCTCCCCGCCCGGGTGCTCGGAGAGCTCAAGGACGTGCTGGCCGAGCACCCCGGCGAGTCCGACGTGGTGATCGAGCTGATCTCGAGCGTCGGCCGCCGCCGGCTGCGTCTCGGCCCGGAGTTCCGGGTCAACCGCGCCGCCGGCCTGCACGCCGAGCTCGACGGCTTGCTCGGCGCCGCGCTCCTCTCGTCCGCTGCCATCGTCCAGGCCGCCCCGGCGGCCGCTGCCGGCTGATCCGGGTTCAGGGGTGGGGCACCGGCGGTGTGCCGCCGGGGAGCCACGGCGCCTGCCACTGACCGAGGCCGGCGATAACCCGGTCGGCCTCGGCTGGGCCCCAGCTGCCCGGCTCGTACTCGTGCACCGGCGGCGGTGAGTCGAGCAGCGGCTCAAGCACCCGCCAGCTCTCCTCGACGCCGTCCTGGCGGGTGAAGTGGGTGCTGTCGCCGACCAGCGCTGCGTGCAGCAGAACCTCGTAGGGGGTGGCGCCCTCGCCGCCTTCGCCGGCGAACTCCATGTCGAGCTCGATCGTGGCCGGTCCCTGCCGGTCGGCGCGATGGGCGTCGAGCAGGATCCGCACGCCGGTCCCGGGATCGATGCGGACGACGATCTGGCTCGGCTCGGGGCGCCGCTGGCGGCCGCTGACGAAGTGCACGCGCGGCGGCTGCTTGAACACGAGCCGGAGCTCGGTCGATTGCACGGGGAGCTGCTTACCGGCGCGGATCAGGAACGGCACCCCGGCCCAGCGCCAGGTGTCGATCTCGAGCCGCAGGGCGGTGAACGTCTCGGTCTCGGAGTCTTTGGCGACACCGTCGATGTCACGGTAGCCGCGGTACTGGCCGCGCACGTAACGGGCCGGGTCGGCGGCCGGCATCGCCTTGAACACGTTGACCTTGGCGTCCTTGATCGTCTCCGGGTCACCGCTCGGGGGAGGCTCCATCGCCGCCGCCGCGACCACCTGTAGCAGGTGGTTGACGACCACGTCGCGCAACGCCCCGACCGGGTCGTAGAAGTGGCCGCGGTCCTCGACCCCGAAGTTCTCGGCCATCAGGATCTGCACGCTCGCCAGGTAGTTGCGGTTCCACACCGGCTCGAGCATCGTGTTGGCGAAGCGCAGGTACAGGAACTCGTCGAGGCCCATCTTCCCGAGGAAGTGGTCGATCCGGTAGAGCTGGCTCTCCCGCAGGTAGTTGTGCAGCTCGGCGGCCAGCTCGCGAGCCGAGGCGAGGTCGTGGCCGAACGGCTTCTCGATCACCACGCGCTGGCCGTTCGCCACCAGGCCCGCCTTGGACAGACCGGCGACCACGGTCGCGAACAGCGACGGCGGAATCTCCAGGTAGAACACCGGGTTGGGGTGGCCGGCGAGGGCCTGCTTGACTTGGTCGTAGGTCGCGCCCTGCGAGAAGTCGCCCCTGACGTACTGCAGCCGGCCGGCCAGGCGGGAGAACACCTCGTCGTCGATCGTCTCGCCGGCGGCCGCGATCGATTCGCGGGCGTGGTCACGCAGCCGCTCGACCGTCCAGTCGTCGACCGCGACGCCGATCACCGGCACCTCGAGCAGCCCCCGTGACTCGAGCCGGTACAGCGAGCGCAGCGTCATCTTCTTGGCCAGGTCGCCGGTGATGCCGAAGATCACCAGCGCATCGGCGCTGTCTGAGTTCATGGACCTCAACCTACCCGGTCACCGCGCCTCGGTGCGCCTGCGGCTCGCCTGCCCGCGCCTGCGCAGCCGACGACACAACTGGAGCTCCTCCGCCGTCGGGCCCTGCTTCTCGGGCCCCGGCGTCTCGAGCACGCAGGCCAGGCGCTCGAAGCGCGGCTCGGACAGGAATGCCGTGCACCCGCGCTCGCCGAGCTCGCCCTCGCCGACGTTGGCGTGGCGGTCACGGTTGGAGCCCAGCGGGTTGGCCGAGTCGTTGAGATGCAGCGACCCCAGGCGATCGAGGCCGACGGTGGCGTGGAAGTCGTCGAGCACCCGCCCGAGCTTGCCGGGGGTGCGGATCTCGTACCCCGAGGCCAGCAGGTGGCAGGAGTCGAGGCACACGCGCAGCCGGGACCCGGCCCCGGCCGCCTCGATCAGCGCCGACAGCTCCTCGAACGAGCGTCCCAGCGTCCCGCCCGTGCCGGCGGTGTTCTCGAGGTGCAGGTCGCAGCCATCAGTCTCGGCGAGCGCCTCGCCGATCACCTGGCCGGAGCGGGCGATCGCCTCGCCGACGTCGCCCGCCTTCGCCGAGCCGGCGTGGAGCACCACCCCGGCGGCGCCGATGGCGGCGCCGACCCGCAGCGAGGTGATCAGCGAGGCGCGGGACTTCTCGCGCATCTCCGGGTCCTCGGTGGCGCAGTTGATCAGGTACACCGCGTGGATCAGCGTGGCCTGCACCGGGCTGCCGGCGAACGCCTCCCGAAAGGCGGCGAAGTCCTCCTCGGTGTACGCGGTGGGGCGCCACATCCGCGGCGACTGGTTGAAGATCTGGATCGCCTCGCAGCCGCGCTGCACCCCGCCGGTCACCGCCTTGCGCAGACCCCCGGACACGTGGGCTCCGATTAGCATGGTGGCGATTATGCGCCTTCGCTTCGCACCCTCGCCGACCGGCGCCCTCCACATCGGCGGCGCCCGCACCGCGCTCTACAACTGGCTGCTGGCCCGCCGGCCGGACCCCGGGAGCGGCGAGCCGGGCACGCTGGTGCTGCGGATCGAGGACACCGACCGCGAGCGCTCCACCCCCGAGGCCGTCGAGCAGATCCTCGACGCGCTGCGCTGGCTTGGGCTTGACTGGGACGAGGGCCCGATCTTCCAGTCCGAGCGCGCCGAGCGCCACCGGCAGGCGCTCGATCAGCTGCTGGCCGGGGGCCACGCGTACCACTCGAGTGCCACCGGCGAGGACGTCAGGGCGTTCAAGGCGCGGCACGGAGCCGAGCGCGGCTTTCGCGGCGCGCCGGAGGACCCAGACCCCGCGCGGCCCTCCGCGGTCCGCCTGCGCCTGCCCGACCGCGGCGAGACCGGCTTCGACGACGTGATCCGCGGCCCGATCCGCTTTCCCAACGTCAACCTCGACGACCCGGTGATCGCCCGGGCCGACGGCTCCGTGCTCTACAACTTCGCCGTCGCGATCGACGACCTCGACGCCGGCATCACCCACGTCGTGCGCGGCGAGGACCACATCTCCAACACGCCGAAGCAGCTGCTGGTGATCGAGGCGCTGGGGGAGACCCCGCCCCGCTACGCGCACCTGCCGCTGCTCCACGGCCCCGACGGCAAGAAGCTCTCCAAGCGTCACGGCGCGGCGTCGGTCCAGGAGCTGCGCGACGCCGGCTACCTGCCCGAGGCGGTCGACAACTACATCGCGCTGCTCGGAGCGGGCTTCGCCGCCGACGAGGAGCACTTCAGCCTGGCCGAGCTGGCCGAGCGCCTGCGCCTGGAGCGCGTGTCGAAGAACCCGGCGATCTTCGACGAGCGCAAGCTGCGGCACATCAACGGGCTCCACCTGCGCGAGCTCGCCACCGACGAGCTGACGCGGCGCCTCGAGCGGTTCACCGGTCGCACCGGACTCCGCGGAGCCGTCGAGATCAGCGCCGAGAAGATCCAGACGCTGGCCGCCTTCTGGCCGCTGGCCGGGTTCGTGTTCGACGGCCCCTCCGACGATCCGGCGGCGGCGGCAAAGGTGCTCGGCCACGACGGCGCGATCGAGCTGCTCCGGCAGGCGCGGGCGCGGCTCGCCGCGGTCGAGCCGTTCGCGCTCGAGACGATCGAGACCGCGCTGCGCGGGCTGGTCGAGGAGAGCGCTGTCAAGCCGGGCCAGGTCTACCAGCCGCTGCGGGTCGCCCTCGCCGGCACGACCGTCTCTCCAGGTATCTTCGAGACCGTTGCCCTACTGGGGCGCGAGGAGACCCTGGCGCGAGCGGACGGTGCTCTTGAGCGATACGGATAGCCGACACCGAGACCTAAACCCGCCTCATACATCTGCCGATAATCCTGGCGGACGGTACGGGAGTGCGACCCAAGCACGACCCGGCGCCAAAGTCAACCAACGAGACGAGTTCAGACCGGTGCAAACAGTCGTAGCCGAACACATTCCCACCGATCCCTACGCATCCCGCGAGCGTCACCACAACGAGGGCCACGGCCGTCGGCTGACCACCGCGTTCGAGGCGCTGGAGGCGTTCCCGGTGATGGTCGAGTCGCGCAACCGGGTGCTGCGCCTGTTCGAGTCCGGCGAGCCCTCGACCGCCGACATCGTCACCGCCGTCGAGTCCGACGTCGCCCTGGCGGTGACGGTGATGCGGCTCGCCAACCAGGTCGACGGCCGCTACAGCGGCCGCGTCGAGAGCGTCGTCAAGGGCGTCGAGGTGCTCTCCCCGCGCACGGTGCTGGCGATCGCCAGCCGTGCCCGGACCTTCGACTTCTTCGAGCGCACGGCCATCTGGCAGGGCATCCCCGAGCGCTTCCGCCTCCACGCGATTGCCACCCAGCGGGCCGCCGACCGCCTCGCCCGCGAGATCGGCTACGAGGCCCGCGACCGGCTGATGGTCTCCTCGCTGCTGCACGACATCGGCAAGCTGGTGCTCGTCCACGCCTACCCCGGCTATCCGCGCCAGGTCCACGGCGAGGCCCGGACCCCGGAGGAGCGCCTGCAGCGCGAGCGCCGTGAGCTCGGCGTCGACCATGCCCTGGTCGGCGGCGTGCTCGTCCGGCGCTGGGGCCTGCCGCGCGCCGTGGCCAGCGTGATCGAGCGCCACCACGCCGACGATGCCGACGGCGAGGCCGCGCTCGTCCGCCTCGCCGACATGCTCGCCCACTACGCCTTCGGCGCCGCGATCAACCCGTCGGAGCTGCTCGCTGCCGCCCGCGTCGTCGGCGTCAAGCCGGCCGAGCTGCGGACCGTCATGTACGACCTGCCGCTGCCCACCACCGGCAACCGCCCCCGCCAGATCGACCCGTGCCCGATGTCGGCCCGCGAGGTCGAGGTGCTGCGGCGGCTCGCCAAGGGGATGGTCTACAAGCAGATCGCCGGCGAGCTGGGGTTGTCGACCAGCACCGTGCGCACGCACCTCCACAACGTCTACGGCAAGCTGGGCGCGATGGACCGGGCCCAGGCGGTGCTGATCGCCACCGAGCGGGGCTGGATCTAGTGGCCCATCCGGCGAGTCCGTTGCGGTCTGACGGCGGCAAATCGTCGCCTGGCTAGCCCACGTCGCGGCGCGCAATGATCTCGATCACGACCAAGTCGCCGTACGCCGTCAAGGCGCTGGTCGAGCTGCACCGGCATGGGGGCGCGGGCCCGGTGCCGATCGCCGAGCTGGCCCGGCGCGGGGAGATCCCCGTGCAGTTCCTGGAGCAGCTGTTCGCGACGCTGCGGCGGGCCGGGCTGCTGCGCTCGCAGCGGGGCGTCAAGGGCGGCTACACGTTCGCCCGGCCGTCGAGCGAGATCGCCGTGCTGGAGGTCGTCGAGCTGCTTGACGGGCCGCTCGGCACCGATGCCGAGGGCGTGTTCGCCGACGCGGCCCGCGCGGCGCGCGCGGTTCTGGCCGAGGCGACGATCGCCGAGGTGGCCGAGGCCGAGGCGCGAGCCGCCGGGGCGGCGATGTACTACATCTGACGTGAACCGCCTCATTTGCAGGTAAGTCGTTGCTTTTTGACGCTCTCGCGCCAGGAATTGCGCCAGGTGTGCGTGCAAACGATGTCCGACACCGGCACGATCAAGCTGATCGAGAACCAGAACGGCGACGCGTTTCTTCAGCAAGTGGCGCCGATGCCCCTGGCTGCACATGCAGCGGCGGGCCCGTAGCTCTCACGCGCAGGGTGCGCTCTGGGCAACTTGGCTCCGCTCCTGCGCGGAAGTTCGCGGTTCAGTGACCGATCAGGGGATCTCGAGGCCGGCGCTTGCGGCCGCAGCCCGTCGACGGCGACGAGCCCACACTTCCTCCGCCTCAGAACGGCGGAGCCATTCTTCGAGCCGCCAGCCCACGGCAGCCTCCGTCCACCATTCGCCAGCGAGTTCGCCGTTGACCACGCAGACCCAGGGCCATGCGCCTAGGTCATGGAGCAGCTGACGACCTACCGATCGCGCGCTTCTGGCCGCCCGGCTCGGGTTCGCCGTCGCGGTCCTAGTGATGCCGCACGCCGCAGCGGCCTGCACGAGCCGCGAGGGATTCCGGTTCTCGTCCTCCGGTAGGTCGCCGAGCAGCGCACGTATCGGCGAGGTCGTGCCGATGTCGCCGAGCACCGTCGCCGCGAGACGACGATACGGCGTCAGCACTCGCTCGTAACCGGAACGCGGGTCGCCGAGGTCGGGGAGGTCGGAGATGCGCGGACCGCCACCGACCGGCGAAGTTGTCAGCCGCTCGGCAAGGAGCAGCGCCGCTTCCCAGCCGATCCCAGACCCCTCGAGGGAGAGCATGAGCCACGGCCAGGTGGCGACGAGCGACTCATAGCGGCCGCCGACGGTCTCGCGATCTCCGTTCAACGCGCGGAGTACCCGCCGCCTGGCCGCCTGCGTCCATTGAGCCTGCCACCGGCGCACTGCGAGCTCGGCGTGTGCCTCGATCTGCTCGTCGGTGAACACCGGCGGCGCGATCACCGGGACCCGAACGAACGGGGTCGAGAGAGTCAGCGCGCCAGGCGGGACGACCTCGGCGAGGAGATCGGCGAGACCGGTATTCGGTGCCGGCAGCGGAACGAAGTGGGCCTTAGAACGTGCCTTTGGTTCCGTGACCCGAAGGCGGAAGCCCTCCAGAATTTCAGCCATGACAACTAAGCCTAGCCCTAGCCTCGGCCCGCTCCGCTCGGCCCGTCAGCGTGCTGGACTCAGCCAGCAGGCTCTCGCGGCGCTCGCCGGGTGCAGCCTCTCGTATGTGCAGATGATCGAGCGCGGCTACGTGCCGGACTCCGGCCCGGTCTTCGCCAAGGTGCTCCAGGCAGCGGGTGTGTCGCCGATCACCGCGCGGCGCCTCGACCTCGGAATGAGCCTCGACGAGCTCTCGATGCGGTGCGGGCTCGACCGGGCGACGCTCGAGCAGCTCGAAGACGGGGGAGAGCGGCCATCGCGGAGCGTTCAGGAGCAGATCGCGGGTGGCATGGCCGCGCCAGTCGACCGGCTCTTCCCGCCGAGCCATGGGCGGTAATCCACACCCGGAGCGCCGCGACCGGCTCGCCGAGCGGATCCTGCTCGACCGTTCGCAACGCCTAGCCCGACTCGCCACCGCGACCTGGCCGAGCACCGTCGAGCGCCGCCTCGAAGAGGGGCAGGAACAGCACGGCGACAGCTGGGCCGAGCGGTCGACCGCTGAACTGCTCGACGAGATCAGCGCCGAAGCGATCGATCTGGCCGCCTGGGCGTGCCTTGCCGCGCAGTCGCTGATCACACCCGAGCTCGACCTCGACACCGTCGGCACCGTCGGCGAGATGCTCACGCGTGCCGCCGCCTCCGCCGCTGAAGCGCACAGCTACATCGTCACTGCGAAGGCCGCGCTCGGAAAGGCATCGCCGTGACGACCGGCGAGCAGATCCCGCAGCAGGAGGCGCTGCGCATGCAGCTCGCCGCGATCGCCGGGAACGAGCCGCCGACGAGCTACTTCGAGATCCGCGCCAAGCGCAGCCGGCCGCGGGGCGGCATGCACCAAGACTTCATCCCGATCAACGAGAAAGACCGCGCCGCTCGCAGCGCACACAACCTCGGGCAGACGCACGACACCTACATCGGCGTCGCCCCCCGCACCCGTCGCAACGGCACCGCGGACGCGATCGAGCGGGTGTGGTGCGTCTGGGCCGACTGCGACGGCCGCGAGTCCCTCGAGCGCCTCGCGCACTTCACCCCGCTGCCCGGGATCGTGATCCGGTCCGGCAGCGAGCACTCCGCCCACGCGTACTGGCCGCTGCGACAGCCGGTCCCGCCGGAGTGGGCGCGGCGAGCGAACCATCGGCTCAGGGTCGCGCTCGGCGCCGACAACGCCACCGACCCCGCGCGGATCCTTCGGCCGGCCGGCACCCTCAACTTCAAGCACGGCGCCCCCCGGCCCGTGGTCTGCACCCGGCTCGAGCTCGACGTGTTCACCGTCGCCGACGTCGTCGGCCACCTCCCCGACGACCGCGCGTACGTCGCACCGCCCAAGCCGCTCCGCGTCGCGTACTCCGCCGCCGACGCCTCGAACGCGCTCGACGGGCTCGTGCGAAAGGTCGCCGAGAACTCGCCCGACAGCAAGAACCGAAACAACGCCCTGTACCGGGCCGGCTGCCGACTCCGAGAGCACGTCGACGCCGGCGGCGTAGCCGAGCACGAAGGGCGAGAAGCACTACGAGCCGCCGGGCTATCGACCGGCCTGCCCGAGGTTGAGGTCGAACGAACTCTCGACAGCGCACTCAAAACCAAGAGGGCGGCCGCGTGACCTGGACCGCCGAGCAGGATGCCGACTTCCGCGCCGCGGTCGACGCCGGCGAAGTCATGAACGGACACAACCCGGCGCCGGCCGAAAACCTCCCGCCGGTGCTGGCCAGCACCTGGAGCGCGATCGACCTCGCTCCGATCCTCGCCGGCATCCAGGCCGGCGACATCGTCGGACCCGTGCCCGCGCTCATGGCTCGCACCGACGGGGCGATGCTGCTCTACCCCGGCGAAGTCCACTCCCTCGCCGGCGAGCCCGAGAGCGGGAAAGGATGGATCACCCTCGCCTGCAGCGCCGCGGTGGTCGCCAGCGGCGAGCACGTGCTCTACATCGACTTCGAGGACGCCCCGGCCAGCATCATCACCCGCCTGCTCGCGCTCCAGGCCGCACCCGCCGACATCCTCGAACGGTTCACGTATGTCCGCCCGTGCGACCCGTTCGGTATCGAGGCGTTCACCACCCTGCTCACCACCCGCGAGTACGCCCTCGGGATCATCGACGGCCTCAGCGAGGCGTACGGCCTGCTCGGCCTCGACCCCTACAGCAACCCTGACGCCGCGAAGTTCCTTACCGCCCTCCCGCGCCCGATCGCCCAGCGGGGCGCAGCCGTGATCCTGATCGACCACGTCGTCAAGAGCAAGGAGACCCGCGGCCGATACGCCCTCGGCGCCCAGCACAAGCTCGCCGGGATCGCCGTGGCGTACGGCACCGACGTCATCAGGCCACCCAGCCGCACCGACACCGGCCTGATCAAGCTCAAGGTCGAGAAAGATCGCCACGGCCACGTCCGCGGGCACGCCGTGGCCGGCGAGATCGCACTCGTCCACATCGCCCCCGAAGACAACGGTCAGCGCGTCACCGTCACCCTCGAACCGCCGAACACCATCATCAGTCCCACCACCGGGAGCATCCGCCCGACATTCCTCATGGAGCGCGTCAGCATGCTCCTCGAGCGGCAGCCCGGCGCCGGGCTCAACGAGATCCGCAACGGCATCAAGGGCAAGACCAAGTTCGTCGACGACGCCCTCCGCCTGCTGATCGACGAAGGCTACGTCGGCGTCGAGCCCAACGGCCAGAAACGGTGCCACTACAGCAGCCGGCCCTACCGCGAAGACGACGACCGCGACCCCGCGACCCAACCGCGACCCGCCACGACCCAGGACGCGGAAGCGACTAACCGCGACCCCGCGACCCCCCCCCTTAAGGGGTCACGGGTCACGGGTCGCGGTCACCACGACACAGACCCCGAAGAGAACAACCGCGACCCCAACCCCGACGCCGAACCCAAACGCCTCCAAGCCACCCCCAGCGACACAGAAGGCGACCCGTCGTGATTCCACCCACGGCGACCCGGCCGCGAGCCTCATTCGAGAGCCTCAAACATTGGAAGTGGTGCGCCGGCCTGTTCGAACTCGTCGAATGGGCACGCCTCCTGCTCGTCCGTTGTGCCGCTGACCGGGGGGCACTGTGAGCGCCGGCCGTCCTGTCGACGCCAGCCAGGCGCCGCGCGGGGTGGCGCCGGTCCCACGCCTTGCGCTGAACGTGAAGGAGGCGTGCGCTGCAATCGGCGTCAGCTGGGACGTCTGGAAGGCGCAGGTCGAGCCCGATGTCCGCCTGGTCCGCCTCGGTACCCGGAAGCTCGTGCCGATCGCCGAGCTTGAGCGGTGGCTGGCCGAGCACGCCGAGACGATCCTGGAGCGCAGATGAGAACCATGTGGGTGTCCGTGGATCTGCCCGTGTTCGCTGGGCTTTGGGGGCGTGCGCGCCAGGTGCGCGCCAGTGAAACGTGTCCGGCTTGGGCTGAGATGGAGATCGACGCGAAGCGGTATCTCGGCGAGGTACTACAGCAGCAGGCGAAGAACCGGGGTGGCGGAGAAAGAGGTGTGGGGAGACGCGGTAATGCCCTTCCCGCGGAGCAGGGCATTGTGTCGCCGCCGACTCTCGCCGATCTCACGGGGCAGGGACTATGCCTTCGCCGCGCAATGCGGCGGACGGCCGGAGAAAACCCCTTCCCTCGGGGACGGGGTTTCTGCGTGTGATGCCAATGCGGCCGCTGGACAGCATGCGACGGTCCGGGCGGGAGACGGCGGCGCAACGGCGCGAGCGGCGCCTGGCCGAGATCCGCGAGCAAGTCGCGTCCGGACGGCTGATCATCCGTCAGGCAACGGCCGAGGAGCGCGAGCGCTTCGGCATCCGCGGGGAGACGGAATGCCGCTGAGCAATGACCCGGAGAAGCGGTCGCGGCAGCTCGCGAACCTCACGCCCGGCGTGGCGGCCGCGGGCTCGGGGAACGTCCGTGCGGTGAGTCATGGAGCCTTCGCACGGGTCACCGGTCCGAGGCTCGCCGCGAAGGTGCGGGAGATCGTCGGGGCTCTCACCGAGGACGCCCCGGTCCGCGAGGTCGACGGATCGCTACCCGCCGCTGACGCGCCGGCGGTGCGCCTGCTCGCCGAGACGCTGTGTCGGCTCGACTCGATCGGCGAGTACCTCGACCGGCGTGGCTGGGAGGGCGAGGACGGCAAGCCACGACCGGTCCTCGAATACGAGGCTCGCCTCCGCACACAGTCGTTGGACCTGCTCAAAGAGCTCGGCATGACACCTGCGAGCAGGGCCAAGCTCGGGTTGGATCTGGCGAGGACGGCTCGGTCCCTCGAGGACGAGCTGGCGGACGGGCGCGCAGCGTGGCAGCAGCGCGAGGGGAGCGGTGCTGTTGTCGACGGCACGGCCAACGAGTTAGGCGAGGGGGAGTAGGGATGCTCGCTCGTGACGTGCTCGCGGTGTTGCCGCTCGAGGATGGGCGCCGCTGGATTGACGCGGCGCATGAGTTTCAGCGCGACGACGCGCTCCAGGTGCTCGACGGTCCGGCGCCGTTCTCGTTTCTCACCCGGGCGCGCGGGTCGAGCAAGACGACGGACATGGCGGCGCTGGCGCTGTCGGTGCTGGTGGCTGCTGACCATCGGCTGCGGGCGTACTGGCTGGCGGCTGATGCCGATCAGGGCAGGCTGGCGATCGATGCGATTGGCGGTTTTGTTGCGCGTACGTCTGCGCTGGTCGGGCGGGTTGATGTGCAGGCGCGGCGGGTGATCGTGCCGGAGTCGGGCGCGTCTTTGGAGGTGCTGCCGGCGGATGCGCCTGGCGCGTGGGGTTTGACTCCGCACTGGTTGTTCGCTGACGAGTTGGCGAACTGGAGTGGTGGGCCGGCGGCTCGCCGGTTGTGGGAGGCGGCGTCGTCTGCTGTGGCGAAGCGGCCGGATGCGCGGATGGTGGTGTTGACGACTGCGGGGTCGCCCGATCACTTTGCGTTTGGGGTGCTCCGGCATGCTCGGCAGTCGTCGTTGTGGCGGTGTGGGGAGCGGGCTGGGCCGGCGCCGTGGATGGACGCTGATCGGTTGGAGGAGCAGCGTCAGAGGCTGCCGGATGCGGTGTTTCGGCAGTTGTTTTGGAACGAGTGGACTGCGGTGGCGGGGTCGTTTCTCGATCCTGCGGTGGTCGATGCGGCGTTCTGCTTGGATGGTCCGGCGCTGGAGCATGATCCTGCGGGGTTTTATGCCGCGGGGCTGGATCTTGGGACGGTGAACGATCGGACTGTTCTGTCGATTGGGCATCGGGTGGGCGATCGGGTGCGGCTGGATTTGATGCGGACGTGGCAGGGTTCGCGTGCGCGGCCGGTCGACTTTGCGGAGGTCGAGGCGTTCATTCGGCGGGCTTACGAGCGGTTTCGTTTCGTGCTCCGGCTTGATCCGTGGCAGGGCTATGACTTGGCGCAGCGCTTGCGTGCCGCTGGGATTCATGCGGAGGAGTTCACGTTTAGTTCGGCGTCGAAGCAGCGGTTGGCGTCGACGTTGTTGTCGACTGTGAACGCGGGGTGCTTGGAGTTGTATGAGGCGGAGGGTTTGCGGGAGGAGTTGCGGGCGTTGCGGCTGGTGCAGTCGGTGTCGGGTGCGTGGGGGTTCGATCATCGGTCGGGCGGTCATGATGATCGGGCGGTGGCGCTCTCGTTGATGGCGGTGGCGTTGCTGGAGCGGTCGGCGGGGTCTGGGGCGGCGGTGTGGCTGCCTGATCCGGGGTTGAGCGCGTTTGCTCGGGCGCTGGATGCGAACTCGGGTCGGGCGGTGGGCCGCGTGCCGCTGTGGCGTGATGGGGGCGGTCAGACGTTGCCTAGTGATGACCGGCCGGTCGATGTCGATGAGGTTGTGGCTCGTGAGGATGATGGGTGGGGGGATGAGCCGCTGGATGGTTGGCTGGGGCGTGAGTGGTGATGTGCTTTCGACGTGCCGTCCTCTCAAGCGCTGTCGAGCATCTGTGTATAAGTTCGGGGATGCAGCCCCAACTGGCAGAACGTCCATTGCTTACCCCTGCGGAGGCTGCCGCTCTTCTGCGGGTTGGCCCGCGGACGCTGTGGCGTTATGGCGCCGACGGCCGGCTCGAGGTGGTCCGGTTGACGCCTCGCACGTTTCGGTACACGGCGCGGTCGGTTTCTGCGCTGCTCGGTCAGCCGGTGAGAACGGGCATTGACCACGACCCCGCCGGCGGCTGACCGCCGGCAAATTACGGAAAGGCGTTCCCATGCAAGTGAATACCGCTCAGCTCCGCCGCCGTCTTGGTTTGCCTGCGAATGCGGGTGCTGCGACGATCGGTCTTGCGCTTTCGAGGCCTGTGTCGGCGTCGACGCTGCCTGCTCCGATGCCGCCGGCGCCGCGGACGGTGCCTGCCGGGCCGGCGCTACGCCCGTCTGCTCATTCCTCGCGGTCCCGCGCTTCTGGTGCGAGTCGGATAATCCGGGATGCGCTGGCGGACCCGATGCCGCAGGTGGCGCAACGGGTGTTCACCAAGGATGAGCGGGACGCGGCCGCCGACGAGGAGTCTCACCGCAGTTTTATGGGGACCCACTTCCCGCCTGCGGCTCGGGCGGCTGGCTACGAGGTGCGGCGGTGGGACCCTTCGGCGCGTGGCGGCTCGCCTCTGCTCGGCGTGACAGAGGCCGGATGATGGCGACCGCGCTGAAGACGAGTCGGCGGGTCGTGGGGATGCGGCTGGCTACCTACTTCGAGCCGGGGCCGGATTTCAACGGGCAGCCGACGACGCGGGCGTTGACCGCTGAGCAGGGCGACGAGATTGAGCTTCTGCCGGGCGAGGAGGAGCGCCTGGACGGGCTCGGCGCGCTGTTGCCGAAAGGTATGACGCCGAAGGATGCTGCGGAGCGCGCGCAAGCTCTCCTCGATGCCTATCGTGGCGAGCGCGGCGATCAGGAGGCGATGGATCGACATGTGCGGCGTCAGGTCGTGGCCGGCCCGTCTGACGGTGGGATCGTGGACGTGTCTGCGCCCGTGGACGCCGGCGCTGGCGTCGAGAAGCTCGGTGCGTGGATCACGGAGCACAAGCCGACGGTCGACGACACGGTCGCTTTGGCTGAGGGGGATCCGGTGAAGGCGGCGAGGCTGCTTGAGGCTGAGGGTGTTGCGACGGACGGCAGTCCGCGCCCGGGTGTCGTGGCCGGCCTGCGGAAGATCGGGTAAGGGGCGGGTGATGGGGATCATCGGCGTTGCGCCGAAGCCGTCGCCGAGGCCGTCGCCGCCGTTTCCGGGCGATCCGGGTCCGCCATTTCCCGGCGCCCCGGGGCCGCGGCCGTGGTGAGGCGTGGGCGGGCGTTCGGGCGGTGGCCGCGCCTCGGCGCAGGTTCAGTGCGTGGGACCCGCTCGCGTAGCGGCCGGAGACCCTCGTGAGTTTCACCGCTCAGCGTCCCGCGCCGGCACTGCGCCCCACCAGTCTGGTTGATGATGAGACGGTTGATGTCACGATCGACAAGTTGCTGCTCGCCGGTCCGAGGGGCGGGATCAATGTTGATGTGACGGACGTGATCGTGGACGGCACGACGGCGGATACGATGATCGGCGCGCCATCACTGACGTTGTCGCTGCTTGATCGTGATCTGCGAGCGTTGAAGTCCGGGGTGTTTGGCCAGAAGGTTGATGTGCAGTTGGACGGGGTGCCGTTCCGGGTCGTGAACGTGAGGCTCGTTGATACGGATTTGTTGGATTTGACGTTGGAGCACAAGCTGGTGGCGTTGTTGCGCGAGCATTTCGCGCCGTTGAAGGTGGCGCGCTCGACGTCGACGCGCGCCCAGTTCGTGGAGACGATGGCCCGCGAGATCGCGCCCGCGTTCGGCGCGTTGAGTTTCATCTCCCCGGAACTGCACGTGGTGCAGCCTGTGTCGAGTACCACGAAGACGGGGCGGACGTTGAAGTCGAAGGCGTTGGGGTCGGGTTCGCGGGTGACGCATAATGTGCGCGGCTCCGGTCCCGGGCTCACGCATTTGACGATCCGCACGTGGGATGGCGGCCAGGCGACTTTGGGGCCGTTGCAGTTGAAGAACGCGGCGATTGTGCTTGAGGTGTGCGCGCAGTTGAAGGCGCCTGCGAAGGCGGTGTTGGCGGTGATGGCGGCGTGCAGTGTGGAGCCGGGCGCCCCGTACAGCAATCCGCCGGTCGCGACGGATCACACGTCGACGGGCATTCTGCAGCTGCTCAGCACGACGGCGGCCGGGTTGGGGATCAGCCCGTTGGATGTCGCTGCGTGCGTGACCGCGTTTCTGCGGAGGGGGTTCACGGGTGCGGGCGGGGCGATCGCCTTGGCGAACACCACGAACCTCGATGCGGGGACGATCGCGTACAAGGTGCAGGGGTGCGCCGCCCAGTTCGCCGGCCGTTATGGGCAGGCGATCCCGGGTGCGCAAACGGTGATCGCCGCGTTCACCGGCGCCGGCGGACTCGGGGCCACGCTCGCCGCCGGCGGGTTCGGTGCCACGCTCGCATCCGCAGCCGTCCCGATCGCACAATACGAGTTCACCCGCGGCCAATCAGGACAAGTCGAAGACTCGTGGACAGCGATGCAACGCCTCGCCGGCGAAGTAAACTGGCGGTGCTTCGTCGCGGGGCGCAACAGCCTGTACTTCGTCACCGACGACGACCTGATCAAAGGCGAAACGAAATATCGCATTGACCCGGAGACCATTGGTGTGCAAAAGGTCACGTTCGACGCGGAGGTTGGCGGGCGGACGATCGTTCGTCGTGGCCGGCGGCAGCCGAAGCCGTCGGAGGCGATCATTGAGGTTCGCATCGACCGGTGGGACGCGCCGCCCGGGTCGGTGATCGAACTGCAGGATTATGGTCCGGGGGATGGTCGCTGGCTGGTGTCGGATATCAGTCGTGGCCTGTTTGACCCGGTCGCGCAGATCACGTTGCACAAGCCGCAGACTGCGCTGCCGGAGCCGGCCGCGGCGCCGGCACCGTCGCTCGCGTCGAGCGGGCTGGGGGCATCGATCGCTTCGCCCGCGTCGACAGCCGCGGGCCTGTCATCCTCAAACCTTGTTGATCGCGTGTATGCGGCGTCCACACAGATCGACCAGCGCGCCCTCCCGTATGGGCCGGGCGGACACGGCAATGACTGGGCGGGCGCCGCGCAGGCCACCACGCTCGACTGCTCGTCCTCCACCAGCCTGGCCCTGCACATGGGCGGGATGATGGACAACTATCCCGGCCCGATCGTGTCCGGCGACTTCTCCGGCTGGGGGCAGCCGGGCGTCGGACAGCAGATGACCGTCTGGTACAAGCCCGGCGCCGGGAGCAACGGGCACGTGTTCATCGAGTTCTACGGCCGCCCCGCAAAGCGCTTCGACACCGTCCCGGGCGGCGGTGCGCGCTTGCGTTTCCAGGCGCCGTCTGCCTCCGAGCAGTACGGCTATGTGCCACGCCGGTGGCCCGGGTACTGAGATGCGCCGGCACTTTCAACCACCGCGTCATGAGATCAACAGGAGGCTGCCGTGTCTTCGCAAGCTGCTGGTGACGCCATTCGCGGGTGACGCTGACGTCTTGCGTTCCGTCACGCGACCCGCGATGTCCAGGTTCGCTCAACGGCACGGCTACGAGATCAGAGAGGCTCCAGTGGTCAGTGGCGTTCCCGTGTCGTGGTCGCGTGTCCCGGCGCTCCGCGCTGCGCTCGATGAGGCTGACATCGCGCTCTGGCTGGACGCTGACGCTTTGGTGCTCAGTGACGAACGCGACCCTGCGGACGCGCTTGACGCGTGGCAGGCGTTCGCGTTCGACTCACGTTATGGCCCCGCCGGGTGGCTGTGGGTGTTGCGATCCTGCCGCGAGGCGCGCTCGTTTCTCGAGGACGTTTGGCGTCGCCGTCATCACGACTATGGCCGTGCGTGGGAGCAGGGCGCGATACATGAGCTTCTGACGGAGGCTCCGTCCCTGCTCGGTTGGCCTTGGACGCAGGCGGAGGGCGCTGCGATCCCCGGGGTTGCATTCGCACATGCGTCCTACAACTGTGGTACGTACGCGCAGCGAGCGGCCTACCTGCAGCGGGCTTCGGTGTCAGCGAGCGCCGGCTAGCGATGTCTGATCTGCTCGAGTACATCATTTCGTTGCGTGGCGCGAAGGTCGCTGCTGCGGAGGTTCGCGGCCTGGCGGGCGAGTTCAACACGCTCGCGGCGTCGGAGCGTCGTGCGGGGGTTGCTGGGGAGGCGATGGGTGCGGGGACGGCGAAGGGTGCTGCCGCGTTGGGGGCGGTGAAGAACATTGCGAAGGGTGGCGCGCTCGCACTGGTCGGTTTGGGGTTTGAGGCGGTGAAGGCGTCCGCGAGCTTCAACCATGAGATGCTGCGGATCCGGACCGAGACGGGCGGATCGACCAGGGAGCTGGCGAGGATGAAGGTCGGCGTTCTTGAGCTCGCGAAGTCCGGGCAGTCGATGGGGCAGGGGCCAATGTCGTTGGCGCTGGGGCTGTACCACCTTGAGTCGCTCGGTATCCGCGGCTCGAAGGCGCTGCACGCGTTGAAGCTCGCTTCGCAGGAGGCGGCGATCAGCGGCGCGAACCTGGAGGAGACGACGTCAGCGCTCGGGTCGGTGCTGTACGTCGGGATCAAGGGCGCGGGCAACATGGATCACGTCATGGGCCTGCTGAACGCCACGGTCGGCTCGGGCAACATGCGGATGGGGGAGCTGGTTCACTCCCTCGGGACGGGCGTGCTCTCGTCCGCGAAGGTCGCCGGACTGTCGCTCCAGGACGTGACGGCTGCGCTGGCGGTGTTCTCTGACTCGGGGCAGAACGCGTCCAGCTCGGCAGCCCAGTTCGCGACGGCGCTGCATTTCCTGTACGCGCCGACCACGAAGGCGACAGCCGCGCTGGCCTCGATCCACATAGGGGCGAATCAACTCGCCGTCGACCTGCACAAGCCGCACGGGATGGTGGTGGCGCTCAAGGATATCCGGACGCACCTTCACGGCATCAGTCAGATCAATGCTGCCCGGGTGCTGAACGCGATCCTCCCGGGTGGCCGCGGCCGGATCCTGCTGACCGAACTCACGATGCTCGACCGGGCGATGGGCAAGTACGGCCAGCAGGCAAGCACTCTCCGCGAGTATCACGTCAGTACCCGCCTCCAGCAGAAGGACCCCACCACGCAGTTGAAGGCGGCCGAGGCGGCGCTGCAAGCGAACCTGATCCAGCTCGGGGATGTGCTCGGCCCGATCGTGCTCCCAGCCCTCGCGAAGCTACTGAACCTCGGCTCAAAGCTGCTCCAGTGGCTGACCGAGCTGCCGCAGCACATCAAGGACGTCGTGAAATGGTTTCACGGGCTCCCCGCACCGATCCAGGACATCATCAAGGTCGCGGGACTGATGATCGCGCAGGGCGCCGGTATCTGGGCGCTCGCGAAAGCATGGGGAGGCGTGAAGGCGATCGTTGGACTTGTCACCATGGCGTTCAAGCTGCTGTCCGCTGATCCGCTGCTGCTGGCGGTAATGGCGCTGGTTGGGGTTGCGGTGCTGATCATCACGCACTGGAAGCAGGTGAAGCACTGGATTGATCAGAACCGGCTCGCGTTCATCGCGCTCGCATTGGTGATCTCGCCGATCGCCGCGCTGATCGCTGCCGCGTTTGTCGTCACGAAGGTCAGGGCGATGATCGGCGCGATCGCCGCGATCTCCCCCGCGGTCGCGGGCGTGCTGACGAAGATCGGTTTGCTCGGCCCGGCGGCCGGCACGGCCGCTACTGAGATTGAGGCTGCGAGCGTCGCGGGGCGCGGCTCGTTCACCCGCCTGGGGTTGAGCGCGCTCGGGGTTGTCGGCCAGATCGCCGGGATCGTCACCGCGGGCGCCGCCGCACAGCAGGCGCTGGGAAATCTGACCGGGAACGTTGGCACGGGCGCTGCGAGCCCGTCGAACCCGGCCGGCCGGCTGTCTACCGTGGGGTCGGGTGCGTATGGTGGCACGAGCGGTGTGACGATCGCGGGCGTGCATGTTGGTGGGGCGGGCGGTGATGCGCTCGGCGCGCTCGGGGGACTGCTCGGGATCGCGCATGGTGCGCGCGGCGCGATCGTGACCCGGCCGACGTTGGCACTGATCGGCGAAGCGGGACCAGAGGCCGTGACGCCGTTGGACAGGATGCCGGGCGCGTCACCTGTCCGCGGGGCGCCGGTCGGCTCAGGCCAGCTCGGGACGATCAACCTGGTGGTCGATGGTCGCGTGCTCGCCCGCGCGAACCGCCGACAAATCCTCGAGGCGATGGCGGCGGGGGCGTAGATGACGCTCGACGCTGACGATCGGTGGGTCGGAACGGAAGCATTCGATGCGGCGATCGCGCGCGGCGAGGTGCCGCTCGCCGTGCCGGTCTTCGTCGGCGGCGCTCCCGACGCACTGACCGTCTCGATCGCCGTGATCGACCGGATCGCTGCGACGCTCGCCGACCCCGACCCGAAGGTGCGGGCGCGACTGCTCGTCGGGCTGCTGGGGCTGGCCCGTGACCGGATCAGACAGGGGTGCGCTGGCGAAGGGATTGCTCCCGCCTAGGGGGTCCGCAGATGACCGTGCGCCCCTGCCTGGTATGCGGCGCTGACCTATCCGGGCGGCGCGCTGACTGTGCGACCTGCTCGCCGAGTTGCCGGCGGGAGGCGTCGCGCACGCGCGCCGTTCTCCGGGGCGAAGCCACCGGACCCTACGTCTCGCTCTTTGACCTGCTGAACCGGGCCAGTAGGCGTGCAAAAGCCGCTCAGCGGAAGCAAGAGCCGCCGCTGGCTTTCCGTCAGCCACGAGGGTAGGATGCAGCCATCAACCAAATCGACCCGGCGACGCTTGTAACGCCGCCGGGTCATGCACCGAACGAGAGAACCGTTCGGCGCGCCAGGCACGCTACCGATTTCGGCGGTTGCCTTCCTCGCCAGACCTTCGCTCCGCTTCGGTGCCGACCGACAGGAGGAGCAGCATGGCCGAGATCTACGAAAACGATGGGATCGAGCCGCGGTTACGCGTGGTCACGCACACGCCCGAGGAGCGGGCAGTGCTCAAGCGCGCGCTCTGGCGTGCGGCATGTCACGCGGTTGGCGAGCAGTTCGACGATTTGCTCTTCAACCCCACGACAGTCGAGGACGTGGCGGAGATCGATCGCCGCATCGCCGCTCTGCTGGCGGCCCGCCAGGCAATCCAGATTCTGGAGGTCGACGACGGAGGCGAGTACGACATTCCGGTGTCCGCCCAACTTCTCGCCTCTGACGTCCGGGACGTGGTCACGGCGATCGCCGAGGACGAGGGTTTCTGGAAACTCACGCCTCAGCGGCGCGCCGAGATGATGGCCCAGCACGACGCCGGCCGGGCCCTCGCTGAACGGATCACCGAGTTTGAGGCGGTGGCGTGATGACGACGACCATCGATACGCCCGAGCGGCTCACCGTTCCCGCCGAATACCTCGAGGACGTGCGTCGCGCGCTCGTGTGGGAGATCGACAACGACGCTGACTGGATCAAGGCCAGTCAGGATCACGCGGAGGATCGAGAGAGCGCGATCAGCCACCTCGAGACGGACCTCCGCCTGCTCGACGCGGTCCTTGGCGCCGCTGAGAGCACCGACCTCGACCTGGCGGCCGGGCCGCACGACCTGTTCCCCCTGCTCGAGGCGTTCCTCCGCCTGCAGACGGAGCGGCTGACGACGGAGGTCGGTTACGCGCCGATCCCCACGGCTCTGGTGCTCGAGATCACCGGCCGGTTGCAGTGGGCGGCCGGCGAGGCGTTCCGTCTCTTCCCGGAGGCGTGATGGCCTTCGAGCAGGTCGCCGATCAGGCGGAGGCGCTCCTGCAGTCCGAAGTTCTCGCCGACGCGATCGACCACCTTCACGCCGTCTGGGCCGTCCTCGGCAACGTGCTCGCGCTGAAGCTCGAGGGATCGCAGGTGCCACCGCGACGCGTGCAGGCCGCTCTGGACGATGTCCAGGCGGCCGAGCGTGAAGCCAACGCGCTCGTCGAGCGGGCGCTCACGACAGGAGGGGCGTGATGGCCGCAGGGATCAGACAGCGTCACGGCCGAGGCTGCGCGCGGCAGGGGCGGTGCAAGTGCCCGTACGAGGCGTCGGTCTACTCGAAGCGGGACGAGAAGAAGATCCGCAAGACGTTCCCGACGCTCTCGGCGGCCGTGGCGTGGCGTGACGACGCGCGCTCGGCTGTCCGTCGGAAGCAGCTCCGGGCGCCGATGCCAACGACGGTCAACGAGGCCGCGGTGGCGTGGCTGGAGGGCGCAAGAGCCGGCGTGATCCGGAACCGATCGGGAGACCCGTACAAGCCGAGCGCGATCCGCGGGTACGAGGCGGGACTGCGGCTCCGGATCCTGCCCGAGCTCGGACGCGTGAAGCTCGGCGAGATCACCCGTCCTGATCTGCAGGACCTGGTCGACCGGCTCGTCGCGTCCGGGCTCAGCGCCAGCGCCGTCGGCGTCACGTTGCTGCCGCTCCGCGCGATCTACAAGCGGGCGGTGGCGAGAGGAGACGTTGCGGTCAACCCGACCGCACTCCTCGAGATGCCTGCCGTCCGCGGCGGCCGCGACAGGATCGCCGCGCCCGAGGAGTGCGCCGCGCTCCTCGTCGCTCTCCCGGCGGGTGATCGTCCCGTGTGGGCGAGCGCGATGTACGCCGGCCTGCGTCGCGGCGAGCTGATGGCGCTCCGCATCGAGGACGTGGACCTGGCCACGGGCGTGATCCGGGTGTGCCGTGGGTGGGACGACAAGGAGGGCATGATCCTCCCGAAGTCGGGCAAGGAGCGGCGCGTGCCGATCGCCGCGGTGCTCCGCGACCACCTCGACGAGCACCTGCTCAACCTCGGACGGACCGAGGGACTCGTGTTCGGCACCACGGAGCTGACGCCGTTCGCGCCGACACCGCTGCGGGAGCGGGCGTGGATCGCATGGGGATGGAAGGAGATCGCCAATCCGGTCCGGGGGCAGGCGCCGGCGCGGGTGTGGGTGAAGGTCAGCGGCGACGCGCTCGAGCGAATCAGCCTGCACGAGTGCCGGCACACGTTCGCGAGCCTGATGATCGCCGCCGGCGTCAACGCGAAGGCGCTGTCGACGTACATGGGGCACGCGAACATCTCGATCACTCTCGACCGCTACGGCCACCTGATGCCCGGGAACGAGGACGAGGCCGCCGGCCTGCTCGACGCCTACCTGACGCGCGCCAGTGAGACCGCCGCTCGCGCCAGTCTCGCGCCAGTCGCGTCCCGATCCGGTCGGATTCAATCGGACCCAGTCGGACCGAATCCCCTGTAGCTGCGGGAAATCCCCCGTATGCAGGGGCGTTGTCGCAGACGTACTACATCTGAGCCTCTCCGGGTCGCCGCGGGACAGACGCGCGCAGCGTCACCCGGGTAGCCCGCATGCGCGACGATCCTCGCGCATGACGGCTACCCACGCCACCGGCCTGCTCACGGGCGCGGAGCGCGCCGGCCGCGACGGGCACGCGACACCGGCGGCGATACGGCAGTATCTATCGGCCACGATGGGCCCGGTTCCCGCTGACATCTCCGCGCACGTCGGGCGCACGCCGATCCTCCGCCTGACGCGGATGGGCGCCCCCGAGGGCACCGAGCTGTTCGCCAAGCTCGAGGCGTTCAACCCGGGCGGCAGCGTCAAGGACCGGATCGGCGTGGCGATGATCGAGGCGGCCGAGCGCGAGGGCCGGATCGAGCCGGGACGCACGACGATCGTCGAGGCGACGAGCGGGAACACCGGGATCGCCCTGGCGTTCGTGTGCGCAGCCAAGGGCTACGAGATCGTGCTGACGCTGCCGCAGGGGATGAGCCGCGAGCGCGAGACGCTGCTGCGGCTGTACGGCGCGCGGGTCGAGGTGACCGAGTCGATGGGGGGGATGAACGAGGCGGTCGACGCCGCGCGGGCGCTGGCCACCGGGGACGGCTTCTACCTGCCCGACCAGTTCTCCAACCCGGCCAATCCCGAGGCGCACCGGCGGACCACGGGCCCCGAGCTGTGGGGGGCGCTGGACGGCCGGATCGACGTGTTCGTGGCCGGCGTCGGCACGGGCGGCACGATCACCGGGGTGGGGGAGTTCCTCAAGGCGCGAAATCCCGGCTGTCGGGTCGTGGCGGTCGAGCCGAGCGCGTCGGCGGTGCTCGGAGGCGGCCCGCCGGGGCCGCACCGGATCCAGGGCATCGGCGCCGGATTCGTCCCGCAGGTGCTGAACCTCGAGATCATCGACGAGATCGTCCCGGTCGGCGACGAGCCGGCGATCGAGACGGCGCGGCAACTCGCGCGCCGCGAGGGCGTGCTGGCCGGGATGTCGTGCGGCGCCGCGGTGTGGGCCGCGCTCCAGCTCTCGCACCGCCCGGAGCTGGCGGGCGCGCGGATCGCCACGATCCTCCCCGACTCGGGCGAGCGTTACATCTCGACGCCGTTCTTCGCCCCTTAGGGCCGGGCGCCACCGGTCGGTAGGCTGTGATGATGGCCGGCCTGGGACTTCTCGCCCCCGTCGCGGCGGAGATCAGGCGCGACGTCGCCGCCGCCCACATGCGAGACCCCGCCGCGCGGGGCGTTGGCTGGTTCGAGATCCTCGCCACCTGGCCCGGGGTCCAGGCGCTGCTCGCGCACCGCGTCGCCCACGCGCTGTACGAGGCGGGCGCGCCGATCGTGCCACGGGCGATCGCGGCGCTGGCCAGGACCGTGACCGGGATCGAGATCCATCCCGCGGCGCGGATCGGATCGGGCCTGTTCATCGATCACGGGATGGGCGTGGTGATCGGCGAGACGGCCGAGATCGGCGCCAACGTGACGATGTACCAGGGGGTGACGCTCGGGGGGACGGGCTTCGCCACCGGCAAGCGCCATCCCACCGTCCAGGACAACGTCACGATCGGCTCGGGGGCCAAGCTGCTCGGCCCGATCGCCGTCGGCCACGGCTCCAAGATCGGCGCCAACACGGTGGTGATCCACGACGTCCCGCCGAATTCGACCGTCGTGGGCAACCCCGGCCACCCGGTGCGCGTCGAGGGCCGCCGGCCCGAGGGCCCGGATGCCGACTGGGTCCATCTGCCCGACCCGATCGCCGAGGCCCTCAAGGGCCTGTCCGAGCGGATCGCCGCCCTCGAGCAGGACCCGGAGACGCCGGCGGCTCCGGTGCGGCAGCTGCGGCCCGCGCCCGACCCGCTCGGCCAGGCACGGAGCGGCCAGGCGCCCAACCGCGCCCTCGGCCCCAACCCGGCCGGCGGGTAGCGCGGCGCCGGTCAGTCCGGGTCGGCGCCGCGACGGGCGATCGCCGGCAACGGCGCCTCGCCGTCGGCCTCGCCGCCGAAGTTCTGGCGCGCGCGGACGAGGTACAGCGGGCGCCCCTTGACCTCGTCGTAGATCCGCCCGACGTACTCGCCGATGATCCCGATCGTGATCAGCTGGATCCCGCCGAGCAGCAGCACGGTGATCGTGATCGAGCCGAAGCCGGGCAGGTAGGAGCCCGACAGCTTGAGCACGACGACGACGGGGATCGCGATGAAGGCCAGGGTCGAGATCAGGAACCCCAGCAGCGTGGCCAGCTGCAGCGGCCGGTCGGAGAACGAGGCGATCGCGTCGAGCGAGAAGCGCAGCATCTTCGTCAGCGTGTACTTGGTCTCGCCGGCGTAGCGGGGGTCACGGCGGTAGGGGACCGCCGCCTGGGTGTAGCCGACCCACACGGTCATGCCGCGGAGGAAGCGGTTGCGCTCGCGCATCGACAGCAGCGCGTCGAGGGCGCGGCGATCGAGCAGCCGGAAGTCGCCCGAGTTGTGCTGGAGCTCGACCTGGGCCAGCCGGTCGAACAGCGTGTAGAACCAGCGGGCGGTGGCCAGCTTGAAGCGCGACTCGCCGTCGCGGTGCTCGCGGACGGCGTAGACGACGTCGCAGCCGGCCCGCCAGTTGTCGAGCATCGTCGGGATCAGCTCGGGCGGGTCCTGGAGGTCGGCATCGAGCATCACCACGGCGTCGCCGCGGGCATGGTCGAGCCCCGCGGTCAGCGCCGTCTGGTGGCCGAAGTTCCGCGACAGGAACACCACCCTGACGCGCGGGTCCTCGGCGGCGAGGCGCTCGAGCACGGCCGGCGTCGAGTCGCGCGAGCCGTCGTCGACGAGCACCAGCTCGAACTCGAGCTCGCCGAGCGCCCCACACACCCGCGCGTAGAACTCGTCGATCAGGGCCTCCTCGTTGTACACCGGCGCGACCACGCTGAGTAGGCCGAGGGTCCGAGGCAGGCCGGGAGCGCGGGGATCGGTGCTCACGTGGCTCATGTTACGAGCCGCTCGCGGGGGCGGCGCGTGCGCGGCCTGCACTGCCGTTTGCGCGACGTTGCGATCCGGTTAGGCGCTGCGCGACGTGCCGGCGATCGCCGCCCGCGCGCTGCGCCGCAGCCGGGGAACCAGCCACATCGCCTCGAGCGCGATCCGGCTCGACATCTTGCTCGATCCCGCGGTGCGATCGGAGAACACGATCGGCACCTCGCGCACGCGGAAGCCGGCGAGGATCGCGCGGTAGGTGATCTCGATCTGGAACACGTACCCTTCGGCGCGGACGCTCGGGAGGTCGATCGCCTCGAGCACCTCGCGGCGGATGCACTTGAAGCCGCCGGTCAGGTCGTGGACGTCGACGCGCAGGATCGCGCGGGCGTAGATGCCGCCGCCGCGGCTGATCATCCGGCGCACGAGCCCCCAGTTGCGCACCCCGCCGCCGGGCACGTAGCGTGACCCCAGCACAAGGTCGGCGCTCTGCGCCGCCGCCAGCAGGCCGCCCAGATAGGCCGGGTCGTGGGAGAAGTCGGCGTCCATCTCGCAGACCAGCTCGGCACCGGCGGCGAGCGCCTGGGCGAACCCGGCCAGATAGGCCTGCCCGAGGCCGCTCTTGCCGGCGCGATGCAGCACCGAGACGTTCGGCAGCTCCCGCGCCAGGTCGTCGGCGATCCGGCCCGTCCCGTCGGGCGAGTTGTCGTCGACGACGAGGATCGCGTAGCCGCCGGGGCCGAGCCGCCCGAGCTCGGCGTCGGCCTTGCGGACGATGCCCTCGACGTTGGCCGCCTCGTTGAACGTCGGGATAACCACCCAGACCCTGGCCTGCATGACGCGGGAGCGTAGGGGTTGCGTGTGCGAGCCGTCGGCGGTTCCGGTCCGGGAACGCTGTCCCAGCTCTGGCGCCCGGTGCCGTCACGCGGCATGATGGTGCCGGGAGCTTCGCTCGTGGACGACGGTACGACAGCTGTTGGCAGTCGCGACCGCCGGTCGTCGACGGGGCGCGCGCAGCCGGCGGGGGGCCGGCGCAGCAACGCGCCCCATCACCGCCGGCGCCGCGCCTCGGCGATCGCCGGCCTGCTCGGCCTGGCGGTGCTGCTCGGCGTGCTCGAGCTCGGCGGCGGGCCCGGCGCGGCCGTCCGACACCGGCCACTGAGCGCGCCGCAGGGCCTGTTCACCCGGATCCGCGCGCTGGCCGGCAACGGCGGCGGCTCGCTGGTCGCCGAGGAGCGAACCGACGAGGCGGCGGCGATCAACCGCACGCTGGCCTACCTGCCCTACGTCCGGGTCGCCGGCGCCCAGCACCGCGAGCTGGCGCTCACCTTCGACGACGGCCCGGGGCCGTACACCCCCCAGATCCTCGACGTGCTCGAGCGCTACCACGCGCCCGCGACGTTCTTCGAGGTGGGGATCGAGGAGCGGTACTTCCACGTCTCGACGGTCCGGATCCTCCGCGACGGCTTCCCGATCGGCGACCACACCCAGACGCACGCGCCGATGGGCCGGCTGTCCCGGCGCGATCAGCTCAGCCAGCTGCTTCAGGAGACCGCCTCGACGGGCGCGTACGGCGCATCGTTCCCGCGCCTGTTCCGGCCCCCCTACGGGCTGTGGAACCAGCAGACGCTCGGGCTGCTGGCTCGGTACCGGATGCTGATGGTGCTGTGGACCGTCGACACCGCCGACTACCGCCGGCCGGGCGTTCGAGCGATCGTCGACGCCGCCCTCGCCGGGGCGCGCCCGGGGGCGATCATCCTGCTGCACGACGCCGGCGGCGAGCGCTCCCAGACCGCGGCGGCGCTGCCCGCCATCGTCGACCGCCTGCGACGGCGCGGCTACACGCTCGTGACCGTGCCGAAGCTGCTGCTCGACAACCCGGCGTCGCGCGACCAGAACGTAGCCGCCCTCGCCGGATCGGGTGGCTGAGCGCTCAGCGCTCGGTCAGCGGGGGACGTAGGCGACGCGGTTCCAGCTCGGCTCGGGCGCGAGCTCGATCGGCTCGTAGCCGCGGTCCGGCTGGACGTAGACGAACGAGCTGGCGTCCTCGTCGAAGCAGACGTCGAGCTCGCCCTCCTTGACGCGCTGGTCAAGCCACGCGCTGCGGAAGATCAGCCGGCGCAGCCAGTGCACGAGCGAGCGGTCCGAGGGCCCGACCAGCTCGGGCCAGCAGTCGTTGACGTGCTCGCCGAGCGCGGAGGCCGGATCGCTCACCTCGCCGTTGACGACGAGGTTGATCAGGTCCTCGGCCTCGTCCTCCTCGACCGCCGTGTCGATGAAGCCGAGACGGCGAGCGGCCTGCTCGCAGCGCTCGCGGAAGTCGCGTTCGTTGAACGTGAATCGCAGCTCGCCGTACTCGAGCACGAAATCATCGCCAGAGCTGTAGTTCCCGCGTCGGTGCATGCGCCGTCGGCATCATATGGGGGATTCCTGCCTCGCCCTAGTGGCTGAACGGGATGTTGCAGGGTGGGGGGAGGAACACCACGCGCCCCGGGCTTTGAACGACATGGAGCCCGTCAAAGCCACCATCTTAGTCGTCGAGGACCACCGGACGACGCGCACGTTTCTGGCCGACAACCTGGCCGCCGACGGCTACGAGATCCTCGAGGCGGCGTGCGCGGCCGACGCCGTCCGGCTGCTCGACACCAAGTTCCCCGACCTCGCGCTCGTCGACCTGGGGCTGCCCGACCAGGACGGCTTGGGGCTGGTCGACCGCATCCGCTCCGGCGACCCGGCGACCGCCCGGACCGATCCGGAGCTACCGCTGATCGTCGTCTCCGGCCGGAGCAGCGGGCTCGACCTGCTGCGCGGCTTCCAGCGCGGGTGCGACGACTACATGGCCAAGCCGTTCGATTATCAGGAGCTCCGGGCGCGGATCGTGGCGCTGCTGCGCCGCACCCGCCGGCGTCCCACCGCCGGGCGGATCCGGATCGGCCCGCTCGAGGTCGATCCGCTGGGCCGGCAGGTGTGGCTGGAGGGGGAGGCGGTCGCGCTCTCCAACAAGGAGTTCGCGCTCCTGCGGATGCTCGCCACCGAGCCGACCCGCGCCTTCACCCGGACCGAACTGCTGCGCCGCGTGTGGGGGTACAGCGATGCCGCGGCCACCCGCACCCTGGACTCGCACGCGGCGCGCCTGCGCCGCAAGCTCGGCCGCCACGACGCTCGCTTCGTGATCAACGTCTGGGGCGTCGGCTACCGGCTGATCGACGGCGGGACGACGGCGTGAGCGCCGCGCCGGCCCCATGAGCGCCGCGCCGGCCGCCTGGGCGCTCGCCGCCGCCGGCCTCGCGCTCGCCGCGCTCCAGTGGCGCGCGCGGGCGGCCGGCCGGCATGGGGTGCGCCGCGCCTGTCACGAGCTTCGCGGCCCGATCACGGCGGCGCGGCTCGGGCTGCAGTTCGGGGCCTCGCGGGGCGAGCTTTCCGCGGCCGGCCTGCGCGCGCTCGATCTCGAGCTCGGACGCGCCGGGCTGGCGCTCGAGGAGCTGTCGGGCTCGCGTCTCGTCCGGGCGTCGCTCGCGCGCGAGCGCGTCGACGTGCGGGGCCTGCTCGAGGACTCGGTGGCGGCGTGGCACGGGAGCGCCCGGGTCCAGGGGGCCTCGCTCGCGCTGAGGTGGGCCGGGCCGCGCGGGTTCGTCATCGGCGACCGGCTGCGGCTCGGGCAGGTGACGGGGAACCTGCTGGCCAACGCGATCGAGCACGCCGGTGGGGTGATCACGGTCACCGGACGGGTGGCCGCCGGGTCGGTGCGGATCGAGCTCACGGACACGGGCCCGGGGCTGCCGCAGGCGGCCCGGGCGATGCTCGGGGGCGGCCGGGAAGCGCCGCCGGCGGCTGGGCGAGCGCGCACGGCGAGGCTGCGGGGGCGGCTCGGCGCCCGCTGCCTGGCCCGCCGGCGAGGCCCGCTGCACGGCCACGGCCTGGCGGTCGCCGAGGCGGTCACTCGCCGGCACGGCGGCCGGCTGTGGGCCGCCGAGACCGAGACCGGCGCGCGGATCGTCGTCGAGCTCCCGCTCGCGGCCTGATCGCACCGGCCCCGCCCGCCGCCGGCCCACTTCCTCGCACCGTCTCCGCCGCCGGGCGCCCGCTTCCTCCCACCGGCGGGACGAACTAGGCACATGCGGCGGACGGAAGCGGAACCAGACTGCAACGCGGATCGCCACTTCCTACTCCTGCAGGCCAGCGGGCAAGCCGCGCGGCCGGGACCGAGCGCCGTGCGGAGCCCTGAAGCCCTGCAAAGTGACCGGTTATGCGGACTCGTGGGCGGACGCGCGGGTCTCGTGGGGGAGAAGGTGGGAATAGAGTTGCATTGTGGGAGAGTGTGGGATACTGTGGAACCCACGCATGCGGAACCCGGGTGGCAGGGCTCCTCCCACCCAGCCACCCGGGTTCAACCTTCGGTCAGGCGAATGAGAACCCTTGATCTTCCGCGGAACCTTCGAACACGCGCTCGACGCGAAGCATCGCCTGACGGTCCCGGCCAAGTTCCGCGCAGCGCTGGCGGGCGGGGCGGTGCTCGCCGCTTCGCACGAGGTCGCGGAGGGGGACCCGCGCTGCGTGTCGATCTGGACCGCCGACGCCTACGAGTCGTACACCGCGCAGACGCTGTCGGGGCTCAATCCCTCCTCGCCCAAGGCGCGGGAGTTGAAGCGCTTCTTCTTCAACGACTCGTTTGACGCCGAGCTCGACTCCGTCAACCGCTTGATGATCCCCAGCACCCTGATGCGCTATGCCGAGCTCGACAAGGACGTGATCGTGACCGGCAGCGGCGAGTGCGTCGAGGTATGGGACCGCGCGAGCTACGAGCGCTATCGCGAGCAGGTTCTGGCCCGTATCCCCGAAATCACGGCGAGCCTTGGCGACACTGCTTGACATGACCAGGAGCCACATCCCGGTGCTCGCGGGCGAGCTGATCGACCTGGTCGACCCGCGCCCCGGCGAGCTCGCCGTCGACTGCACGTTCGGCGGCGGGGGTCACGCGCGGCTGATCGCCGGCCGCCTCGGGCCGGCGGGAACGCTGATCGGGATCGATCGCGACCCGGTCGCCGAGGAGCGCTTCACCGCGCTGGCCGCCGAGGTCTCCTGCCGGACCCGCTTCATCCGGGCCGACTTCGCCACCGGGCTGCGCGAGCTGCTCGACGAGGGCGCGCGGGCCGACCTCGTGTACATGGACCTGGGGATGTCCTCGATGCAGGTCGACACGTGCACGCGCGGGTTCTCCTACGCCTACGACGCCCCGCTCGACATGCGCATGGACCCCGACCAGGAGCTGACCGCCGCCGAGATCCTCAACACCTGGGATGAGCGGCGAATCGCCCGTCTGCTGCGCGAGTACGGCGAGGAGCGCTTCGCCGGGCCGATCGCGCGAGCGATCGGGCGCCGGCGCGCCGTCGAGCCGCTCACGCGCACCCAGCAGCTCGTCGACGCGATCAAGTCGGCCGTGCCGATCCCCGCGCAGTTCGCCGGCGGCCACCCGGCCCGGCGGAGCTTTCAGGCGCTGCGGATCGCCGTCAACGACGAGCTCGTCCAGCTCGACCGGGCGCTCCCGGAGGCGTGGAAGCTGCTCGGCCCCGGGGGCCGGCTGGCGGCGATCTCGTTCCACTCGCTGGAGGACAGGCGGGTCAAGCGGTTCCTGGCCGGGCTCGCGCGTGGATGCGTGTGCCCGCCGGAGATCCCGATCTGCGTCTGCGGGCACGAGCCCGAGGCCGAGCTCCTGACCCGGCGAGCCGTGGCCCCGACGCCGGGCGAGGTCGCATCGAACCCGAGATCGAAGTCCGCACATCTGCGCGCGGCGCGAAAGCTGGAGGTCAGCCGATGACACCCGCAGCGACGACGGCCGCCGGCCGCGAGGCCGCCGGCCGCGAGGCCGCCAAGCGGGCCGGGGGGGCCGGGAGCGCCGCGTCACCAAGCGCCGAGAGCGCCGTCGCCGCCCGGTTCGCCGCTGCCCGGCCTGCCCGCCCGGCCCAGAGCGGACGCCCGGCCCAGAGCGGCCGCCCGGCCCAGAGCGGCCGCCCGGCCCAGAGCGGCCGCCCGCCCGCCTCCCCGCATCCCCGCCGGCTGACCCGAGGAACGCTTCCCAAGGTGCCGCGCCGCGTGTCCGGACCCGTCGGCGGGCGCAGCGGTGGCGGACGCGGAGGCGTCACGGCACCGCGGGCGGCCCGGATGACCGGCGGCGTCACGGCACCGCGGGCGGCCCGGATGACCGGCGGCGGGTCGATCGCGCTGCCGCGCCCCGGCTTCAGCTTCCCCAGGCCGACGCTGCCGATCCCGCGCCGCCCCGGCCGCGCCCGGCCGCGGCGGGACCTCGCCCCGGGGACACCGCTCGGGGCGCGCGCGGTCGCGTTCGTGCGGGCGCTGCCCGACCATCCGCTGCTCGACCGCGTCGTCCGCGGGCGCACCTGGATCGCGTTGATGGGCGTGATGCTTGCGGGGATCGTGGCGATGCAGGTCGGGGTGCTGAAGCTCGGGGCCAGCATCGGGCGCTCGATCGACCAGGGCGCGGTGCTCCAGAGCCGCAACGAGCTGCTGCGGGCGAGCGTCGCCCAGCTCTCCGACGACCAGCGGATCATGCGGCTGGCCGCCGCCCAGGGCATGGTGATGCCGCCGCCGGCCGGCGTAGGGTTCCTGTCGACCCGAGCCGGTCACCTGAGCCGGGCGCTGGCCGACATCCGGCCGCCGAACGCGAGCACCTTCGCGACGATGACCCCGACCAACGGCGCCGTCACCACGCCGAGCAGCCTCGCCGCGGCGCTGTCCGGGGCCACCCCGGTGACGGGCGCCACGACGCCGGCCGGCGCCACGCCGGCCGGCACCACGCCGGCCGGCGCCACGCCGGCGAGCGCCACGCCGGGGCCCACCGCGCCGGCGAGCTCGACCACTCCGACCGTCGTGCCCACCGCCGCCACCCCGATCGCCGCGCCGCCGAGCCCGAGCCCGAGCCCCAGCCCGGCGTCCGGCGGCGCCGGCGTCTCCGCCGGATAGCCGGCGATGGCCGCGATCGACCGCCGGATCGGGCTGCTGTTCCTGGCCTTCGTCAGCCTGCTGGCGATCGCCGTGCTCCGGGCCGGCTACCTGGGCTCGATCAAGGCCGGCTGGCTGCAGCGGGCCGCCCAGACCCAGCAGGTGAGCACGGTGCCGCTGCCCGCCGAGCGGGGCGAGATCACCGACCGCAACGGCGCCGTGCTGTCGCTGAGCGAGACGGCCGACGACGTGATCGCCGACCCGCACCTGATCAAGAGCCCGGTGCAGGACGCGCAGAAGCTCTCGCCGGTGCTCGGCGTGCCGGTGCTGACGCTGGCCGCGGCACTGTCCAAGCCGCACACCGGCTACGTGGTGCTGGCGCGGCTGATCCCGGCCGCCAAGGCGCACCGGGCGCAGAAGCTGGTCCCCAACGGGATCACCCTGGCCCCCGACATGAAGCGCGTGTACCCGCGGGCGTTCACCGCCGCGCAGGTGCTCGGCTGGACGGCGGGCTGGAACGGCCAGGGGACGGCGGGGATCGAGTCGGAGTTCAATCGGGTGCTGCGGGGGCGCGACGGCGTCCGGCGGATCGTCTACGCCGGCGGCGCGCTGGCCCAGCCGATCTCGATCGACGACACCCGCGCCGCGCGGCCGGGCAGGACGGTCCGGCTGACGCTCGACGCCCAGCTTCAGGGGCAGGTCGAGCAGGTGCTGGCCGGCGTGGGCGCCCAGTACTCGCCGCAGTCGGCCACCGCGATCGTCGTCAACCCCAACACGGGCGCGATCATGGCGCTCGCCAACTGGCCGCAGGTCAACGCCAACGACCCCTACGCGGGGCCGAGCAGCACCGCCGTCAACAACGCGATCCAGGACCACGCCACCGCGTTCACCTACGAGCCGGGCTCGACGTTCAAGGCGTTCACGGTGGCCGGCGCGCTCCAGGACGGTCTGATCACGCCCTCGACCCCGTTCGACATCCCGCCCGTCCTGCAGGTCGCCGACCGCCAGATCCGCGATGCCGAGGCGCACGGGTACGAGACGCTGACGACGGCGGGGATCCTCGAGAAGTCAAGCAACATCGGCGCCGACCTGATCGGCCGACGGCTCGGCGCCGCCCGCTTCAACTACTGGGTGCACCGGTTCGGCTTCGGGGCGCCGACGGGCGTCGACCTGCCGGCCGAGGACCAGGGCATCATCCTGCCGCTGGCCAAGTACTCGGGCTCGACGATGGGCAACCTTCCGTTCGGCCAGGGCGAGTCGGTGACCCCGATGCAGATGATCGCCGCCTACTCGGCGATCGCCAACGGCGGGATCCTGCGCGCGCCGCACATCGTCCAGTCGATCGCCGGCCGGGCGGCGCCGCTCCCCCCGGGGACGCGGATCCTCTCGCCGACCGCGGCGGCCGAGCTGCGCCAGATGCTCATCGGCGTGTTCGGTGAGGGCGGCACCGCCTCTGGCGCCGCGATCCCGGGCTACGTGATGGCGGGCAAGACCGGCACCGCCCAGGTCGCGGCGGGCGGCAAGTACTCGGCCAGCGCCTACGTGGCCTCGTTCGTGGGGATGGTCCCGGCCAACCACCCGCAGCTGCTGGCGATGGTCGTCGTCGACCAGCCGCAGGGCTCGATCTTCGGCGGCCAGGTCGCCGCCCCGGCGTTCCAGAAGATCGTCGGCTGGGCGGTGCCGTACCTCGGCATCTCGCCGCGCTGAGAAGGCTATCCCCCGACCGTCATATGTACGTTCGTCTCAACGGGGATGAGCCTTAACCCGCTTTGCGCGCCTCATCCGGCCAGTCAGCGACCACCGAGCTGGCCCTTGAGCGCGGCCAGGCGCTCGTCCCACTGGCCGCCGACCTCGGCCATCCACGAGACGGCGTCCGACAGCGGCGCCGGGGTGACGCTGTAGTGGACCTCGCGGCCCTCGCGCTCGCGGTCGAGCAGGCCGGCGTCGGCCAGCGCGGAGAGGTGCTTGATCACGGCCTGGCGGGTGATCGGCAGATCGACTGCGAGCTCCGTGGCGGTCACTGCCGGCCGCGCGGCGATCGTGGTCAGCAGCGCGCGGCGGGTCGGGTCGGCGAGCGCGCCGAACACGGCCCCGGCCGCGTCGGATGATCCGACGGTGGGCGAAGCCGACGCGTCGCGCGAGGCCATCCTCACGCCGCCACGAGCGCGGGGCCGAAGCTTCGCCCGCCGGCGCCGGGAAGGGGGGTGCCGACGAGGTCGAGCAGCTCGAGCGGGCGGGTCTCCACGATCCGCAGCCGGCAGCCGACGTCGGCGCGCGGCTCGATCGTCAGCTCCACGCGGGTGGCGGGCTCCTCGCCGGCCGCCCACCAGAAGGCCAGCCGGCCGGGCGGCCGCGCCTCCTCCACCCAGCCGCGCCTCTCCACCCCGTCGGAGCGGAAACGGGCCTCGCCGCCGGGATGCAGCTCCAACGTGACCTCTTCGGCCAGCCACCCGTCGCCGGTCACCGCCGACCACACGGCCTGCGGCGCGGCGTCGATCTCGAGCTGGCGTTCGACCCGGTCGGTCATGGCAATCCTCCTGAACGTAACGTGCAACCATGAGGTTGCAGATCTGTGCTAGGGTGCAACTGGTCGGTTGCACGTTAGCAAACCCCGCCCTCCAGGAGGCCCAAAAATGACCCTCGTGCCGATGGTCGTCGAGCAGACCGCCCGCGGCGAGCGCTCGTTCGACATCTACTCGCGGTTGCTCAACGACCGCGTCGTGTTCCTCGGCGGCCAGGTCGACGAGACGATCGCCAACGTGATCGTCGCCCAGCTCGTCCACCTCGAGTCCGACGATCCCGACAAGGACATCCACCTGTACATCAACTCGCCCGGCGGCTCGATCTACGCCGGGCTGGCCATCTACGACACGATGCAGTTCATCCGGCCCGACGTGCAGACGATCTGCTACGGGATCGCGATGTCGATGGGGTCGATGCTGCTGGCCGGCGGCGCCCCCGGCAAGCGGATGGCGCTGCGCAACAGCCGGATTCTCATCCACCAGCCCTCGGGCGGCTTCGAGGGGCAGTCGACCGACATCGAGATCCACGCCCGCGAGGTGCTGGCGCTGCGGGCGAGGATCGATCAGATCTACGCCCAGCACACCACGCAGTCGCTCGAGCGGGTGCACGCCGACATGGAGCGCGACCGGTTCTTCACCGGCGAGCAGGCCGTCGCCTACGGGCTCGTCGACCGCGTGCTCGAGCACCGCGAGCCCGCCGCGCGCGGGCGGGGCTTCTCGTGACGCGGGTCCTCCGCGGCCGTGGGTACGCTCTGGCCGGATGCATCTGGCCGACGTGATCGACGGCGCCCCGGCGCCGGCGCGCGAGCTCGAGGTCCGCGAGCTCGCCTACGACAACCGCGCGGTCGCTCCGGGCACGCTGTTTTTCTGCGTGCTGGGGTTCACCCGCGACGGGCACGAGTTCGCCGCCGACGCCGTCGCCGGCGGCGCCGTGGCGCTGGTCGTGGAGCGCCGGCTCCACGAGCTCGACGTGCCCCAGATCCTGGTCCCGTCGGTGCGGGCGGCGATGGCCCCGGCCGCGGCGCGGTTCAACGGTGACCCGACCGCGCGCCTGCAGACCGTCGGCGTCACCGGGACCAACGGCAAGACCACGACGGCGTTCCTGCTCCGCGAGCTGCTCGAGGCCGATGGGCGCCCGACCGGGCTGCTCGGCACGGTCAAGAGCGTGATCGCCGGCGCCGAGCACGAGGTGCAGCGGACGACGCCGGAGGCGATCGAGCTCCAGCGGACCTTCCGGGCGATGCTGGAGGGCGGCGACCGCGCCTGCGCGATGGAGGTCTCCTCGCACGCGCTGGAGCTCCACCGCGCCGACGCGATCCACTTCGCCGCGGCGATCTTCACCAACCTGACCCAGGACCACCTCGACTTCCACGCGACGATGGACGACTACTTCGCCGCCAAGCGCAGGCTGTTCGCCGAGCTCGCGCCGGCGGCGTCGGTGATCAACGTCGACGATCCCTATGGCGCCCGCCTCGCCGCCGAGCTCGCGCGCGCGGCGGCGCGCGGCGAGGCCGCCGCACCGATCACGTTCGGGCTCCGGGTCAGCGCCGACTACCGCGCCGAGGCTGTGACCACCGACCTGTCGGGCTCCACCTTCATCATCACCATGCCCGACGGGCAGCTGGAGCTGAGCTCACCGCTGCGCGGTGAGTTCAACGTCTACAACCTGCTCGGGGCGCTGGCGGCGGCGCGGGCCCTCGGCGTCGACCCCGACACCTGCGCGGGCGCGATCGCCACCGCCGGCCAGGTCCCCGGGCGCTTCCAGACCGTCGACGACGGCCAGCCGTTCGCGATCCTCGTCGACTACGCCCACACCCCCGACTCGCTCGAGAACGTGCTCCGTGCGGCGCGCGAGCTGACCGACCGGCGGGTGCTCGTGGTGTTCGGCTGCGGCGGCGACCGCGACCGCGGCAAGCGACCGCTGATGGGGGAGATCGCCGCCCGTCTGGCCGACGTGGCGATCGTCACCTCGGACAACCCCCGCTCCGAGGACCCCGCGGCGATCGTCGAGGAGATCCTGGCCGGCGCCGGGGTGGGCGGGCACATCTCGAGCGAGGTCGACCGCCGCGCGGCGATCGCCCGCGCGATCGGCCAGGCCCGCGACGGCGACGTGGTGGTGATCGCCGGCAAGGGTCACGAACAGGGACAGGAGTTCGCCCACGGCCGCAAGCTGCCGTTCGACGACGTCACCGTGGCCCACGAGATCCTCCGCGGTGTCCCCGCGGGCGCGAGCCGCCGATGAGGAGCTGGTCGGCCACCCGCCTCGCCGACGCGGCCGGCGCCCGGCTGCTCGCCGACGCCGGCGTCGATGTCGACGCCTGGGGCGGCCCCGAGCGCGCCGTGATCGACTCGCGCCAGGCCGCCCCGGGAGCGCTGTTCGTCGGCCTCCCCGGCACCCGCGCCGACGGCGGCGCGTTCGCCGTCGAGGCGCTCGCCGCCGGCGCCTGGGGCGTGCTGACGACCCCCGCCCACGCCCGCTCCGACGGCTGCGGGACCCCCGGGGTGTGGATCACCGCCGAGGACCCGCTGGCCGCGCTGCAGCGGCTGGCCACGGCGTGGCGCCGGGACCTCGGCGCGCAGGTGATCGGGGTCACCGGGTCGACCGGGAAGACCTCGACCAAGGACCTGCTGCGCGCGGTGCTCGCCCCGCACCGGCGGATCGTCGCCTCGCGGGCCAACTTCAACACCGAGATCGGGCTGCCGCTCGAGCTGCTGGCCGCGCCGGCCGGCACGGAGGTGGTCGTGCTCGAGATGGGGATGCGCGGCGCCGGCCAGATCGCCGAGCTGGCGGCGATCGCCGAGCCCGACGTCGCCGTGATCGTCTCGATCGGGCCGGTGCACGTCGAGCGGCTGGGCGGCGTCGAGCAGATCGCCGCCGCCAAGGCCGAGCTGATCGCGGCGCTGGCGCCCGGCGCCACCGCCGTCGTGCCCGCCGGCGAGCCGCTGCTCGCCCCGCACCTGCGGACCGACGTGCACACGGTGACCTTCGGCGAGGCGGGCGACATCCGGCTGCTGGGGAGCGACGGCGAGCGCCTGGCCATCGACGCCGGCGGCGAGCCGATCGAGCTGGTCGTCGACTTCACCCAGCCCCACCTGCGCCGCAACCTGCTGGCCGCCGTCGGGGCCGCGCTGGCGGTCGGGGTCACCCCGGCGGGCCGGGTCGCGCTCGAGCTCTCGCCGGGCCGCGGGCAGCGCATCGCGCTCGCCGACGGGATCACGCTGCTCGACGACTCCTACAACGCCAACCCGATGTCGATGCAGGCCGCGCTCGAGCACCTCGCGGCGACCGCGGCCGCGGAGGCCGCCGGCCCCCCCCGCCGCCGCGTCGCGGTGCTCGGCGACATGCTCGAGCTCGGGCCCACCGAGCGCGAGTACCACGCCGAGCTCGGCCGCCGGGCCCGGGCGGCCGGGGTCGAGCTGCTGATCGCCGTCGGCCCGCTCGCCGCCCTCGCCGCGAAGAGCTTCGGCGCCGGCGCCCGTGCCGCGGCCGACGCCGCCGAGGCCGCCGCGATCACCGGGGAGCTGCTGGCGCCCGGCGACGTGGTGCTCGTCAAGGCATCGCGGGGGATCGGCCTGGAGGCGGTCTGCCGGGCGCTCCGGGACCGGCGCGCCGAGGGGGCGAGCCGGTGAGCCACAGCGTGTCCGGCCGCGTCCTCATCGCCGGCACGGCCGCGCTGCTGATGTGCCTGTTCCTCAGCCCGCGGTTCATCGACTTCCTGCGCCGCCGCGAGTTCGGCCAGAACATCCGCGAGGAGGGGCCCAAGGCGCACCAGTCCAAGGCGGGGACGCCGACGATGGGCGGGATCATCATCTTCATCGCCTTCGCGATCCCGTACCTGGTGCTCTCGACGCGGGACTGGCGGTCGATCGGGGTGTTCGGGACGGCGATCGCCTGCGCGCTGATCGGGTTCGCCGACGACTACACGAAGATCGTCAAGAAGCGCTCGCTGGGGCTGCGGGCGCGGACCAAGCTCGCGCTGACGATCGTGATCTCGGTGGCGCTGTGGTGGGTGGCGACCGAGAAGGCGGGGCTCAGCTCGAGCGTGCGGCTGTGGTACGTCGACGTCAGCGTCGACCTCGGGCCGATCTACCCGGTGTTCATCTACCTCGTCGTGGCCGGCACGACCAGTGCGGTGAACCTGACCGACGGGCTCGACGGCCTCGCCGCCGGCTGTGGGGCGATCGTGCTGTTCACCTACGTCGGGATCACCTTCATCACCCCGGGTGATCACGACCTCGAGCTCGTCGCCGCGTGCCTGGCCGGGACCTGCGTCGGCTTTTTGTGGTTCAACAGCTTCCCGGCCAGCATCTTCATGGGCGACACCGGGTCGCTCGGGCTGGGGGGCGCGGTCGCGGGGCTGGCGGTGATGACCAACACCACGGTGCTGCTGATCCTGATCGGCGGGATCTTCGTGATCGAGGCGCTGTCGGTGCTGATCCAGGTGTTCTCGTTCCGCACGTTCCGCAAGCGGGTGTTCCTGATGGCCCCGATCCACCACCACTTCGAGCTGCAGGCGTGGTCGGAGACGAAGATCATCCTCCGCTTCTGGATCGTCGCCGCCGCGTGCGGGGCGATCGGCTTCACCGTCTACCAGCTCTCGATCCGGCCTTGAAGCCGCGCCCGCCGCTGCCGGCCGGGCCATATCTGGTGCTCGGCCTGGCCCGCTCGGGGATCGCGGCGGCAACCGCGCTGCGCGCGCGCGGGGAGGCGGTGATCGGATGCGACGCGGGCAGCGCCGGAAAGCCGGAGCTCGCGCGCGCCGCGGAAGGGCTTTCCGCCCTCGGCGTCGAAGTACATCTGGATGCGTCAGGCGACGCTCTTGCCGCCCGCGCCGGGACGCTCATCAAGAGCCCCGGCGTACCCCACACCTCGCCCGCCGTGCAGGCCGCGAGAGGTCGCGGCGTGCCCGTCCTCGGGGAGCTCGAGCTCGCCTGGCGGCTGCTCCCCAACGAATTCGTCGCCGTGACCGGCACCAACGGCAAGACCACCACCACGGAGTGGCTCGGCCACATCCACCGCGAGGCCGCCGCGCCGGTGGCGGTGGCCGGCAACGTCGGCACCGCGCTGGCGTCGCTGATCGGCGCGATCTCGCCCGGCACGACGGTGGTGTGCGAGTGCTCGTCGTTTCAGCTCGAGGACACCGAGGCGTTCGCCCCCGAGGCGGCGGCGCTGCTCAACCTCAGCCCCGACCACCTCGACCGCCACGGCAGCTACGAGGCCTACGTGGCCGCGAAGCTCCGGGTGTTCGCCCGCCAGGGCAACGACGATGTCGCGGTGGCACCCGCCGGCCTGGGGATCGAGGATCTCGGCGGCTGCGCCCGGCGGGTCTGCTTCGGCGGCGAACCGGGGGTGGACGCTCCCCCGAGCGGCGCGCGCCCCGAGCTCGAGGCCCGGGCCGGGCACCTGTGGTGGGACGAGCGCTCGCTGCTCGCCACCGAGCGGATACGCCTGCCCGGCGCCCACAACCTCCAGAACGCGATGGCCGCCGCCACGCTCGCGCTGGCCCGTGGGCTCGACCCCGAGGCGGTCGCCGCCGGCCTCGAGACGTTCACCGGGGTCGCGCACCGGCTCGAGCTGATCGCCATCCGCGACGGCGTCGCCTTCGTCAACGACTCCAAGGCGACGAACGTCGCCAGCACGCTGATGGCGCTCGCCGCCTACCCCGGCCGCGTGCACCTGATCGCCGGCGGCGTCGGCAAGGGCCAGGACTTCACCCCGCTGGCCCGGCCGGTGGCCGAGCGCTGCGCAGCCGTTTACGTGATCGGCGAGGACGCGGAGGCGATCGCCGCCGCGCTGGCGGTCTCACCGGCGCCGGTCAACCGCGCCGGGGTGCCGGTCAACCGCGCCGGGGTGCCCGGCCACCGCACCGGGGTGCCGGTGAGCCGTGCCGGGGTGGCGGTCAACCGTGCCCGGGTGCCGGTGAATCGCTCGCGGACGCTCGCGCGAGCCGTGCGCGACGCCCGCGCCGCCGCCCGGCCCGGGGACACCGTGCTGCTCTCGCCGGCCTGCGCCAGCTTCGACCAGTACGCCGACTTCGAGGCGCGCGGCGAGCACTTCCGCGGTCTCGCGGAGGCGGTCTGATGGCCACCGTCGCCGCCGCGGCGCTGCGGGGGCGCCGGCGAGCCCGCGACTCGGCCCGGCGGGTCAGCCCGCCGCTCGAGCATCGGATCCTCCTCACCGCCACGCTGTGCCTGCTGGCGCTCGGCGCGGTGATGGTCTACAGCGCGTCCTCGCCGATCGGCGCGCTCAGCGGCGGCGGCTACGGCACCGGCGAGTTCATCCAGTACCTGCTCGCCGGGGCGCTCGGGCTGGTGGCGATGAAGGTGCTCGAGCGCTGCGGGTGCTCACTGCTCAGCGAGCGCCTCGTCCGGCTGCTGCTGTGGGGCTCCTTCGCGCTGCTGCTGGCGGTGATGATCCCCGGCTTCGGGGTGAAGATCGCCGGCGCGCGCCGCTGGTTCGCGGCCGGTCCGATCCAGTTCCAGCCGTCGGAGCTGATGAAGCTGGCCCTGGTCGTGTGGGTTGCCCGGTACCTGGCCGAGAACCCCAAGCGGCTCTCGCGGCCGTTCGCCGAGGCGGTCAAGCCGTTCGGGGTGGTCGCCGGTCCCGCCTGCCTGCTGATCGCCGCCGAGCCCGACCTCGGGACGACGCTGGTGCTCGCGGTCACGGTGATGGCGCTGCTGATCGCGGCCGGGATCCCGCTGCGCTATGCCGGCGGGCTACTGGTGATCGGGCTGATCGGCGTCGGCGTGATGGTGATGGCCAGCCCCTACGAGCTGACGCGGCTGACGTCGTTCCTGCACCCGTGGGCCGCCGCGTGCAAGGCGGGACCGTGCTACCAGGGCGTGCAGGGGCAGATCGCGCTCGGCTCGGGAGGGCTGCTCGGCGTCGGGCTCGGGCGCTCGGTGCAGAAGATCTTCTACCTGCCCGAGGCGCAGACGGACTTCATCCTCGCGGTGCTCGGCGAGGAGCTCGGCGTGCTCGGGATCGGCGGCGTCGTCGTCCTCTACGGGATGATCGCCTACGCCGGGCTGCGGACCGCGCGCCGGGCGGCGACGCGGTATGGCAAGCTGCTCGCCACCGGGCTGACGTCGCTGATCCTCTGCCAGGGCATCCTCAACATCTTCGTCGTGCTGGGCCTCGCGCCGCTGACCGGGGTGCCACTGCCATTCATCTCCTACGCCCCCACGAACCTGTGCGTGATGCTCGCCTCGATCGGGCTGCTGCTGAACATCTCGCGGCCCGGCGCGCGGCGGCTGCGCGCGCTGGACGGGGATGCGCGAGCGACCGGACCCCCGGCCCGTGACAGCGCCGCTGATCGTGATCGGCGCCGGCGGGACCGCGGGGCACGTCGTACCGGCGCTGGCGGTGGCCGACGCGCTGCGAGCTGACGGCGCCGAGGTCGTGTTCGTGGGGGGCGAGCGCGTCGAGCGCACGCTGGTGCCGGCGGCCGGCTACGAGCTGCACTCGCTGAGGGTCGTCTCGCTGCCGCGGCGGGCGCCGCTGCGGGCCGCCCGGGCGCTGGTCGTCGACGCCGGCGCGCTCCGCGCCGCGCGCGCGCTGCTGCGCCGCCTGCGCCCGGCGGTGGTGGTCGGCGCCGGCGGCTACGTCGCCGGCCCGGTCGGCCTGGCGGGCCGGCTCGGGGGGCTGCCGCTGGTGCTGATCGAGGCCGACAGCCACCTCGGCCTGACCAACCGCCTGCTCGCGCCGAGTGCCCGCCGTGTGTGCCTGGCCTTCCCGATCGAGGGCCGCGAACCGCCGCGCTTCCGCGTCACCGGCCGCCCCGTGCCGCCCGCTGCCGCCGACCGCGCCGCCGCCCGGGCGCGCTTCGGGATCGGTGCCCGTGAGACCTGCGTGCTGGTGTTCGGCGGCTCCCAGGGCGCCCGCTCGATCAACCTGGCGGCGATCGAGGCGTTCGCCGGGGCGCGCTTCCACGTGCTCCACGCGGCCGGCGAGCGCGACCTCCCCGAGCTGCGCGCGCCCGGCCGGCACTACGACCTGCGCGGCTTCATCCCCGACTTCGCCGAGGCGCTGGCGGCGTGCGACCTGGTGGTGGCGCGCTCCGGCGGCTCGGTGTTCGAGATCGCCGCGGCCGGTCGCGCGGCCGTGCTGGTCCCCTACCCGCACGCCACCGCCGACCACCAGACGGCCAACGCCCGCTACTTCGAGCGGGCCGGCGCGGCGATCGTCATCCCCGATGCCGAACTGAGCGCCGCCCGGCTCGGGCGCGAGGTCGGCGGGCTGCTCTCGGGCCCCGGGCGGCTGGCCGCGATGGCCCGCGCGAGCGCCGAGCTCGCCCGGCCCGACGCGGCGCGCGAGATCGCCGCCGAGGTGCTCGCCGCCGCCGGCTGAGCCCCGGCGCGTCGTGGGTCCTCAGTCAGTAACGACGGCTCGGGTACGTGGGGCCGAGCCGGTCGTTGGCCGCCGCCGCCAGCTCCACCGCCCGCGCGGTCCAGAAGGTGCCGGACGGCGTGCCGCCGCGGCAGCTGCCGCCGCTCTGCCCGGGCACCGAGGTCCACAGGAAGGCGTCGGCGCGCGCGAACCCGGTGGCGAGCGTCGGCCTCGGCCCGATCGCGCGCCCCGGCGGGTTGCACAGGTCCTCGACCCCCTGGCTGACCGGATGCGGGTTGAGCTTCGGCCCGTTGCCGTTCTGGGCGGTGTTGACGATGAAGTGGGCGCCGTGGGTGAGCGCCGAGACCTTCTGCGCCCAGCGGACCTCGTTGATCGTCCAGTTGAGATGGGTGTCGTTGGTGTAGAAGCCGCGGATTCGCCCGATGTCGACGTGGTTCAGCGCCCGCGCCGTGTACTGCGGGGAGTTCGAGTCCGAGTAGCCGCCCTCGACGTAGATCACCGTGTGGGGGAGGGCCGAGAGCCGGTCGACCTCGTAGCGCAGCGCCGCCTCCCAGGCTCCGAGCGAGCCGTGATGGGACATGCACGAGGAGGAGCCGAGCGCGTCGCTCTCGAGCAGGAACACCACGGGCCGGTGGCCGGTGGCGGTGGCGAGCTCGTTGATCCGGCGGTCGAACGCCGGCCGGTCGGCGGCGATCCTGCCGTTCGACGCGCATCCGCCGAGATCGGCGTGCAGGAAGTAGGTGTTGACGATCGGGATCGCCCCCGGGTCGGCGGTGAAGTTGTGGCAGAACAGCTTGATCGCCTGGTCGTAGATCGCTCCGGGGCCGCCGCCCTGCGAGAACGAGCTGACCCGCTGCACCTCGGGCTGGGAGGCGATCTTCTCGAGCAGCGTCACCTGGCGGGTGACGCCGGCGCTGCCGATCCGCTGCAACCGGTCCGGGAGCGTGGAGGAGAAGTTCGCCCATGACTCGTCGTCGGGGACGCCGGGCAGCGCCTGCCCGGGCGGGGTCGCGGAGTCGATCCCGACCAGCCGCGCGATCGCGCTCGCGGCGGCGCCGTGCGCCGGGCCGTCGACGAAGAACGAGGCGCCGCTCAGCGGGTTGGCGCCCGGCGCCGGCGACAGCATCAGCGGGTTGCCCGCGTCGCGTTGAGCCGGGAAGGGATCGGCGCAGCCGGACGCTGCGGCGCGCGCCGATCCGGCGGGCAGCATCGCCGCGAGCACCGCCATGAGGCCGGCCGCCAGCAGGCCGAGACGGATGGCATGGGAACGAACAAGCATCTGTGCCCTCTTCCGAATTTTTGTTGTCGACGAGCCCCGAGCCGCACATCCTCGCACAGGCGGTGGCTCGGCTACGCTGATCGGTCGTCGATGACGCGCACCACCGAAGCCCCGGACGGCGCCTGGTCGCACCGGACCCTGCATTTCGTCGGCATCGGCGGCGCCGGGATGAGCGGCCTGGCGCTGATCGCCGCCGCGCTCGGCGCGCGGGTCAGCGGGACCGACCGCGCCGACTCCGCCTACACCGGGCGGCTGCGCGAGCACGGGATCGAGCCGGTCATCGGACACGCCGCCGAGCACGTCCCGCCGGGCGCCGAGGTCGTCTACTCGACGGCGATCGGTCCCGAGAACCCCGAGCGCCGCGCCGCCGCGCGCGAGCTGCACCGCGCCGACCTGCTGGCCGAGATCGCGGCGCTGCGACGCTGCATCGCGGTCACCGGGACGCACGGGAAGACCACCACCACCGCGATGATCGTCCACACCCTGCGCGGCTGCGGGATGGACCCCAGCTACGTGATCGGCGGCGAGCTGATCGCCACCGGCGCCAACGCCGGGTGGGGCGAGGGCGAGTGGATCGTGATCGAGGCCGACGAGTCCGATCGCTCGCTGCTGAAGCTGACCCCCGAGATCGCCGTGCTCACCAACGCCGAGCTCGACCACCACGCGACCTACGCGTCGCTGGCCGACCTCCACGACACGTTCCGGCGGTTCATGGGCTCCGCGCGCGCCGCCGTGGCCTGGGACCGGCCGGCGCTGCTGGCGCTGTGCCCGCCCGGGACGGTTGCCTATGACGCGCGCGAGCCGGCGCTCGACGCAGGAGGGTCGTGCTTCGCCTGGGCCGGCCAGGCGGTGAGGCTCGCCGTCCCCGGCGCGCACAACGCCGTCAACGCCACCGGGGCGCTCAGCGCCAGCGCGCTGGCCGGCGCCGAGCCGCCGCGGGCGGTGGCGGCGATCGCCTCGTTCGCAGGTGCCCGCCGCCGGCTCGAGCGCATCGGCGAGACGCCGGCGGGGAATCCCGTGCTCGACGACTACGCGCACCATCCCACCGAGGTCGCCGCGGCGATTGCCGCGGCCCGCACGCTGAGCGCCGGGCGGGTGGTCGCCGTATTCCAGCCCCACCTCTTCTCGCGCACTCGCGCGCTCGCCCGCGAGTTCGGGGTGGCCCTGGCGAGCGCCGACGTCGTCGTGGTGCTCGACGTCTACCCGGCGCGTGAGCGGGCGGCCGAGTTCCCGGGAGTGCGCGGGCTGCTGGTCGCCCAGGCGGCCGCCGACGCCGCCCCGGGCCGTCGCGTCGCCTGGCTGCCCGGGTTCGAGGACGTCCGCCGCTTCCTCGCCGAGACGCTGGCCCCTGGGGACCTGTGCCTGATGATGGGGGCCGGCGACATCGACCGCCTGGCGCGGACGTTGGTGAGCTCCCGGGCGTCGGCGCCGCCCGGCTGAGTTGGCTCGCCCTAGGCGGCGAAGGCAGCCGAGCCGGCGACTATGGGCCCACGAACAAATTACTGGGCGCTCCGACGGCGTCTGGACGCACCTGACGCCACCGGCTCGCCCTCAAATACTCCCGGTATTATCCGGGCGAGCCGGCGACGCCAGGCACGCCCGGCCACTCGCCGGATCATCCCACTAATTTGCCCGCGGGCCCTAACCTGAGCGCGATGGTCACCGCTCCCGCCGGCGTCCAGCGCGACTACCCGCTGGCCCGCCTGACCACGATCCGCACCGGCGGGCCCGCCGAGCGCTTCGCCCGTCCGGGCACGCTGTCCGAGCTCGAGGCGCTGCTGGCCTGGGCGGCGGAGGAGCGACTCCAGGTAGGGGTCGTCGGCTCGGGGTCGAACCTCCTGATTGCCGATGAAGGCGTACGTGGACTTGTGCTGAAACTGGACGGCGAGCTGAGCCGGATCGACTGCGAGGGAACGCGGATCGACGGCGGCGGCGGCGCCCGCCTGCCCGCGGTGTCCGCGCGGGCCGCGCGCGAGGGGCTGACGGGAATCGAGTTCGGAGTCAACATCCCGGGCACCGTCGGCGGCGCGGTGCGGATGAACGCCAACGCCTACGACGGCCGGCTCGCCGCGGTGCTCGAGTGGGTCGACGTGAGCGGTCCGGACGGTACCGCGCGCCGTACCCCCGACGCGCTCGGGTTCGCCTACCGCCGCTCCAACCTGCGCGCGGGCGAGGTCGTCGCGCGGGCCCGCTTCGGGCTCGCGCCGGCGGCCGGCGAGTCGGTCAAGGCGACCCTGGCCGAGATGCGTGCCCGGCGCCGTGCCGCGCAGCCGTCGGGCATCAAGACGTTCGGGTCGACGTTCAAGAACCCCGAGGCGCCGCAGGCCGAGGGCCGCAGCGCGGGCCGGCTGCTCGACGCCGCCGGCTGCCGCGGACTGCGCGTCGGCGCCGCCGGCTTCTCGGCCAAGCACGCGAACTTCGTCGAGAACCACGGCGGTGCCACCACCGCCGAGGTGATCGCGCTGATGGCCGAGGGGCGCCGGCGGGTCCGGGAGCGCTTCGGCATCGAGCTCGAGCCAGAGGTCCAGGCCCTCGGCCCGGTCCCCTTCCCCGACGACTGGCCCCGGCGATGACGGCGGTGCGGCGGCGGCTGCGCCCGCGGCTGGTGGCGGCCCTGGCGCTCGTGGTGGCGCTGCCGGCGGGCGGCTGGCTGTGGCTGCGCGACTCCTCGCTCGTCGCCGTCACCCGGGTCACCGTGCAGGGGGCCGCCGGCGCCGACTCCGGCGCGGTTCGCGCCGCGCTGATCGCGGCGGCCCGGAGCATGACCACGCTCGACCTCGACACCGGCCAGCTGCACATCGCCGTGCAGCCGTACCCGGAGGTCAGGGCGCTCAATGTCTCCACGCAGTTTCCCCACGGGCTGCGGATCGAGGTCGTCGAGCAGAGCCCGGTGGCCGTCGTGACCGTTGCGGGGCGGCGGATCGCCGTCGCCGCCGACGGCACGCTGCTGCGCAGCAGCGCCGGGACCGCCTCGCTGCCCGAGATCCCGCTGGGGGTGCCCCCCGGCGGCCGGCGGCTGACCGGCGGCGCCGCGCGCGACGTCGTGACGATCCTCGCCGGCGCGCCGTGGCAGCTCCTCAAGCGGCTCGGCCAGGTGACCACGCAGGCGTCCCATGGCGTTGTCGCGCAGCTCCGCAACGGCCCGGCGGTGTACTTCGGCGACTCCCGGCAGGTCGCCGCGAAGTGGCAGGCGCTGATCGCCGTGCTGGCCGATCCGGGCTCGGACGGGGCCGCCTACGTCGACGTCAGCGATCCGCAACGTCCGGTCGCGGGAGCCGGCGGGACGGCGGCCGCGACGACGTCCACCGGGTCGGGGGTGAGCGCCGCGACCGGTTCGAGCCCGACCGCCCCGGGCGGGGGCTAACCCTCTACCTGAGCTTCAGGCCGCCGTTTTCCACGGCCTCCCGCCAGGCTCGAGAGTTACGGGTTCTGCAAAAGACGTTGCGGGAACCGTGCTCACGTTGACTTCGCGCATTCCCAGCCCGTAACGTGCAAAACTCCCGCTACTCAGCGAGTGAGGCGAAAACACTCAACGTTACATCGAGGGTCGGACGGTATTCATGGAACGCGGCAGTTACCTGGCAGTCATCAAGGTCGTCGGCGTCGGCGGCGGCGGCACCAACGCGGTCAACCGAATGGTCGACGCGGGGCTCCGCGGCGTTGAGTTCATCGCCTGCAACACCGACGCCCAGGCGCTCGCCATGTGCGACGCCGACATCAAGCTGAACATCGGCCACGAGCTCACCAAGGGCCTCGGGGCGGGCGCCAACCCGGACGTCGGCCAGGGTGCCGCCGCCGAGTCGCGCGACGAGATCAAGGAGGCGCTCAAGGGCGCCGACATGGTGTTCGTGACCGCCGGCGAGGGTGGCGGCACCGGCACGGGCGCCGCGCCGGTGATCGCCGACATCGCCAAGAACGAGATCGGGGCCCTGACCGTCGGGGTGGTCACGCGGCCATTCTCGTTCGAGGGCACCCAGCGCGCGCGCCAGGCCCAGGAGGGGATCGAGCGCCTGCAGGAGTACGTCGACACGCTGATCGTGATCCCCAACGAGAAGCTGCTGGCGATCGTCGAGCGCCGCACGACGATCCTCGACGCCTTCCGCGAGGCCGATAACGTCCTGCGCCAGGGCGTCCAGGGCATCACCGACCTGATCACGATCCCCGGGCTGATCAACCTCGACTTCGCCGACGTGCGCACGATCATGAGCAACGCCGGCACCGCGCTGATGGGGATCGGCGCCGCCGGCGGGGAGAACCGGGCCGCCGAGGCGGCCAAGATCGCGATCTCCTCTCCGCTGCTCGAGGAGTCGGTGGAGGGCGCGATGGGAATCCTGCTCAACATCACCGGCGGCCACGACCTCGGCCTGTTCGAGGTCAACGAGGCGGCCGAGATCGTCCAGAGCGCCGCCGACGCCAACTCCAACATCATCTTCGGCGCGGTGATCGACGACGCGATGAGCGACGAGGTCCGGGTCACGGTGATCGCCACCGGATTCGACCACTCGCCCCCGCAGCGCGGGGGCTTCGGCAGCGCGCGTGAGCCCCGCGATCCCCGCAGCGGTCCGCGCCGCGACCGCGAGGTGCGGATGGACGACCGCCAGCGCTCCTCACTGGAGATCCGCGACGACGAGATCGACATCCCGTCGTTCCTAAGAGACCGCTAAGACGTCAGCCAGGAGGGCCGGGGCCCAGCGCCCGGACCGCAACCTCGGTGCGGCTGGGCGGTTCTACCTGCGGCAGACCGATGTCGCGAATCACCCCGACCCTCGCCCGCGTGCCGGCCCGGATGGCGTGCGCGCTGGCCCTGACGACGTGCGCGCTGGCGCTGGCGCTCACGGCCGCGCGGGCCGCGGCTGACCCGACGCTGGCGGCCCCCACCGTGGTGGCCGGACCAAGCTCCGCGATCAGCGCCCTCGGCGGGCTGTCGATCGCCCGCGACGGCACGGGCGGCCTGGTGTTCACCGCGGCGGTGGGCGGCGCCCCGCACGTGTTCGTGAGCCGGCTGCTCGGCGGCCAGTTCGGGCCGCCGACGCAGGTCGACGGGCTGCTCCCGGCGCCGTCCTCGCAGCCGGTCATCGCGGCCGGCAGCGGTGGGCTGCTGCTCGTCGCGTTCGTCAACGCGGGCGTGCTGTACGCGGCCGGCACGGCCAGCGGCGGCGCGCCGCTCGGCATGTCCGCTTCGCTGTTCGCAGGCGCCGCCAACCCGGCGATCTCGATCACGCCCGGCGGCAAGGCGTACGTCGCCTTCACCGCGGTCGGGGCCGGGGGCCACGACGTCCGCAGCGCCTACTACAGCGCCGGGCGCTGGGCGCTCGAGCCGACGCCGCTCGACGCCGCCGCCGGCGACGACGCGGGCGTGGGTGCCGGCCCTCCGGCGGTCGCCGCGGCCGGCGACGGCGTCGCGATCGTGGCCTGGGGCGAGAGCGGCCACATCTACTCCCGGCGGGTGTGGGGCACGGCCCCGAGCGCCGCCTACCAGCAGGCCGATCCCCCCACGATCGGGAGCTGGGGCGAGGTCGCGGCCGCCGAGCCGAGCGTCGGGTCGGGCGGTGACTCCTCCTACGCCGACGTCGCCTTCCGCGAGACCGTCGCCAGCGCCAGCGCGACGCAGACGCGGGTGCTGATGAGCCGCCTGGTCGCCGGCCGGTACGCTGCGGCGGTGCCCGCCGACGCGCTCGGCACCCCGGCCGGGGACGGCGCCGGCGACCCGCAGGTCCTCAGCGGCGAGTACGGTCGCGGCTTCGTGCTCAGCTCCCACAACGGCTCGCACCAGCTGTTCGCGCTGAACCTGCTGGGCAATGGCGCGCCCGGGGCGACCCAGGGGCTCGACAGCGCCCCCAACCTCGCCGACCCGTTCGCCGCCGGCGGCACCGCCGGGCTGTTCTCGTCCCTGATCGCCTGGCAGGTGACCCCCGCGCTCGGGCCGCCCGAGATCCACCTGCGCTTCGGCACCGACGGCGGCGACCTCGGGCCCGAGCAGATCGCCTCGGACCCCGCGCTGGGTCCCGCCGAGGCGGCGGCCGGCCTGGCCGCGGGCGGTGATGTGGCCGGCGATGCCGCCGCCGCGTGGGTGCAGGGCACCGGACCGGACACGCGGATCGTCGCCGCCCAGCTCTACCAGCCGCCCGGCGGCTTCTCCGTTTCCGCCCGCAACAGCTACGCGAACACGTCGCAGCCACAGTTCTCGTGGTCGGCGGCGCACGCCAGCTGGGGCCCCGTCGTCTACCGGCTGGTCGTCGACGGCATGCTCGCCGGGCAGACCACCACCACCTCGCTGCGGCCCGCAGCGAGCCTCGGCGACGGGCCGCACAGCTGGCAGGTGACGGCGATCAACCCCGTCGGGCTGATGAGCGTGACGGCGCCGGCGACGGTAAACGTCGACACCCTCGCGCCACTTGTGGTGGCGACCCTGAGCGGCCGTCGGGTGGCCGGCGCGCGGCTGCGCCTGCGCGTCGCGATCACCGATCTGCGCCCCGGGGAGCCCCCGTCGGGCTCCTCGGGGATCGCCGGGCGCACAGTCGGCTGGGGCGACGGAACCGTCTCCGCGGTCGGCTCCGCGACCGGCCACGTGTACGCGCGGCCCGGGCTCTACCGGCTGACCGTGACGGCCGCCGACCGCGCCGGCAACGTCACCCGGGTGACCCGATATCTGCGGATCCGGCCCGTGCCCGTCCGCCACCGGGCCCGCCACCGAAGGAAGCGATGAGGCTTCCTCGCCGGACGCGCCGGCGAGCGGGCGCCGCGCGGCTTGTCCTGCTCGCGCTGCTCGCCCTGCTGATCCTCGCCGCCCCGGCGTCGTGCACCCCGGCGAGCCTCGCCGCGCCGGCGCCCGCCCCGGTGACCGTGCCCTACGCCCCGCAGGCGCCGACCCGCGGGGCGCTCTACACCGACGGCCAGGACAACCGCTACCTGCTCGGCGGGATGTGGCTGTACCGCCCCGACCCCACCGACGCGGGACTGGCCGCCGGCTTCTGGCGCGACACCGCCTCGACGACCGGCTGGAGCGGGGTCGCGGTGCCCAACTCGTTCAACGCCGGCGACCTCTCGAACGCCAGTATGGCCGGCGGCGTCGGCTGGTACCGCCGCGACTTCACGCTCCCCGCCGGCGCCTTCGCCCGCTCCGTCCCGCGCAGCGCGCAGCGCTGGATCGTCCGCTTCGAGTCGGTCAACTATCGCGCCACGGTATGGATCAACGGCTACCGGCTGGGGGACCACGCGGGCGCCTACCTGCCCTTCGAGCTCGATCTGCGCCGCCTCCGCGCCGGGCTGAACCGGCTCGTCGTGCGAGTCGACGACCGCCGCTCGTCGGGCGACCTGCCCCCGGGCCCGAGCGGCGGCTGGTGGAACTTCGGCGGGATCCAGCGCGAGGTGTACCTGCGCGCCGTGCAGCGGGCCGACATCGCGCAGGCGATCGTCCGGCCGGTGCTCCCGTGTGTTCACTGCGCCGCCACGATCGAGGCGCAGGCGGTGCTCCGCAACCCGACCGAACAGCCGCAGACGGTGACGCTCAGCGGCAGCTACGGGGGCCGGCCACTGGCCTTCGGGAGCCGCCGGATCCCCCCCGGGGCGACGTGGACCGCGCTGGCCTCTCTCAGCGTTCCGCACCCGCGGCTGTGGGCGCCGGGGCGCCCCTACCTGTACACCGCGCGGCTCGTGCTCAGCGACGCCAAGCACCACGCGCTCGGCGGTTACACGGTGCTGAGCGGGATCCGCACGATCACCGTCACCGCCAACGGGCTGATGCTGCTCAACGGCCGCCAACTGCATCTGCGGGGCGTCAACATCCACGAGCAGGCGCCGGGGCTCGGCGCCGCGATCACCCCCGCCGTGAGCTCACAGACGATCGGCTGGGTGCGCCAGCTCGGAGCGACGATCATCCGGGCCCACTACCCGCTCAACCCGCAGCTCGAGGAGCAGGCCGACCGCGACGGGATCCTGCTGTGGTCGGAGGTCCCCGTGTACCAGTCGAGCGAGGCGGCAATGGAGCAGCCGGGCTGGCTCGGCCGCGCCCAGGCGGTGCTGCGCGAGAACATCGCCACCAACCAGGACCATCCTTCGGTGCTGCTGTGGAGCATCGGCAACGAGCTGCCGACCCCGGTCACCCCCGCCGAGGCGAGCTGGATCAAGGCGGGCAGCGCGGAGGCCCACCGGCTCGACCCGACCCGCCCGGTGGGGATGGCGATCAGCAACTACCCGGGGGTCCCCTGCCAGGCCGCCTACGCTCCGCTCGACGTGATCGGGGACAACGAGTACTTCGGCTGGTTCGACGCCGGCGGCGGAGGCGACGACGACCGCGACGCGCTCGCCCCGTTCCTCGACTTCTTCCGCGGCTGCTACCCGACCAAGGCGCTGATGGTCAGCGAGTTCGGCTTCGAGGGCTCGCGTCCGGGCCCGGTCGAGGAGCGGGGAACCTACGACTTCCAGTCCAACTCGCTGGCTTTCCATCTCAACGTGTTCGCGCAGAAGCCGTGGCTGGCCGCGACGATGTACTTCGCGATGCAGGACTTCGCCGCCCGGCCCGGCTGGAGCGGCGGCGATCCCTCGCCGCACCCGCCGTTCGTCGAGAAGGGCGTGCTCGACGCGGCCGGCGATCGCAAGCCCGCGTTCGCGGTCATGCAGGCCGCCAACCGGGCTGTGCGGCAGCTGGCGCGGCCGCGCTGAAGGACTGCTCACCGGGCCTCTCTCCGGGAGTCCGCGAGCGCGGGCGATAGCCTGGTCAGGGTGTCGCTGGCCGCCGAGGCAGATCTCCGCCGCACCGCGCTGTACGACCGCCACCGGGCGGCCGGCGCCAGGCTGGTCCCGTTCGCGGGTTGGGAGATGCCGATCCAGTACGCGGGGATCCGGCCCGAGCACCTCGCGGTGCGCTCCGGCACCGGGGTGTTCGACGTCTCGCACATGGGCCAGGTCGAGGTCCGCGGCCCGCAGGCCCCGGCGTTCCTCCAGCGCGTGCTGTCCAACGACGTGCGGCGGATCGCCGGGGGCGGCTCGCAGTACAGCCTCCTGTGCCGCGAGGACGGCGGCGTGCTCGACGACCTGTTCACCTATCGCCTGGCCGAGTCCGAGTACCTGACCGTGACCAACGCCGCCAACCACGACCGGGACGTGGCCTGGCTGCGCCGCCACGCCGCCGACTTCGACGTCGACGTGATCGACGCCCGCGACCGCTTCGCGATGCTGGCCGTGCAGGGCCCGGGGGCCCGCGCGCTGCTCACCGGGCTCTCCGACGGCGCGCTGCCGCCCCGCCTGCACTGCTGCCTGCGCACCGTGGCCGGCGCGCCGATGCTCGTGTGCGGGACCGGCTACACGGGCGAGGACGGCGCCGAGTTGCTGCTCGACCCCGCCGAAGCCCCCGCCGTGTGGGACGCCCTGCTGGACGCCGGGGCGGCCCCGGTCGGCCTCGGGGCGCGGGACACGCTGCGGCTCGAGGCCTGCTTTCACCTCTACGGCAACGACCTGTCCGAGGACCGCGATCCGATCGGAGCCGGCCTCGGGTGGTGCTGCCGGGAGGCGACGGGGTTCGTCGGCGCCGAGCCGATCGCCGCCGTGCGGGCGGCCGGCCCGGCCGAGAAGCTGGTCCCGTTCCTCATCGAGGGGGCCGGGATCGCCCGCCGGGGCAACCCGGTGTTCGGCGGCGGCGTGGTCACCAGCGGCACCTTCTCTCCATCGCTCGAGCAGGGGATCGGGATGGCGTACGTTCCCGCGGCGCGGGCGCGGCCCGGCGAGCGGATCGAGATCGACGTCCGGGGGACGACGCGTAGCGCGCTGATCACGGAAAAGCCTCTGTACCGAAAGGACCACTAAACAAGATGGCCGACGCCAGCTATCCCGACGACCTGCTGTACCACCCCGAGCACGACTGGGCGCGGATCGACGGCGAGGTGGCCACGTTCGGGATCACCTGGTACGCCCAGGACTTGCTCGGCGAGGTGGTGTTCTTCGAGCCGCCGGCGATCGGCGCGCAGCTCAGCCGGGATGAGGCGTACACCGAGGTCGAGTCGGTCAAGGCCGTCTCCGACGTGTTCGCGCCCCTGTCCGGCGAGGTCATCGAGGTCAACGACGCGCTCGCCCAGAGCCCCGAGACGATCAACGACGATCCCTACGGCGCGGGCTGGATGGTCAAGGTCAAGCTCTCGGACCCCTCCGAGCAGGACGCGCTGATGCGCGCTGAGGCGTACCAGAAGGAGCTCGCTTGAGTCGATACACGTCGGTCACGGCATCCGATCTGCGCGAGATGCTCGCGACGATCGGCGTCGGCTCGGTCGAGGCGCTGTTCGCCGATATCCCGGAGTCGCTGCGCCTACGCGCGCCGCTGGGCCTCGACGAGGGCCGCTCCGAGCAGGAGGTGTACGCCGAGCTGCGCGCGCTGGCCGCCCGCAACGTCTCGACCGAGGACGAGGTGTCGTTCCTCGGCGGCGGCATGTACGACCACTACATCCCGGCGCTGATCGACTCGATCATCCTGCGCTCGGAGTTCCTCACCCCGTACACGCCGTACCAGCCGGAGATCTCCCAGGGCGGGCTGCAGGTGATGTTCGAGTACCAGACGGCGATCTCCGAGCTGACCGGGCTGCCGATCTCCAACGCCTCGGTGTACGAGGGACCGAGCGCCGTCGGCGCCGCCGGCTACGTGGCCAAGCACGCCAACCGCCGCCGCCGCTTCGTCGTCTCGCGCGGCGTGCACCCGCACTCGCGGGAGACGCTGGCCACGCTCGCGCGCGGGTACGGGATGGAGGTCGTCGAAGCCGACCTGCGCGACGGCGTCACGTCGCTGCCGGCGCTCGGCAACGAGGTCAGCGCCGTGGTCGTGCAGCAGCCGAACTTCCTCGGCGCCATCGAGGACCTCGACGCGCTCAGCGCGGCCGCCCACGAGGCCGGGGCGCTCAGCATCTGCGCCTGCGACCCGATGGCGCTGTCGCTGCTCAAGGCCCCCGGCGACTGCGGCGTCGACATCGCCGTCGGCGAGGGCCAGGCGCTCGGCAACCGGCTCGACTACGGCGGCCCGTCGTTCGGCTTCTTCGCCGTCACCGAGGCGCTGATGCGCCGGCTGCCGGGGCGGATCGCGGGGGAGACCCGCGACCTCGACGGCAGGCGTGGGTTCGTGCTCACGCTGCAGACCCGCGAGCAGCACATCCGCCGTGAGAAGGCGACCTCGAACATCTGCACCGCGCAGGCGCTGAACGCGCTGGCCGGCGTCATCTACCTGAGCTGGCTCGGCCGCCGCGGGTTCGTGGAGCTCGGCGAGCTGCTGCTCCAGCGCACCGCCTACGCCCGCGCGGAGCTCGCCGCCCTGCCGGGGGTCACGCCGGTTCACGAGCAGCCGGTGGTCCGCGAGTTCGCGATCGCGCTCGACGCGCCCGTCGACCGCGTCGTGGCCCGCTGCCAGGCCGCGGGGATCCACCCCGGCTACCGGCTCGGCCGCGACCTGCCCGAGTACGAGAACGGGCTGCTGGTGGCGATCACCGAGCAGCGCAGCCGGGCCGAGATCGATCGCCTGGTCGAGGTGCTCGGAGCCGCCGTGGCCGCCGAAACCGCCGCCACGGTGGAGGTGGGGGCATGAAGCCGGCTCGGGAGAACGGAAGCGTCAGCGAGCGTTCCGAGTCAAACCTGAGCGCAAGCGAAGGCCTGACCATCTTCGAGCGCTCGCGGCCGGGGCGCCGCGCCTTTGCCCCGCCGCCGCTCGACGTCCCCGAGCGCCCGCTCGACGAGCTGCTTCCCGCCGTGCTTCGCCGCGCCGAGCCGGCGCGGCTGCCCGAGGTCTCCGAGCCCGAGATCGTCCGTCACTACAACCGGCTGTCGAAGCGCAACTTCGACCTCGATACCGGCTTCTACCCGCTCGGCTCGTGCACGATGAAGCACAACCCCAAGCTTCACGAGCGGGTAGCGGCGCTCCCCGGGCACGCCAGGCTCCATCCGCTCCAGGACCCCGAGCGGGCCCAGGGCGCGCTCGAGCTGATGTGGCGTCTGCAGCACGCGCTGTCGGAGATCGCCGGGCTACCGCACACCTCGCTGCAGCCCTCGGCGGGCTCCCACGGCGAGCTCGCCGGGGTGCTGCTGACCCGCGCCTACCACGAGGATCGCGGCGATCAGCGCCGGCTCGTGCTGACCCCCGACACCGCCCACGGGACCAACCCGGCGACGGTCACGATGGCCGGCTACGAGGTGGTCAAGGTCGGCACCGACCCGCAGGGCAACGTCGACCTCGACGACCTGCGGGCCAAGGCCACCGAGGACATCGCGTGCCTGATGCTGACCAACCCCTCGACGCTCGGATGCTTCGAGCCCGGGATCGAGGAGATCGCCCGGATCGTCCACGGTGTGGGGGCGACGCTGTACTACGACGGCGCCAACCTCAACGCGATCATGGGGATCTGCCGGCCCGGCGACATGGGCTTCGACATCGTCCACTTCAACCTCCACAAGTCGTTCACCCAGCCGCATGGCGGCGGCGGCCCGGGCGCCGGTCCGATCGCCGTCTCAGACCGGATCGAGCCGTACCTGCCCCGCCCCCAGGTCGTCCGGCGGGGATCCGAGGCCAACGGGTCCGAGCCGCGCTTCGACCTCGACTACGACCGCCCCAGGTCGATCGGACGGCTGCGTGGCTTCCAGGGCAACTACGGCGTGTTCGTGCGCTCCTACGCCTACATCCGCTCGCTCGGCGCGGCCGGGCTGCGCGACGTCTCCGAGACCGCGGTGCTGAACGCCAACTATCTGCTGGCGCTGCTTCGCCGGGAGGGGGTGGCCGAGTACCTGCCGGTCGCCTACGACCGCGTCTGCATGCACGAGTTCGTCCTCTCGGGGGCGCCGATGAAGCGCGAGCTGGGCATCCGCACGCTCGATCTCGCCAAGCGCCTGCTCGACCACGGCGTGCATCCGCCGACGGTGTACTTCCCGCTGATCGTCGAGGAGGCGCTGCTGATCGAGCCGACCGAGACCGAGACCAAGGAGACGCTCGACAGCTTCGCCGAGACCGTCGCCGCGGTCCTGCGCGAGGCACGCGAGGATCCGGCGATCGCCCGGGCGGCGCCCTATTCGACGCCGGTGCGGCGCCTCGACGAGGCGGCCGCCGCGCGCCGGCCGGTCCTCCGCCAGCCTCTGTGACCCAGCTGATCGCCGCCGCCGCCGAGATCGCCGCCCGCGCGCAGGACGATCTCGCCGCGCTGGTCGGCGTCTCCTCGCCCTCCGGCGACCGGGCCGGGGCCGAGGAGGCGATCCGCCGGGCGATCGTGCAGCTGCCGCCGGGGGCCCGCACCGAGCGCCCGACGTGCTCGACCCCCGGCAGCGCCCCGGACCTGGTGGCGAGGATCGGCGGGCGTGGCCGCGGCCGGGTGCTGCTGCTCGGCCACCTCGACACCGTCCACGACCACGCCTCCCACCAGCCGCTCCGCGTCGAGGGCCCGCGGCTGTACGGCTCGGGGACGGCCGACATGAAGGGCGGTGACGTGCTCGCGCTCGGCGTCGCCCGCGCGCTGGCCGCCCGCCCCGACGCGTTCGCCGAGTGCGCGGTGCTGCTGGTCACCGACGAGGAGTGGCGAACGGCGCCGTTTCACCACGTCGAGCGGTTCGCCGGCTACGACGCCTGCCTGTGCTTCGAGGCCGGCGAGCGCACCGCGGACGGCGAGGACGCCGTCGTGGTGAAGCGCAAGGCGGCCGGAACGCTGCGGGTGCGGGCCACCGGGCGGGCCTCGCACTCCGGCTCGGCGCCGCACAAGGGCCGCAACGCGCTGCTGGCGCTGGCCGACACCGCCCGGGCGCTGGCCCACGTCGGCGAGCCCGGTCCCCCCGATCAGCTGACCGTCGTCCCCACCGTGATGCGCTCCGGCGTGGCGTTCAACGTCGTCCCCGCCGACGGCGAGCTCGTGTTTGACATCCGCGCGGCCGGGATCGAGGCGCTGCACGCGGTGCGCGACGCGGTCCCCGCCGAGCTCGGCGGCGTGCGGCTGGACGCCGAGCTCGAGCGCAGCTGGCCGGGGATGGACAGCCGCGAGGCGACCGCGGCGCTGCTGAAGGACGCCGCCGCCGGCCTCGGGCGTCCGATCCTCGCCGCCGCTCGCGGCGGCGCCAGCGACGCCAGCCACTTCGCCGCCGCGATCCCGCTGACCATCGACGGCCTCGGGCCCCGCGGCGGGGGCGCGCACACGCCCGAGGAGTTCGTGCTCGCCGCCTCGCTGCACGAGCGCGCCGAGCTCGCCCTGGCGCTCGTCGGGGCCGTGCTCGCCACGGTCGCCTGACGCGAGCTCGAGACTCTTCGCCGTCTCTTCGGCGGCGCCTGCGATCCTGTGGGGCGTGAGAAAGCGCTTGCCGATCGCCGGCTCTCAGGAGCAGCGCCAGGGCCTCTGGCTGCTGGCCGGGATCGTCGCGCTGATGTGGGTGCTCGAGGCGATCAACACGATCGACTCCAACGGGCTCGACGGCGACGGCATCCACGCCCGCGACGTCGGTCACCTATGGGGCATCGTCACCGCGCCCTTCCTGCACGTCAGCTTCCAGCACCTGATCGGCAACACCGTCCCGTTCTTGTTCATGGGGGCGATCATCGCCCTGCGGGGGGCCCAGCGGCTGATCCTGATCACCGCGATCGTGATCCTCCTCGGCGGGCTCGGGACGTGGCTGATCGCACCGTCGGGGTCGGTCACCGTGGGGGCCAGCGGGGTGGTGTTCGGCTACGCCGCCTACCTGCTCGCGCGGGGCTTCTTCGACCGCAGCGTGATCGAGGTCCTGATCGGCACTGTCGTCGGCGTCGTGTGGGGCGGAGCGCTGCTCTCGAGCCTCGTGCCCCACTACGGGATCTCCTGGCAGGGCCACGCCTGCGGTGCGGTGGCCGGCGTCGTCGCGGCCTGGGTGATGGCCCGGCACGACGGCCGGCGCCGCCTGCCGAGGGCGACGCCGACCGTGTCTCGCCCCGGCGTCGGCTGACCAGCCGCACCCGAACGTGCGCTATGTGGCGGGACTGTGCGCCGGGCTTTGGCCGTGGGGCCGCCAACCGCTCCCGCTCGTGGTCCGTCCACTACCCTCCCGGCGCGTGCGCATCTTCAGCGGGATCCAGCCGACCGGCCGCAAGCACCTCGGCAACTACATCGGCGCGATCACCCGATACGTGGCCGGCCAGGGGCGGGGGGAGGGGATCTACTGCGTCGTCGACCTGCACGCGACCACGGTCGCCTACGAGCCGCCGGCCCTGCGCGAGTCGGTCTACGACACCGCGGCGACGCTGCTGGCGGCGGGCCTGCACCCCGACCGTTGCAGCTTCTTCCGCCAGTCCGACGTCCAGGAGCACGCCGAGCTGTGCTGGCTGCTGTCGAGCGTCACCTCGTTCGGCGACCTGAACCGCATGCACCAGTTCAAGGAGAAGGCCGGAGCGCAGCGCGACCTGGTCTCCGCCGGCCTGTTCACCTATCCGGTGCTGATGGCCGCCGACGTGCTGGCCTACCGCGCCCACGAGGTCCCCGTCGGCGAGGACCAGCGCCAGCACATCGAGCTGATGCGCGACGTCGCGCAGCGCTTCAACGCCCGCTTCGGGGAGACGCTCGTCGTCCCCGAGGGCCGCTTCCCGGCCGTCGGCGCCCGGATCATGGACCTGCAGGCGCCGGGGAGCAAGATGTCGACCACCGGCGGCACCCCGCAGGGCACGGTCCTCGTCCTCGAGGAGCCGAACGCGATCCTCAAGAAGTTCCGCTCCGCGGTGACCGACTCGGGCAGCGAGGTCCGCCGCGCCGCCGACAAGCCCGGGATCACCAATCTGATCGAGATCCTCGCGGCCGTCCGGGAGACCACTCCCGAGCGAATCGAGCAGGAGTTCGCCGCCGCCCGCTACGGCGACTTCAAGACCGCCGTCGCCGAGGCCGTGGTCGCTTACCTGGCGCCGGTGCGCGAGCGCTATACGGAGCTGCGGGGCGATGAGCCCGAGCTCGAGCGGATCCTCGCCGCTGGAGCCGCCAGGGCCCGCGAGCTCGCCGCCGCGACGCTGCTCGACGTCCGTGCGGCGATGGGAGTCGGAGCGATCCGCGCCGGTCGCTAGCCTGCTCGGGCAGTGCGCCTCGTCGACCTGGAGCTCGACCTCGACGTGTTCGCGGGTCCGTTCGACCTGCTGCTGACGCTGATCCTGCGCGAGGAGATCGACCTGCTCGAGGTCGACCTCGCCGACGTCGTGATCTCCTACATCGACCACCTCGAACGACGGCCGGATGACTCGCCCGTCGCGCCATCCGGCGAGGCCGGACGCCGGGCGCGCGGCCAGCGCGAGGAGCTCGACCTCGAGGCGGCCACCGAGTTCCTGGTCCTGATCGCCGCCCTGCTCGAGCTGAAGTCGCGGCTGATGCTGCCCGGCGAGGCCCCCGACGAGCTCGTCGACCTCGATCCCGGCGAGGCCGCCGAGGAGCTGCTCGAACGGCTGCTCGACGCCCACCGCTACCGCGCCGCCGCCGCGGCGCTGCAGGAGCGCCTGGCCGCCGAGGCCGGCCATCGCTTCCGCTCGGCGCCGCTGCCCCCGCAGCTGCGCCGCGCGTCGGTCGCGCACGCCGCCGCGGTGTACGACCCGCGGACGCTCGGCGCGGCGATCGGGACCCTGCTGACGCTGCCCCGGCCGGTCGACCTCAGCCACCTGACCGTCCCCCGGGTGACCGTGGCCGAGCGGCTGTCACTGCTGCGTACGTTGCTGCGGCGGGGCAGCTTCAGCTTCGAGCAGGCGATCGAGCGCGCCGATCGGGTGACGATCGCGGTGACGCTGTTCGCGCTGCTTGAGCTGTACAAGTCCGGGGAGGCGACCTGGACCCAGGACGAGTCGTTCGGCCCGATCGAGATCGCGGCGACGGCGTGGCCGTCGGACGTCGCCGGCCGAGTCGGATCGCCGGCGTGAGCGAGCGCCTCGAAGCCACGCTGGAGTCGCTGCTGTTCCTCTCGCCGCAGCCGGTCGCCGCCGAGGCGCTGGCCGACGCCACCGAGGCCGAGCTGCCCGAGGTGATGGGCGCGCTCGAGCGGCTGCGCGAGCACCTCGAGCTCGAGCGCCGAGGCCTCGTGCTGCGCGAGCTGGCCGGCGGCTGGACGCTCTCGAGCCACCCCGAGGCCGAGGACGCGGCGCGGGCGCTGCTCTCGCGCCCGCGGACGCCGCCGCTGACCCCGGCGCAGTCGGAGACTCTGGCCATCGTCGCCTACCTGCAGCCCGTCTCGCGGCCGGAGATCGCGCGGATCCGCGGGGTCAACGCCGAGTCGGCGGCGCAGACCCTGCTCGAGCGGGGGATCGTCGTCGAGGCGGGCCGCTCGCAGTTCGGCGCCGTGCTGTACCGCACCTCGGAGCTGTTCCTGAGGCTGTTCGGCCTGCGCTCGCTCGAGGAGCTCCCGGACCTGGCCGAGTTCGATCCCTCGCCCGAGCTCCGTGAGGAGCTTCGCGAGCGGCTGCTGCGCGCCGGCGAGGCCCGCGCCGGGGGCGCCGTGCCGTAGTGGTCGCCGGCTACGAGGTGCGGACGATCGCCACGCTGCAGCTGGCGTGGTGCGAGATCGCGTTGGGGACGCTGCCGAGCAGCCGGGAGATGCCGGTCATGCCGCGGTTGCCGACGACGATCAGGTCGGCGCTCACCCGGTCGGCGAGGGCGAGGATCGCCTCGGCGGGGCCGACGTCGATCTCGGCGTGACAGATCACCTCGATCCCCTGGGCCCGGGGCTCCGCGGCGATTCCCTCGAGCAGCGCCTCGAGCTCGGCGCGGACGTTGATCACCGGCCGCACCTCGTCGGGGGCTCGCGGCGCCTCCCAGGCGATCTCGCGGCCCGCCCGGCCGGGCGCGGCGGCGACGAGGTGGAGCGTCGAGCCCAGCGCGCGGCACAGCGACACGGCGTGGCGGACCGCCTCCTCGGCGGTCTCTGAGCCGTCGGTGCCGACGATGATCGTGCGGTAGGGCATCCCCTGCGGGGAAGCTTACGTCCCCTGGGAACTCGGGATCAGGCTCCGTGATCTCTGTCGCCCGGCGTCCCGCTCGCCGCCAGCTGCCCGCAGGCGGCGTCGATGTCGCGGCCGCGGGTCAGCCGCACGGTGGCGTCGAGCCCGCGGCGCTCGAGCTCGAAGCGGAACGCCTCGATCGCCCTGGGGCTCGAGCCGCTGAACTCCGAGTCGGTCGGGTTGTAGGGGATCAGGTTGACCTTGAAGATCCGCCGGTCGAGCAGCGCGGCGAGCGCGACCGCCTGCACGTGGGAGTCGTTGACGCCGGCGAGCATCACGTACTCGACGAACACCTTGCGGCGCTTGGCGCCGTAGAACGCCTCGCAGGCCGCGATCACCTCGGGCAGCGGATGGCGGTCGTTGACCGGCATCAGCTCCGAGCGCAGCGCCTCGTCGGCGGCGTGCAGCGACAGCGCCAGGCGGATCGGCATCGGCTCCTGCACGAGCCGCCGGATGCCGGGGATCCAGCCGACGGTGGAGATCGCCGTGCGGCGGTTGGTGATGCCGAGGTCCGGCAGCCGCCGGCACGCGTCGAGCACCGCGTCGAGGTTCATCATCGGCTCGCCCATACCCATGAACACGCAGTGGTCGATCTCGCTCAGGCGCCGGAAGTGAAGCGCTTGGTCGACGATCTCCCACACGGTCAGGTTGCGGCCGAACTTCATCCGGCCGGTGGCGCAGAACGAGCAGGTCAGCGGGCACCCCGACTGCGAGGACAGGCACAGCGAGCGGCGCCCCGCGCGCCTGCCGTCCGCTCGGCGTCCGGCCTCGCGACCGCTTCCCGCTCCCCCGCCGCGCGCGGCGCCTGGCTCGTAGCGCATCAGCACCGCCTCGATCGGCCGTCCGTCGGCGGTCGAGAACAGCACCTTGACGGTCCCGTCGCGCGCGCGGGCCTCGCGCTCGACGGTCAGGGTCGAGAACGGCACGCGCTCGGCCAGCGCGTCGCGCAGGGCCAACGGCAGGTTGGTCATCGCGGCGAAGCCGGGCGCGCCCGAGGCGGCCCACTTCCAGACCTGGCCGAGCCGGTAGCCGGGCTGACCGAGATCTGCGAGGTGCTCCCGGAGCAGGTCGACGTCCACGGTGACTATGGTGGCAGGGTCATGCGCCTGGCCAAGTTCCTCGCCTCGGCGGGCGTTGCCTCGCGGCGGGCGGCCGAGGAGATCGTCCGCTCCGGGCGGATCGCCGTCGACGGCGAGACCGTCACCGATCCGGCCCGCGACGTCACCGCCGAGCACGACGTGCGGCTCGACGGCGATCCGGTCGCCGCCGCCGACCCGCGCCGCGTCGTCTACATGCTGAACAAGCCGGCCGGCGTCGTCTCGACGGCCTCAGACCCGCAGCGGCGCCCCACGATCGTCTCGCTCGTCCGCTCCCCGCGGCGGCTCTACCCGGTCGGGCGGCTGGACATCGACACCACCGGCCTGATCCTGCTCACCGACGACGGCCCGCTCGCGCACCGGCTGACCCACCCGTCGTTCGAGGTGGAGAAGACCTACGTCGCCGTCGTCGGCCGGCCGCCGGTGCGCGAGTCGGCGCTGCGGGCCCTGCGCGAGGGCGTCGAGCTCGATGACGGCCGCACCGCTCCCGCCAGGGCGCGGCGGCTTGCCCCCGACACCATCGAGCTGGTCCTCCGCGAGGGGCGCAAGCGCCAGGTGCGCCGGATGCTCGAGGCCGTCGGCCACCCGGTCGTGCGCCTGTCCCGCGTCCGCCTCGGGCCGCTGCCGCTGGGCACGCTGGCGCCGGGCGCGCACCGCCGGCTGAGCGACCGCGAGGTCGGCCTGCTGCACAGCGCCGGACCGGCGCGCCCGGCCGCCTCGGTGCGTACGGGCGCGTCGGTGCGTACGGGCGCGCCGGCCCGTACGGGCCGCTCGACCCGCACGGGCGCCTCGACCCGTGCCCGTCGCGCTTAACCCGATCCCAACCCGCCTGCCACCCGCTCGAAAGTGGCGAGGCGGCACACTTGGCGGCGTCATGCGACCGGATACCACGCCGGCCGAGGGTTCTGTCGCACTCGCGGGGGTCGCCACGGGCGCCGCCGGCCGGCCAGACTCCTCGGCACTGCTCCCCCGCTTCGCGCCGCCCCGGTTGCGCGCCTCCCTGCGCGTCCGGCCGCTGACGCTGGGGCTCCGCGGCGGACGGATCGCGCTCGCGGCGCTGCTCCTCGGCACGCTCGTGCTGGTCGCGTTCGCCACGGGTCGCGGGTCGCCGCTGGTCCCACGGAGCACGTTCGGCTTCCCGCACTGGGAGGCCGGACCGCTGCACTTCCTGTTCGGGCGGCCGACCGCCGGCTACGACACGCTGAACTACGCCTTCAGCGTGTTCCTGGTCCTGATGGCGGTGGCCTACGGCGCCGCGCTGCTCGCCGTCCGCGCGCTGTCGATGCGCCTGATCGTGACGGTGATCGTGGCGCTCCACGTGATCCTGCTGATGGCCCCGCCGATGCAGCTCACCGACCTGTTCAACTACCTCGGCTACGCGCGGCTGGGGGCGGTCCACCACCTCAACCCGTACGTCAACACGATGCTCTCGGAGTCCTATGACCCCGTCTACCTGTTCAGCACCTGGCACAACCTGAGGAGCCCGTACGGCCCGCTGTTCACGGCGACCAGCTATCCGATCGCGCTGCTGCCGCTGCCCGTCGCCTACTGGACGCTGAAGGTGCTCGCCGTGTCGGCCAGCCTGGCCTTCATCGCGCTGGTGGCCAAGTGCGCCAAGCTGCTCGGCCGCGACCCCCGCTTCGCCGTGCTGTTCCTGGCCGCCAACCCGATCTACCTGTTCTACGCGGTCGGCGGCTTCCACAACGACTTCTTTATGCTGATCCCCTCGACGGGGGCGATCGCGCTGCTGCTGATGCGCCGCGACCGCAGCGCCGGCGCCGTGCTGATGCTGGCCGTGGCGGTCAAGTTCACTGCGATCCTGCTGCTGCCGTTCCTGCTCATCGCCGCGGTGCCGCCGGAGCGCCGGCTGCGCCTGCTGCAGGGCGTGGTGCTGGCCGCCGTGCCGCTGGCGGCGATGAGCGTCGCCCTGTTCGGGTTCACGCTGCCCAACCTCCAGGACCAGAGCACGCTGCTGACGCCGTTCAGCATCCCCAACCTGGTCGGCGTGATCCTCGGGATCGGCGGCGGCACCCCGGCGCTGCTGCGGGTCGCCGACCTGCTGCTGATCCCCACTGTCGTTTTCTTCCTGCGCCGCCGCCACGACTGGATCGCCGCCGCCGGATGGTCGACGCTGGCGCTGATCTGCACGCTGGCCTGGCTGATGCCGTGGTACGTCATCTGGTGCCTCCCGCTGGCCGCGCTCGGCACCAGCGTGCGCCTGCGCCGCGCCGCGCTCGCCTTCAGCGCGTTCGCGCTGCTCGCCTACCTGCCGGTCACCGGTATGTACATGACCCGGCACGGGATCAACCTGCTCGGCTCGGCGACCGGGCGCGCCTCACAGACGTTGCAGGCGAAGCTCTCCAAGTAGGCCTGTCGCCCGCGGGACGGCGTCGATTCAGCGTAAAGCCCCCCGGCCCGCTTGGCTCGGGACGAGGCTCTTTGTTAGCTTCGCCGCAGTGCGTGTTGAAATCGCGATAGCCCCGCCCGCGCCGAGCGCGCTGCGGACCCCGGTGCGCGCGCGCCGCGCGCGCATCGACCGGTTCGAGGCGCTGCTGCTGGCCGCGTTCGCGGCCGTCTCCTGCTGGGTGCTGGCGATCGACCTCTACCAGGTGGTCGTCGAGGGCCGGGTGTGGACCGGCACCGACGGGTTCTTCATCACCGATCAGATGCAGTACCTGGCGTGGATCCAGTCGGCCTCCCACCACGTGCTGGTGTCGAACATGTTCGTGCTGCGGGGCACTCCGGCCGACTACTTCCAGCCGGCGATCGTGATCTCCGGGGCGCTCGTCGCGCTCGGGATCCCGGCCTGGCTGGCGCTGCTGCTGTGGAAGCCGGTCGCCGTGCTGGCCACCGTGCTGGGGATCCGCGCCTACGTGCACCGCAGCGTGGCCGACACGCCGCCGCGCCGCGCCGCGCTGGCGCTCGGGCTGTTCTACGGCTCGTTCACCGTGCTCTACGGCTCGGTCGGGGTGATCGGGGACATGTTCCCCGGGTTCCTCACCTGGGGCTATCCGTTCGGCCTGATCGCGCTCGGCGCGACGCTGTACGCGCTCGTCCTCTACGACCGCGCCCGGACCGCCGCCCGGCTGCGCTACGCGCCCGCGCTGCTGGGGGCGCTCTCGAGCCTGCTGCATCCGTGGCAGGGCGAGACACTGCTGCTGATCGTCGTCGCCTCGGAGCTGGTGTGGCTGCGCCGCGAGGGCTGGCAGCGCCGGCGCGTCGAGCTCGCGGCGGTGACGCTGGCGGCGACCGCGCTGCCGCTGCTCTACTACCTCGTCCTGGGCAAGGCCGACCCGTCCTGGCGGCTGGCCCGGGAGGCCAGCCGGCACGCGTTCCCGCTGTGGTCGATCGCGGTCGTGCTGCTGCCGCTGCTGCCGTTCGCGGTGCTCGGCTGCCGCGGCCGCGCGGCCGGGTTCTGGCAGACCTCGGTGCGGATGTTCCCGCTCGCCTGCCTGGTCATCTACGCGTTCTCGGCCAGCGGCGCCAGCGCCACCCCGCTGCACGCCTTCCAGGGCATCACGGTGCCGCTCGGCGTGCTCGCCGTGCAGGGGGTGGCGGGGATCCGATGGACGCGGCTGCGCCACCGCCGGCTCCTCGGCGCGGGCGCGCTTGCGCTGGCCACGATTCCGGCGACGGCGTACGAGCTCCACCTCGCCCCGCAGTACATGGGTCCGCAGACGCAGAACGCCAACTTCATCCAGCGCGACGAGCGCGCCGCGCTCGACTACCTCCAGGACGAGCGTGAGCCCGGCGGCGTGCTCAGCCGCGCCTACCTCGGGCTGACCGTCCCGGCCAAGACCGGCCGCAAGACGTTCATCGGCGACTGCCTGTGGTCGAACCCCGACTGCCCCCGGCGCTCGCAGCTCACCAACCAGCTGTTCAACGGCCAGCTGCGGCCGTGGGTGGCCCGCCGCTTCGTCCGCCAATCCGGCGCGCGCTTCGTGCTCGCCGACTGCTCCACGCAACCGCGCCTCGACGGCGAGCTGCTGCCGCTGGCGGCGACGATCCACCGCTTCGGCTGCGCCAGCGTGTACGAGGTCTCCGCGCCGACGGCCCCCGCCGGGGCTCTGGCAGAATTGCCGCCGCATGCAGCGGCTGTTCGCACTACGTGGCGCTAACGGCGTCGCGCACAACGACTCCGGGTCGATCCTCGAGGCCACCGACGAGCTGATCCGCGAGCTGATGGAGCGCAACCGGGTCGAGCCGGAGGCGATGGTCAGCTGCATCTTCACCCTCACCGATGACCTCGACGCCGAGTTCCCGGCCGTCGCCGCCCGCCGGCTCGGGCTCGACCGGGTGCCGCTGCTGTGCGCGCGCGAGGTCCCGGTTCCCGGGTCGATGCCGAAGGTGATCCGCCTGCTGATGCACTACTACGCGGCCGCCGACCACGAGCCGCGCCACGTCTACCTCGGGCAGGCGCGGGCGCTCCGGGCCGACCTCGAGTCGGCACAATGAAGTGAGCATGCCGATCGACTCGCCCAGAGGATTCGGGGGATCCACCGATGACGCTTGAGTTCGCCGAGCGCATTCGGAGGATTCGGGGGATCCACCGATGACGCTTGAGTTCGCCGAGCGCATTCGGCGGATCCCCGTGTACCCGGTGGCCTCCGGCTACAGCCTCGGGGCCGACGTGGCGATGCTGGCCTCCAACGAGTCGCCGTTCGCGCCGCTGCCGGTGGTGGCTCGGGCGGCCGCCGACGCGCTGGCCGGCGCGCACCGATACCCGGACCCGTCCTACGCGCGCCTGCGCGACGCGCTGGCCGACCGCTACGGCGTCCCGGCGGGGCGGATCGCGCTGGGCAACGGCTCCTGCGACATCCTGCTGGCGGCCGGCGAGGCGCTGCTGGAGCCCGGGGCCGAGGTCGTCTACGCGTGGCCGGCGTTCAGCGTCTACCCGCACCTCGCGGCCGCCTCGGGCGCCCGCGCGATCCAGGTCCCACTCGACGCCGAGCACCGTCACGACCTCGCCACGATCGCCGCCGAGATCACCGTGGCCACCCGGCTGGTGCTGATCTGCAACCCCAACAACCCGACCTCCACGGCGCATCCGCTGGAGGAGATCGAGGCGTTCCTGGCCGGCGTCCCGCGCCACGTCTGCGTGATCCTCGACGAGGCGTACTGCGAGTTCGCGCTGGTCCTCGGCGACACCTACGCATCGGTCGAGCTGCTGCGCCGCCACCCGAACCTGGTGCTGCTGCGCACGTTCTCCAAGGTCTACGGGCTGGCCGGGCTGCGGGTCGGCTACGCGCTGTGCGGCGACCCGTCGTTCCGCGCCGCCGTCGACCAGGTGCGCCAGCCGTTCTACCTGAGCGCGGCGGCCCAGGCCGCGGCGGTCGAGGCGCTGGCCCACCAGGATGAGGTCGAGCGCCGGGTCGCCGCCACGATCGCCGCGCGCGAGGTGCTCGTCGCCGGCCTGCGCGAGCTCGAGCTGTGGGTGGCCGAGTCCGACGCCAACTTCATCTGGGTGGCGCTTCCCGAGGGCTGCGAGGAGCCGGAGGTGATCGCCGGGCTGATGCGCCGCGGGGTGCTGGTCCGGGCGGGCGCGAGCCTTGGGCGGGACGGCCATCTGCGGGTCACCGTCGGCACCGGAGGCGAGAACCAGCGCTTCGTGCTGGCGCTGCGCGAGCTGGTCTGCTAGAACGCCGGGCAGTCCGCGCATGAGCACCACCGGCCACATCCCTTGCCAGACCCCTGTGATTTCGCTCAGCGAGATCTCGCAAGGGACGGAGTCCGGCTTCGCGCGCTTCTACGCCTGGCGATTTAGCTAGGCGCTCGGCACAGCCCTCTCCGCGCCGTCGCGGACCCTGCGCAGGCCGAGCGTCGTTCCACTCCTCCGGGCAGCCTCGCCCGGAGCCGTCGCTTCCGTAAGCTCCCTCAGCGTAGAAAAAGGACCAGGCCAGATGCTCCAACCAGTTCCCATCAACTCGCCCGCCGCTTCCGGCTACCGGCTCGCCGCCCGCCGCGAGCAGCCGACGGTCCTGCAGATCGGCGGCCGCCGCGTCGGCGGCGAGCACTTCGCGATGATCGCCGGGCCGTGCACGGTCGAGTCGCGCGAGCAGACGCTCGAGACGGCCCGCGCGGTCGCGGCGGCCGGCGCCACGCTGCTGCGCGGAGGCGCCTACAAGCCTCGCACCTCGCCGTATGCGTTCCAGGGTCTCGGCGCCGAGGGCCTGCGCCTGCTCGCCGAGGCGAAGGCCGAGACCGGCCTGCCGATCGTCACCGAGCTGATGGACGTGCGCGACCTCGAGCCGGTGCTCGAGGTGGCCGACGTGGTCCAGATCGGCGCCCGCAACATGCAGAACTACGCGCTGCTGTCCGAGGCCGGCCGCTCCGGCCGCCCGGTGCTGCTCAAGCGCGGCCTCTCGAGCACGCTCGAGGAGCTGCTGATGGCCGCCGAGTACATCCTGCGGGAGGGCAACGAGGCGGTGATGCTGTGCGAGCGCGGGATCCGCACGTTCGAGACGGCCTATCGCTTCACCCTCGACCTGATGGCGATCCCGGTGCTGAAGACGATGACCCACCTGCCGGTGATCGTCGACCCGAGCCACGCCGCCGGGCGGCGCGAGCTGGTGCTGCCACTGTCGCTGGCCGCCGCCGCGGCGGGGGCCGACGGGATCATCGTCGAGGTCCACCCGTGTCCCGAGGAGGCGATCTGCGACGGGCGCCAGCAGCTCGTGGCCGACGAGTTCGCCGGCTACCTCGAGCGCGTCGCCGCGGCGGCCGCGCTGGCCGGCAAGACGCTGTCCGGAGACCCGCTGCGCGCCGGGGCGCTCTGATCGTGGTCCTGCCGGCCACCCAGCGCGACGCTGTCCGCGACCAGCGGATCGAGCGGCTGGTCCCGCTCGTGGCGCCGCAGGAGCTGTTCGGCGAGCTGCCGCTGTCCGACGCCCAGGTCGCGGTGCTGCTGCGCGGGCGCGCCGCGACGCACGCGATCCTGGACGGCGAGGAGGACCGCCTGCTCGCCGTCGTCGGGCCGTGCAGCGTCCACGACGTCGACGCCACCCGGGAGTACGCCGAGCGGCTCAGCCGGGAGGCGGCGCGGCTGCGCGCCGATCTGTGCGTGGCGATGCGCGTGTACTTCGAGAAGCCGCGGACGACGATCGGCTGGAAGGGGCTGATCAACGACCCGCACCTCGACGGCTCCGGCGACGTCAACGCCGGGCTGCGGGTGGCCCGCGAGCTGCTGCTCGAGGTGCTGACGCTCGGCCTGCCGGTGGGCTGTGAGTTCCTTGATCCGATCATCCCGCAGTACATCTCCGACGCCGTCTGCTGGGGGGCGATCGGCGCCCGCACGACCGAGAGCCAGATCCACCGCCAGCTCGGCTCGGGCCTGTCGATGCCCGTCGGCTTCAAGAACCGCACCGACGGCAACGTGCAGGTCGCCGTCGACGCCGTCCGCGCCGCCGCCGTCTCGCACGCGTTCGCCGGGATCGACCGCGACGGCCGCTCGGCGATCCTCCACACCCGCGGCAACCGCGACTGCCACGTGATCCTCCGGGGCGGCAAGGGCGCCCCGAACTACGACGCCGCGTCGGTCGCGCGGACGCTCGAGCTGCTGCGCGCCTCGAGCCTCCCCGAGCGGGTGATGATCGACTTCAGCCACGACAACAGCGGCAAGGACCCCGAGCGCCAGCCCGCCGTCGCCGCCGCGGTCGCCGACCAGGTGGCCGCCGGCCAGGGGGCGATCGTCGGCGTGATGCTCGAGTCCTTCCTCCTCGGCGGGCGTCAGGACGTCGACCCCGTGGGCCCGTCCGCCAAGCCGCTCGTCTACGGCCAGTCGATCACCGACGGCTGCATCGGCTGGGAGACCACCGTCGAAGTGCTCGACGGCCTCGCCGCCGCCGTTCGCGCCCGCCGCGCGGCCGCCGCCCGGGCCGCCTGACGCGGGCGATGCGGATCGCGGTGATCGGCGTGGGGCTGATCGGCGGCTCGGTCGCGCTGGCCGCGCGCGAGCGCTGCGGCGCCGAGGTCGCCGGCTACGACCCCGACCCCGCGGCACTCGCCGGCGCCGTGGAGCGGGGCGCGATCGACGTGGCCTGCGAGACGGTCGCCGCCGCGGTCCGCGACGCCGACGCGGCGTTCGTGGCCGTCCCGGTCGGCGCCGGCCCGGCGACCGTCGGCGCCGTGCTCGCCAGCGCCTCGTCCGACTGCGTGGTCACCGATGTCGGCTCGACCAAGCGGGCGATCGTCGCCGCCCACGCCGACCAGCGGTTCGTCGGCGGCCATCCGCTGGCCGGCGCCGAGACGGCGGGGATCGCGCACGCGCGGGCCGACCTGTTCGTCGGCGCGACCTGGTACCTGACCCCGACCGCGGGCACCTCGGGGGTCCACTACGAGCGCCTGCACCGCCTGCTCGGCGGGCTCGGCGCCCGGCCCGCGGCGATCGAGGCCGATGTCCACGACCGGATGCTGGCGGTTGTCTCGCACCTCCCGCACGTGCTCGCCAACGTGCTCGTGGGGCTTGCCGCGGGGTCCCCGGCGCCCGCGGGTGGCCGCCTGCCGGCGATCGGGCCGAGCTTCCGCGACGCCACTCGCGTGGCCGGCGCGCCCTCGTCAACGTGGACCGACATCTACGTGTCCAACGCCGACGCGCTGACCGGGCAGCTCGACGCCACGATCGCCGCGCTGGAGAGCTTCCGGGGGGCGCTCGTGGCCGGCGACGCCGGGGCGATCACGACCTGGAACGACGCCGCCGCCGAGCACCGGCGCCGGCTGCTCGAGGACCGGCCGGCCGGGGCGGAGCTGATCGAGCTGCGGGCAGCGGTGCCCAATCGGCCCGGGGTGATCGCCCAGATCGCTCTGGAGCTCGGGCGCGCCGGGGTCAACATCGCCGACCTCGCGCTGTATCCCGCGCTCGACATGAGCGAGGGCGTCGTCGCCCTGTGGATCGTGGGTGCCCCGGACGCCCGGCGCACCGAGCGGATCGTCGCCGGGCTCGGCTTCCCGGTGGCCGCGGCCGCCCCGGGGGGCACGCCGGGGCCGGACCCATGAGCTCCGGCGTGACGGCGCCCGGCGCGACGGTCCGGGTGGCCCCCGGTCGCCCCGCGTCGCGCTGGGAGGTCCGCGTCCCCGGTTCCAAGAGCCTGACCAACCGGGCGCTGCTGCTGGCCGGCGTCGCCGGGCCGGGCGAGTCGCGGCTGAGCGATCCGCTGATCGCCGACGACACCGAGGTGATGGCCGCCGCGGTGGACACGCTCGGCGCGCCGGTCACCCGGGACGGCCGTGACTGGGTGGTCGGCGGCCTCGGCGGGGCGCCGCGCGGGGACGCCGCGGTGTGGTGCGGGATGGCCGGGACCGTGGCCCGGTTCCTGCTGCCGATGCTGGCCGCCGGCCAGGGTCGCTTCGCGCTCGACGCCCACCCGCAGTTGCGCCGGCGCCCGCTCGGGCCCGTGCTCGACGCGCTCGTCGCCCAGGGGGCGCGGATCGAGGGCGCCGCGTTGCCGCTGACCCTGATCGCGGACGGGCTGGCTGGCGGCGAGCTCCGCGTCGACGCATCGGTCTCGAGCCAGTTCCTGTCCGGGCTGCTGATGGCCGCGCCGCTGGCGCGGGCGCCGCTGCGCCTGGACTTCGGCGCGCTGGTCAGCCGTCCCTACCTGGCCCTGACGCTCCAGACGATGGCGGCGTTCGGGGTCACCGTCCGGACCGGACAGGGCTCGCTGTCGGTGGCTCCCGGCGGCTACCGGGCGACGCGCTACACCGTCGAGCCGGACGCCTCGACCGCCTCCTACTTCCTGGCCAGCGCGGCGCTGAGCGCGACGACCGTCCGGCTCCCCGGCCTCGCCCTGGGCCGCACCGCCCAGGGAGACGCCGAGATCGCCGGCCTGCTCGAGCGGATGGGATGCACGCTCGCCCGCGCCGGCGCGCTCGAGCTGACCGGCCCGGAGCGCCTGCGCGGAGTCCACGTCGACATGGGCGACAGCTCCGACGTGTTCATGACGCTGGCCTGCGTGGCGCCGTTCGCCGAGGGCCCGACGACGATCGAGGGGATCGCCCACGCGCGCGTCAAGGAGTCCGACCGGATCGCCGCCACGGCCGAGAACCTCGGGCGACTCGGGATCGCGGTCGAGCAGGGCCCCGACTTCCTGCGGATCCACCCCGGCGTCCCGCGTCCGGCGCGGCTGCCGACCTACGAGGACCATCGGGTCGCGATGGCCTTTGCGGTGATCGGCACGCGGGTGCCGGTGGCGCTCGAGGACCCGGGGGTGGTAGCCAAGACCTGCCCGACGTTCTGGGAGCTGTGGCCGCTGACCGGCGCCCTCGTCCGCACGACGGGGGCCGCCCCGAGCGCCGGCGGCGCGGGCGGCGCGGAGGGGGCGCCGTGATCGTGGCCATCGACGGCCCCGCGGGGGCCGGCAAGTCGAGCGTGGCCCGGGCGGTGGCGGCCCGGCTCGGCTTCACCTACCTCGACACCGGGGCGATGTACCGGGCCGTCGCACTGGCGGCGCTGCGCCGCGGGGCGCCGGCCGCCGAGGTCGCCGCGGGCCTGCGGGTGTCGGTCGGCGAGCGGGTGCTGCTCGACGGCGAGGACGTCAGCGCGGAGATCCGCGCCCCCGAGGTGTCCGAGGCGGCCTCTCGGGCCGCGGCCGAGCCGGCCGTGCGGGCGGCGATGGTCGCCGAGCAGCGGCGGCTGATGAGCGCCGGCGACTGGGTCGCCGAGGGCCGCGACATCGGCACCGTCGTCGCCCCCGACGCGGCGGTCAAGGTGTTCCTCACCGCCTCGCCGCACGAGCGGGCGCGACGACGGGCCGAGCAGCTCGGGGCCGATCCCGCGACCGTGCTGGTCGAGCAGACGATCCGTGACGCGCGCGACGCCCAGCGCGAGGACTCGCCCCTGCGCCCCGCCGACGGCGCCGTCGAGCTTGACAGCACCGGGCTCAGCCAGGCCGACGTGGTCGAGCGGATCGTCGCGCTGGCCGGCGCCGCTCCGGTTTGAAGCGCCGAGGAGAGGGTGTGAGGCGGCCTCGGCTACTGCGCCGGGTAGCCGGCTAGACCCCGGGGGGACCGCCCCGGGGCACAGGCGGGGAGGCCGCTACGCTGACCCGGCCCATGAAAGTCGCGATCGTCGGATACCCCAACGTCGGCAAGTCCTCGCTGGTCAACCGCCTCAGCGAGTCGCGGGAGGCCGTCGTGCATGAGCGCGCCGGCATCACTCGCGACCGCAAGGAGGTCCGGGCCGAGTGGAACGGTCGCCGGCTGACGCTGATCGACACCGGAGGCGTCGACCTCGACCAGCGCGACGATCTCGCTCGCCAGGTTCAGCAGCAGGCCCGCGAGGCGCTGGCCGACGCCGACGTCGCCGTGCTCGTCGTCGACGCCCGCGCCGGGCTGCGCCCCGGTGACCAGGAGGTGGCCGACATCCTGCGCCGCGGCTCGCTGCCGGTGGTGGTGGCGGCGAACAAGATCGACGGTGTCGGAGATCTGCCGCTGAGCGCCGAGTTCCACGCGCTGGGCCTCGGCGACCCGGTCGCCGTGTCGGCCGCCCAGGGGCTCGGCACCGGCGACCTGCTCGACCGGATCACCGCCGAGGCGCCCGACGCCCCCGACGGCGAGGAGGCTGAGGACGCCGTCCGCCTGGCCGTGATCGGCCGCCCCAACGTCGGCAAGTCCTCGCTGGTCAACCGCTTCCTCGGCGCCGAGCGGGTGATCGTCTCGGACCGCGCCGGGACGACCCGCGACGCGATCGACCTGCCGATGCGCTTCGAGGACCGCGAGCTGATCCTCGTCGACACCGCCGGGCTGCGCCGCCAGGCCAAGGTGGGGGAGTCGGTCGAGTACTACACGGCGCTGCGCTCGCGCCGCGCCGCCGAGCGCGCCGACGTCGCGCTGGTGGTGTGCGACGCCTCCGACGGGATCACCGCCCAGGACTTCCGGATCGCCGATCTGGCGATGAAGAGCGGCTGCGCGACGGCGCTGGTGATGAACAAGTGGGACGTGCTGACCGAGAGCGACCCTGGCAGCCACCTGGAGCACGAGCGCGCGCGGGCGGCGCAGAAGCTGCGGCTGCGCCCGCGGGTGCTGACGGCCAGCGCGAGGACCGGGCGCCACGTCGAGCGGCTGCTGGTCGAGGCGGTGGGCCTGGCCGAGCGCAGCCGCACGCGGATCCCCACCCCGCAGCTCAACCGCTTCCTCTCGGAGGTCGTGGCCGCGCGCCAGCCGCCGGCCGGGAGCGGCCGCTACAACGGGGCGCGGCTGAAGCTGCTGTTCATGTCGCAGACCGCCGAGCGGCCGCCGCGGTTCTCGATCCAGGTCAACCAGCGCGGGATGATCACCCGCAGCTACGCCTACTACCTCGAGAACCGCCTGCGCGAGCGCTACCGGCTCGCCGGGATCCCGGTGATCATCGACTTCGTCGAGCGCTCCGAGCGCCGCGGGGTGGCCGGCGAGGGCGCGCGCCGCGTCCGCGCCGGGCGTCGCGGCTGAGTGCCGCCCCGCTACCCTGTCGCCCCCTATGCCAATGCCCGCCGATAACGAGTTCCTGTTCACCTCCGAGTCCGTCACCGAGGGCCACCCGGACAAGATCGCCGACCAGATCTCCGACGGCGTCCTCGACGCCGTCCTGCGCGACGACCCCACCGGCCGCGTCGCCTGCGAGACGCTGGTGAACACCGGCCTGGTCGTGGTCTCCGGCGAGATCACCACGAAAACCTACGTCGACATCCAGGACATCGCGCGCGAAACGATCAGGAAGATCGGCTACACGAACGCCGAGTACGGCTTCGATTACCACACCTGCGCGGTCATCAATGCGATCGACAAGCAGTCGCCGGACATCGCCCAAGGGGTCGACGCGGCCTACGAGACGCGCACCGTCTCCGGAGACGACGACGAGCTCGACGTCGCCGGGGCCGGCGACCAGGGGATGATGTTCGGCTACGCCTCGAATGAGACCGACGAGCTGATGCCGCTCCCGATCGCGCTCGCCCACAAGCTGGCCAAGCGCCTGGCCGACGTCCGCAAGGCCGAGATCGTGCCCTACCTGCGTCCCGACGGCAAGACCCAGGTCAGCGTCCGCTACGTCGACGGGCGCCCGGTGTCGATCGAGAAGCTGCTGATCTCGACCCAGCACCGGGAGGGCGCCGAGTCGCTGATCAAGGACGACCTGTGGGAGCACGTCGTCGAGCCGGTGCTGCCCGAGGGGATGTACGAGTCCTCGAAGCTGCGCAAGCAGTTCCTCGTCAACCCCACGGGCCGGTTCGTGATCGGCGGCCCGATGGGCGACTGCGGGCTGACCGGCCGCAAGATCATCGTTGACACCTACGGCGGCATGGCCCGTCACGGCGGCGGCGCGTTCTCCGGCAAGGACCCCTCCAAGGTCGACCGCTCGGCCGCCTACGCGGCCCGCTACGTGGCCAAGAACGTGGTCTCCGCGGGTCTCGCCGACCGCGCCGAGGTGCAGGTCGCCTACGCGATCGGCGTCGCCCATCCGGTGTCGGTGATGGTCGAGACGTTCGGCACCGAGAAGGTCGGCCGCAGCCGGATCCTCGAGCTGATCTCGCAGCACTTCGACCTGCGCCCCGGTGCGTTCCGCGAGTACCTCCGTCTGCACCGGCCGATTTACCAGAAGACCGCGGCGTACGGCCACTTCGGCCGCGACGACCACGACTTCACCTGGGAGCGGACCGACAGGGCGCCGGCGCTGCGGGAGGCCGCCGGGCTGTAGGACGCCCGCTCAGCGCGGGTCGCCCGCGTCGTGGAGGGCACGATCGACGATCCGCGTCAGCGCGTGGGGGTCGGCGACGCCGCGGAAGCTGAAGTCGTACTCGGCGCCGGCCGACGTGTCGAACTCGAGCGTGCCGACCCGCAGGATCCGCTCGAGCAGCGACTGGGTCGAGCTGACGTTCTGCACGCGGGCCAGCCGCGTCTCGTGGACGTCCCGGGACAGCAGCCCGGTGTCGATCGTCAGCCGCTGGTCGGTGATCGTGTAGGTGGTCCGGATCCGGCGCAGGAGCCCGACCAGCAGCACCCCGGCGTAGACGGCGAGCACGACGATCACGACGACCCCCGCCTCGACGCTCGAGCCGGAGAGGTCGGTGACGATCCCCGCCGCGGCGCCCGCGGCGACCGCCGCCAGCACCCCCGCGAGGTAGAAGCCCAGCATCGAGCGCCACGACGGATGACCGTGGAAGAACACCTGCTCGCGGGGCTCCGGTTCCACGCCCCGCGAGGCTACCGGGCACCCGGCGCGCCCCGTCCCCGGGGCCCACTACCCTCCCGGGCGACGCGATGATTGCCCGTGCCGTCCCGCTGACCCGGACCCGTGCCGTCAGGGGACTGTTCGACTACCGGCTGAACCCCGCCCAGGCCGCCGAGGTGCGCGTCGGCAGCATCCTGCGGGTCCGCTTCGGCCGTCGGCGCGAGCTCGCCGTGGTCGCCGAGCTGGCCGAGCGCTCGGAGCTCGCGCCCGAGCGGCTCGTCGAGCCCGACGCCGTGATCGCCCCGGGGATGCCGGCCGAGCTGGTCGGCCTGGCGGCGTGGATGGCGCGCGAGTACTGCTCCACCCATGCTCGCGCGCTGGGCCCGATGCTGCCGCCGGGCCTCGGCGCCGGGACGCGCTCCAAGCGCGTGCTGATGGCCGAGCTGACCGCTGCCGGCGAGGCCGTCCTGGCCGGGGACCGGGAGGCCACGGCGGCTGGCGCCGCGCGCCTGAGCGACGGCCAGCGGGGGCTGCTCGAGACGCTCGCCGCCGGTGGCCCGGCCGTGGCCTCGCGGCTCGGCACGGCGGCACTGCGACGCCTCGAGCGACGCGGGCTGGCCGCCCTGGTCCCGACGGTGCAGCGCCGCGCCCCCGCCGTGCGGCGGATCGGTGCCACCGGACCGATCCCGGAGCTGACCGCCGAGCAGCGCGCCGCGCTCGGGCCGGTGCTGGCCGCGCTGGCGGCGCCCTCAGACGCCGGCCGGGACCGGCGCTTCCTGCTCCACGGGGTCACCGGGTCGGGCAAGACCGAGGTGTACCTGCGCGCCGTCGCGGCGACGCTGGCGGCCGGGCGCTCGGCGATCGTGCTGGTGCCCGAGATCGCGCTGACGCCGCAGACCCTGTCGCGCTTCCAGCAGCGCTTCGGCGACGTCGTCGCGGTGATCCACTCGGGGCTCGGGCAGGGCGAGCGCTTCGACGAGTGGCTCCGTCTGGCCACCGGCGAGGCGCGCGTCTGCGTCGGGCCGCGCTCGGCCGTGTTCGCGCCGCTGGCCGACCTCGGCCTGATCGTCGTCGACGAGGAGCACGAGGCCTCCTACAAGCACGAGGGCGATCCCCGCTACGACGCGCGCCACGTCGCCGCGCGCCGCGCCGCCGGGCACGGGGCGGTGCTGCTGCTGGGCAGCGCCACGCCGCGGCCCGAGAGCGCCGAGACCGTCGCCCGGCTGCGGTTGCGCGAGCGCGTCGACGGCCGTCCGCTGCCGCCGGTGCAGGTGCTCGACATGCGCGGCCACCACCATCCGCTGCACCCGCGCACGCGCGAGGCGCTGGCCGACCTCAAGCGCGACGGCGGCAAGGCGATCGTGCTGCTGAACCGGCGCGGGTGGTCGAACTTCCTCTCCTGTCGCTCCTGCGGGCAGGTGTGGATGTGCCCGCACTGCGAGGTCGCGCTGGTGCTGCACCGCCGCGGCGGCTACGTCGCCTGCCACCACTGCGGCCACCGCGAGCGCGTGCCCGAGCGCTGCCGCAGCTGCGGCTCGGTGTCGGTGGCCCGCCACGGCGCCGGCACCGAGCGACTCGAGGCGGAGCTCTCGGCGGCGCTCGGCGCCCGCGACTTCCCGGTCTTCCGGCTCGACGCCGACGTCGCCGGGAGCGAGCAGCGGGCCCGGGTGCTCGAGCGCTTCCAGAGCGCCGAGGCGGCGCTGCTGGTCGGCACCCAGATGGTCGCCAAGGGCCACGACTTCCCGGACGTCGCGCTGGGGATCGTGCTCGACGCCGACCAGACCCTGCGGTTCCCCGACTTCCGCGCCGAGGAGCGGACCTTCCAGCTGATCACCCAGCTGGCCGGGCGGGCGGGGCGCGGCGGCGGGCGCTTGCGCGGCCGCGTGCTGGTGCAGACGCTGGCCCCGGACGCCCGGGCGATCGGCCTGGCCGTCAGGCACGACGCCGACGGCTTCCTGCGCGGCGAGCTCGCGCGCCGGCGCGCGCTCGGCTATCCGCCGTTCCGCACCCTGATCCGGATCGTCGTCTCGGCGCTCGAGGCGCCCGCGGCCGCCGCGGCCGCCGCGGCGCTCCGCGAGCGGCTGGCGCCGCCGGGCTGCGACGTGCTCGGCCCGGCGCCGCTGTTCGCGCTGCGCGGGCGCGCGCGCAGCCAGCTGGTGCTCAAGGCCGACGATCGCGCGGGGGCGATCGACGCCGTCGGGGAGGCGGTCGACGCATTCTCCGCGACGCGGGCCGCCCGCGGAGTGAACATCAGCGTCGACGTCGACCCTCAGTAGCGCCCGTCATAAACTCCCTGGGATGTCCGAGCAGATCGAAGATCGGGAGCTGGAGGAGGGCGAGCCCGAGGAGGTCGGGCCCGAGGAGGTCGAGCCCGAGGAGATCGAGCCCGAGGAGGCCGAGCCGGAGCTCGATCCCGAGCTGGCCGCGCGCCGCGCCGCGGCGCTGAGGCACGTGCGGATGTTCGGCGACCCGGTGCTGCGCACGCGCGCCCGCCGGATCGACGCCTTCGACGACGCGCTGCGCGCCGAGGTGGTGCGGATGGCGCGGATCATGAACGACGCGATCGGGATCGGGCTGGCCGCCACCCAGGTCGGCGCGCTGCGGCGGCTGCTCGTCTACCGCGTGCAGCCGCAGGCGCCGGTCGCGGCGCTGGTCAACCCCGAGATCGAGTGGCACGGCAAGGAGCAGGAGACCGCCGAGGAGGGCTGCCTGAGCCTGCCCTCGGTGTTGGTCGAGGTCGAGCGCCCGGTGCACATCCGGGTCCGCGCCCAGAACGAGTACGGCGAGCCGATCACGATCGAGGCCTCGGGGCTGGAGGCTCGCGTGATCCAGCACGAGCTCGATCACCTCGACGGCAAGCTGATCCTCGATCGCGCCGCGCGTGACCAGCGCAAGGCCGCCCTGCGGACGCTGCGCGAGGCCCAGCAGGCCGCCTGAAAAGTGCCCCTGCTCACCGTCTCCCGCGGCTGACCAAGTGGTTCATCGCTGCCGGATGGGCGACTAGCCCGTGCGCACCGTGTATCTCGGCACCTCCGAGTTCGCCGCCACCGTGCTCGCGCGACTGGCCGGCTCGCAGCATCGGCCGGCGCTGGTGATCACCCGGCCCGACCGGCCGAAGGGCCGCGGGCGGCGGCTGGCTTCGCCGCCCGTCGCCGACGCCGCCCGCGCGCTGGGGCTCGAGCTCCGCCAGCCCGAGTCGGTCAACGACGAGGCCGTGCGGGGGGAGATCGCCGCGGCCGGTCCCGAGGCGCTCCTGGTGTGCGCGTTCGGGGTGCTGATTCGCGAGCCGCTGCTGAGCACCCAGCCGATCCTCAACGTGCACCCGTCGCTGCTTCCGCGCTGGCGCGGGGCGGCGCCCGTCGAGCGCGCGCTGATGGCCGGCGACGCGGAGACCGGCGTCTCGATCATGCGGCTCACCGAGGGCCTCGACAGCGGCCCCGTGGGCTTGCGGAAGGCCGTGGCGATCGCGCCGCAGGACACCTACGGCACGCTCGCGCCGCGGCTCGCCGCGCTCGGCGGCGAGCTGCTGGCGCGCGCGCTCGACGCCCCGACCGAGTACGCGGAGCAGGACGAGGCCGGCGTCACCTACGCCGAGAAGATCACCCTCGGGGACCGGATGCTCGACCCGGGACGGAGCGCCGTGGAGCTCGAGCGCACCGTCCGGGCGCTGACCCCGCACATCGGCACCCGGCTGGTGCTGCTCGACGGCTCGATGCTCGGCGTCCACGCCGCCCGCGCCGTGACCCTGGGGGGTTTTTCGTCACTGGGGACCGAAAACCCCCTTGCGGTCGACGGCCGCCTGCTGCTCCGCTGTGCCGAGGGCGCGCTCGAGCTGCTCGCCGTCCAGCCCCCGGGCGGACGGCCGATGAGCGCCGCGGACTACCTCCGCGGCCACCGCGCGCAGTAGTGGTCGGTCGTGCCCCCGTTGCCCTCCGGCGTCCGGCACTCGCGAGCCGCGCCCAGCCAGACGAGCTTCTCGCGGAATCGATCCTCTTGATTCTCGCTCGTCAGCTCCGTCAACGGACCTACAGGATGAACCACTGATGGTGGCTCCGGCGCGGGCGTGCGCGTACGCGGTCATCCGCCGCGTGTTCGAGCAGGGCGCCTACGCCGACCGCGCGCTGCACGCCGAGGCGGCCGGTCTCGACCCCCGCGACCGGGCGCTCGCCACCGCGCTCGCCTACGGCGTCGTCCAGCGCCGGGCCACACTCGACCACGTCGCCGCCGCGCTCAGCTCGCGCCCGCCCGAGCGGCTCGACGCGCCCGTGTTGGCCGCGCTCCGGCTCGGCCTGCTGCAGCTGCTGTTCCTCGACGGGATCGCCGCGCACGCCGCGGTCAACGACAGTGTCGAGCTGGCCAAGCGCAGCGCCCGCAGCGCCGGCGGCTTCGTCAACGCCGTCCTGCGCCGCGCGACCCGCGAGGGCCGGGCGCTGGTCGAGCAGCTGCAGGACGCGACCCCAGCCGGGGCGGCGGTCAAGCACTCCGTCCCGTCCTGGCTGGCCGAGCTGTGGTTCGCCGAGCTGGGGCCGGTGGTCGCCCGCGCGCTCCTCGCGGTGGTCAACTCGCCCGCCGAGTCGGCGCTGCGGGTCAACACGCTGCTGGCCACGCCGGCCGCGGTGCTCGAGCGGCTGCCGGTCGCCGCCCACCCCGCGCCGGGGCTACCCGAGGGTCTGATCCTCGAGGGGCCGTTCGACGCCCACGGCTCGGAGCTGTTCGCCGGCGGCGCGATCATGCCCCAGTCGCGCGGCTCGATGCTCGTCTCCCGCGTGCTCGCCCCCGAGCCGGGCGAGCGGATCCTCGACCTGTGCTCGGCGCCGGGCGCCAAGACGACCCACCTAGCGGCGCTGATGGACGGCCGCGGCTCGCTGCGCGCCGTCGAGCGCAACCCGCGGCGGAGCGACGGCCTGCGGCGGACCGCGGCCCGGATGGGGGCGGCGATCGTCACCGTCGAGCTGGCCGACGCGACCGCGCGGGCGCCCGGACCCGCCTATGACCGCGTCCTCGTCGACCCGCCGTGCAGCGGCCTCGGCACCCTGCAGTCGCGCCCCGACCTGCGCTGGCGCGCCGACCCGGGGCGGATCGCCGAGCTCGCCGAGCTCCAGGGCGCGATCCTCGCCGCGGGCGCCCGCGCCACCCGCCCGGGGGGGACCCTCGTCTACTCGGTGTGCACGATCTCCCGCGCCGAGGGAGAAGGGGTGATCGAGCGCTTCCTCGAGGCGTTTGACGATTGGGCCCCCCACCCCATCGAGGCGGGCGCGTCGACGGGCGCGCCCGCGGGCCCGGGGATCCAGCTGCGGCCCGATCGTGAGGGAACCGACGGCTTCTGGATCGCCCGCCTGCGCCGGGACTGAGGCGCGTGCCCCGAGCGCGGCAGATGTCACAGCCGGCTCCCCGCGCCCGCGCGATAGCCTTGTCGACCGTGAGCGTCCCAGAGCCGATCAAGCTCGGTCCCGAGTGCCCGGGGTGCGGCCAGCCGTGGCTGCGTCCCACGGCGGCGCCGGGCCGCTACCGCTGTGTCTACTGCATGAGCCGCTTCGAGCTCGTGTCGGTGTGCCCGAACTGCGGCGAGCACTCGACGATCGTGCGGATGTCGAGCACGGCGATCACCCGGTGCAACCACTGCCAGGGCAGCATGCTGAGGGCGGTGTAGCGGACCACATGACCAGTAACGAGGAGCGGTTCTCAGAGCGCCACGTGGCGCCGTCGATCCTGTCCGCCGACTTCTCGCGCCTGGGCGCTCAGGTGCGGGACGTGCTCGACGCGGGCGCCCGCGTGATCCACGTCGACGTGATGGACGGCCACTTCGTGCCGCCGATAACCTTCGGCCCGCTTGCGGTGTCGGCGGTCGCCGACCTCGTCCACGACACCGGGGGGGTGTTCGACGGGCACCTGATGTTCGAGCGGCCCGAGCGTCACGTGGCGGACTTCGTCAAGGCGGGCGCCGATGGGGTCACCGTTCACTACGAGGCCACGCCGCACGTGCACTACGCGCTGCGCGCCGTCCGCGAGGCCGGGGCGCGGGCCGGGGTGGCGCTATGCCCGGGGACCCCGGCGGGCAGCCTCGCCGACCTGGCCGGCGAGGCGATCGACCTTGCCCTGTGCATGAGCGTCAACCCGGGGTGGGGCAACCAGTCGCTGATCGCGCACGCCTACGACAAGCTGGCGGCGATGCGCACGATGCTGCCCCGCCACGTCGCGCTCGAGGTCGACGGGGGCGTCGGCGAGGCGACGATCGAGCCGTGCGTGGCCGCCGGCGCCAACCTGCTGGTGGCCGGTTCGGCGGTGTTCGGGTCCGACGATCCGGCGGACGCCTTCGTGGCCCTCTCGCGGCGCATTCAGTAGGGTGGCCGGATGCTTCTGAGGAGATCCGCCGCCACGCTCGGCGTGCTCGCCGCCACGGTCGGGTTCGCCGGTTGCGGCTCGAGCTCGTCGGGCGTCAGCGCCGGAACCTACGTCAAGGCCGTCTGCAACGCCGTCGGCCCGTTCGAGAAGGACGTCGCGTCGCGTTCGGGCGCGCTCAACCCGAGCACGATCAAGAGCCCGACGCAGGGCAAGACGGCGCTCCAGGGCTTCCTCACCGCCGTCGCCTCGGACACCGACAGGGCGCTCGGCCAGCTGCAGTCGGCGGGCAGCCCCAACGTCGCCAACGGGCAGAAGATCGAGTCGGCGATCGTCGGTGCGTTCGCCCAGCTCGACCACGCGATGAAGGCGGCCGCCGGGCAGGCCAACTCGCTCCCGACGACCAGCCCGACGGCGTTCCAGACGGCGGCGACGACGCTCGGAACCACCGTGCGCAACTCGATGAACGGGATCGGCTCGAGCCTCACCGGGCTCAGGAGCTCCGAGCTCGAGAAGGCCGCCGCCAAGGAGCCGGCCTGCTCGAGCCTCAACGGGTAGCCGCCGCGGCGGTCGCCCACGACCGTCGACAACGTGCCCGCTGTCGGATCCGCTACCTGAGCTGAGCGCTACGGCTGAGTGCCCTGCGCCGCACGTGGTGTCGGTTAGGGCGGTTCGCGCTGCTCATAGCCCCCCTCGCGGGCCGACCCCCGGCGAGCCGGGCGAGGGGCGTCGGTACAGCGCGTATAACAGCGCACTGAGCAGCAGCGTGGCGAGGAAGTAGCCGACCTCGACCCGCTCGACCTCGTCCGCGATCGTGTGCGTCGCGGTGAACACGACGAAGGCGGCGCCGGCAAGGAGCCAGCAGATCGACGCCGCGCCGGCCCGGCCGCGGGCCAGGAGCGCCTGGTTGAGCGTGCCGGAGACCAGGTGCAACCCCATCCCGAGGCCGACCACGGCGAGGCCCAGGCGCCCGTAGGTGAACCCCTTGGAACCGAGCAACGCCTTCATCACGAACGGGCCGACCGCCAGCAGGCCGAGCGCCACGGCGGCGGCGAAGGCGGCGATCACCAGCACGGTCAGCCGGATCGCGCGCCGGAACTCCTCGGCGCTCTCCTGCGCCTCGAGCCCGGCCAGGTGCGGGAGGATCGAGGTCTGCACGGCCTGGAACAGCTGCAGCGGCGCGCGCACGATCAGCAGCACGTTGAAGACGAAGCCGGTCAGCCCCGTGCCGAGCTTGAAGCCGTGGTTGGCAGCCACCACCAGCACGCCGGCGTTCATCAGCGTCTGCTCGGAGAACATGATCGCCACCACCGCGACGGCGAAGCCGGTGCCGCGTCGCAACGACAGGTCGGTGGCCGCCTCTTCGAGCTGGCCGTGCACGGGCCCCTCGCGGGCCGCGTCGGCGACCTCGACCACGGCGCCGACCGAGCCCACCGATCCGATCGGCGCCACCCGGACCCGGGAGAACGCGAACGGGATCACGCACAGCGAGACGAACGGCGCCGCCGCCATCCCCAGCCCGACCGCGCCCTGGCCCGAGCCGATCCCCACCGCCACCGCCAGCGCGAACAGGAAGCGGCTCGTCGACTCGAGGAACACGAGGCCGCCGTACAGCGCGAAGCGCTTGTGCCCGGCCAGCCAGCCGCGGGCGAAGTAGCTGGCCGCGTAGGCGAGCGTGCCGACGACGAGGATCCAGTACAGCTCGCCCGAGCCGTCGAACAAGTGGTGCTCGATCGGACGGCGCAGGGCCAGCGCGACGATCAGGAACAGCAGCGCGAACGAGGTCTGGATGATCGCCGGCACCCGCAGCACGTGGGGCGGCCGGGATCCGACTCCGCGGGCCTGGCGGTCGGCGATCGTCCGGCTGAGCAGCTGCTCGATCGGCCGGTAGATCACCGACAGGACCACGAACATGATCGCCCAGCAGACCGAGATCCGGCTGTAGGCGGCCTTGCCGAGCACGTGGCTGGCGGTGGCCAGGTAGGCGAAGCTGAACAGGCCGGTCGAGGCGATCCCGATCGACAGGATCCGCGCGCCGGAGGCGAACGAGCCGTGGCCCTCGGCGGGCGCGGGCTGCGGGTCGGGCTCGGGATCGAGGGTGGCCGTGGCGCCGCGCCGGCCGCTGGTCATGGCACTCGGACCAGCAGCATCGTCCACGGGAACGGCGAGCGGGCCTCGATCACCTCACCGTGGCGCGACAGCAGCGCCACGAAGCCGCGCCGTGAGAAGTGGTTGACGTGGCCGGGGGTGTTGCCCAGATCGCGCACGTAGGCGCCGCGGGCGAGGTTGAGCATCCGCCACAGCGGCTCGTGCGGCACCGACACCAGCAGGTGCCCGCGGGCCACTCGGGCCATCTCGGCCACGGTCGGCTCGGGGTCGGGGATGTGCTCGAGCGCCTCGATCGCGGCGACCAGGTCGTACTCGCCGTCACCGAACGGCAGCCCGCCGCCGTCGGTGGTGCGGAACGACAGGTTCGGGGCGCTCCGCCGGGCCCACTGGCCGGCCAGCTTCGGGTCCTCGAGGTCGAGCCCGACCACGGGGCGCTCGCCGAGCCGCCGGGCCCACTGCTCGGTCAGCACGCCCTCGCCGCAGCCGACGTCGAGCACCGACTCGGGCGCGGCCCGCGCGAACAGATCCTCGAGCGTCCGCTCGAAGCCGGCCATCAGCCGCCGCACCACCGGGTTGGGGGAGCCGTACTTGTCGAACGTGTTGCCGGTCGGCACCGTCGCGGTCACCTCAGCCGCCGATCCCGAGCTCGCCGGGCCAGCTCCGCGGCCCGGCTCATACCTCGAGCGCCTGGCGGTCGCCGGGCTCTGACTGCGACGGCGGCGGCTTGCCGTCGGGCGTACCGGGGGGCGCCGGCGGGGGGCCCTGGCCCCGCTCGTAGTGCGAGGGCTCGACCCCGAGCTGCAGCTCGATCCGCCGCACGCGCTCGAAGGTGCGCTGCGAGAGCATGCGCTGGGCGTCGAGCAGATCGCCGATCACCCCGAGCGCGCCGAACAGCATCGCGGTGTTGAACAGCACCGAGCCCGCGATCAGGAGCTGGACGTGTCCGGCGTGCCCGCCGCGCGAGATGAAGTCGACGACGAAGTAGGCGAACAGCCCCATCGCCGCTGTCCCGAACACGGCCGCGGCGCCCCAGAACACCTTCAGCGGCTGATGCTGGGAGTAGATGCGGAAGATCGACAGGGCGTTGCGGCGGACGTACGCCGTGGTCGACGGGAACAGCCGCGACTCGCGGGTCTTGGGGTTGGTGGCGATCGGGACGTCCTTGACCGCCACCAGCAGCTTCCCGGCTTGGATGATCGTCTCCAGCGTGTAGGTGAACTTCGACATCACCTGCACCTGCAGCGCCGCCTCCTTGTTGTAGGCGCGGAAGCCCGAGGTGGTGTCGGGGACATCGGTCGAGGAGGCCTGGCGGACCACCCACGAGCCGAGCCGCTGTAGCCCCTTCTTGGCCCCCGAGAAGTGCTCGATCGTCGAGACCTGACGGTCGCCGACGACCATGTCGGCCTCGCCGCCGACGATCGGGGCGACGAGCTTGGGGATGTCCGCGCCCTGGTACTGGTTGTCGGCGTCGGTGTTGACGATCACGTCGGCTCCGAGCTTCAACCCGGCGTCCAGCCCGGCCTGGAAGGCCGCCGCCAGTCCCTTGTTGTTGGTCAGGCGGACGATGTGGTCGACTCCGCACTCGCGGGCGACCTCGATCGTCCGGTCCGTCGAGCCGTCGTCGATGATCAGCCACTCGACGGCGTCGAACCCGGGCACGCTGCGAGGAAGGTCGCGAAGCGTCTGGGGCAGCTGGTGCTCCTCGTTGAAGCACGGAATCTGGATGATCAGCTTCATCTCGTGATCTCGCCCCGACCGCGGCGAGGAATCGCCCGAGCAGGCTTCAGGCGGGGCGGGTGTTCACACGGTAGCGGGATACTCGTAGGCGGAACATGGACACGGCGACGCCAACCAGGCCGGAACGGCCCAACCCGCTGAGCGCACGGCCAGGCCCGTCTCGGCAGGCGCGGCGCGCCGGGCGGGGCGGCGAGGGCGCCACCGCCGGCCGGTGGCGCTCGCCGCACGCGCCCGCGCTGGCGCTGCTGCTTGTGGCGACGCTGCTGCTGCGGCTGTGGGGGATCAAGCAGGGGCTCCCGTTCAGCTACAACGTCGACGAGGCCCAGCACTTCGTGCCTCGCGCGGTGGGGTTCTTCTCCCAGGATCTGAACCCGCACTACTTCCTCAACCCGCCCGGCTACTCCTACCTGGTCCACATCGTTCTCGAGCTGTGGTTCGGCAGCGCCGACGCTGTCTCGCGCGCCTACGCGACCGAGCCGACCGGGGTGTTCGTGGTCGCCCGGGTGCTCGCCGCGGTGCTCGGCACGCTGTCGGTGCTGCTCGGCTACCTGGCCGCCGCTCGGCTGTTCGACCGCGACGTCGGCCTGCTGGCGGCGGCGATCTTCGGCCTCGCCTTCCTGCCGATCTTCTACAGCCACCTGGCCCTCAATGACGTCCCCGCGCTGGCTCCGGTGACGCTCGCGCTGTACGGGAGCGCGGGGATCCTGCGCTACGGCCGCCGGCGCGATTACCTCATCGCCGGCGCCGGCGTCGGGCTCGCCGCGGCGACCAAGTACACCGGCGGAATCACGCTGGCCTGCCTGATCGCCGCCGCCGCGTGCCAGGGGTTCGGCTCCGGGCCGGCCCGCTGGCCGGCCGCGCGGCGGCTGGCCGGTGCGCTGATCGTCGCCGGGGCGGCGTTCGCGCTCGCCAACCCCTACGCGGTGCTCGACTTCTCCGACTTCACCACCGGGCTCTCCTCGCAGGCGTCGCTGGCCGCGGGCCAGGACCCGGTCAAGCTCGGCTCGAGCCAGGGCAGCGGGATCGCCTACTACATCTGGACGTTCACGTGGGGGATGGGGCTGCTGCCGGCGCTGGCCGCGCTCGGTGGCGCCGGGCTGCTGCTCGCCCGCCGCCGCTGGGCCCTGTCGCTGCTGCTGCTGCCGGCGACGATCGCCTTCATCATCTTCATGGGCTCCCAGCAGCGGTTCTTCGGTCGCTGGCTGATGCCGGTGTTCCCGATCGTGGCGATGCTCGCCGCCTACGCCGCTGTCGAGGTCGTGAGCTGGCTTCACCGCCGCCGCCGGTTCCCGGTGCTCGCCTCGGCGGCGATCGCGGCCTCGCTGCTGCTCGCCCAGAGCGTGGTCGCCGTCCTGCACAACGACGCCGTGCTCGCGCGCCCGGACACCCGCAACCTGACCCGCGCGTGGATGGTCGGCCACGTCCCCGCCGGCGCCAAGGTGGTGATCGAGCCGGTCGTGCCGGGCAACTGGGCCACCGACATCGGCACCTCGCTGCCGTGGACGCACACCGGCGACCGCTGGTACCGCTACGCGACCTGGCTGACCGACGTCGACGCCGCCGGCCGGCGGCTGGCGGCCGGCCGGCGCCGGTTCGTGGTCGTCGACCAGTACGAGCGCACGCTCCGCCCCGAGCTGATCGACGAGTACGTCCAGCAGGGCTACTGCTGGCTGGTCATCGGCAGCCTCCAGGCGGGCCGCGCGTTCGCCGCTCCGCGGAGCGCCCCCGCCGCCGTCCGCTACTACGCCGACCTCGCCACCCGCGCCCGGCTCGAGTACCACGTGAGCCCGTTCGCCGGCGGTGCCCACCCGGTCCCGTTCAGCTTCGACTGGTCGATCGACTACTACCCACGGCAGTTCGCCCGGCCGGGGCCGGAGATGAGCGTGTACCGCCTGACCGGCGGCAACTGCAGCTAGGATCCGGGTGCCCCGGTCGTATCCTTGCTCGCGGAGATGGCTCTGAAGACCGACACCGATCGCCGGCACCTGGCGCGCGCGATCGAGCTGGCCGAGCAGGGCCGGGGGTGTGTGAGCCCGAACCCGCTCGTCGGCGCCGTGCTGGCGATCGACGCCGAGCCGATCGCCGAGGGCTACCACCACGAGCTCGGCGGTCCCCACGCGGAGGTGGAGGCGATCCGGGCCGCCGGCGACGCCGACCTGCACGAGGCGACGCTGTACGTCTCGCTCGAGCCCTGCGCCCACCACGGGCGCACGCCGCCGTGCACCGAGGCGATCCGCAAGGCGGGGATCGGGCGCGTGGTGGTGGCCTCGGACGATCCGTCCGAGCACGCCGCCGGGCGCGGCCTGGGGATCCTCCGCGACGACGGGGTCGAGGTGGTGATGGCCGACGGCGAGCTGGCCGCCCGGGCGCGGCTGCTCAACCAGCCGTTCCGCAAGCACGCGCGCACGGGGCGGCCGTGGGTGCTGTTCAAGTCCGCGATGACGCTCGACGGCAAGGTCGCCACGCGCGGCGGGGACTCGAAGTGGATCTCCGGCGAGGAGAGCCGCTACCTGGCCCACCACTGGCGTGCCGAGTGCGACGCCGTGGCGGTCGGCGTCGGCACCGCGCTGGCCGACGACCCGCTGCTCACCGCCCGGGTCAAGGACGTCCACCGCCAGCCCCGCCGGATCGTGTTCGACTCCCTGGCCCGGCTGCCGCTGGCCTCGCGGCTGATCCGCGACGCCCGCCGGATCCCGCTCACCGTGGTCGCCTCCCGCGCCGCTCCGCGTGCGGCGACCGACGCGCTGGAGAGCCACGGGGTCGAGGTCGTCGTCGTCCCCGGCGAGAACGAGCCCGCGCGCGTGTGCTCGGCGCTCGACCAGCTGGGCGCGGCGGGGATCACCTCGGTCCTGCTCGAGGGCGGCCCGCACCTCGCCGGCGCCTTCCTCGACGCGGCCGAGATCGACGAGATCCGCCTGTTCCTGGCGCCGCTGGTGCTGGGCGGGCGCACGGCGCGCGACCCGCTGGAGGGCGAGGGGGTCGACGCGATCGCCGACGCCGTGCGCGCGCAGACGCTCGACTGTCGCCGGGTCGGCGAGGACCTGCTGATCTCCGCGCGGCTGAAGGAATGGTGAGCCACCCGTGTTCACGGGTCTCGTAGCCGACCTCGGGGCGGTGAGGACGGTCGCCCGCTCGGACGACGGCGTCACGCTGACCGTCGGCACGGCGCTGGCCGGCGAGATCGGACTCGGCGACTCCGTCGCCGTCAACGGGGTGTGCCTGACCGCCACCGGGCGCAGCGACGACGGATTCGCCACCGAGGTGATGAACGAGACCCTGGCTCGGAGCTCGCTGGCCGCGGTCGAGCCCGGCGGCATGGTCAACCTGGAGCTCGCGCTGCGCGCCGCCGATCGCCTCGGCGGCCACATCGTGCAGGGCCACGTGGACGGCACGGGGACGATCGAGGCGGTGAGCGCCGACGGCTTCGCGCGCCGGGTCCGGGTCGCCGCCGGCGAGGCCGTGCTGCGCTACGTGGTCGACAAGGGATCGATCGCCGTCGACGGCGTCTCGCTCACCGTGGCCGAGCTCGACCGGCGATCCTTTACCGTTGCCCTGATACCCGAGACCTTGCAACGCACCAATCTCGGCCGGGCCGAGGTCGGCGACACCGTGAATTTGGAGGTCGATGTGCTGGCCAAGTACGTAGAGAGGCTGATCCGCCCGTGAGCGCGACGAAGCACGAGTTCGCGACGATCGAGGCGGCGATCGAGGACATCCGCCAGGGCAAGATGGTCGTGGTCTGCGACGACGAGAACCGCGAGAACGAGGGCGATCTGACCATGGCCGCCCAGTTCGTGACCCCGGAATCGGTCAACTTCATGGCCAAGGAGGGGCGCGGGCTGATCTGCCTCGCGCTCGCCCCGGAGCGCTGCGACGAGCTCGGGCTCGACCTGATGGCGGCCAAGAACGAGTCGGCGTTCGAGACCGCGTTCACGGTCTCGATCGAGGCCCGCACCGGGGTCAGCACCGGCATCTCGGCCGCCGATCGCGCTCGCACGATCCAGGTCGCCATCGACCCGGCGGCGAGCCCGCGCGACCTGGTCCAACCCGGTCACGTGTTCCCGCTCAAGGCGAAGGCCGGCGGCGTGCTCGAGCGCGTCGGCCAGACCGAGGCGGCCGTCGACCTTGCGCGGCTGGCCGGCCTCAACCCGGCCGGCGTGATCTGCGAGATCATGAACGACGACGGGACGATGGCCCGCGTGCCCGACCTCGTGCCCTACTGCGCCCGGCACGGGCTGAAGCTGATCACGGTCGCCGACCTGGTCGCCTACCGCCGGCGGATCGAGAAGCTCGTCGAGCGCGTCGTCGACACCGCGCTGCCGACGGCGTTCGGCTCGTTCACGGCCGTCGGGTACCGCTCGCTGATCGACAACAAGCACCACGTGGCCCTGGTCAAGGGCGCGGTCGACGGCGCCGAGGACGTGCTCGTCCGCGTGCACTCCGAGTGCCTGACCGGCGACGTCTTCCACTCGCTGCGCTGCGACTGCGGCGAGCAGCTCGAGTCGGCCCTGTCGATGATCGAGCGGGAGGGCCGCGGCGTGCTGCTGTACCTGAGCCAGGAGGGGCGGGGGATCGGTCTGCTCAACAAGCTGCGCGCCTACAAGCTCCAAGAGGAGGGGCTCGACACCGTCGAGGCCAACCTGAGGCTCAACTTCCCCGCCGACCTGCGGGACTACGGGATCGGCGCCCAAATCCTCGTCGACCTCGGCCTCTCGAGCATCCGCCTGCTCACCAACAACCCGAAGAAGATCTCGGGCCTCGCCGGCTACGGGCTGTCGGTCACCGACCAGATCCCGATCGAGCACGTCGCCAACCCCCACAACGAGGCGTACCTGCGCGCCAAGCGCGACAAGCTCGGCCACATCCTCCATCACCAGGGGATGGCGCTCGACGAGCAGATGCTCCACGACGAGCAGCTGGATGACTCGCGCGGCCGCCGATCAGGGGAACCCCGATGGCGAGCGGCGGCTCGGCGCGAGCACGACCGCGAGCGGCGGGACGACGATGGCGTCTGAGGAGCGCCGGGTCGCCCTGTGCGTGGCGAGCTTCTACGCGGAGCTGGCCGAGAAGCTCGAGCAGGGGGCGCGGGAGGCGCTGAGCGAGGCCGGGATCGAGCTGGTCGACCGCTTCGCGGTCCCGGGGGCGTTCGAGCTGCCGCTGGCGGCCAAGTACGTGGCGGAGTCGGGCCGCTACGTGGCGATCGTCTGCCTCGGCGCGGTGATCCGCGGCGAGACCGACCACTACGAGTATGTGTGCGCCGAGGCGGCGCGGGGGATCTCCCAGCTCCAGCTGCTGACCGGGACCCCGTGCGGCTTCGGGGTGCTGACCGTCGACACCATGGAGCAGGCGCTGGCCCGGGTGGCCGGCGGCACCAAGCGCGACACCGGCCGCCACGCCGTCGAGGCGGTGCTGGCGACGCTGGCGGTCAAGGACGAGCTGAGCGCCCGCCGCGGGCGCGCCGGCTTCGCCGTCTGAGCGCGCGGGCCCGGCGCGGCGGCTCCCGCCGGCGTGAGCGACGAGCGCCGGCTCAGCCGGCCGGCAGCAGCGCGTCTGGCGCCCCCGGGGCTACCAGTCGATTCGCGCCGGCCGCAACCCGCGCCGACGCGGGAGGTGGCCCGGAGATCGCTTGGCTCTATACTCGCGCCGCGATGTCCAAGGTCTGCCATATCTGCGCCAAGGGGCCCTCATTCGGCCACAGCCGCAGCCACTCGATGGTCGCCACCAAGCGACGCTTCGATCCCAACCTCCAGCGGGTGCGGATCGACGATGCCGGGACGCCTCGCCGCGTCTACGTGTGCACCCGCTGCCTGAAGGCGGGCAAGGTCACCAAGGCCCGCTGAGCGCTCCCGCGCCGAGCGCATCGCCGAGCCCTTGTCCGATCCCAGCATCGTCCGCTTTCGGGCTATCGTCGAGGCGAGCCTGCGCGCGCTCGAGGCCCGCCGCGACGAGGTCAACGACCTCAACGTGTTCCCCGTCGCCGACGGCGACACCGGCGACAACATGGTGCTGACCCTGCGCGCGGTGCTCCAGGAGCTCGACCGGCTGACCGCCGCCTCCGAGGAGCGCACCATCGACGACATCGGGCGCGACGAGATCGTCGCCTCGGTCGCCCGGGCGGCGCTGCTGGGCGCCCGCGGCAACTCCGGGGTGATCCTCTCCCAGCTGATCCGCGGCGCCGCCGAGGAGCTGGCCAGCCGGCCCGGCGAGCTCGTCGACCCGGTGCTGATCTCGGCCGCGCTGGCGCGCGCCGCCGACCAGGCCTACGGCTCGGTGCGCGAGCCCGCCGAGGGCACGATCCTCACCGTCGTGCGCGAGATGTCGGTCCGCGTCGCCTCCGAGCTCGCCCACGCCAAGGACGCCCGGCTCGGCGCGGAGGCCACCGACGAGCAGCAGGACGCGCTGATCGCCGGGGTGATGGAGAGCGCGCTGCTCGCCGGACAGGACTCGGTCAAGCGCGGCCCGGACATGCTCCCGGTGCTCCGCGAGGCCGGCGTCGTCGACGCCGGCGGCTACGCGCTGACCGTGCTGTTCGCCGGGATCGTCGGGGCGCTACGCGGCTCCGAGCCGCCCGCGCTCGAGCACCACGAGGCCGCGCGCGTGACCCATCCCCAGCACGCCTCCGCGACCTATCGCTACTGCACGAACTTCGCCGTCACCGGCGAGCAGCTCGACCGCGGGGTGTTTGTCCGCGCGCTCGAGCGGCTCGGCGACTCGGTGCTCGTGGTCGGGGACCGGACCACGCTCAAGGTCCACGTGCACACCGACGACCCCAACGCGGCCACCGCGCTGTTCACTGGCGCCGGGACGGTCTCGCACCTCGACGTCGCCGACATGCACGAGCAGGTTCGCGAGCGGAGCGCCCGGCTCGCGGCCGGCGCCGCCCCGCACGCGCTGTGCGGCGCGCTGGCGGTGATCACCGGCGAGGGGATGCGAGAGCTGTTCGAGGGGCTGGGCGCGCACGGGCTCGACGGTGGCCCGACCCTCAACCCCTCGACCTACGACCTGCTGGCGGCGATCCACGCGATCCAGGCCGAGCAGGTCGTGGTGCTCCCCAACAGCGCCAATGTGATCATGGCCGCCGAGCGCGCCGCCGAGCTCTCCGACCGCGAGGTCCGCGTCGTGCCGTCGCGCTCGCAGCAGGCCGGGCTGGCCGCGGCGGTCAGCCTCGACCCCGTGCGCAGCGCGGCCGAGAACGCCGATGCGATGAACGAGACGCTCGCCCGGATCCGCACCGGCGCGGTCGCCCCGGCCGCCCGCGACGACGCCCAGGGTCGTTTCCGGGCCGGCGAGGCGATCGGCTTCGTCGAGGAGCGGATCGTCGCCTGGGGCTCCCCGCGGGAGACGCTCGTGGACGTGCTCGGTCGGCTCGCCGAGGATGCCGAGCTGATCACCTGCCTGCGCGGCGCGGACGCACCCCTGGAGGACGACACGGTGCGCGGCCTGGTCGACGGCCGGGTCGGGCTCGAGCTGTCGGTGGGGGGACAGCGCAGCTACTGGTGGCTGCTGTCCTCCGAGTAGCCGACCCGACCGGCCGGCGAGTCATCATGGCCGCATGCCGCCGACCGCCTTCGCGAGCTCGCTCGCGATCCCCGACGCCGAGCTGAGTGCCGCGCCGGTCCGCCTGCCGCGGCCCTCGCGGCTGGACGAGCCGTTGCACGTCGACGGCGCCAAGGCCGGCAAGGCCGCCGCCGCGCTCGGTCTGGTCACCGTCGGCGACCTGCTCGAGCACCTGCCGCGAGATCGGCGCGAGGCCCGCGCGGTGATCGAGCTGGTGGCGGAGGAGACGGCCACGATCGTCGTCGAGGTGCGGTCGATCTCCTCCCGCTCGGTCCACCGGCGCGGGATGCGCCCGCTCGTCTCGGCGGTCGTCGGCGACGACAGCGCCACCGTGGAGGCGACGTTCTTCAACCAGCCGTGGCTGGTCGGCAGGTACCCCGCCGGGACTCGGCTGGTGCTGCACGGCAAGCTCAGCTCGCGGCGGGGGGACTTCAACGTGCAAGCCCACGCTCGCACCTCGCTGGCCACGGCGGGGGAGGGCGGGATCGCTCACTACCCAGCCACCGAGGGCATCTCCTCGACCCAGATCATGGCCCTGGTCCGCGAGCACGAGCCGCGCTTCGGCGACCAGATCGAGCCGCTACCGGCGGCGCTGCGGGTGCGCGAGCAGCTGCTCGACCGCGCCGGCGCGCTGCGGGCCGCGCACTTCCCCGCGCTCGAGTCCGACCAGGAGCTCGGCCGCCGCCGTCTCGCCTTCGACGAGCTGCTGGCGATGCAGCTGGCGTGGTTGCGCCGGCGCCGCTCCCGCCTCGAGGCGGCCCGCGCGCCGGCGCTCGACGGCGGGCGCGAGCTGACCGGGCGCTGGCTCTCCCAGCACCTGCCGTTCCCGCTCACCGGCGACCAGCGCCGCGCGCTCGAGGAGCTCGATCGCGACCTCGCGCGCGCTCGCCCGATGCAGCGGTTGCTGATGGGCGAGGTCGGCTCGGGAAAGACGGTAGTGGCCCTGTACGCGATGCTCCGCGCGGCCGAGCACGACCTCCAGGCGGCGCTGATGGCGCCCACCGAGACGCTCGCCGAGCAGCACTTCGCCACGATCCAGGCGCTGCTCGGGAACACGCTTCTGAACGTGCAGCGGGTTCGCGACGGGCAGTTCCCCGGCGTCGAGCCGGTGCGGGCCGGGCTGCTCACCGGCTCGACGCCCTCCGGGCGCCGCCGCGAGCTGCTGGCGCGTCTCGCCACGGGGGAGCTGACCCTGATCGTCGGCACCCACGCGCTGATCGAGGACACCGTGGTGTTCTCGCGGCTCGGGCTGGCGGTGGTCGACGAGCAGCACCGCTTCGGCGTGCGCCAACGGGCGCTGCTCGACGCCAAGGGACCGGGAGAGCTCTCGCCGCACGTGCTGCACATGACCGCCACCCCGATCCCGCGGACGCTGGCGCTGTCGAACTACGGCGATCTCGACTACACGGTCCTGCGCGAGCTGCCGCGCGGGCGCCGCCCGATCCAGACGTTCCTGTGCAGCACCGAGCGCGAGCGCGCGCGCGCCTACGACCGGCTGCGTGAGGAGCTCCGCGCCGGGCGCCAGGCGTTCGTCGTATGCCCGCTCGTCGAGGAGTCCGAGGCGCTCCAGGCGCGCGCGGCCACGGCCGAGTTCGAGCGGCTGCGCACCGGCGAGCTGCGGGACTTCCGCGTCGTCCTGATGCACGGGCAGATGCGGCCCGCGGCCAAGCAGGAGGCGATGGCGGCGTTCGCGGCCGGCGGCGCGGACGTGCTCGTCGCCACCACCGTGATCGAGGTCGGGATCGACGTCCCCAACGCCACCGTGATGCTGGTCGAGGACGCCGACCGCTACGGGATCTCGCAGCTGCACCAGCTGCGCGGCCGGATCGGCCGCGGGCCGCACGCCTCGCTGTGCCTGCTGTTCGGCGCCTCCGCCTCCAAGGAGTCCGCGCGGCGGCGCGCGGTGGCCGGCGAGTCCGTCGGCTTCGCGCTGGCCGAGATCGACCTGCGGCTGCGCGGAGAGGGGGAGCTGGCGGGCACCCGCCAGTCCGGATCGGCCCAGCTCCGCTTCGCCGAGCTGCCGCGCGACGCCGAGCTGCTGGAGCGCGCCCGGCACCGGGCCGAGGAGATCGCCGCCGAGGATCCGGCGCTCGACTCGCCCGCCTACGCGCTGCTGGCCGAGGTGCTGCTGCGCGAGTTCGGCGCCGAGGCTGCGGCGCCGATCCGCGCATGAGGACCGGCGGCGGCCCGAGGCGCGGCCTCGCACGCCGCGATCCGAGCGTGAGCGCGCTGTGCGCGTGATCGCCGGCCGCCTGCGCGGCCGCCCGCTGCAGGCGCCGCGCGGTCGTGACGTGCGGCCGACCTCGGACCGGATCCGCGAGGCGGTGTTCTCGATCCTCGCTCCCGTCGAGGGCGCGCGCGTGCTCGACCTGTTCGCCGGCTCGGGGGCGCTGGCCGTCGAGGCGCTCTCCCGCGGGGCCGCGGCGGCGACCCTGATCGACTCCTCGGCGGCGGCCATCGGGGCCATCACGCGCAACCTGCAGGCGCTCGGATTGGACGCCGAGGTCCGCAAGATTCCGGCCATCGCGTTCCTCGAGGCCGCACGCGCGGCGGCGCGTCTTTACGATCTCGTGTTCGTCGACCCCCCCTATCGCCAGGCGAGCGTGCTCGCTCCGGCGCTTTCGAACGCATTGCCGCCGGTGCTGGCACCGGGTGCGCGGGTGGTGCTGGAGAGCGACCGGCGGGAGCCTCTGGAGCTCGAGCTGCCGTTGCTCACCGAGCGGCGCTACGGCGACACCCTGATCCGAATCCATGGCACCTGACAACCGCATCGCCGTCTGTCCCGGGTCCTACGACCCCGTGACCTTCGGGCACCTCGACGTGATCTCGCGCGCGTCGGCGATGTTCGACACGGTGATCGTGGCCGTGGTCAACCTGCCGGTGCGCAAGGGCGGGACGCTGTTCGGCGTCGAGGAGCGGGTCGCCTTCGTCGCGAACGCCACCGGCGATTACGGCAACGTCGTCGTCGAGCCGTTCAGCATCCTCGTGGTCGAGTTCGCCCGCCAGCGCGGCGCCAAGGCGATCGTCAAGGGCCTGCGGGCGATCTCCGACTTCGAGTACGAGCTGGAGATGAACCAGCTCAACCGGATCCAGGCCCCCGACGTCGAGTCCGTTTACCTGATGGCCTCGCCCGAGTACAGTTTCATCTCCTCGAGCGGCGTGAAAGAGCTGGCGACGTTCGGCGGCGAGATCGACGGGATGGTTCCCGCCGAAGTCGCCGCCGCGTTGAAGGAACAGCTCGGCCGCTGACGAAACAGAGGTTCGCCATGGACGTCCTGGTACTCATCGACAAGCTCGACGATCTCGTCCACAACGCCAAGCCGGTCCCGCTGACCGACCAGGTGCGCGTCGACAAGGAGGAGATCTACGACATCCTCGACCAGATGCGGGCGACGATCCCCGAGGAGATCAAGCAGGCGCGCTGGATCGTCAAGGAGCGCCAGGAGATGCTCGCCGAGGCCAAGCGCGAGGCCGAGCGGATTGTCAAGGAGGCCCGCGAGCGCCAGGAACGCCTGATCTCCGACGAGGAGATCACCAAGCAGGCCGAGCGCGGCGCCGAGGACATCATCGAGGACGCCCGCGCCCGCGAGCGCGAGATCCGGCTCGGCGCCGAGGACTACGCCGACGAGATCCTCAACACGCTCGAGGTCAACCTGTCGAAGTTCATCGCCGCCGTCCAGCGCGGGCGCGACCGCCTGGCCGGCAAGGACGAGCCCGCCGAAGTCGGGTAGTCGGCTGGCGCCGACTACCTTGCGAGAATGGGTAGTCGGCTGGCGCCGATTCTTGGGGTTTGGGTGATCGCCCGGGGGGGGGCGACTACCTTGTGAGATCGGCTGGGGCGGTCGCGGCGATCGGCAAATCTCGCAAGCTGCGCGGTTCCGTCCGGCGCTGTCGCCACCCTGGCGACATGGAAGCGATCTGGCTGCTCGTCGGGCTCCTTGTCGGCGCCGCCGTGGCGATGGTGGCGCTGCGACCGCGGCTGCGCGCGCTGGGCGCCGAGGCCGGGCGGGCCGGCGAGCTCGACCGCGCGCTCGTGCGCGCCCACGCCGACCTCGAGCATGAGCGCGTGCTCGGCGAGCAGCGGCTGGCCACCCTGGCCGACGCCCAGACACGGCTGTCGGACGCCTTCAAGGCGCTCAGCGCCGACGCGCTGCAGGCCAGCGTCGGTCGGCTGACCGAGCTGGCCCGGGCGCAGCTCCAGACCACGCAGACCGAGGCCCGCAGCGACCTCGACCAGCGCCAGCGGGCGGTCGAGCAGCTCGTCGCCCCGCTGCGCGAGCAGCTCTGCCGGGTCGACGTCCAGCTGCAGTCGCTCGACCGCGAGCGGCGGGAGTCCCGGGGTCAGCTGAACGCCCAGCTCAAGCAGCTCAGCGAGACCAACGAGCGGCTGCGCAGCGAAACCGGCGCGCTGGTCACCGCGCTGCGCAAGCCCAACGCCCGCGGGCAGTGGGGACAGATGCAGCTGCGCAAGGTCGTCGAGCTGGCCGGGATGGTCAAGCACTGCGACTTCTCCGAGCAGGCCGCGCTGCCCGGCGAGGAGGCGACGCTGCGTCCCGATCTGATCGTCAACCTGCCCGGCGGCAAGCACGTCGTCGTCGACGCCAAGGCGCCGCTCCAGGGGGTGCTCGACGCCTACGAGGCCCGCGACGAGCAGGCGCGCGAGGGCTTCCTGCGCGATCACGCCCGGCTGCTGCGCAAGCACGTCAAGGCGCTGGCCGAGAAGTCCTACTGGAGCGGCCTGGACTCGACGCCCGACTTCGTCGTCATGTTCCTCCCCGGCGAGCATCTGTACTCGGCGGCGCTCGAGGTCGACCCGACCCTGATCGAGGACGCGATGGCACGCCGGGTGCTCATCGCCACGCCGACGACGCTGGTGGCGATGATGCAGGCCGTCGCCTACGGGTGGCAGCAGGAGCGCGTCGCACAGTCCGCCCAGGCCGTCGCGGAGACCGGGCGCGAGCTCCACACGCGACTGGTCAAGCTCTCGACCCTGCTGGCCAAGCTGGGCGGGCGGCTGAACGGGACGGTGCAGGCCTACAACGACGCGATCGGGTCCTACGAAGCGCGCGTGCTGCCCGGCGCCCGACGGTTCGCCGTGCACGGGGCGGTCGCCGAGGGGCGCGAGCTGCCGCCGCTCAGCCAGGTCTCGCTCGGCGCGCGCGCGGTCACCGCCGCCGTCGACGTGGGCGACGACGAGCCCGAGCCACCCGTGGAGGAGGTCCGGGCGCTGCGCCTGCGCGCCGCCGAATAGCCCGGTCTGCCACCGCCGAGCGTCGCCGCCTACTCGCGCTCGGTCGCCTGGCGCTCCTCGAACCACCGCAGGAGGTCCTCGCGCTGGTGGGCCAGCGGGTCGGCCGAGGGCTTGGCCTGCTTGACGAACCGCAGCGCGTCGTCGACCTCGAGCCCCTGACGCGTGACCACAACGCCCGCGGCGACTGCCGCCGAGCGCTGCCAGCCGGCGCGGCAGTGCACGTAGGTGATGAGCCCGTCGTCGAGCCACCGGTTGACCTCCTTGACGGCGCGCTCCAGGCGCGCGGGCGGGAGGCCGCCGTAGTCGGTGAAGGCGATCCGCTGCTCCTCGATCCCCGCCTCCGCGAGCGCCGCCTCGATCTCCTCGCGCTCGCCGCCGCCGTACTCGTCGTCGTTCACCAGGTTGAGGATCCGCTTGACGCCCATCCACGCGAGCATCCGCACATCCTCGACGTCGGTCGGGTAGGCGCCGATCAGCAGACGCTCGAGGATCTCCCCGAAGCCGTAGGTGCGAAACCAGGTGGACATTCCCCCGCTGATGATCGCGCGGAACGGTTAAGTCCGCATGTGCGGTGCTCGCTGCGTGCCGCGGTCTAAGCTCAGTCGGCGATGGCTCCTCGCGTCGACAGCTTCGATCTGACGAGCCTGCGCCTGGCCTCGGGCGAGGGGCGCCGGCTCGAGCTCGGCTTCTCGCTCGACCCCCTGGAGCTCGGCGGCGAGCGCTACGCGGTCGTCCCGCCGCTGATCGAGGCGCGGCTCGACGTCTCGCGCACGACCGGCTCGGGACACACGCTGCGGCTCCGCTTCGAGGCGCGGCCGGAGGGGCCGTGCATGCGCTGCCTGGAGCTCGCCGCGCCCGCCTGCTCGGTCGACGCGCGCGAGGTCTCGCAGCCCGGCGAGGCCGACGACGAGCTCGAGTCGCCGTACGTCGAGCGGGGGGTGCTCGACCTCCGCGACTGGGCCCGCGACGCGCTCGTCCTGGTGCTCCCGGCGACGATCCTCTGCCGCGCCGACTGCGCCGGGTTGTGTCCCGTGTGCGGGGCCGATCTGAACGCCGCGGGACCCGACCACCGGCACGACCCCGAGCCCGACCGGCGCTGGGCCAAGCTGTCCGAGATCCGCTTCGATTGAGCCCGCCGCGGCGGGGCCGGCGTCGCTCCGACGGCCTGCTAACTTTCCCCGCCCATGGCCGTCCCCAAGCAGAAGCAGTCCCACGCCCGCACGACTCAGCGCCGCGCCACCCACAAGGTGAAGGCGCCGACCTACAACGGGTGCCCCCAGTGCCACAGTCCGCGGCTGCCCCATCGCGTGTGCCCGATCTGCGGTAGCTACAAGGGCCGGGAGGTACTGGCCACCGAAACTCCGGTCGACTGATCCCCGGCGTCGATGGTCACGGTCGCCGTGGACGCAGGCGGGGCGGATCTCGGCCCCCGAGAAGTCGCCGCGGGCGCTGAGAGCGCCGCGGCCCAGGGCATCGGCGTCCTGCTGTTCGGCGACGCCGGCGCGATCGGGACGATGCCCGACGGCGTTGAGGTGATCGACGCGCCGGTGTCGATCGCCAAGGCCGCGCGCCCCGCCGACGCCGTTCGCTCGACCCCCGAGGCCTCGATCGTACAGGCCGCGCGCGCCGTCGCCGAAGGGCGCGCCCAGGCGCTCGTCTCGGGGGGCTCGACCGGCTCGGCCCTGGCCGCCGGCCTGTTCAACCTCAAGCGCGACCGTGGGATCTACCGTCCCGCGCTGGCGCTGCCCATCCCGGTCCCCGGCTCGACCCCCGTGCTGCTGCTCGACGTCGGCGCCAACGCCACCTGCCGTCCCGAGCAGCTCGTCCAGTTCGCCCACATGGGCTCCGCCTTCGCCAAGGTGGTGATGGGCCTCGGCAGTCCGCGGGTGGCGCTGCTCTCCAACGGCACCGAGGCGGGCAAGGGGACCCCGGACCTGATCGCCGTCCACGAGACGCTGGCCGGCGAGGGCGGCACCGGACTGAACTTCATCGGCAATGTCGAGGGCACGCAGGTGATGGAGAGCGTCGCTGACGTCGTGGTGATGGACGGGTTCACCGGGAACATCACGCTGAAGCTGATCGAGGGGGTCTCGGGGCGGACGCTGCGGGCGATTCGCGACACCGCGATGACCTCGACCCGGGCGAAGCTCGGCGGCTGGCTGCTCGGCCCCGCGGTGCGCGCGCTGCGGACCGAGATCGACCCTGAGGGGCCGGGCGGAGCCTACATGCTGGGTCTGCGCCGGCTCGGCGTCGTCGCCCACGGACGCTTCACCCGCCGCGGCTTCGCGCGGGCGATTGAGGTGGCGGCCCGCGGCGTCGAGGAGGACGTGATCGCCAAGACCCGGCACGCGCTCGAGCAGGCGGGGGTGCTGCGCCCCCCGGTCGAGCTCGAGGTCGAGGTCGAGCCGTGAGGCCGCTGGCCGGCGCCGCACCCGCGATGTTCGCCGCCAGGCGAACTCGCAATGCCGCCGTAGCCGGCACCGCGTCCGGGCCGGCGGATACGGTTTGGCGGCCATGAATCGTGAGCAGATCTTCACGCTGATCAAGGCCCATCTGGCCGACGAGCTGGAGGTCGACCCCGAGGCGATCAAGGACACCACCCGCTTCCGGGAGGACCTGGAGGCCGACTCGCTCGACCTCTACACGCTCGTCCAGGAGCTGGAGGACAGCTACGGCGTGAAGATCTCCGATGAGCAGGCGGCCAAGATCCTCACCGTCGGTCAGGCGGTGGAGTTCGTGCTCGCGCATGGCGACGGCGCGTCCGGCGCCGCGCCCCACGGCGCGGCCGGAAGCCCCGGCCCCGCCCCCGCGAGCCAGGGCCACGACCCTGAGTGAGCCTGTCCGGCACGCAGGAGCGACCCGACTCGGCGGCCCGGCTGCGCGAGCTGCTCGAGGCGCTTCCGGCCGAGCAGCTGACGCCGGTGTTCATGCACGCCTCGTGGACGACGCGCCGCTCGGAGTCCTACGAACGACTCGCCTTCCTCGGTGACAGCGTGCTCTCGCTGGCCGTCACCACGCACCTGTTCCCGCGCCTGGAGGCCGACCGCTTCGGCGCGGGCCGGCTGACCAAGATCCGCGCCCAGGCGGTCTCGGGCCGCTCGTGCCGCGCCGTCGCCGAGCGCCTCGGCGTCCCCGAGCAGCTGCTCGCCTCGGCCCCCGACGGCTCCGCCACGGCCGCCGCCAACCTCGTCGGCACCGAGCGCGTGCTGGCCTCGGTGATCGAAGCGGTGATCGGCGCCTGCTATCTGGCGTTCGGCTACGAGCGCACCGCCGAGGCGGTGGTCGACGCGTTCGAGCCCGAGATCGACGGTGCGCTCGAGCACTCGGTCGACTTCAAGTCGGCGCTGCAGGAGCGTCTGGCCCGGCGCGGCTCGCTGGTCAGCTACACCGTCGTCGATGAGCAGGGGCCCCCGCACGACCGCACGTTCAAGATCAGCGCCACGATCGACGGCGTCGAGCTGGGGCGGGGGAGCGGGCGCTCGAAGAAGGACGCCGAGCAGGAAGCGGCCCAGGCTGCTCTGGCGGCGCTGTGAGATCGGCTGGCGCCGATCTCATTGGAGCATCGCCCAGAGGGCGATGCTCCGGCGTGCGAGGGGGCGGGTCGTGTACCTGAAGTCGGTCACGCTCAAGGGCTTCAAGTCGTTCCCGGACCGGACCCGGCTCGAGTTCGGGCCCGGGGTCAGCGTGATCGTCGGCCCCAACGGCTCGGGCAAGTCGAACGTCACCGACGCCGTGCTGTGGGCGCTCGGCGAGCAGTCGCCGGGCGCGGTCCGCGGCCAGTCGATGCAGGACGTGATCTTCGGCGGCGCCCCGGGCCGCCAGGCCGCCCGGGCGGCCGAGGTCGAGCTCGTGCTCGACGACTCGGACGGGGTGCTCGGGCGCGGCGCGCCCGAGGTCTCGATCGTGCGCCGGCTCGACCGGGCCGGCGAGGGCGAGTACCGGATGGCCGGGGCGCGCTGCCGGCTGGTCGACGTGATCGAGCTGCTGTCGGACACCGGACTCGGTAAGGAGATGCACTCGGTGATCTCTCAGGGCCGGGTCGAGGCGATCGTCACCTCCAAGCCGCGTGACCGCCGCCTGCTGATCGAGGAGGCGGCCGGCCTTGGTAAGCACCGCAAGCGCCGACGCCGCGCGCGGCTGAAGCTCGAGCGCACGCAGGACAACCTCGACCGCTCGCTCGACGTCGAGCGCGAGGCGCGCCTGCGCCTGCGCCCGCTGAAGCGCCAGGCCGAGGCGGCCGAGCTCCACGCCCGGCTCGAGCGCCAGTCGCTGGAGGCGCGCTGGGAGCTCGCCCGCGACGACGTCCGGCTCCGCGCGGCCGAGCTCGCGGCCGCCCAGGCCGAGACCGTCCGGGCCCGCGAGCGGCGCACCGCCGTCGAGGCCGAGCTGACCGAGGTGGGGCGCCGACGCGAGGCCGCCGAGGAAGCGCTGGCGGCCCGCAGCGCGCAGCGTGAGGAGCTCTCGCGCCGCTGCTATGCGACGAGGTCGGCGGCCGAGCGGATCGGCTACCGCGCCGAAGCGGTGCAGGGCGCGGCGGGCAACCTGGCCGGACGCGCCGCGCGCACCGGGGAACGGCTGGCCGGGCTGCGGGCCGCCCATGCCGCCGAGCCGCCCGACCCAGGCGCCCGCGAGCGGATCGGCGCGCTCCAGACCGAGCTCGACGCGCTCGAGCGCGACCGTGGCGCCGAGCTGGCCCGCCAGCTCGCCGAGCTCGAGCGCGGCCGCGAGGCGCTCCGACGCACGGTCGCCGAGCTGGGGCAGGGCGCCGGGCGGACGCGCGAGCTGCGCGAGGCCGTCGAGCAGGGGCTCGAGACCGCCCGTGGAGCGGTGCGCGCGGCCGCGCGCGCGGTCGAGGCGGCGCGGCGCGAGGCGGCGCGGATCGGCGGCGAGCTCGCGGCGGTCAACCAGTTCCTGCGCAGCCAGCGCTCGGCCCCCGAGGGCGCGACCTCGTTGGCCGACGAGCTCGATGTCGATTCCGGCTACGAGCTGGCCGTCGCCGCGGCGCTCGACGGCCGGCTCGGCGCGGCGCTGCTCGGCGACCGCGAGTCGGCCGGGCGGCTGCTCGACCGGGTCGGCGCCGAGGGCGGCCGCGCGCTCGTACCCCCGGGCGAGGCGAGCGGTGGTCGCTCGCTCGCGGCCGAAGGGCACGAGCCCGGCGTGATGGCGTCGAGCCCGCCCGCCCCCGGGGCCGAGCGTCTCACCGCCCACGTCCGCGGCGCCGGCTCCGCGCTCGTCCTGGCTCGGCGCCTGCTCGCCGACACCTGGGTGCTCGAGTCGCTCGACGCGCTGCCGGCGACGTTCGCCGGCACCGCCGTCACGACGGCGGGCCGGGTGTGGGCCGCCGGGCTGCGCGAGCTCCGCCAGGCCCCGGCCGTCGGCGAGGATCGGGTGCTGTCCGAGCGCAACCGGCGCGAGGGCCTGATCGCCGCCAGCGAGCGCGCGGCCCAGGCCGAGCAGCAGGCACGGGCGGGGCTCGAGTCCGCCCAGGCCGAGGTCGCCCAGGTCGACCGCGAGCGCGAGGCGGCGATCGCCGCGCACCGCGCCGCCGCGCGCGAGCGCGACGAGGCGGCCGAGGAGGAGCGCCGGCTCGCGGCGGCGATCGAGCGCCGCCGGCACGCCCCCGACCAGGGGCCCGGGGCCGAGCGCCGCGCCCAGCTGCGGGCGGAGATCTCGGCGGAGAGCGCCACCCTGTCCCGGGCCGAGCGCGAGCACGCCGAGCGCGAGGGGACGCTGCGCCGACTCACGGCGATGCTGGAGCGCGACCGCGCGCTGACCCCCGCGCTGGCCGCCGTGCACGAGGCGATCCTCGCCGCAGGCGCGGCCGTGGCCGCCCAGCTGACGGTGTTCGAGTCGGTGCTGGCCGGCGACCGCGAGGCCGGCGAGCACGTCGCGGGTGAGCTCCGCGCCTGCGCCCAGGCGGAGGCAGCGCTCCACACCCGCCTGCACGCCGAGAACGAGCGGCTGACCGGGCTCGAGGTGCGCGCCAGCCGCGCCGGCGACCATGCCGCCGAGGCCCGGCGGGAGCTCGACGGCCTGGCCTCCAGGCTCGAGCTCGAGGCCGACCCGGCCGCCGAGGCGCTCCCCGACGCCGCGCGCGAGAGCCTGCGAGCGCGGCTCGAGCGGCTGACCCGCCGGCGCGAGCAGCTCGGCCCGGTCAACCCGTTGGCCGAGGAGGAGTACGCCGAGGCGCTCGAGCACGTCGAGGAGCTCGAGCGCCAGCGCGGCGACCTCGAGACGGCGCTGCGCGAGCTCGAGCAGCTGATCAGGGACACCGACCGGGAGATCCGCGAGACGTTCGAGCGCACCTTCACGGCGGCGGCGAGCAACTTCGAGGAGCTGAGCGCACAGCTGTTCCCCGGCGGCCGCGGACGGCTGCGGCTGGTCACCGAGCCGGCGGGACCGGCGCGCGTGCTCGGTGGCCAGGCCCCCGACGGCGCGGCCGGCGACGGCGGCGACGCGGACGGCGCCGGCGACGGGGAGGCCGACGGCGGGGCGGCGGCGGCTGAGGACCGCTATGGGGTCGAGATCGAGATCACCCCGGCCGGTAAGGCCATGAAGCGGCTGTCGCTGCTCTCCGGCGGGGAGAAGTCGATGACCGCGCTGGCCTTCCTGTTCTCGGTGTTCCTGGCCAAGCCGTGCCCGTTCTACATCCTCGACGAGGTCGAGGCCGCGCTCGACGACGTCAACATCGACCGCTTCCTCGAGCTGCTCGCCGCCTACTCCGAGCGCGCGCAGTTCATCGTCGTCACCCACCAGAAGCGCACGATGGAGGCCGCCGACTCGCTCTACGGCGTCTCGATGGGTGGCGACGGGATCTCGAAGGTGATCTCGCGCCGGATGCCCTCGCGTGAGGCCGACGAGGCGGCCGCGTAGTGGCCCGCGAGTGGCGTGATCTGTTCATCGTCGACGGCGCCGCCGCGCCGGCGCAGGACGCCGCTCCGACCGAGGCGCGCCGGCTCGGCCGTTTCCACCGGCTGCGGGACAACCTGCGCAAGACCCGGCAGGCGCTCACCTCGGAGATCCAGGCGACGCTATTCGAAGACCTCAGCGACGAGACCTGGGAGCGGCTCGAGGAGGCGCTGATCTACGCCGACGTGGGCGCGCGCACCACGGCCAAGGTGGTCGAGCAGCTCGAGCACGAGGCGCGGAGCGGCGGGCTCACCGGCGGCGAGGCGCTGACCGAGCGCCTGACCGAGCTGCTGGCGCAGATCGCCGAGACCGGCGATGACCACATCGACCTGACCGCCAAGCCGACGGTGATCCTGATGGCTGGCGTCAACGGCACCGGCAAGACCACCACCACCGGCAAGCTCGCCTGGCACCTCAGCCAGGAGCTCGGCCACGCCGTCGTGCTCGCCGCCGCCGACACCTTCCGGGCCGCCGCGGTCGAGCAGCTCGAGCTGTGGGCGCAGCGGGCCGGGGCGGCGTTCGTCCGTGGTCCCGAAGGGGCCGATCCCGGGTCGGTCGCCTACGACGCGCTGCTGACGGCCGTCCGCGACGGCGCCGACGTGGTGATCATCGACACCGCCGGGCGCCTGCACACCCAGGACGACCTGATGGCCGAGCTGGCCAAGATCCGCCGCGTGATCACCAAGCAGATCCCCGAGGCGCCGCACGAGACGCTGCTCACCGTCGACGCCACCACCGGCCAGAACGGGCTGCGCCAGGCCCAGCTGTTCTCGCAGGCGATCGAGGTCTCGGGGCTGGTCCTGACCAAGCTCGACGGCACCGCCAAGGGGGGGATCGCGCTGGCCATCGCCGGCGAGCTGGGGATCCCCGTGAAGCTGATCGGGACGGGCGAGAAGCTCGAGGACCTGCGCCCGTTCGAGCCGACCGAGTTCGCCCGGGCCCTGGTCAGCTGAACGCGCTCATCCACTCCGGGCGACCTGGTGCTCGCCACGCCGACGAGCTCGCCCGCAGACGCGCCGGGGAGGCGGTCCCGCGGATGTAAGAGGGCGCGTCACCGTTGGCGAGTGCCCTAAGCTCGCGCTGCGATGTTCGACTCGCTCGCCGAGAAGCTCCAGGCCACGCTCACCGACGTCCGCGGACGCGGCGCGCTGACCGAGGACGACATCAACGCGGCGATGCGCGAGATCCGCCTGGCGCTGCTCGAGGCCGACGTCAACTTCAAGGTCGTCAAGAACTTCACCACCGAGGTCAAGGAGCGGGCGCTCGGGGCCGACGTGATCGGCAAGCTCAACCCGGGCCAGCAGGTGGTCAAGATCGTCTCCGACGAGCTCACCGCGCTGATGGGCGGCGAGTCCACCGAGCTCGAGTTCTCGCCCCGGGCGCCCACCGTGATCGTGATGGCCGGCCTGCAGGGGTCGGGCAAGACGACGGCCACCGGCAAGCTCGCCCGCTACCTCAAGGAGCAGCACGGCTCCTCGGTGGCGGTGGCCGCCTGCGACGTCTACCGCCCCGCCGCCGTCGACCAGCTGGTCAAGCTCGGCGCCCAGGTCGGCGTCGACGTCTATGAGCAGGGCACCGACCGGGACCCGGTCAAGATCGCCGCCTGGGCCCGAGACCGCGCCATCTCCGAGGGCAAGGACGTGCTGATCGTCGACACCAGCGGCCGCCTGCACGTTGACGCCGAGCTGATGAAGGAGCTGGCCGACATCAAGAAGGCGACGCGGCCACAGAACGTGCTGCTGGTCGTCGACGCGATGACCGGCCAGGACGCGGTGTCGGTCGCCGAGCAGTTCGGCCAGACCGTCGACTTCGACGGCGTGATCATGACCAAGCTCGACGGCGACGCGCGCGGCGGCGCGGCGCTGTCGGTGCGTGCGGTCACCGGCAAGCCGATCATGTTCGCCTCCACCGGCGAGAAGCTCGACCAGTTCGAGCGCTTCCACCCCGACCGCATGGCGCAGCGGATCCTCGGGATGGGCGACGTGATGACGCTGATCGAGAAGGCCGAGTCGGCCTACGACGAGGATCAGGCCGCCGAGCTCGAGCGCAAGCTCCGCAAGTCCGAGTTCGGTCTCGACGACTTCCTCGATCAGATGAAGCAGATCCGCCGCCTCGGCCCGCTGCAGAACCTGCTCGGGATGATCCCCGGCATGGGCAAGGAGCTGCGCGGCGTCAAGGTCGACGAGCGCGACTTCGACCGGATCCAGGCGATCATCCTCTCGATGACCCGGCAGGAGCGCCGTCACCCCGAGCTGATCAAGGGCTCCCGGCGGCTGCGCATCGCCAGGGGCTCGGGCACCAACGTGCAGGCCGTCAAGCAGCTGATCAAGCAGTTCGAGCAGATGCGCAAGGTCATGCGCCAGGTCTCCCAGGGCCGGATGCCCGACCTCGGAGCATTGATGCGTCAGGGGCGTTAGCCGTGCGCTCGGCATCCGGCCTCGCCGGCGCACGGCGGCGCATGTCGTCCGGCTGCCAGGTCTCCCAGGGCCGGATGCCCGA
>JBBSFX010000004.1:0-128175 GCA_038254735.1 Solirubrobacterales bacterium
ACCCGACGCCTCGTCGCGCAGCTCGAACGGCTCGGCCACACCGTCACCCTCCAGGAACCGCCGCTCGCGGCCTGAACCGCCTCAGCATCCGACCAAACGTCGCGGAAGGCGGTCGCAACCCCACAGCTATTTTCCCACTAGCTTAGAGCTAGTTGTGCGACGGAGGCGTTTCGGGTCAGACGTTTCACGCATGCAGCACTTTTCAGCCCTGGGGCGAGTGTACGGTCTGAAGCCAACTCTGGCAGGACGGCTCGCCGACTAGCAGGTGGCAGCAGGCGCCGACCATCAGACTTGCCTACTTGCGCCAAAGGTACGTCGGTGTTAGCATTTAGGAAGGTGCGTACCCTCAATTGCGGGGGTGGGCAGGGGAATCAAGCCAAGAGGGCTTTATGAAACGCATTACAACGCTGGTGGTGGGGCTTACCTTGATGCTTCCCGGCTCGGCCCTGGCGCAGGGCAGTTCTACGTGTCAGGCATACAATCCGCAGCTCTGCTCCGTCGGCTCGGGGCAAAGCGTGGCGTCTGCGGCGTCTCCGTCTGCGTCCCAGGGAACGCTGCCATTCACGGGTCTCGACCTGACCCTGTTGGCGGTCGGCGGCGGCGGACTGTTGGGCGCCGGGCTCGTCATGCGCAGGCTCACGCGACGCCTAGACTGACAGCCTCGCGGCTCGATCGCCCCCTCCGCGGGCCTGGACCTGTTCCCGGATCAAGCGGGCCACCACCCTCGGTGAGCAGCCAGGTGGGGGCCGAGAAGCCAGTGGGGATGCCGGCGTTCGAACCCTGGCGCAGTCGCCGATCCGAGGTCTGGCTGCTCGCTGTTGGCGTTGGGGGAGGACACTCTCCCCACGGCAGGCATTCACGGCTCAGGGGCCGGTGGGCGGCTGGCCTGCGTCCTCCTGTGCTGCGTGGGCCGCTTTCCGCCTTCTCGTGGGCGGGATCGTGTCAGAGCGTGAACTATGCCGCCGGGCCGGGGAAAGTTGCCGGAGGCCTCGGCAGCGCGATGGGCAGGACTCTCGGCCGCCTCGTGGGCTGGGTTCGTGTTGGGGCCTGCCGTGGTGGCGTCGTGGCGGCTCCGGCGTCAAGAACCGAACCGCCGATGACACGTCCAGCGTGCGGATCGGTCACGATCGCGCCTTCGAGCGGCCGGTAGAAGAGCAGGCCGCGGTGATGGGATCGGCGGCGGCTGAAGCGGAACGTTGAAGCGGAACGTTGAAGCGGAACGTGTACTCGTCGAGGTAGCAGTCGAGGTAGCAGTCGAGGTAGCAGTCGAGGTAGCAGTCGAGGTAGCAGTCGAGGTAGCAGTCGAGGTAGCAGTCGAGCTGGTCGTGGCTGACGGCGCCCTGGTGGGTGCCGAGCAGCCAGCGCTTGAGCAGGCTCGCGACGCGGTGGACCTCGGCCATCGCGACGTGCGCGGGGTGCCCGGAGGCGGAGGTGTTCGTGACGTGATACCCGTAGCGGTGGCGGCCGATGTCGTTGTAGCCGCCCCGCGCGTCGGTGTGGACCTCGCTGCCGCGCGCGAGATGATCGAGCACGAACTCGGTCAGCGTGTCTGCGGACGCGTTCGGGGGGCCCGGCTGCGGTAGGTATTAGGTTAGGAGCCGCTCCGGGATCTTGATGGTTTGCCTATCCTGCCTCTCCGGAGGGGGGTCGGTTCAACCGAAGAGGAGCCAGATGCGTACACCAAGGAGGAGCCGCCCGGCGCTCGCGCTGGGCCTGCTCTGCGTCGCCGCAATCGCCGGATGCGGGAGCAGCAGCTCTTCATCCACCACGAAGAAGGCGAACCCCACCGCGCCCGCCGCGTCGACCCCGTCGGGGGCCGCGAACGGCGCCGCCGCCACGCACGCCGCCGACCCCAAGGTCGCGGCGCTGGTGCCGTCCGCGGTCAAGTCCAAGGGCACGCTGACCGTCGCCGCCGACGCCAGCTACCCACCGAACGAGTTCTTCGCCCAGGACGGCAAAACGGTGATCGGGATGGACGCCGATCTGGTCAAGGCGCTGGGGGGCGTGATGGGCCTCAAGGTCTCCGATGAGAACGCGACCTTCGACGCGATCATCCCCGACCTGGCCTCGGGCAAGTTCGACATGGGCGCGTCGTCGTTCACCGATACCAGGGCGCGCGAGAAGACGGTCGACTTCGTCGACTACTTCGTCGCCGGCACGTCGTTCTACACCAAGGCCTCGGGCGGCGCCGCGGTCACCGGGCTGTCCTCGATCTGCGGGCTGACCGTCGCGGTCGAGAAGGGCACCACCGAGCAGACCGACGCCCAGGCCGAGTCCGGCAAGTGCACCAAGGCGGGCAAGAAGGCGGCCTCGGTGCTGACGTTCCCGGACCAGAGCGGAGCCAACCTGGCGCTGAACAGCGGTCGCGCGCAGATCGTGATGGCGGACTCGCCGGTCGCCGCCTACGCCGTCAAGCGGTCGAACGGACAGTTCAAGCTCGTCGGCCAGACCTACGGCACGGCACCCTACGGGCTCGCGCTGCCCAAGGGCAACGGCATGACCAAGCCGGTGCTGGCCGCACTGCAGGTGCTGATGAAGGACGGCACCTACACCAAGATCCTCGCCACGTGGGGCGTGCAGGGCGGGGCGATCCCGGCCTCGCAGGTCAAGATCAACGGTGCCACGAGCTAGCGCGTAAGCCGTACGATCGCTCGCGAGGATGGATACCTCGGAGCAGCTGAAGGCGTCGGGACGGCCCGTGGACATCGAGGCCGTCCCGGTCCGCCGTCCGGGGCGGTGGATCGCCGCGGCGGTGATCCTCGTGATCGCCGCGTCGATCGTCCGCGCGGTCGTCAGCAACAACCGCTTCCAGTGGCACGTCGTCGGCCAGTACCTGTTCGACTTCCGGATCTGGCACGGAATCTCGATCACGCTCGAGCTGACGGTGGTCAGCATGGCGGCGGGGATCGTCGTCGGGATCCTGCTCGCGGTGATGCGACTGTCGCCGAATCCGCTGATCTCCGGCTCGAGCTGGCTGTATATCTGGTTCTTCCGCGGCACTCCGCTGCTCGTCCAGCTGATCTTCTGGATCAACATCGCGGCGCTGTTCCCGACGATCGACCTCGGAGTTCCGTTCGGCCCGTCGTTGATTCACACCAACGCCAATACGCTGATCTCGGCGTTCACCGCGGCGATCCTCGGCTTCGGGCTCAACGAGGGCGCGTACATGGCCGAGATCGTGCGGGCGGGGATCATCTCGGTCGACGAGGGCCAGTCCGAGGCCGCGCAGTCGCTGGGGCTCTCGCGGCTCGCCATCATGCGGCGGATCGTGCTCCCCCAGGCGATGCGCGTGATCATGCCGCCGACCGGCAACGAGACGATCTCGATGCTCAAGAACACTTCGCTGGTGATCGTGGTGGGATCCGTCTTCGATCTCCTGTTCGAGGCCCAGCAGATCTATGACCGCACGTATCAGACGATCCCGTTGCTGATCGTGGCCAGCGTCTGGTACCTCGCGATGACGAGTGTGCTGTACGTGGGCCAGTACTTCATCGAGCGCCGCTTCGGACGCGGCTTCACGCGCGCCGAGCGGGGAACCATGCGGGGTCGGTGGCTCGGCCTGGGCCGGGGGGGAGCGGGAGGCGTCGCGGGGTGAGCCAGGCGATGGTCAAGGCCGAGGCGGTCCACAAGCGCTTCGGATCGCTCGAGGTCCTGAAGGGCATCGATCTCGAGGTCGCCCGGGGCGAGGTGATGTGCCTGCTCGGCCCGTCGGGCTCGGGCAAGTCGACGCTCCTGCGCTGCATCAACCATCTGGAGAAGATCAACTCCGGGCGGCTGTCGGTCGACGGCGAGCTGGTCGGCTACGCCGAGCAGGGCGGCAAGCTCCACGAGCTGCACGAGCGCGAGGTCGCGCGCAAGCGCTCCGAGATCGGGATGGTGTTCCAGCACTTCAACCTGTTCCCGCACATGACGGCGATCGAGAACGTGTGCCTGGCCCCGGTGCGGGTCGGCAGGGTCTCACGCCGGGAGGCGGCCGAGCGGGGGCGCAAGCTGCTCCACCAGGTCGGGCTGGCCGACAAGCTCGACACCTACCCGGTGGCGCTGTCGGGCGGCCAGCAGCAGCGGGTGGCGATCGCCCGCGCGCTGGCCATGGAGCCCAAGCTGATGCTGTTCGACGAGCCGACCTCGGCACTCGATCCCGAGCTGGTCGGCGACGTGCTCGACGCGATGCGTGCGCTGGCCAAGCAGGGGATGACGATGATCGTGGTCACCCACGAGATGGGGTTCGCCCGCGAGGTCGCCGACACGGTGGTGTTCATGGACGCCGGCGCCGTCGTCGAGACCGGCACGCCGGCAGAGGTGCTCGGCGCCCCCCGCCACGAACGCACGCGGTCGTTCATCGCCAAGGTCCTGTAGGAATCGTGCTCTCGCTCCGGCCGCCGCGGGCCAGGGCCGGGTAATCTCTCGGGGCACGATGGCCACCTACGAGCACCGGACGATCGCCCCGATCGTCGGCCCCGAGGATCCCCGGCGGTTCACCGACTCGGGGATCGAGGTCAAGCCGCTGTACACGCCGGCCGACGTTCCGGAGGGGCTCGAGGAGCGTCTCGGCGAGCCCGGCGCCTACCCGTACACGCGCGGCGTCCACGCCGACATGTACCGCAAGCAGCTGTGGACGATGCGCCAGTACGCCGGCTACGCGAGCGCCCGGGAGTCCAACGAGCGCTACCGCTACCTGCTCAAGCAGGGCACCACCGGGCTGTCGATGGCCTTCGACCTGCCGACTCAGCTCGGGCTCGACTCCGATGACCCGCAGTGCCTCGGCGAGGTCGGCCGCACCGGGGTGGCGATCGACACGATCGACGACATGCGCACGGCGTTTCACCAGATCCCGCTCGACCAGGTCTCGACCTCGATGACGATCAACGCCCCGGCCGGCGTCCTGCTGCTGCTCTACCAGCTCGTCGGCGAGGAGCAGGGGGTCCCGTCGGAGGCGCTGCGCGGGACCACCCAGAACGACATCCTCAAGGAGTACATCGCTCGCGGCAACTTCATCTACCCGCCCGAGGGCGCGATCCGCCTGACCACCGACCTGTTCGCGTACTGCGACGAGCACGTGCCGCGGTGGAACACGATCTCGATCAGCGGCTACCACTTCCGCGAGAAGGGCTGCTCGGCGGTCCAGGAGGTCGCGTTCACGCTGGCCAACGGGATCGCCTACGTGCAGGCGGCGATCGACGCCGGCCTCGAGGTCGACCGCTTCGCGCCGCGGCTGGCCTTCTTCTTCAACGGCCACAACAACGTCTTCCAGGAGGTGGCCAAGTTCCGCGCCGCCCGCCGGATGTGGGCCGAGATCATGCGCGAGCGCTTCGGGGCGCAGTCGGAGAAGTCGTGGAAGCTGCGCTTCCACACCCAGACCGGCGGCGTCACGCTGACCGCCCAGCAGCCGCAGAACAACATTGTCCGGGTCGCGCTGCAGGGCTTCGCCGCCGTCTGCGGCGGCACCCAGTCGCTGCACACCAACGGCTTCGACGAGGCGCTGGCACTGCCGACCGAGCGGGCGGCCAAGATCGCCGTGCGCACCCAGCAGATCATCGGCTACGAGTCGGGGGCCGCCGACACCGTCGACCCGTTCGCCGGGTCCTACTTCGTCGAGGCGCTGACCGATGAGATCGAGTCGAGCGCCCGCGCGCTGATCGACAAGATCGACCAACTCGGCGGTTCGGTGCAGGCGATCGACTACATGAAGAACGAGATCGAGGAGTCGGCGTTCGGCTACTTCGAGCGCTACCGGATCGAGCAGGACGTCGTCGTCGGCGTCAACCGCTTCGTCGAGGAGGACATCGAGGTCACCGACCTGCTGCGCGTCGACCCGGAGTCCGAGCGCCATCAGGTGGAGCGGCTGAAGCAGTTCAAGGCCGACCGCGACCAGGAGCTTGTGGCCACGCGGCTCGAGGCGGTGCGCAACTGCGCGCGCGGCACCGACAACCTGCTCCCCGTGCTGCGCCAGGCGCTGGGCGATCGCTGCTCGATGGGCGAGGTGTGCGGCGCGATGCGCGACGTCTTCGGCGCCTACCAAGAGACGTTCTGAGCGCCGGAATGCTCCTCACCGCATCCACCTTCGCGGACCTCGTCCTCGCCGTTCACATCCTCGCCGTGATGAGCGCCTTCGGGGTCACCTTCGCCTATCCGGTGCTGGAGGCGGTCGGCGAGCGGCTGGACCGCCGGACGACGCCGGCCTTCTACCGGATGCGGGTCGCGGTCAGCCGTCGCCTGACCAATCCGGGCCTGCTGGTGATCCTGATCACGGGCATCTACCTGGCCACCGACGAGCACCGCTGGAAGCAGTTCTTCGTCCAGTGGGGGATCGCCATGGTGGTCGTCCTCGGCGGGCTGGAGGGCGGTTTCATGACCCGCCGGCTGGGCAAGCTGGCCGAGCTCTCCGAACGCGATCTGGCCGCGGCGCCGGGCGGCCGGTGGAGCCCCGAGTTCGTGGCGCTGCGCAAGCAGGTGGCCCGCGTCGGCACGCTGATGTCACTGATCGTGGTGATCACGGTGTTCCTGATGGCCACGCGCGCCGGCGCCTGACCGGTGCCCCCGCGGGCCGGCGACGCGTCCGCGGCCATCCGCCTTGCAAGCCCGGCTCGTGGAAGGAGTCCCGTGCGGGCGGGCGAACCTCGACGGCATGACAGAGCACGAGGCGAGCCGAACCCTGCTCAAGTCCCCGCCGGAGCTGTGGGCCGAGTGCAGCGACGCGGGGTCGCTGGCCCGCCACATCGGGGAGTTCGGAGCGATTCGCATCACGAGGCTCGAGCCCGAGAGCGCCGTCGCCTGGGAGGGCACGCTGGCCAGCGGTACGGTGCGGCTCGAGCCGTCGGGCTGGGGCACCCGGGTGATCCTGACCGCTCGCGCGCGGCCGGCGCAAGCAGTGGACGATGCCCCCACCGGAGCGGCAGAGGACGCCGTGGCGGAGCCCCCGGCGGCGCACGATGCGGCCCTCGAGCCCGAGGCGTCAGCCGGACGACTCGGCAACGGCCGATCGGCGAGCCCGGACGACGAGCAGGCCAGCCGCCGAGCCGGGCCCGACGCCGCCGCGCCGCCGGGGATCGCCACGCCGCCGCGGGCCGTCGTCCCGCCGGCCGTCACGCCGCCGGCGCCCCCGGCCACGCCGCCGCGCGCCCAGCCCGCCCACCGGAGCGGACTACTCAGCCGGATCATGGGGCGGTTCCGCCGCTCCCCGGTGCAGGCCCCCGCGCCGGGGCTCGCGCCCCCGCCACCCCCGCCGTCGCCGATCGCGGCTCCCGAGGAGCCGATGCCGGCTCCGGGGCCCGCCTGCCTGGAACCCGACGTCCTACTCGAGGCAGCGCTCGACAGCCTCGGGCGGGCGCACCGCCGCCCCTTCGCCCCGGCTGACCAGGGGTCGCCGACTACCCCAGCCGCAGCGTGTTGATCGCCTCCTGCGTCTCGACGAGCTCGGTTCGCGTCGCCGAGCGGGCGGTGAACGCCTCGACCACGTAGGCTCGCCGGCGGGCCTGCGCGACGGCGAGCAGGATCCTCACCGGGACGTGGTGCGCGTTCTCGCCGTAGACGACGACGCTGGCGGCCGGCAGGCCGCCGAGCCGCGTCCCGGGCCCCGGTTTGACCGTGGTCGCATGGTAGGTCCGCCGGATGGCGGCCAGCGAGGTTTCGAGCAACGAGGCCGTTTTCCGGCCCGGAACCGCCGCGATCACGATCACGGCATGGCCGCCGGGGCCGGCCAGACGCAGGAGCCCCGTCGATCTGACCGCGCTCCAGCCGTGCGGCAGCGCGCCACTGGCGCCCATCGCCCGGTTGACGTAGGTCTCGGTCAGCGCGGGCAGCCGCGCGGGCCGGGGCGGCGGCTTGGCCGATCCGCCCGAGGTCAGCAGCACCCCGGCGAGGACGATCAGGGCCGTCCCGCCGGCGCTGAGCAGGAACCGCGACCTCGCCGAGAGGCCGCGGTTCCGCTGCAGTGAGGACCTACGCAGCGCGGCTACCGCGCGCTTGCGCCAGGCGGCCGCCGCCGAGGCCGACGCCCAGCATCAGCACGCCGAGCAGCAGCACGGCGACCGCGTCATAGCCGGTGAACGGCAGCCGCGACGACGACGTTGCCGCCGCGGCCGGAGCCTCGCCGGAGGTGGTCCCGGTGGTCCCGGTGGTGCCGGACGTCCCGCTGGTGCCGGTCGTGCCGGTCGTGCCGGTCGTTCCCGTGCTCGTCGTCCCGGACGTTCCGGTGGTTCCGGTCGTACCGGTCGTACCGGTCGTACCGGTGGTCCCGGTCGTGCCCGTGGTCCCGGTCGTGCCCGTGGTCCCGGTCGTGCCAGTAGTCCCGGTCGTGCCAGTAGTCCCGGTCGTGCTTTTGGCCGGCGCCGCCGCGGCCGTCTCGGACGCCGCGGAGGTGATCTGGGCCAGACCGGTGTTCCCCGGCAGGCTGAGCAGCTGCAGCTCCAGCGCCTCGCGGACGTTGTAGGGGATGTTCGTCTGTGCGGGGGGCGTGGGCATGCCGTTGGTGTCGTCGGCGTTGCAGACGATCGGCGCAATCAGCGGAATGCCGGTGTCGGTGTTCGGCGCGCCGGTGCCGCAGCCGGGCGCCGGGAGCGGGACGTCCGCCCCGCCGAGCCCGATCACCTTGGAGGTGGCCACCGGGGCCACCGAGGTGCCGTTGTTACACGTCTTGGTGTCCGAGGTCGACTGCACGACCTGAGCGGCCGCGGTCCCCGAGACGTTGAGGTTGGCCACGTTGGAGTCGGCGTGTGAGGTCTGGCAGGTGCCGTCGCTCGAGATGTTCCCGTCCGAGCTGGCGGCGCTGAGGGCGACCCCGGGTACGTTGCCGGTGCCGAGCTTGGCCCCGACGGTCTCGAAGTGGTTGGTCGAGCCGGTGGCCGTCGTGGTGGAGTTGGCGGTCACCGCGCTCACGCACAGCGAGCCGCCGCTCGACTTGCAGATCATGTCGAGGACGCCGGTCTGGACCGAGTTCAGCGGGCCGGTGACGGACTGGCCTGGATTTGTGTCGACGCCGAGGATCTCGTTGCCGGCCACGGCGAGGATCGTGATGTGGCCGTGATAGGTGCCATCGGTCCGCTGCTCGCCGCGGGCCCGGCCGAGCACCACGGTCTCCTGACCGGGCGTCGTGCCGGGGAACGGCCGGGTGCTGGAGGGCCCGACGGTGATCGTCGCGACCGTGCCCATCGCGTGTGGGTTGGTGCCGTGCAGCGGCGGCTGGTAGGCGGCCGCGGCGGCCGCGGAGGCCTGCGGGGCGCTGGCAGCGTTAGTCGTCGCCGCCCGGGAGCCCGACGCGGTCAGCGGCGCCGCGGTCGACGCCGGGGCCGCGACGCGCCCCGGAGCACCGAGGTCGACACTCTGCGCGAGTCCCGGCAGCGCGACGACGAGCCCCGCTGCGAGCCCAGTCACAGGGACGAGAAAACGAACAGAAAACCTCACAGAACCTCCAGAAACGATTCGATATGGACGCCGGCCACGCCCCAGGCCGCATACGATAAGCCGTCGAGCAACCGCTGTAAAGCCCTTTCGAGAGAAATCCGGTGTGACGACCGGCCCCAGCAAGCGCGATGGCGAGCCCCGCAGACCCCCCCGATCAGCTTCACGAGCCGCCGTCCGGCTGGCAGCAGCGGATCGAGCAGAGCCCGGTCGGGCGCGGGATCCTCAGCACGCTGATCGTCATCACGCTGATCTCGATCGTGGCCATCAACCTGCCCGGTTCCGCCCTGCGCAGCCGGCTGCTGCGACCGGGTCAGCCATATCTCAACGCGCTGGGCCTGGACCAGAACTGGGCTCTGTTCGCGCCGGACCCGCGGCGGGTGGTGATCGACGTCAGCGCGTTGGTCTCCTACGAGGACGGCGCGCGGCGGATCTGGCGCTTCCCCCATGACGGGGCGCTGGTCGGGACCTACCGGGACTACCGCTGGCGAAAGTGGGCGGAGAACCTGATCGACCCGGCCTACGCCGCGGCGCTGTGGCGCCCGGCGGCGCTATGGGCGGCCGCGCGCGAGCAGCGCCCGGCCCACCAGGTCACCGAGGTTCAGCTGGTCGAGCGGTATCACACGATCGCCCCGCCCGGGGTCTCGCCGCCCACCGGCCCAGAGCTGACCCGCCTCTTCTATACGCTGCACCTGAGCCCGTTCGGGGGGACGGCGTGACCAGCGCCTGGGAGCGCTTCTGGTTCGCGCCGCGGCCGACCTCGTCGCTGGCCCTGGTGCGGATCGCCTTCGGCGCGCTGATGTTCTTCTGGACGCTGGCGCTGGCCCCCGACCTCGGCGCGTTCTTCGGTGCCGGCGGCCTGCTGGCCCGCCCGCCCGGCGGCAGCGGCGCGTGGAGCGCCTTCAGCGTCGCCAGTGGCCCCCTGGCCGTCGAGGTGATGTTCATCGTCATGCTCGTCTCGACGCTGGCGCTGGCGCTCGGCTACCGGACGCGGCTGGCCTCGGTGCTGGTGTTCGTGGGGATCCTGTCGTTCGAGCGGCGCAACCCCGATGTGTTCAACGGCGGTGACGGGCTGCTGCGGGTGATCGCCTTCTACCTGATGCTCGCCCCGGCCGGGGCAGCGCTGTCGCTGGATCGCCTGCGCACGCATCGCGACGACTTCTGGAAGTTCCCGCCGCGCGCGCCCTGGCCGATGCGACTGCTGCAGCTCCAGCTCAGCGTGGTCTACATCGGCGGCCTGTGGATCAAGGTGCAGGGCACGACCTGGAATGCCGGCACGGCGGTTTCCTACGCGGTCCGGATCACCGACCTGAACCGCTTCCCGCTGCCCGGCGGCCTGACCCACTCGTTGCTGCTGTCGAACCTGCTCACGTTCGGCACGCTGGCGCTCGAGCTCAGCCTCGGACTGCTGGTGTGGAACCGGCGCCTGCGCCTGCCAGTGCTGCTCGCGGGCATCGGCCTGCACCTCGGGATCGAGTACTCGATCCGGGTCGGGTTCTTCTCGCTGGGGATGCTGACGCTGTACCTGGCGTTCCTGGATCCGCACTGGGTCGAGGCGCAGCTGCTCGCGCTGCGGGACCGGCTCCAGCGCCGGCGGAGCCGCGCCCGCGCCCGCGCCGCGCCGGCGCCCGTCCGCTGACCGCCGTACGCGGCCCGCTCGATGGCTAGCCTTGGAGTCCATGTGGAACCCCCGGCGCCCGCGCCGCCTGCCGGTGGGCAGCGCGGCAGTGACCGCGACGCGCGCGATCGCGGTCACGACGATGGTCGCGTCGCCCGCGGTGGGCCCGGCGCGCGCTGCGGCCGCGCCCGCGGTGACGATCCGCGTCGCGCCCCCGGGTGTCGACCCCAACGGGGCGAGCGGCGACCCCAGCTTCGGCGGGGCCAGCGGCTACCTGGCGTTCGCCTCGCAGGCGACCAACCTCGGCCCCGCGGTCGGCCAGGCGGGGATCTCGAACATCTACACGTTCGACGTCGTCGGCCACACGGTCGGCCTCGTCTCGGCAGGCCTCGGCCGTCCGGCCAACGGCCCCTCGGTCACCCCGTCGATGAGCGCCTCGGGCCAGGTCGTGGCGTTCGCGTCGAGGGCGACGAACCTCGTCCCCAACACGCACAAGCACATCTCCGACGTCTTCGTGCGCTTCGGCACGGGGCCGATCCACCTGCTCAGCGCGGGCTTCGGCGGCGTCCAGCCAGACGCCTCGAGCAGCCAGCCGGTGATCTCCGCCAACGGCCGCTACGTCGCCTTTCGGTCCTCGGCCGACGACCTAGTGCCCGGGGACGACAACGACGCCTCGGACATCTTCGTCGTCGATCTGCTCACCCGGGCGGTGACCCGCGCGGACGTCTCGAGCCGCGGTCGGCAGGCCAAAGGCGACGCCTACAACCCCTCGATCAGTGCCGACGGGTCGCTCATCAGCTTCACCTCCGATGCCAGCAACCTCGTCCGGGGCGACCGCAATCGCGTCGCCGACGTGTTCGTCCACGACATGCGCACCGGGGTGACGCGCCGCGTCAGCGTGTCGAGCCGCGGCCACGAACAGAACGCGTCGGTCCCGGCGCCGTTTCAGCAGATCTCCGACCTGAGCGCCGACGGCGGCTCGATCGTCTTCGACTCGAACGCGACCAATCTCGTCGCCGGCCCCCGCGCCCACCACACCGAGGTTTTCCGCCGCGACCTGGTGAGCGGCCGGACGACGATCGTGTCCCTCGGCGCCCGCGGGCGGCCCGCGAACAACGACAGCTTCGCCCCGTCGACCTCGGCGCACGGCGGCGTTACGGTGTTCGAGTCCTTCGCCGACAACCTGGTCCGGCCGTGGGTGCCCAACGAGAACGTGTTCGTGCGCGACGCCGCAAGGAGCTCGATGTCGACCGTCGACGTCAGCCCGACCGGAGGGCCCCGGGGCCCCGAGGTCGATCAGCAGCTGCTGCAGCAGGCCGCGGTGTCGCCCGACGGCCTGTTCGTGGCCTTCGTGTCGGGGGCCGACAACCTGGTCGCCGGCGACTACAACGGGCTCGACGACCTGTTCCTGCGCTACCTCGGCGGGCCGTGACCGCCGGCTTGCTCAGGGCTTCCGAAATCGCAATTGACTTGCCCAGCCACTCGCCGGATCCCGCCACTTGCTCGGTCGCGAACCCTCAGGGCGTGAACACCGAGCTGTCGGCGACCGGTCGGCCCTGATAGGTCTGGCCGCCGATCACCAGCACGTGGCCGTCCGGGAGCAGCACCGAGGACTCGCGTGCCGCCGCGGTGGTGGTGCCAGCCGGGCGCCAGCGGTTGCGCCCCGGGTCGTAGACCTCGGCCGCCGCGAGCGCGCCGTGGTCGTTGATCCCGCCCGCCACCACCACGCGGCCGTCCGGGAGCGGGGTCGCGGTGTGGAAGGCTCGGGGAGCCGGCAGCGCGCGGGCGGCCCGCCAGCGGTTGCGAGCCGGGTCGTAGATCTCCGCGCGGGCGGTGAAGCCGGGCGCGCGGTCGCCGCCGCCGACCACCAGCACGTCGCCGTTGCGGAGCAGCGTCGCGGTCTGGTTGGCCAGCGGGTAGGGCAGGCTGGGCACCCGGGTCCAGCGGTCCGTGCGCGGGTCGAACCGCTCAGCGCTCGAGAGCAGCCGGACGTCGCCGGGGCGCCCCTGCTCGCCGCCCACGACGAGCACATCGCCGTCGCGCAGCGCCGTCGCGGTGGCGTTGTAGCGCCCCGTGTGCATGCGGGTCACCGTCGACCACGTGTTCGTGGCCGGGTCGTAGGTCGCCGCACTCGACAGCGCCGGCACGGCCCGCCCGCTCCCGCCGGCCAGCAGCACGCGCCCGTCGCTCAGCAGCGTGGCGGTGGCGTTATCGCGCGCGACCGGCATCGGCGCCGCCGGGAGCCAGCGGTCCTCGGCCGGGACGTAGCGCTCGGCCGAGGTCAGGAAGCCGACGGTCAGGTTCCCGCCGCCGGCGATCAGGACCGAGCCGTCCTTGAGCGACGTGGCGGTGTGGCGAAAGCGCGGCGAGTAGAACGGCGCCGCCGCCGACCAGCGCCGGGTGGCGGGGTCGTAGAGCTCGGCGGTGGCCAGCGGCACGAACCGGTAGCCACCGACGACCAGCACCTTCCCGCTGGGCAGCAGCGTCGCGGTGGCGCTGAAGCGCGAGGTGTGCAGGCGGCCGGTCCGGTGCCAGGGACCGCGCGCCCATGCGGGCGTGGCCACCAGCACGAGCAGCGCGGCGAGCGCGGCGCCGCGCCCGGTCATGCGCCCCGCCAGGCGGATCGTGGCGGCGCGGCGGCCGATCATCCGAGCCTGAACGGGATGATCGTCCGCAGCGACTCGGAGTACGCGTCGCTGAGGTTGCCGGCGCGGTCGCCGGCGCGCACGCGGACCACGTAGGTCCCGGCCGAGAGCGCGGCGCTGCCGGGAATCCGGTAGTGCCAGCGGCGATGGGCCAACGTCGCGGCGAAGAACACTGGCGCCTGGCACGAGGTGAGGGCCAGCCCCGCGGGCGGGACCGCGCGGCGGTGAGGGTCGTACCAGACACAGCCCGGGAGCTTGGCCAGGCGGATCTTCCGCGAGCTCACCAGCTCGATCGCCAGCTGCACACGGCGGACGCCGCCGGGGTCCTGCGCCGTCCCGCTGAGGGTCACGCCACTGGCGCCGAGCCGCATCCGGGCCCCCGGACGCGGGACGGCGATCGCGACCGTCGGGGGCAGGCCGTCGCGGACGTGAACGGTCACCGAGGAGGATTGTCCGACGCGCCCGGCGGCGTCGATCGCGGCCACCGTGGCGTGGTAGGTGCCGGGCTGAGCGTACCCGTGCGAGGCACGGGGCTGCGCATCGCGCTCGACGATCCCGTCGCCGTACTCGAAGTAGTAGTAGACGATCGTGGGATCCGGGGTGCTCGCGCGCATCGTCACGCCGCGCAGCTGCAGCGGGCTGCGGTTGGCTACGACCAGGCGCAGCGCGATCGGGGCGGGTGGGGCAGTCACGGGCGGCGTGCCGGGCGCCGCGGTGGCGGTGGCGCCGGGCGCCGCGGGCGCTCCCGGGGCGAGCGCCGGCGCGGGGTCGGCGGCGAGGGCGGCGAGGGCGCACAGGGCTACCGCGATCGCCGGGATCGCGGCTCGTAGGCGGAACAAGGTCACCGGGCCGATTCTAGAACGCCGCCACGCCGGGGGAGACGGTCCCCCGGCGAGCGGCCGGAGAGGCCGCGGTACTCTGTTACCGTCCGGCTATGGAGCACCGTCCGGGCGCCGGATCCGTCATCAAGCGATTGCTGCGAGACGGGAGCGCGGTGCTGGTCATCGCGGGTTCCCTGCTCCTCCTCGACGTGGTGGTGACGCTGGTCTGGCAGGAGCCGCTGACCGCGGTGGTCGCGCTGATCCGCCGCGACGGGATCGACCAGCGGCTGCTGACCCAGCCGCTCTCGCGCCTCGACCGCCACGCGCTGGCCAGGCTCGACACGACCCCGCAGCGGATCGCCTTCCTGGCCCGCCGCGAGCGCCGCGCCGCCCGGACCGGGGAGGCGATCGGCCGGATCGTGATCAGCCGGATCGGCGTCAACGACGAGATCGTCCAGGGCACCGACGAGCTAAGCCTCGAGAAGGGCCCCGGTCACTATCCCACCACCGCGCTGCCGGGGCTCGGGCAGACCGTCGCGATCGCCGGCCACCGTACCACCTACCTGGAGCCCTTCCGCCACATCGACCGGCTCGCGCGCGGGGACCGGATCGTCGTGCGCATGCCCTACGCCGAGTTCACCTACGTCGTGCAGTACCACCGGATCGTCGACCCGACGGCCTGGTGGGTGACGAGGAACGTGGGCTACGACCGGATCGTGCTGTCGGCCTGCCACCCGCTGTTCAGCGCCGCCCAGCGGTTCGTCGTGTTCGCCCGCCTGCGGGCGATCAAGCCGACCGTGCGCTCACCCGTCTGAGCCGGACTTCGGGACCGGCGGTCGCCGCCCGGTGCTCGCCGACGAGGACTAGACTCGCCGCCTCGAACCCCTCCCGGGAGAGACACCGATCCGATGCGCGACCAGGCACCCGAGACCTTTGAGGAGAAGCTCGCCCAACTCCGGGGGCTCAAGCACGAGGCGATCAACGCCGGCTCCGAGGCGGCGGTCGAGAAGCAGCACGTCAAGGGCAGGTACAGCGCGCGCGAGAGGATCGAGAAGCTGCTCGACCCGGGCTCTTTCCAGGAGCTCGACACGTTCGTCCGCCACCGGACGATCGACTTCGAGATGCAGAAGAACCGCCCCTACGGGGACGCCGTGGTCACCGGCCACGGGACGATTGACGGCCGCCGAGTGTGCGTGTTCAGCCAGGACTTCACCGTGTTCGGCGGCTCGCTGGGTGAGGTGATGGCCGAGAAGATGTGCAAGATCATGGACCTGGCGGCCAAGGTCGGCTGCCCGGTGATCGGCATCAACGACTCCGGCGGGGCCCGGATCCAGGAGGGCGTGGTCTCGCTGGGCGCCTACGGCGACGTGTTCCTGCGCAACGTCCAGTGCAGCGGCGTGATCCCGCAGATCAGCCTGATCATGGGTCCGTGCGCGGGCGGCGCGGTGTACTCGCCGGCGATCACCGACTTCATCTTCATGGTCAAGGGGACCTCGCACATGTTCATCACCGGCCCCGAGGTGATCAAGACGGTCACCGGCGAGGAGGTCGAGTTCGAGGAGCTGGGCGGGGCGATGAGCCACAGCTCGAAGTCCGGCGTCGCGCACTTCGCCTCTGAGGACGAGGTCGCTTGCCTGGAGGATTGCCGCTACCTGCTGAGCTTCCTGCCCCAGAACAACCTCGAGCTGGCCCCGCGCGTTCAGCCCGCCGACGATCCGCTGCGCGCCGACGAGGAGCTCGACCGCGTCGTTCCCGACAATCCCAACAAGCCCTACGACATGCGCGAGGTGATCCGCCGTGTCGTCGACGACGGCGAGTTCTACGAGGTCCACGAGCACTTCGCCAGGAACATCGTCTGCGGCTACTCGCGCCTGGACGGCTACTCGGTCGGCGTCGTCGGCAACCAGCCCGCCGCGCTGGCCGGCGTGCTCGACATCGCCTCCTCGGAGAAGGCGGCGCGCTTCATCCGCACCTGCGACGCCTTCAACATCCCGATCATCACCTTCTGCGACGTCCCCGGGTTCCTGCCCGGCACCACCCAGGAGTGGGGCGGGATCATCCGTCACGGCGCCAAGCTGCTGTACGCGTACGCCGAGGCGACGGTACCGAAGATCACCGTCATCACCCGCAAGGCCTACGGCGGGGCCTACGACGTGATGGGCTCCAAGCACCTGGCCGCCGACATGAACTTCGCCTGGCCGACCGCCGAGGTCGCGGTGATGGGCCCCGAGGGCGCGGTCAACATCATCTACCGCCGTGACATCCAGGCCTCGCCGACGCCCGACCTGCGCCGCGGCAAGCTGATCAACGACTACAAGGCGCACTTCGCCAACCCCTACGCGGCGGCCGAGCGCGGCTACATCGACGACGTGATCGTCCCCCACGAGACGCGACCGAAGGTGATAACGGCGCTGGAGACGCTGCAGACGAAGCGTCAGCCGGGCCCGAAGCGCAAGCACGGAAACATCCCGCTGTGATGACCCGATTCCGAGTTCGCCGCCAGGCGTAGGCAGCGGCGGGCGTCCGGTGTGCGCCCCTCACCATCCACGAACGGCCCGCGTTGGTGGGTGCTAAGCCCGTCATCTGTCCAGTCGGAGCTCCGGCGCGCTCACGAGTTTGCGGCGATCCCCCGATAGGGGACGAGTGCGGGATGGAAATCCATCGGGGTCGCTTGCTGCGCTGCTCAGCGCGGTAGCGGTGGGCTGCCTGATCGCCGTGGCGACTCCCGTTGCGCTGGCGGCACCGGGCGGCAATCAGCGCGTCGGTAGGCCGCCTGAGCTTCCCCGGGGCGCGAGGGCAGCTGGTGCAGTTCCTGGGGCGACGATCATTCATGCCACGGTCACGCTGGAGCCTCGCGACCCAGCGACCCTCGCCGCCTACGCCGAGGCGGTGTCAACGCCGGCCTCCAGCGCGTTTCATCGTTACCTGGCGGTGGCGCAATTCGCCGCGCGCTTCGGCCCCACCGCCACCGCGGTGGGCGCCGTCCGTGGGTCGCTGGCCAGCGCCGGCGTTCAGCCCGGCGCCGTGTCGCCCAATGGCCTGTCGATCGACGTTGCGGCCCCGGCGAGTCGGCTCTCCGCCGCCTTCTCGACTTCGTTCGCTCGCTACACGCTGCCCGGCGGGCGAACCGCGTTCGCCAACACCCAGGCCCCCGCCTTGCCCAGCGACGTCGCCGGCCTCGTGCAGGGGGTCCTCGGACTCGACACCCTGAGGATTCCGCAGCCGTCCAACCTCAGTCGCGTGGCGGCCGGAACTCGCATTTCCGCGGCCCACCTCGCCACCGGGGGGCCCCAGGGCTGCGCTGCTGCCGCCGGCTCCGCGTACACCGCCGATCAGATCGCCTCCTCCTATGGCTTCTCGAGCCTGTACGGCGCGGGAGATCTCGGCGGCGGATCGGCCGTCGCGCTGTACGAACTCGAGCCCTACAGCCCGAGCGACGTAGCCGCCTATCAGAGCTGCTACGGCACCTCGACCCAGATCTCCAGCGTACCCGTGGACGGCGGCGCCGGCACCGGAGCCGGCCAGGGCGAGGCGGCGCTGGACATCGAGGATCTGATCGGCCTCGCCCCCAGCTCTGACGTCCTCGTCTACACGGGACCGAACTCCGGATCGGGCCCGTACGACACCTACAGCGCGATCATCAGCCAGGACCGGGCGAAGGTGATCTCGACCTCGTGGGGTCTCTGCGAAGCGCAGGCCGGGAGCGAGGTCAGTGCCGAGAACACGCTGTTCCAGGAGGCGGCCGTGCAGGGGCAGTCAGTGTTCGCCGCCGCCGGAGACGCGGGGGCGGCTGACTGCGGCACGTCCACCGGTGGCTCCGCCAGCGCCCTCGCGGTCGACGATCCGGCCAGCCAGCCCTACGTCACCGGAGTCGGTGGCACGAGCCTCAATGGGCTCGGACCGCCGGTCAGCCAAGCGATCTGGAACAACGCGTACGGCGCGGGAGGCGGGGGGGTCTCGAGCATGTGGAAGATGCCGGCCTATCAGTCCGGCGCGCCGGCGTCGCTGAACGTCGCCAATTCCGGATCCTCCGGATCGCCGTGTGGCAGCACGTCGACGCTCTGCCGCCAGGTTCCTGACGTTTCTGCCGACGCCGATCCGAGCACGGGATACGCCATCTACCACAACGGGAGCTGGCATGCGTTCGGCGGCACCAGCGCGGCGGCGCCCACGTGGGCCGCCCTGACCGCGGTGGTGGATGCATCGTCAGCCTGCAGCGGCAAGCCCGTGGGCTTTGCCAATCCCGCGTTGTATGTCGCTGCCGCGACCGGCTACGCCGCCCGCTTCAGCGACGTGACCGCGGGCACCAACTCGGTCGGCTCGGCGGGTGGCTTCGCCGCGGGAGTGGGCTACGACATGGCCTCCGGGCTGGGCACTCCGAACGCCGCGGCGCTGGCCGGGCCGTTGTGCGGCCAGGTCACCAGCCCGGCGTCGGTGGTGACGATTGTCAACCCCGGCCCGCAGGCATCGACGGTGGGCGCCTCCACTGCCCTGCGGCTCCAGGTCACCAGCTCGGCGGGCACGGCGCTCAGCTTTGCCGCCGCCGGCCTGCCCCCCGGATTGACGATCGATTCCGTCAGGGGGCTGATTTCAGGCGCTCCCAGTGCCGCTGGATCCTGGACTGTCTCGCTGACCGCGACCGATGCATCAGGATCCTCGGCGTCCATCTCCTTCGTGTGGACGGTCGCCGCCGCCTCCCCGTCGGCCGGAGTGGGATCCGGCCCCGGCGCAGGCGGCGCAGGCGGCGCAGGCGGCGCAGGCGGCGCAGGCGGCGCGGGCGGCGCGGGCACCGGCGCCGTGCCGACGGTCGCTGCTACCCCGATCTCGAGACCCGTCGGCGCGCCGCGGGTCCAATACGCCTCGCTCGGGCTCGGACGCGATCGTCGCGCCGTGCTCGTGCTCGGACTGCGGGCGGCCGCGCACGCCGCCCCGATCGCCGCGGTGGTAATCCACCTCGCCGCCCGAGCGACTTTCTCTCACCGGCTTGGTGAGCTGCGCAGCGGTGTCCTCGGCTTCACCGGGCGGCGCCGCGTCCGGCTCCGGGCTCGGATTGCCCGCGGAGCGCTCGTGATCTCGCTGGGGAGGCCGTCGCGCCGGGTGACGCTGCGGATCAGCGCTCCGGCTCTCAGGCTCGCCAAGCGCGCGAGCGCTCGTGTCACCGCCTCCCGTGGCGGTTCAACGCGGATTGCGATCACCGTGACGGACAGCAGCGGGATCACGAGCCGGATAGCCGAGTTCGCTCCGCGACAAGGCTGAGGGCACGAGCAAGAATGATCGCTCGCTCGGACGGCGTCTGGACGCCCCTGACACCACCGGCTCGCCCTCACTTGCCACCAGTAATATCGCGGCGAGCCGGCGGTGCCAGGAACGCCCAGCCACTCGCCAGATTCGAGCGCAAATTCCTGCTCGGGCCCTGAGTTGCCGCCCCGCCCGAGCTTCGCGGGGTGCGCCTGGCATCTCGGCAAAATGCGTTATCCAGATCGGCTTTTGGTACGTTGGCGACGCCGGCTGTGACCGATCACAGCCGGACGGTCTGAGCTGCGACGCGGCCGTCGCGGTAGGCGTGGAATGCCGCACGCGCGACGGCGAGGTCCTGGATCGCCAGGCCAGTCGAGTCGAACAGCGTCACCGCCTCGGGTCCCGGCCGCCCGGCCGCCTCGCCGGCTAGCACCGCCCCCAGCTCGGTCACGCGGGCGCGATCGACGAGCCCCGCCTCGAGCGCACCGGTCAGCTCGCCGCCGTGGGAGGCCTGAACGAGCTCGTCGCAGAACAGTGCGCAGGAGGCGACGGCGCCGATGCTCGCCTCGGCCTTGCCGGAGCCGTCGGCGCCGAGCATGTTCAGGTGCTGGCCGGCGCGCAGGTCGCCGGCGTCGAGCACGATCGCGGCGCCGGGCGTGATACAGCAGACGATCTCGCAGCGCGCCGCCTCGGCGCGCGTGCCCGTGCTCCAGCCGAGCTCGCGTGCCACGGCGTCGGCCGCCTCGCGCCGCGGATCGCAGCACACCCCCGGCCCGTATCCGGCGGCAGCCAGGCAGCGCGCCGTCCACGCGCCGTTGCGGCCGCAGCCGATGATCCCCACCGTGCGCGCCTCGGGGCGGGCCAGCGTGCGCGCGGCCACCGCCGCCACCGCCCCGGTGCGCAGCGCGGTGACCGAGCGCGCGTCGAGCAGCATCAGCGGCTCGCCGTCGGTGGCGTCGGACAGGCAGACGACGCCGGTCACCGTCGGCAGCCCGCGGGCCGGGTTGCCCGGGAACGAGGTGATCCACTTGAGCAGCGCGAGCCCGTCGCCGCGCGCCGGCATCGCCCGGAAGTCCCCGGCGAGCGTGCCCGGGTCATCCGGGGCTGGGCATTCGAGGTACAGCTTGGCCGGCATCACCCACTCGCCGGCATGGTGGCGCAGCAGCGCCTCGCGCACGTGCTCGATCGCCGCCGCGGGCGAGACGGCGGCGAGCACGGCGTCGTGGTCGAGCACGGCGATCGTCGGCATCGCGCGTTGACGATACCCGGCCGCTCGCGGCCGCCGGGCGTCCCGCTCGCGCGCGCTGACGATACCCGGCCGCGGCCGCCGGGCGTCCCGCTCGCGGGCGCCGGCGGCCTCCCGCGGGCCGTGGACAGTGCCGCTCGCCGGCGCCGGCACCGCGCGGTAGCCTCCAGAGGGCCGTGAACCGCCGCCCGAAGCTGTCGATCCTCGCCTCCGGCGCCTCGCCCGAGGAGGCGGCGGCAGTGGTCGCGGCGCTCGAGCAGTTCATGCGCGCGACCGCGCCGGCGCCCGTCCCGGAAGGGCCGTGGCGGTCGGCCTGGCAGCAGGCCGCGCTGCACGAGGGCGTCGCGGGCGAGCCGGCGCCGCGGCCGTTCTGGGCCTGACGCAGGACCACGCGCCAACGCCGCCGGTTCTGGGCCTGACGCGGGACCACGCCCGCTTGCCGCGCGATCGCGTCCGCGGGCGCCGCGTCCGCGGCCGCCGCCGACCCAATCCCCATATCAAAAAGGCTGAATGACGATCGGCTTTTGGTACATTGCTGGTCGCTGGCAACGAAACGCGGAAGAGGAACCGATGCTCAACAGCGAAAAGACGGGTACGCTCGAGAATCCCGAGGTGCTCGAGAACGTCCCGGGGCACGTGATCCCGATCCTCACGGCCGAGTTCGACGACTTCGACACCGAGTCGACCCGCTATCTCCTGGGCGACCACGAGGAGACCGAGTTCATCAAGTTCCGCCTCAAGCAGGGGGTCTACGGGCAGCGCCAGGCCCACGTCCAGATGGTCCGGGTCAAGCTGCCGATGGGCGGCGTCACCCCCGACCAGCTCGACGCCTTCGCCGAGGTGATCGAGCGCTACGTGCCGCTGCGCAAGGGCCACATCACGACGCGGCAGAACATCCAGGTGCACCACGTCCCGCTCGACGACGCGGCCAAGCTGATCCGCGAGCTCGGCGACGCCGGGCTCTCGAGCCGCGAGGGCTGCGGCAACACGATGCGCAACGTCACCGGCGACCCGCGTGCCGGCGTGATCCCCGGCGAGCTGTTCGACATCACCCCATACGCCGGCGCCTACGTGCGCTACTTCGTCCGCCATCCGACCACGCAGGCGATGCCGCGCAAGGTCAAGACGGCGTTTACGGCCACCGACGAGGACAACGCGATCACCCGAATCCACGACATGGCGTTCCTCCCGCGCGTGCGCGACGGCGTGCGCGGCGTCGAGGTCCGGGTCGGCGGCGGCACCTCGATCATGCCCCGCACCGCGCCGACGCTGTACGAGTTCGTCGCGCTCGACGACGGCGACTACCTGAAGGTCACCGAGGCGTGCATGCGGATCTTCGACCGTCAGGACTTCCTCCGCGTCAACCGCGCCCGGGCCCGGATCAAGGTGCTGATCGACAAGATCGGGATCGACGCCTTCCGCGCGCAGGTCGAGGAGGAACTGCAGGGCGACTGGGTCGCCGAGCGCGACTTCGCCCTCGACGGGATCCTCTACGACCACGACGAGGCGGCGGGCGCGCCGGCGCCGCGGCCGGGCTACGCTTCGGCCAACGGTGACCAGCGGGCGTTCGACCGCTTCCTGGCCACCAACGTCGAGGCCCAGCGCCAGCCCGGCTTCTGCACCGTCGAGGTCAAGGTCCGCCGCGGCGACCTCACCCCTGAGCAGCTGCGGGGCCTCGGCCAGGTGATGCGCAACTACTGCGGCGGCTACGCGCGGACCACGGTGCACCAGAACCTGGTGCTGCGGTGGATCCGCGCCGAGGCGGTGTACGAGGTGTGGTGCGCGCTGTCCGAGCTGGGGCTCGGCGACGCCGGCGCCGACGAGATCACCGACGTCGTCAGCTGCCCCGGCACCGATTCGTGCAAGCTCGGCATCACCTCCTCGATGGGGCTCAACCAGGCGCTCCAGGACCGCGTCCTGTCGATGGGCATCGACGACGAGCTGACGCGGCGGATCCACATCAAGATGAGCGGCTGCCCCAACGGCTGCGGCCAGCACCACATCGCCGACATCGGCTTCTACGGCGCCTCGATCAAGGTCGGCAAGCACACGATCCCGGCCTACATTCCGCACGTCGGGGGCGGCTACGCCGACGGCGAGGTCAAGTTCGGCGCGCGGCTCAAGGCCCGGATCCCCGCCAAGCGGGTGCCCGAGGCGGTCGAGCGCTGGGTCCGCTACTACGAGTCCGACCGCCGCGAGGGCGAGGCGTTCAAGGCGTTCGCCGAGCGGGTGGGAACGGCGGAGTTCGAGGTCCGGGTCAAGGACCTGACGCTGCCGGTGCAGTTCAGCCTCGAGAACATCAGCCAGTTCGTCGATTGGACCAAGAGCGCCCCGTTCGAGGTCGTCCGGGGCGAGGGCGAGTGCGCGGTATGACGGGCGGACCGCGTCCGCCTGCCGGCTCGGCCGGCGCCGAGCCCGGGGCGTTCACGACGACCGACGGGGTACCCGACCTCGAGGCGGCGTCGGCCGAGGCGGTGCTCGCCTACGCGGTCGAACGCCACGCGCCGCGGCTGACGATGGCCTGCTCGTTCCAGAAGGAGGAGTCGGTGCTCGTGCACCTGCTCGGGCGGATCACCGAGAGCCCGCGCGTGTTCACGATCGATACCGGGGTGCTGTTCCCGGAGACGCTCCAGACCTGGAAGGCATTCGAGGAGCGCTTCGGGCTGCACGTCGAGGTGCTCGACGCGCGCAGCCCCGGCGAGCCGTGGACGGTGGCCAACTGCTGCGGCCCGGCCAAGGTCGACGCGATTGAGCGCGCGCTGTCCGACGTCGACGCGTGGATCACCGGGATTCGCCGCGAGCAGGCGACCACGCGGGCCGGCTCCCCGAAGCTCGAGCGCGACCCGCGGCGCGGGATCTGGAAGTTCAACCCGCTGGCTGACTGGTCGGAGAAGGACCTCTGGCGCTACATCCACCACCACGATCTGCCCTACCATCCGCTGCACGACGAGGGCTACGCCTCGATCGGCTGCGCCCCCTGCACGCAGCCAGGCTCCGGCCGCGAGGGTCGCTGGAGCGGCTCGGAGAAGACCGAGTGCGGGATTCACGAATGACCCTCGTCGACCCCGACCTGCTGGCCATGAACCCCCTGCACTACGAGCTATCCCACCTCCAGGCCCTGGAGGCCGAGTCGATCCACGTCATGCGCGAGGTGGTCGCCGAGCTCGAGCGGCCGGTGCTGCTGTTCAGCGGCGGCAAGGACTCGATCGTGCTGATGCGGCTGGCCGAGAAGGCGTTTCGCCCTGGCCGCTTCCCGTTCGCAGTGATGCACGTCGACACCGGCCACAACTTCCCCGAGGTGATCGAGTTCCGCGACCGGCTGGTGGCTCAGCTCGGCGAGCGGCTGATCGTGGCGAGTGTGCAGGACTCGATCGACAGCGGCCGCGTGGCCGAGGAAACTGGCCCGCGGGCGTCGCGCAACCGGCTGCAGACGACGACGCTGCTCGACGCGATCGAGGAGCACGGCTTCGACGCCGCCTTCGGCGGCGCCCGCCGCGACGAGGAGCGCGCCCGGGCCAAGGAGCGCGTGTTCTCGTTCCGCGACGACTTCGGGCAGTGGGACCCCAAGGCCCAGCGCCCCGAGCTGTGGTCGCTCTACAACGGGCGGATCCGCAAGGGCGAGCACGTCCGCGTGTTCCCGATCTCGAACTGGACCGAGCTCGACGTGTGGCAGTACCTGGAGACCGAGAAGCTCGAGGTGCCCTCGATCTACTACGCCCATCGCCGGCCGGTGTTCGCGCGTGACGGGATGCTCTACGCCCACTCCGATCACATCGAGCTGCTCGAGGGCGAGGAGGTGTTCGATGAGTCGGTGCGCTATCGCACGGTCGGAGACATGACCTGCACCGGCGCCGTGCGCTCGACCGCCACGACGCTGCCCGACGTGGTCGGCGAGATCGCCGCGACGCGGGTCACCGAGCGCGGCGAGACCCGCGCCGACGACCGCGTGTCGGAGGCGGCGATGGAGGATCGCAAGCGGGAGGGCTATTTCTGATGGGACTCCCGTCCGCCCCGGCCCGCCGTTGATGCCGGGCGCCGCCACCAACGGCCACGCCGTGAGCACCCACACCTCGGAGCTCCTGCGGATCGCCACCGCCGGCTCGGTCGACGACGGCAAGTCGACGCTGATCGGCCGTCTGCTCCACGACTCCAAGGCGATCTTCGAGGATCAGCTCGAGCACGTCGTCCAGACCTCCGAGCGCCGCGGCGACGGCTACGTCAACCTGGCGCTGCTCACCGACGGTCTCCGGGCCGAGCGCGAGCAGGGGATCACGATCGACGTCGCCTACCGGTACTTCGCCACCCCGCGCCGGAAGTTCATCGTCGCCGACACCCCCGGCCACGAGCAGTACACGCGCAACATGGTCACCGGCGCCTCGACGGCCGACCTCTCGATCGTGCTTGTCGACGCGCGCAAGGGGGTCTCCGAGCAGACCCGCCGCCACGCGTTCATCGCCTCGCTGCTGCGGATCCCGCACCTCGTCGTGTGCGTCAACAAGATGGACCTGGTCGCCTACGACGAGGAGGTCTTCTACTCGATCCTCGAGGAGATGGTCGACTGGGCCTCGCGACTCGACATCCCCGACATCACCTTCATCCCGATCTCGGCCCTGCACGGCGACAACGTCGTGGACCGCTCGTTCGCGATGCCGTGGTACGGGGGCGCCCCGCTGCTCTACCACCTCGAGCACGTGGTGATCGCGTCCGACCGCAACCTCAACGACGTGCGCTTCCCCGTGCAGTGGGTGATCCGCCCGATGAGCGACGAGCACCACGACTACCGCGGCTACGCGGGGCAGATGGCCGGCGGCCTGCTGCGCCCCGGCGGCGAGGTGGTGATCCTGCCCGGCGGGCGCACGACGACGATCGCCTCGATCGACACCTTCGACGGCGTTCTCGATGCCGCGTTCCCGTCGATGTCGGTGACGCTGCGCCTCGCCGACGATCTCGACATCTCGCGCGGGAACATGATCGTCGAGGCCGAGGACCAGCCGACCGTCGCCCGCACGCTCGACGCGATCGTGTGCTGGATGGGCGAGGCGCCGCTGGCGCCCCGCGGCCGCTACGCGATCAAGCACACCACGACCACGGCGCGCGCGATCGTCGACGCGCTGGACTACCGCGTCAACGTCAACTCGCTCGACCACGAGCCGGCGAGCCGGCTCACGCTCAACGAGATCGGTCGCGTGCGGCTGCGCTGCTCGGCGCCGCTGATGGTCGACCCCTACGCCCGCAACCGCACGACCGGCAGCTTCATCCTGATCGACGAGTCCTCGAACGACACCGTCGCCGCCGGGATGATCATCTCCGCTGAGTAGCGTCGCCGGAGCGGCGGCGGGGCGGGGGCGCCGCTCTAACTAACGAGATCTCAAGGTAGTTCCCTCTAGCCTCTGGACGCGTGCGCGCCGCTCGACGCCATCTCGCCTGGGGGTGGGTCTGTCTTGGTTTGGCCGGATCGCTGGCGCTCGCCGCGGCCGACTCGCAGCTGGGTGACGGCCGGCCGATCCACTGGCCGCTGGTCGTCCATCTCGGCTCCCGGGCGTTCGCCCACCATGTGCTGTGGGCGGGGGTCGGGGCGCTGTGCGTGGCCTGGCTGGGACTCGGGCTCGGGCTAGGGCTGCCGGACCGCTGGCCGCCGCGCCGGCTGCTCGGCGCCGGCGCGCTGTGGGCGCTGCCGCTGGCACTGGCCCCGGCGCTGTTCTCGAACGACATGTACAGCTACCTGGCCCAGGGCGATCTGCTGCGGCTCGGCGTCGACCCCTACCACCACGGCCCCGACGCGCTCCTCGGCCTGCATCAGGCTCGGATGGCCCACGCCGTCTCCCCGTTCTGGCGCCACACGCCGGCCCCGTACGGCCCGCTGTTCGTCGGGCTGGGCGCCCTGGTCAGCGGCCTGGTCGGCTCGCACCTGGCCCTCGGGGTGGTGCTGATGCGCGTGCTCGAGCTGCCCGGCTTCGTGCTCCTGGCGGTGTTCGTGCCGCGGCTGGCGCGCCGGCTCGGCGCCGACCCGGGCCGGGCGGTGTGGCTGGCCGTGATCAGCCCGCTGGCGCTGATCGAGCTCGTCGGGGGCGGCCACAACGACGCGCTGCTGGCCGGGATGCTGGTCGCCGGGGTGAGCTTGGCCCTCGATCGTCGGCCGCTGGCGGCGATCGCCGTGTGCACGCTCGCGGGGATGGTCAAGCTCCCGGCCGGGATCGCCGTGGTGATGATCCTCGCCTGCTGGTGGCGCGACGCGCGCGCGGGCGCGCCGGCGGCGACGCGCGCTGGGCGCGCTCGTGCGGCGCGCGGGCTCGGTTCCGGGCTGCTGGTCGCCGTCGGCGTGACGGCGGCGGTCGGGGTGATCACCGGCGTCGGCTGGCACTGGGTCACCCCCGCGCTGCTGTCGACCCCGGCGCGCGTGCATCTGGCGATCACGCCCGGGACGGCCGCCGGGTGGAGCCTCCACGCGCTGCTCGGGCCGAGCGCCGGGGCGATGGAGGCGGCGCTCGGGGCGGTCGCCTTCGCGGTGGCGGTGGCGGTGTCGCTGTGGTTGCTCGTCCGCGTGCGCTACGAGCGCCTGGTGCCGTACCTCGGCGTGGTGCTGCTGGCCTCGGTGCTCGGCGGTCCGGCCACGTGGCCGTGGTACCTGGCCTGGGCGCTGGTGCTGCTGGCGGTGTGCCCGCGCCCGCAGCGCTCGCCGGCGCTGCCGGTCGTGATGATCGCCTCGGTGTTCGTGATCGGTCCCGGCGGGACGCTGACGCTCCCGATCGAGGACTCCCCGTCGGTGCTCGCCGTCTACGGGCTTGCCGCGATCGCGCTGCTGTGGGCCTACGGGCGCGGCCGCGGCCGCGGGTCGGGGGCGCCGTGGCTCGGCCTCCCCCGGGGGCTCCGGACCCGCCCACGTCGGCTCGAGGTGGCGCGGTGAACGGTTTTCGCTCGGCCCTTGGCTCCGGAGACGAGCCATGAGGATCGACACCGAGCTCGGGCTGCTCGGCGCAGCGCCGGTCCTCGAGCCCCCGGTGGCTCCCGAGCTGCCGCGGCCGGGCACTTCGCGGGAGCCACCGCCACCGCCGGCGCCGCCGGCGGTTCCGGTCGGTCGGCGGGCCTGGACGCTGCGGCGTGAGCGGTGGCTACCCGTCCTGGCCCTCGCCGCGCCGTGCCTGATCGCGGTGGCGCTGTGCGTGTGGCAGCTCAGCACGCGCAGCCTGTGGCTCGACGAGGGCGCGAGCGTCTCGATCGCCTCCCAGCACGGCGACGCGCTGTGGCGCGCGCTGGCCCACGACGGCGGCAACATGCTCGTCTACTACCTGCTGCTACACGCCCTGATCGGGCTGTTCGGCGACGCCGAGGCGGTGATCCGGGTGCCGTCGGTGATCGCCACCGTGGCGACCGTGGCGATCACCGGGATGATCGGCCGCCGGCTGTTCGACCGGCGCGTGGCGTTCGCCGCCGCGCTGCTCACCGCGCTCAGCCTGCCGCTCGTCTTCTGGGGGCAGGACGCCCGCGGCTACGCTCCGCTGGTCACCTTCAGCGCCGCGTCGTTCCTCGCCTTCGTGGTGCTGATGGAGGGCGATCCCGCGCGCCCGCCCTCCTCGTGGTGGCTCGGCGGGTACGTCCTCAGCACCGTGCTGGCGGGATACCTGGGCTTCGTCGGGGCGCTGGTGGTGCCGGCCCAGCTGCTGCTGCTGGGGTTCCGGCCGCGGCACTCGCGGGCGCTGCTCGGCGCGATGGGGGTGACCGCGCTGGCCTGGGCGCCGCTGCTGGTGCTGGCCACGGCCCGCGGCTCGAGCCAGCTGTTCTGGGTCCCGCGCCCGAACATGGAGTCGATCGGGCAGACCCTGCGATGGCTGACCTCCGCCGGGATGCCGCCCAACTTCCACCGCACCGCGACCGCGACGACGCTGATGGTGATCAGCATCGTCGTGCTCGTCGTCGCGCTGACGCTGACGCTGCGCCGCTTCCGCGCCGCCTGGGCGGCCCGCCGCCTCGAGGGCGAGAGCTTCTCGACGCTGGTCGTGCTGGCGTGGCTGGTCGTCCCGATCGCGCTCAGCCTGGCCGAGTCGGCGGCCGGGCAGCCGATCCTGCTGTTCCGCAACGCGGTCATCTGCCTGCCGGCGGTGGCGCTGGCGATGGCCTGGGTGCTGCTGCGCACACGGCTGCCGGTGCGCCTCGGCTGGCTCGCCCTCGGGGGCCTGCTGGCGCTGCGCGCATTGCAGCTGGCGCCCAGCTACGGGGTCTCCCCGGAGGACTGGAAGGCGGCCGAGCGCTACGTCTCGGCCCACACCCGCCCCGGCGACTGCATCGCCTTCTATCCGCTCGACGGCCGGATGCCGTTCGATTACTACGTGCGCGGCGGCGAGGCGGCGGCCGGGCGGCCGGTGATGAGCACCGGCGTCCCGGTGCCGCTGCCGATCGACCCGCCGACGCCGTGGGCGCAGAACCCGCCCTACGTGGAGGACTACTCGACCCCGACCAACGCGGAGCTGATGCAGATCGAGCGCTCCTGCCCGCGGATGTGGTTCGTGGCCAGCCACGAGGGCCAGCGCCACGGGCCGCCGGTGTCGCGGACCAACTTCATCCGCTACCGGGTGCTCGGGGCGACACTGCAGCTCGGTTACCGCGAGCACCGTCGGCGGAACTTCGGGTGGGCGGCGCAGATCGAGGTCGAGCTCCTGAGTGCGCGCCAGCCGGCGCACTGAGGGTCCGCGACTAGGGCCGCAGCGAGCTGCCGACGTAGGTGAGCGCGCTCATCACCACGAGCAGCGTGGTGCTGGCAACGATCAGCCGTCGGAAGGCGACGCCCCGCAGGCGGTAGGCGACGACCATCAGCGCCGGGAACGCGCAGATCAGCATCCGCGGGTTGGGCGGCGTGTTCCACGAGGTCAGGGTCAGGATCGCCACCCAGATCGTCCAGGCGATCGCCGCCGGGGAGATCCGCGGCCGCGTTCGGGCGACCAGCCACAGCGCCCAGATCAGGAAGATCGCGCCGAGCGCGCCGCTGTCGTAGTTGAGGTTGATCCCCGGGTGGTGGAAGCTCTGCCAGCTGAACAGCTCGTGAATCGCGTGACGGATCGTGTTGTAGATCGCCAGCGGCGAGCTCTTCTCGTTCCAGCCGTAGCGCTGGGCGTTGTAGCTGGCCAGCGGCGTCCCCGTCCACGACCACAGGAACAGCCCGAAGGCGGCCAGGCCGGCGGGGGCGAGCAGCGGCGCCACCAGCGCCCGGCGGCCCTCCCGCCAGCCGCGGTGGCGCAGCTCGTTGATCGCGGCCACGGCACATGCGGGGACGATCGCCAGCGCCACCGGGGCGACCGCGGTGGCGGCGCCGGCGAGCAGGCCGGCGAGCAGCCAGCGGCGGTGCTCGAGCGCGAGCAGGCAGCCGAGCGCCAGCGGCAGCATGATCCCCTCGGAGTAGTCCATCGAGAACACGATCGAGCCGGGAAACAGGCAGAAGAAGAGGACGGCCCGGCGGCTCGCCGCCTCGTCCCACCAGCGCCGCGCCAGCTGCTGCACGAGCACCGTGGCCACGAAGCCGCCGATCGTCGAGATCAGCAGCCCGGCGGCGGTGAAGGAGATGAACGCGGCCTTGGCGCCGAGCCACGTCAGCATCGGGTACAGCGGCAGGAAGCCGAGCGTGGTCTGCAGGTGCGAGGCGACGTGTGGATAGCCCCAGTGGGTCAGGTTCACGTACCACGCCCCGTCCCAGTTGGTCACCTCGGCCGACAGCGAGAAACCGCGGGCGGCTCCGTCGACGAGCGCGATCAGCAGATACAGCAGGCGGGTGGCGACGTACACGCCGAGCGGCACCCGCAGCTGGGCCAGCAGCGGCCGGTAGCGCTCGAGGCGGCCCGCGCCGGGGCGGCTGCGCTCGAACTCGAGCGTCGGCAGCGCGCGGCCGCCGGTCGGCGGCTCCAGCACGGCGGAGTCGAGCCGTTCTTGGCGGGCGCGGCGCGGAGCGCCCGGGCCGGGGAGGGTCCCGAGGCGCTTCCCGAGCGCCTCCGGGAGCGAATCCATCCCGGGCATTCTAAGGAGTTCGTCATCGGGGTCCAGCGTGGGCAGGAGCTTTCGGCGAAACCTTCGGCGAAACCCTTACACCGACCATACGGCGGGGACGCGCGGGTCGTGGCGCGGGTGGCGCGGGTGGCGCGGGTGGCGCGGGTGGCGCGGGTGGCGCGGGTGGCGCGGGTCGCGCGGGTGGGGCGGTCCGCGGGCGCGGGTGGGGCGGTCCGCGGGCGCGGGTGGTGCGCGGGTGGGTGCGGTCCGCGGGCGCGGATGGCGCGGCGGGGGTGAGCCGTGTTCGGTGGCGCGCCGGTAGAGTCCCGCGCCCCGGATGTTCTCCAAGATCCTCATCGCCAACCGCGGGGAGATCGCGGTCAGAATCATCCGGGCCTGCGAGGAGCTGGGCGTGGCCACGGTGGCCGTCTACTCGGAGATCGACCGGGACGCGCCCCACGTCCACCGCGCCGACGAGGCGTTCCTGCTCGGCCCCGGTCCCGCCGCCGAGAGCTACCTGTTGGTCGACAAGCTGCTCGAGGTGATCGAGCGCTCGGGCGCCGAGGCCGTGCACCCCGGCTACGGGTTCCTGGCCGAGAACGCCGCCTTCGCCGCCGTGCTGGAGAAGCACGGGATCAGCTTCATCGGGCCGCCCGCCTCGGCGATCGACGCGATGGGCTCCAAGACCAAGGCCCGGGAGCTGATGCAGAAGGCCGGCGTGCCGATCGTCCCCGGCACCACCGAGCCGGTGGCCTCGGTCGCGGACGCCCGCAAGCTGATCGACGAGACGATCGGGTATCCGGTCGCCGTCAAGGCGGCGGGCGGCGGCGGCGGCAAGGGCTTCCGCGTCGCGCTCAGCGAGGACAAGCTGAACGACGCCTTCGAGGGCGCCGCGCGCGAAGGTGAGAAGTTCTTCTCCGACGCGACCGTGTACCTCGAGCGCTACCTCCACGATCCGCGTCACGTCGAGGTCCAGGTGCTGGCCGACTCGCACGGCAACGTGATCCACCTCGGCGAGCGCGACTGCTCGCTGCAGCGCCGCCACCAGAAGCTGATCGAGGAGGCTCCGGCCCCTGCCGTCGACGCGAAGCTGCGGGAGCGGATCGGCCGGATCGCCACCGACGCCGCCGCCGCGGTGAACTACGCCGGCGCGGGGACGATCGAGGGCCTGCTGCAGGACGGCGAGTACTTCTTCCTGGAGATGAACACCCGCGTCCAGGTCGAGCACTGCGTGACCGAGATGGTGACCGGGATAGACATCGTCAAGGAGGGGATCCGGGTTGCCGCCGGCGAGCCGTTGTCGATCACCCAGGACGAGCTGGTGCTTCGCGGCCACGCGATCGAGTGCAGAATCAACGCCGAGGACGCGTCTCGCAACTTTGCCCCCGCTCCGGGGTCGATCACGACCTACTCGGAGCCTTCGGGGCCCGGCGTGCGCGTCGATTCGGGCTGCCTGGCCGGCTCCGAGATCAGCCCCATGTACGACCCGATGATCGCCAAGCTGATCGTGTGGGACGCCGATCGCGAGTCGGCCACCCGGCGGATGCTCCGCGCGCTGGGCGAGTACGAGATCGGCGGCCTGAAGACGCTGATGCCGTTCCACAAGGCGATCATGGCCTCCGAGCAGTGGGCCAACGCGGAGACCTGTCGCGACCTGATCGAGGACCGCGAGTGGCTGCGGCGGCTGGCCTTCACGGCCCCCGAGCCGACCGACGCCGATGACGACGGGGGCGAGAAGGTCGAGCAGAGCTACACGGTCGAGGTGTCGGGAAAGCGCTTCGACGTCAAGGTGATCGGACCGGCGTTCGCCGCGGTCGCCGCGACCAACGGCTCCGCACCGGGGGTGGCGACCGGCGCGCCGGGTGCCCGTCGGCCGCCGCGGCGGGCGAGCGGCGCCGAGGGCGCCGAGGGCGCCGGCGGGGGTGGCGACGCCCTCGCCTCTCCGATGCAGGGCACGGTGCTGAAGGTCGCCGTCGAGGCCGGCGCCACCGTCGAGGAAGGCTCGCTGGTGTGTGTCATCGAGGCGATGAAGATGGAGAACGAGATCACCGCCCACAAGGCCGGCAAGGTGGCCGAGCTCCCGATCGCCGTGGGCGCGTCGGTCACCTCCGGCGACACGCTCGCCGTGATCACCGCGTCCGAGTAGCGGCGGGCGTCTGCCGCGTCCGAGTAGCGGCGGGCGCCTGCTGCGTCCCGAGTAGCGGCGGGCGCCTGCTGCGTCCCGAGTAGCGGCGGGCGCCTGCTGCGTCCGAGTCGCGGCGGGCGCCTGGGGTCCCCGGGGCGCGGGGCGCGCCCCGGTGGGCTACGCCTCGCTGCGCAGGTAGGCGATCACTGCCAGCACCGCGGCGGTTCTGCTCCGGCCAGCAGCTCGGCGGCGTGCTGCTGCCGGCGACGCTGGCGCTGCTCGGCGAGGCGCCTGGTACCTGCCCGGTGTGACTTCAGTGGCTTCAGCGGCTCCCGGACGAGCGCGCCAGCACGGTGAAGAAGTCGCGCCAGTACGGCTGGAGGAACGCCCCGTCGACCTCGACCTGACCGGGGACGAGCGCGACCGGCGCGACGGCGTTGTGGTGGCGGGCGTGGGCGTACAGGAAGCCCGCCACCCACGCCGGGTTGATGTCGAGCTCGAGCGCCCTTGTCGCCCCGTGGGTGTTGAGCGCCTCGGCCAGCGCACGCACCGACAGCCTCAGGCCGCCGGCCCAGATCAGGTCGCCGCCCGAGTCGACGGCAAGGGCGGAGCGGGCGGTCAGCGGCAGCTCGTGCAGCGGGTCACCCCAGCACGCCCTGATGCAGGTGTCGACGCTGGCGGGGATCCGGCCCCGGTCGACCAGCAGCCGGCGGAGGTTCTGGCGCACCGAGGCGACCGGGCGGCCGGCGGCGGGGACGGTCCGCCGCCAGTAGCCGATGTCGGTGACGCCGTCCCGGTAGGTCACCGCCGAGGCCTCGCCGCGCTTCAGCGCCCACCCGAGCTTGCCGTCTTGGACGAAGCCCCCGGCGCCGTAGGACTCCTGGAAGCCGCTGTTGAACGCGGCCAGCAGGTGCCGGCGCTCGGCGGGCCGGATCAGCGGGCCGTAGCGCCATCCGAAGCCGCCGGGCTGGGTGCCGCCGGCGTGAAGCGCCAGCGTGGCCAGGCGCTGGTCGAAGCGCAGCAGCGTGACGTCGGCGCCGGGGCCTCCGGGGACTCTGGGCCGACCGGGGACGCCAGGGCGGCCGAGGACGGGCGCGGGAACCGGAGTGCGGGCAATCCACACGGCGGTGAAGCCGCCGACGCGGACGGCCGGGGTCCAGGGCATCGGGCCGGGACGGTGGGCGACGGGGAGGATCACGATCGCGCGGGCGCGGGGGTGCGGCGGCTCGGGCACCGGAGTCGACGCTGACGCCGGATTCTGCTCGGGCGCCGGAGTTGACCCGGGACCCGGAGTCGACCCGGGACCCGGAGTCGACCCGGGACGCGGATGCGACCCGGGCGCCGGATTCGAGACGGACGCCGTTCGGCGCGGATGCACCCGGGGGCCGGCCCGGTGCGGCGCGCCGGCGCACCCCCCGAGCGCCACCAGCGCCGCCAGCGCAGCTGGGGCGGCGCTGCGGCCCCGACTCTGAGCGGGTTGGTACCCGTATGGCGTACCAAGTCGCTCAGAGTGGCGCATCAGCCGAGCGTGGTGACGTTTGCGGCGTGGATCTGCCGCTGGCGCGCGGTGCGCCGGCGGCCCCCGGGCAGCGGCGCGCCGGCGCCGTCCCGCGCCAGCGCGCGCAGGTAAGCCACGTCCTCGTCGAGGATCTCGGCCGCCTCCACGCCGCTCAGCGGCGCGCCGTGGCCCGGGATCACGTGCGCGGCGTCGGGGACCAGCGGCCGCAGCCGCTCGAGCGTCGCCAGATATGCATCGACCGATCCTCCCGGCGACAGCATCGGGATCTCCACCGGCGAGAGGTAGTCGCCGCAGACCAGCGTCCGCAGCCATCCGAGCTGGAACGCGATGCCGTCGGCGGTGTGTCCAGCCGCGGCGTGCAGCTCGATCTCCCGCTCTGCGGCGCCCCCCGAGCCGCCCAGCGCGCCCGAGCCCCCCGGGCCGCCCAGCGCGCCCGGGCCCCCCGAGCCGCCCAGCGCGCCCGGGCCGCCCAGCGCGCCCGGGCCCCCCGAGCCGCCCAGCGACAGCAGCCCCGGCACCGGCAGCGCCTGCACCCCGGCCAGCGACAGCGGCGAGCGCCCGTCGACGTAGTGCTCCTCGTCGAAGGACCGCAGCGCCCGCTGGGGCGCCCCCAGCTCGGAGTCGAGCCGCGCCGCCGTCGCCGCGCCGCAGCCCAGGGTCGCCTCGGGGAACGCCTGGCGCCCGAGCAGGTGGTCCCAGTCGCCGTGCGTGGCGAGCAGCCCGGACACCGGAAACGACGCCTGCCCGAGCACGCCGGGCAGCCCCGCCAGCTCGTCGGGGTAGACGACCGAGTCGATCAGGAACCCCTCGTCGCCGGCGCGCACCGCGGTGCACGTGGTCTGCCACACGCGGCTGATGAACACGATCAGGTCGGGGTCGAGGGCCAGCGCGCGCACCGGTCGCGCCCGCGGCTCAGCCGATGCCGATCAGCTTCGCCGCCTCGCGCAGCGTCGCCACCTCGGCGTCGGGCTTCTTCTGCCCCGACTCGAGCGGCTGCTTGTTGCGGTTGACCCAGATCACCGGGATCTTCTTCTTCAGGCACGGCTCGACGTCGTGGTAGTAGCTGGCCGCGACGTGCACCCAGCCCTTCTTGCCGCCGATCCGCCGCTCGCACTCGGTGAAGTGGGCCAGATCGGGCTTGTAGGAGCGAACCTGCTGGGCGGTGACGACGAGGTCGAAGTCGAGCGGGATGTGGCGCCGGGTCTGGCCGAGCAGCTTGTCGTCGATGTTGGAGATCAGGCCGGTCTTGTGCTTCTTGGCGATCTTCGCCAGGACCGGGTTGGTCTCCCTGAACGGCGACCAGCGCGTCACCGACTCGGGCAGGAAGCCGGAGCGCGACGGCTCAAGCGGCCACCCGAGCTGCTTGGCGATCTGGACCGCGGTGCGCCGCAGGACCTCGGCGTAGAGCTCGTAGGAGCCGGCCTGGATCTGCTGCTGGACCTCGTGGAAGAGCGGGATCAGCTCGTCGCGCTCGAGCGTGAAGCCGTCGCGCTCGGCCTCCTTTTTGAACGCGTCGAACGCCCCGGACTCCCAGTCGATCAGGGTGCCGTAGACGTCGAAGGTGACGAACGTGATCTGCTTCGGGATAGCCATGAGGCGGCCATGATGCCATGGCAGCCGATCCAATAGAGTGCCGAGCGCTATGGATCTGCTCGAATATCAGGGTAAACACCTGTTCGCCCGCCATGGCGTCCCGGTGCCGACCGGCAAGCCGGCGCGCACCGTCGAGGAGGCCGTGGCCGCCGCTGAGGAGATCGGCTACCCGTGCGTCGTCAAGGCCCAGGTCCAGATCGGCGGCCGCGGCAAGCTCGGCGGCATCAAGGTGGCCGAGAGCCACGACGAGGCCCGTGCCCACGCCGAGGCGATCCTGGGGATGGACATCAAGGGCCTGACCGTACGCGAGGTGTGGATCGAGGGTGCCTCGCAGATCGACAAGGAGTACTACGCCTCGATAGTCTTCGACCGCTCGGCCAAGGCCCCCCTGGTGATGCTCTCGACCAAGGGCGGCATGGACATCGAGGTGGTGGCCGCCGAGGACCCCGGCGTGATCGCCCAGCTGCACGTCGACCCGCTGCTCGGCTTCCAGGACTTCCACGGCCGGCGGCTGGCCTTCGAGGCCGGCGTCGACGAGGACGTGGTGCGTCCGGTCGGCGCGCTCCTGGCCAAGCTCTACGACACGTTCGTGGCCGAGGAGGCGACGCTCGTCGAAGTCAACCCGATGATCATCACGCCGGAGCGTGAGGTCAAGGCGCTGGACGCCAAGGTCACGCTCGACGGCAATGCGCTCTACCGCCACCCGGAGAACGCCGAGCTGCGCGACCTCTCGGCCGAGGACCCGCAGGAGCGGATGGCCAAGGAGCGCGGGCTGACCTACGTCAAGCTCGACGGCAACATCGGGATCCTCGCCAACGGCGCCGGCCTGTCGATGTCGACGCTCGATGTCGTGGCCGAGGCGGGCGGCGCTCCGGCCAACTTCCTCGACGCCGGCGGCGGCTCGAAGGCCGAGGCGATCACCAGTGCGGTCCAGGTGATCCTCTCCGACGAGAAGGTCGAGGCGGTCCTGTTCAACATCTTCGGCGGCATCACCCGCTGCGACGAGGTGGCCAAGGGCCTGATCGAGGCGTTCGCGCAGATCAAGCCGACAGTGCCGTTCGTCGTCCGCCTCGACGGGACGAACGGCGAGGAGGGCCGCGCGATGCTGGCCGAGGCCGACCTCCCCAGCGTCCACACCGAGTCGACCATGGACGGCGCCGCCGCCAAGGTGGTTGAGCTGGCGGCCGCAGCCAGCCACACCACCTCGGAACGCGAGGCCGGACGCCACGCGGAGCAGACCTCATGAGCATCCTCGTCGACCAGAACACCCGCCTCTGCACCTCCGGGATCACCGGCCGCGAGGGCACCTTCCACTCGCTGCGCAACCGCGACTACGGAACTCAGGTGGTGGCCGGGGTGACGCCGGGCAAGGGCGGCCAGGACGTCGAGGGGATCCCGGTGCTCAACACCTTCCACGACGCCGTCGAGCAGGCCGGCGCCAACACGGCGATGATCTTCGTGCCGCCGCGGTTCGCCGCCGACTCGATCCTCGAGGCCGAGGACGCCGGGATCGAGCTCATAATCGCGATTACCGAGGGCATCCCCGCCCACGACGAGCTGCGGGTGTTCAATATCCTCAAGAAGAACGGCCGCTCGCGACTGGTCGGCCCCAACTGCCCGGGGATCCTGTCGCCGGGCAAGGCCAGCGTCGGCATCATCCCCGCGTCGTTCTTCAAGCAGGGCAACGTCGGCGTCGTCTCGCGCTCCGGCACGCTTACCTACCAGATCGGCAACGAGCTGGCGCTGAGCGGCTTCGGCAACTCCTCGATCGTCGGGATCGGCGGCGACCCCGTGCCGGGCACCGACTTCATCGATGTGATCGGCCTGTTCCAGGACGACCCGCAGACCGAGCTGATCGTGATGTGCGGTGAGATCGGCGGCGACGCCGAGGAGCGCGCGGCTGACTTCATCGCCGAGCACGTGACCAAGCCGGTGGTCGGCTACATCGCCGGCTTCACCGCGCCGCCCGGCAAGACGATGGGACACGCCGGCGCGATCGTGTCGGGATCCTCCGGCGGCGCCGAGGCCAAGAAGGCCGCGCTCGAGGCCAAGGGCGTCCGCGTCGGGCGCACCCCCACGGAGGTCGCCGAGATCGCGATGTCGTGCCTGGGGGCCAAGGCCTGAGCGTTAGTCTGAGCGGCATGACCTCCAAGCCGATCTCCTTCGCCCGGGGCGCGCCGTCGCTCGACATCGTCGACGTGGAAGGTCTCCGCGCCGCGGCCGATCGCGCGTTCCAGTCGGACGCCGCGGGGATGACCGGCTACGGCACCTCGGTCGGCTACCTCCCGCTGCGCGAGTGGATCGCCGAGCAGCACGGGGTCGCGCCCGAGCGGGTGCTGGTCACCAACGGATCGATGCAGGCCGACGCCTTCCTGTTCGACGCGCTGGTGGCCGCCGGCGACACCGTCGTCGTCGAGCAGCCGACCTACGACCGCACGCTGCTGGCCCTGCAGCAGCGCGGCGCCGATGTGCGGATGGTGTCCCTCGAGTCCGACGGGATCGACACCGCGGAGCTCCGGCAGCTGCTGGAAACCGGCCCCCACCCAGCCCGGCCGAAGCTCGCCCACATCATCCCCAACTTCCAGAACCCGGCCGGCTACACGCTGTCGGCCGGCAAGCGCGAGGCGCTGCTGGGGCTCGCGCGCGACCACGGGTTCGTGGTGTTCGAGGACGACCCGTACGTGTCGCTGCGCTTCGCCGGCGAGTCGCTGCCGACGATGGTCTCGCAGGACCCCGAGCACGTCGTCTACGCCTCGTCGTTCTCCAAGACCGTGTGCCCGGGGATCCGCGTCGGGTACCTGGTCGGTCCGACCGGGCTGATCGAGCAGATCGCCACGGCGGCGACCAGCACCTACATCTCGCCGAACATGGTCGCCCAGGGGATCGTCAACGAGTTCTGCCGCTCGGGCGCCGTCGCACGCTCGGTCGAGACGGTCAAGAACGCGCTGCGCGAGCGGGTCCGGACGCTGTGCGCCGCGCTCGCCGCCGAGCTGCCGGAGGCCCGCTTCGTGGCGCCGCAGGGGGGCTACTTCATGTGGGTCGAGCTCCCCGAGGGGACCGACGTGAGCGCGCTGCTCACCGCCGCTGCGGAGCGGAACGTGCAGTTCGTCAAGGGCACCGACTTCACGCTCGAGGGCGGCGAATCGAGCCTCCGGCTGGCCTACTCCGGGGTCACCCCGGCACAGATCGAGCAGGGCGTCAAGCTCCTCGCCGAGGCCTACCGCGACGTGACGGCGGCCGCGCGGGCCTAGAGCGGTCGCCGACTCGCATGCGTCCCGAGGAGCTGATCGCCACCGGCGAGCTGGCCGCTGAGGGCTTCGCCGGTCTGACCCGCGAGATCCGCGAGCTCCACGGCACCGTCGTCGAGCGCGTGTTCGGAACGCTCGGAGCGTCGGCGGAGCCGGTGCGGGTCCTCCACGACGGGATCGCCGACGCCGCCTACGGCGCCGTGCGCCGGTGCGGCGCGGGCGCGGCCCGGGCCGGCGGACGGTTGGCCGGGCGCGCCCAGCCCCCCGACGCCGTCTCGCTCGAGGCCTCGCCGCGCGGCCGCCTCGCCCTCGGGGCGCTGAACGGCGCCTGCGGCGACACGCTGGCGCATCGCTCCGGTCCGCTGGCGGTGCAGATGGAGGTGCGCGCCGCCCACCGGCCGGTGGCGCTCGAGCCGGCCGCGCTCGCCGCCGCCCATCCGGGCGCCGCCCCGCGCCTGGCCATCTTCCTCCACGGCCTGTGCGAGACCGAGGACGCGTGGTCGCTGGGCGCCGATTGCCGGCCCACGTACGGCGAGCGACTGCGCGCCGACGCCGGCTACACGCCGGTGTACGTCCGCTACAACACCGGCCGCCACATCTCCGCCAACGGCCGTGAACTGGCCGCGCTGCTCGACCGGCTCGTCGAGGGCTGGCCCGTGCCGGTCGCCGAGATCGCGCTGATCGGCCACTCGATGGGCGGTCTCGTCGCGCGCAGCGCCTGTCACTACGGCGCCGGGCGCGACGCCATCGCCAGGGTCCGCCACGTGTTCGCGCTCGGCGCCCCGCACCACGGCGCGCAGCTCGAGCGGCTCGCCCACGCCGCCGGCGCCGCGCTGCACCGCCTGCCCGAGACCCGCGCGCTCTCACGCGCGCTGACGCTCCGCAGCGTCGGCATCCGCGACCTGTACCACGGCTACCTGGTCGACGAGGACTGGGAGAGCTTCGACCCCGACGCGTTCCTCGTCGCGGCGGCACGGGAGATCCCGTTTCTCGCCACGGCCAGCCACTACTTCGTCGCCGCCACCGTCACCCGCGACCCCGACGCGCCGCTCGGCCGCGCGTTCGGCGACCTGCTGGTCTCACGGCCGAGCGCCTGGGCAGTCGCCCAGGGGACGACTGCCGGGGCAGAATCGCCCCGAGGACGGTTCGCCTGGGCCCAGCGCCGGCGGACCGAGCGGCTGCGCTTCCCCGTCGATCACTACCGCAGCGTCGGCGCAGCCAACCACTTCGACCTGCTCAACCACCCGGCGGTCGGCGAGCAGCTGGTCCGCTGGATCGCCGCGCGCCGCGTGCTGGCGGCGTGAGGGCCTCAGCGTCCGTAGCGATCCCGGCCCAGCACCAGCTGGTCGGGAAGGGCGATCCGGACGGGCGGCGAGGGGTCGGCGAGCACGGACACGGTCTCGGCGACGCTCGCCGTCACGGTGGCGGTCGCGCCGTCGGAGCGTACGCTGACCACGTCGCCGTCCGACTCGACGATCTCGCCCCGCAGCCCGGGCGCGATCCCGGTCAGCTTGAGGTAGTGGAGGAGGTCCTCGGCCTCGTTCTCCAGCCGTAGGATCGTCACCTGGGCGCCGATCTCGCAGTCGGCCAGCGGGACGCCGTCGATCCGCCGGCCGACCTCGATCGGATGGCCGTGGGGGCAGGTGGCGGCCGCGCCGACGGCAGAGCGCACGTAGGCCTCGAAGCGCGGCGTCATCGAGTGCTCGAGGTGCTCGGCCTCCTCGTGGACGTCGTCCCACGGGACTCCGACGACGTCGGTCAGGAACCGCTCGATCATCCGGTGGCGGGAGACGATCCGCTCGGCGTGCGCGCGTCCCGCCGCGGTGAAGCGGATCGTCCGGTCCCGATCGCGCTCGATGTAGCCGTCGCGCTCGAGCCGCCCGACCATCTGCGAGACCGTCGGTGCCGAGAGCTGCATCGCCCGTACGAGGTTGGCCGCGGTCATCGGCAGCCCGGCCTCGAACAGCCAGAACAGGCTCTGCAGGTACTCCTCCTCGGCGACCGTGGCGTGAGTGTCGGCCATCGTCCTGATCGTACCGTCCGCAAAGCGGCCCCCGCGCGCGGGCCACACGCGCGACGAGTCAGGGACCGGCGCGACGAGTCAGGGACCGCGACTTCATAACTGAGTCGTGGACCCTTAGGATCGGCCCCGCGATGTCGCTGCCGCTGAAGCCCCCGATCGAGCCCCAGCTGGCCCGCGCCAGGAAGGAGCTGCCGCTCGGCGAGCGCTGGGCCTACGAGCCCAAGTACGACGGCTTTCGCGCGATCGCCTTCGTCGACGGCGACGACGTGATGATCCAATCGCGCAGCGGCAAGCCGCTGTCGCGCTACTTCCCCGAGCTCAGCTTCCCGCCCGGCCGCTACGTGATCGACGGCGAGATCGTGATCGACGATCACACCGATCCCGCCCATCCTGGGCAGGACTTCGACGCCCTGCAGAACCGCATCCACCCCGCGGAGTCGCGAATTCGGATGCTCGCCGAGCAGACCCCGGCGCATTTCGTCGCCTTCGACCTGCTCGCCCACGAGGAGGAGTCGCTGCTCGAGCGCCCGCTGCGCGAGCGCCGGACGCGGCTCGAGGCGATCGCCGCCGCGCCGATCTCGGTGACGCCGCTGAGCGCCGATCCCGCCGCCACCGAGCTGTGGCTCCAGCACGGCGAGGGGGTGCTCGCCAAGGACCTCGACGCCCCCTACCGGCCCGGCCAGCGCACCGGGATGGTGAAGGTCAAGCGCGTGCGGACGATCGACGCGGTGGTGGCCGGCTACCGGCCCGGCAAGGAGCCGGGGACCGTCGGCTCGCTGATCCTCGGGCTCTACGACGAGGCCGGGAAGCTGCACGTCGTCGGGCACTCGTCGGGCATCCGCGCCGCCGACAAGCGTGCGCTGGTCGACAAGCTCGCGCCCTACGAGTCCGGCGACCGCGGCCACGGGGACCCGTCGCGGTGGAAGAGCGAGAAGGAGCTCGAGTGGATCTCGCTGCGCCCCGAGCTCGTCGTCGAGGTCACCTTCGACCACACCAGCGGCGGGCGCATCCGCCACGGCACCAGGATCCTCCGCTGGCGGGAGGACAAGCCGCCCACCGAGTGCGCCCTGGCGCAGATGAGCTCGTGAGCTAGGCTCGGGCGCCGTGGCCGACCTGATCGACCCCGAGGCCGTCGCCTACGCCGAGCGGCACACCACTCCGTTCGCCGGGCCGCTCGCCGACGCGGCCGCGTGGACGCAGGGCAACACCTCCGCGCCGCAGATGATGAGCGGGCTCGCCGAGGCCCGGCTGCTGGAGGCGCTGATCGTCGCCGGCGGCGCCCGGCGCGTGCTGGAGGTCGGCACGTTCACCGGCGTCGGCGCGCTGACGATGGCGGCGGCGCTCGCCCCCGGCGGGGAGCTGATCACGCTCGAGCGCGACGCTGACACCGCGCAGGCCGCCCGCCGCCACTTCGCGACCAGCCCGCACGGCGAGCGGATCACGCTGATCGAGGGCGATGCGCTGGCCGCGCTCGACGAGCTCGACGGCGACTTCGACCTCGTCTACATCGACGCCTGGAAGGCCGACTACCCCGCCTACTACGAGGCGGTGCTGCCGAAGCTCGCCCCCCGCGGGGTGATCGTCGCCGACAACCTGTTCCGCGGCGGCGGGGCGCTCGACGCCGCCGATCGCGACGAGGGCAACCTCGGCATCCGCGAGTTCGCCCGCCGGGTCCAGGCGGACGACCGCGTCCACAACGTGCTGCTGACGATCGGCGACGGCGTGATGCTGACCTGGCACGTCGGCGGCTGACGCTCGGTTCGCGGCCGCCGCTGCGCCGCCGTCACCGCTGACAGACCGGGCACCAGTATGTCGTCCGCCCGCCGATCGTCGCCCGCTGAAGCGGCGACCGGTCACGCGGGCAGCTGCCCTCACGCCCGCGGGCGGCGACGAACCGTCCGGTGTGAACGCCGCCCCGGCGGATCGCCGAGCGGACGGCGGCGCGCAGCTCGCGGCGCAGCCGGTCGAGCTCCTCGACGGTCAGCTCCGAGGTCCGCCGCCCGGGGGCCAGCCGGGCCCGCCACAACGCCTCGTCGGCGAGCAGGTTGCCGACACCGGAGATCGCGCCCTGGTCGAGCAGTCGCGCCTTGACCGGCGCGCGGCCGGCCCCGATCAGCCGGCGGAACTCGGAGCGCGAGACCTCGGCCGCATCGGGGCCGACGTGACTGAAGTCGGGGTTGAGGATCGCGCGGCCGAGCCGGCGCTTGTCACGCAGCACGAACCGTGAGCCGTCCTCGAAGCCGACCGTGAAGCGATCCCAGCGCCCCGTCGACTCGGGGTCGACGACGATCCGGCCGGCCATCCCCAGGTGCAGCCCGAGCGTCGGCCCGTCGTCGGTCTCCAGCCACAAGAACTTGCCGCGCCGGCGGGCGTCGGCCAGCACGTGCCCGTGCAGCGCGTCGGCGATCTCGCCCGGTGGGTGCGGCCGGCACACGTAGCCGTCGCTGTCGTCGACGGCGACGACCCGGCGCCCGAGCACCTGCTCGAGCGTCTGGCGCGCGCGCTCGGCCTCGGGTAGCTCGGGCACGGGGGGAGGGCTACCGGTCCTTGCGTGCCCGGCTCGGCTGCACCCGGCTCGCCTCGCCGGGCATCTTGCGGAAGTTGGGCGGCCACGGCGCGTCGGGCAGGCCGGCGTCCTCGTCGCGCTGGGCCAGCTCGAGCAGCGCGATCAGCGATCCCGCGTGCGCGTCGATCTCGGCGCTCGGGTCGCCCGCGCTCTGCACCCGCGCCGGCACCGTGTCGATCCGCAGCTCGGCCGGCTCGACATCGGTCACCTCGGCCCACTCGAGCGGCGTCGACACACGGGCGTCCGGGGTGGGCCGGACGCTGTAGGCCGAGGCGACGGTGCGGTCGCGGGCATTCTGGTTGTAGTCGATGAACACCCGCCCGTGGCGGCCCTCCTTCCACCAGCTGCTGGTGGCGAGCTCGGGAACCCGGCGCTCGACCTCCCGGGCCAGCGCCACGGCGCCGCGGCGGACGGCGATGAAGTCGTGCTCGGGCGCGAGCCGCACGTACACGTGGATCCCGCGCGAGCCGCTGGTCTTGGGGAAGCCGATCAGGGCGTGATCGGCCAGCACGTCGCGCACGCACAAGGCGACGCGGCGGACGTCGTCCCAGGGCGTCTCCGGGGACGGGTCGAGGTCGACGCGGAGCTCATCGGGGTGGTCGAGGTCGGGCAGCCGCGCCTGCCACGGGTTCCAATCGATCACCCCGAGTTGCACCCCCCAGACGAGGTGCGCGGCGTCGTTGGGGAGAAGCTCGCGTGCGGTGCGGCCGCTCGGGAAGGTGACGGTCGTGGTCTGCAGCCATTCGGGCGCCGAGTCGGGGATCCGCTTCTGGAAGAACGGCGCCCGGGCCGCGCCGTTGACGAAGCGCTTGAGCACCGTCGGACGGTCGCAGAGGTGACGCAGCGTCGGCTCGGCGAGCTGCCGGTAGTAGTCGATCAGGTCGAGCTTGGTGATCCCGCGCTCGGGGAACAGCACCTTGCCGGGGTGGGAGACGCGGACCTCCCGGCCGGCCACCTCGATGATCGTGTGATCGCTCACCTCTGAAAGGATGACGGCCGTGGCCCCGAAGGGCATCCCGACCACCGTCCTGATCGCCCCGGACGCCTTCAAGGGCACGTTCTCGGCTTCCGCCGCGGCGGAGGCGATCGCGCGCGGGGTCGTGGCGGGGGGGCGCCAGGTCGACCGCTGTCCGGTGGCCGACGGCGGCGAGGGGACCGCCGAGGCGCTGGGGGCCGGCCTCGACGCAGAGCTCTACGAGGTGACGGTCTCCGATCCGCTGGGCCGGCCGGTGCCGGCCGCCTTCGCGCTGGCCGGCGATGTGGCGATGATCGACACCGCCGCGGCCAGCGGCCTCGGGCTCGTCGCCCGCGCCGAGCGCGACGCGTTCGCGGCGAGCACCGCGGGCACCGGCGAGCTGATCGCCGCCGCGGTGGCCGCCGGGGCGCGGAGGGTGCTGCTCGGGGCCGGCGGCAGCGCCACCACCGACGGGGGCGCCGGAGCGATCCGGGCGATCGAGGCGGCGGGCGGACTCGGGAGGGCGCGGGTGACCGTGCTGTGCGACGTGCGGACGCCGTTCGAGGACGCCGCGCGCGTCTTCGCGCCGCAGAAGGGCGCCGGTGCCGATGACGTCAAGCGCCTCACCGCGCGGTTGGGTGCCGTGGCCCGGCGCCTTCCCGCCGACCCGCGGGGGCGGCCGATGACGGGCGCGGCGGGCGGCCTGGCCGGGGGGCTGTGGTCTGCCTGCGGCGCCGAGCTCGTCGCCGGCGCCGCGTTCGTCCTCGACGCCATCGGGTTCGATCTGCGGATGCGCCGCGCCCGCGCGGTGGTGACCGGCGAGGGGCGCCTGGACCGCCAGAGCCTGGCCGGGAAGGTCGTCTCGGAGGTGGCGACGCGGGCGCGCCAGGCGGGTGTGCCGTGCTACGCGATCGTCGGCTCGCGGGAGCTCGACGCGTTCGGGCTGCGGGTGCTCGACCTCCAGAGCCCGCGCGAGGCGAGCACCGAGGCCGAGCTCGAGTGGGCGGGACGAGAGCTGGCCGGGCGGTTGTGAGCGCCTGCCCGCGGCTCGGGCGCGGCTCGCCTTGCGCGGATCAGTGGGCGAACGCCTTGCGCGGCTCCGTCGGCGGGCTCGGCAGCGGCGCCGCCAGGGACTGCAGGAACCCGGTGTGCTTGGCGAGCGCGTCGAGCAGCAGCTCGGCCATCTCGAGATTCATCCCCGCGCGTACGACGATCCGCAGCACGCTGAGGTCCTGGCGGTTCTCCGGGAAGGTGTAGGCGGGGACCAGCCAGCCGCTCTGTCGAAGGCGGTCGGAGACGTCGAACACGGTGTAGTTCTCGATCTCGGGCTTGAGCGTGAACGCGAACACCGGCAGCTCTCCGCCGTCGGAGATCAGCTCGTACGGGCCCATGCCGGCGATGCGCGAGGAAACGTGCATCGCCACCTGCTGGGCGTTCTCCAGCACCCGCCGGTAGCCTTCGCGGCCGAGGCTGGCGAGCATGAAGTACTGCGCCACGACCTCGCTGCCCGGCCGCGAGAAGTTGAGCGCGAACGTCGGCATGTGTCCGCCGAGGTAATTGACGTCGAAGATCAGGTCGGACGGAAGCGCTGCCTTGTCGCGCCAGATCGCCCAGCCGACCCCGGGGTAGACGAGCCCGTACTTGTGCCCGGAGGCGTTGATCGATTGCACCCGCGGGAGCCGGAAGTCCCACTCGAGCTCCGGCTGCAGGAACGGCGCCACGAACCCGCCGGATGCGCCGTCGACGTGGACGGGGACGTCGAGCCCGGTGTCGGCCTGCAGCCGGTCGAGCGCCCCGACGATCTCGCTGACCGGCTCGTAGCTGCCGTCAAACGTCGAGCCGAGGACCGCCACCACGCCGATCGTGTTCTCGTCGCAGCGGGCCACCGCCTCGGCCGCGTCGAGGTGGTAGCGGTCGCCCTCCATCGGCACCAGCCGCGGCTCGACGTCCCAGTAGCGGCAGAACTTCTCCCAGCACACCTGGACGTTGGCCCCGGTGACCAGGTTCGGGCGGTCGCTGGGCCGGCCGGCTGCCCGCCGGCGCTCCCGCCAGCGCCACTTCAGCGCGAGCCCGGCGAGCATCGCCGCCTCGCTCGACCCGGTGGTCGAGCAGCCGGTGGCGTTCTCGCTTTCGGGCGAGCTCCACAGGTCGGCGAGGATGTTCACGCAGCGGGCCTCGAGCGCGGCCGTCTGGGGATACTCGTCCTTGTCGATCATGTTCTTGTCGGCCGTGTCGGCCATCAGCCGCGCTGCGGTTGAGGGCATCCACGTCGTCACGAACGTGGCCAGGTTAAGCCGCGCCTGCCCGTCGAGCAGCAGCTCGCTGGAGATCAGCTCGTACGCCGCGGTCTCGCTGATCCCGCGCTCGGCCAGCCGCCGGATCGGCAGCAGCTCGCCGCTGGCATGACTGGATCCCGCGCGGGGGCGCGCGGTATGGCGGCTGGATCCTCGGTCGCTCAGCGGCATCTCGTCCTCCTGGGGCTCGGGGTGCGGGCATCATCCCGTACCACGCCCGGCGAAGCGGCTTCCACCCGCGTCAGCCGACGCCCTCGAAGGTCAGCCACTCGACGAGACCGAGGATCGCGAACACGTCGTGAACCTGGGCTGTCGGCCGGCGCAGCACGAGCTCGCGCCCGCTCGCCTCCGACTCGTTCTTGGCCTTGATCAGCACGGTGACCCCGGCGCTGTCGACGAACTTCAGGTCTTGCAGGTCGAGCAGCACACGTCCCGATGACGTGGCCATGATCTCGGCCAGGCGTTCGTCGAGCTCGGGCGCCGTGGCGGTGTCGAGCTCCCCGGACAGCACCAACACCACTCCCGCCTCATCATCGCTGCGTTCGATCGACAGACCTGGCAGCATCACCCGTGGTTGTACCCTCCGCGGCGCGAACCCACTCATCCGCGCCCCGGCGGGGGCTGACAGCCCAGCTCCACGAGGTGTCGCGCGAAGGCCAGCCGGTCGCGGTCGGGATGGAAGGGATCGCTGCCGTGGCGCAGCAGCACCCCGACCCGGTCGAGCTCGAACAGCAGCGCGAGCTTCCCGGGCGGGTCGTCCCACTCGCCGAGATCGTAGCGCTCGACCCACGCGGCCAGGGCCGCCAGCGCCTCGACCTGAACGCCGTCCTCCCACCACGCCGAGCGCACCGGCAGGCGAAAGCGCTCGCGCAGCGCGCACACGTCGGACCACAGCTGCTCGAACCACAGCCACCGCTCGCGGGGATACAGTCCGCCCCAGTGCAGCGGCCAGCGTCGTGACTCGCTGCCCTCCCACTGCTCCTCGCCGCCGTCGAACTCGTTGCCGCTCGGCTCGTTCCAGCTCATGTTGTCGTCCCTTCATCGTGGGTCGGTGATTGCTGCGGTCCGGTGGGCTCGCGCCCCGGGCCCGGCCTCCCTTGCGGTCGCGCCAGGTCCCGGAGCCGGCGGTCGGCGAACCACATCCGCAGGCGCACCCGCACCGGCGCGAGGCGCCCGTAGAGCAGCAGCGCGTGCCCGTCGGGGAGCAGCCGCAGCGCCTCGGCGGCGATCAGCGGCCGGCGGCGGTGCGTGCTCGACCGGCTTGCCCCGCCGCTGCCGGTGGTGCGCGTCAGCTCGCGGGCCTCCTCCTCGCCGACCAGTCCCGAGAAGTAACGCAGCGTCTCGAGATCGGCCACGCCGGGCAGCAGCATCCGCGCCCGGTGGGCGTTGACGACCGTCTCGGCCTGCCGGCCGTAGCGGCTGCGCGCCTGGGCGAGATCGTGGAAGATCGACACGAGCTGGATGTTGTGGCTGGGCGCCGTCGAGGCGATCTCGGCGAGGTTCGGCAGCGGCGCCACGTTTCCGGCCTCGTCGAGGCACAGCAGCAGCGGCAGCCTCAGCCGGCCCCCGTCGCGGGTCGCGCGCTCGTAGGCGCGGTCGACGATCTCGGCCAGCAGCGTCAGGAACAGCGGACGCAGCAGCTTCGAGGCCTTGGCGTCGCCGATCAGGTACAGCGTCGCCGGCTCGTCGAGCACGCGGTCGGCGGTGATCTCGCACGAGCGCGCGGAGCGCGCGACCCGGCTGAAGCGGTAGGCCCGCAGCAGCCCCTGCGCGGTCGCCTCGATCGAGGATCGGGTCCGGTCGGCCTGGGCCTCGAACGCGCGCACCGCGTCGTAGGCCGCGTTGGCGTCGCTCAGCGCCTGCTCGTCGGCGGCGTCGCCGGTCAGCAGCGCCAGCGCCTGGTCGAGCTCCCGCAACCCCTGGCCGTACGCCCACCGCACGACCCGCTCGATCCCGGCGCCCGTCCCCGCCGCCGCGTACAGCAGCGGGGCCAGCCGCTGCTCGGCGGCGATCGCCCAGAAGTCCCCGCCCTCGACGCCCTTGCCGTCGAGCTCGCCGGCCGCGGCCATCCGCCACGCCACCTCGAGCGCGCCGTCCCAGCCGGTCGCGGCGCCGAGCGGGGACCACGTGTGCGATGGCACGCCGGCGAGCCCGAACGGGTCGAACACGAACGCCGTCCCCAGCGCGCGGCGCCGGGCGAGCGTCGCCCCCAGCAGGTCGGTCTTGATCGAGGAAGCGACGGCGGGCCCGGGCCACTCGAGCAGGGCCGGGATCGCCAGCCCGGCCGACTTGCCCGACTGTGGCGGCCCGACGGCGACGAGCGCGTGGCGCTGCTCGGCGTACAGCGTGCGGCCGCGGTGGCGCCCGAGCACGAGGCGGGCGCCGCCGCGTCGGCGGAGCGTCCGCAGCTCGCCGCGTGATGCCCAGCGGGCGCCGGGACTCCCGCCCCCCAGCGCGTCGGCGACTCCGGCCCGCCGGGCCAGCGCGGCGAGCCCCGCCACCGGCGCCAGCAGCAGCGCCAGCGAGGCGTAGACGCCGGCCGGCCCGGGGAGGCGCGCCCGCGCGGCGGACGGCCACGCGCGCGCCGGATCGGCCAGGTGGGCGGGGAGGTGCACGAGTACCCCGAGCAGCGGCCCGGCACCGCCGAGGCGGGGCCAGCCGGCCCCGAACAGCGTCCCGGCGACACCCCCCCACAGCCACACCAGCGCGCCGACCGACGCCACCAGCGCGATCACCGCGAGCACCGTGGAGTCCGAGGGGCCGGCCGGCTCGCCGCGGCTCACCGCCGCCTCCCGACCGTCTCCGACACGCGCATCCCCGTGTCGGTGTCGGTGATCGCCGACTCGTGGCGCGAGCGGTAGTGCTGGACGACGAACGAGCGCGAGCCGACCCGCCACAGCGCCTGCCCGGTGCCGAGCCGGGACAGCAGCCGCGCCTCGGTCCGCGAGAGCCCGAGCAGTTCACGGGTGAGCTCGACCTGGCTCTCGTCCTGGTGGTAGACGATCCGCGTGGAGGCGTCGGCGATCAGGCCCTCGGCGATCCGGGCCGCCCGTGAGCCGGCGTCCCCGGCCGCCTGCAGGTCGGCGAGCTTGTGCAGCACCACCAGGTTCATCACGCCGTACTGGCGGGCGAGCTTGAAGTTCGACTGGAACCACTCGCCGAGCCCGGTGTGCTGGACGATCTTCCACGACTCGTCGGCGACGTTGATCAACCGCTCGCGGCCCGGCCGCTCGGCCATCCGGGCCAGCAGCGCGGCCATCCACGCCGTCGCACAAGCCATCAGGATCCCCACCGCCGGCGAGTCCCGCACCGCGTGGAGGTCGATCACCACGAGCCGCGCGTCGAGGTCGAGGCCGGGGCTGGTCGGGCCGTCGAAGATGCCACGCAGCGGCCCCTGACACAGATCCTGCAGGGCGAGCGCCACCCGGCGCGCGTCGGCGGCCAGGCGCTCGGGGCCGGTCCGCAGCGCCGCGGCCATCTCGGCCGTCGGCGCGAACAGCGCTTCGGCCACCGCAGGCAGCGTCGGCTCGGGGGTGCGCGCCCGCACCACGGCCAGCGCCTCCCGCAGCGCCGCCGCCTCGGCCTGGTGGAGGGGTCCCTCGACCGCGGTCAGCGCCACCGCGCGCAGCAGCTCGAGCTGAGCGTGCGGCTCGGGGTGGGCAGTGAGCGGGTTGAGCCGCACGCTCCCGCCCGGCACCAGCGAGACCGGCGTCACCTCGGCGGCCGCGCACAGCGGACCGTACTCGCGCTTGACGTCGAGCACGAACGCGCGCCGGCCGAACAGCAGCATCCGCCACAGGAGCGTCTTGACCAGGGCGCTCTTGCCCTGCCCGAGCTTGCCCAGCACGATCGCGTTGGGATCGTCGAGCACGCCGTCGGCGTACAGGACCCACGGGTCGTAGCAGAACGCCGCGCCGCTGGCGTCTCGTCCCACGAACACGCCGCGCCCGCCGAGGCCGCCCGCGGAGACGAATGGGTAGATCGCCTGGGCGTGGCGCGTCGTGCAACGGTGCCCCGGCCGCTCGACGACACGCCGAATCATCCGACGACGCTCCCGAAGGATCGCCCCCGGGGCGAGCCTCCCGGGGTACCGGCCGCCCGGCGAGCATCCATCAACGTAGGCCCCGGCACAGCGGCAGCGTGAACGTGAACGCGTCGGCCTGCTGGCCGTACATGCGGTGGAGCTCGAGCCTGGCCCGGGCGGCCTGCTCGAGCACCTCGGCGCAGCCGCGCCGCAGGTCCTCGGCGTCGCGGCCGGAGACGGTGATGAAGCCGGACAGCCGGACCTCGGCGTGACCGGCGGCGAGCTCGGCCTCGCGCCGCACCGTCGCCTCCTGGGCCTGACGCTGGCGGGCGGTCTCCGACTGGCCGAAGCGGTGGCGCAGCTCGCGGTCGGCGCGGTCGCGGGTCACCGCCGCCTCGACCTCGCGCGTCGATCGCGCCGCGGGGATCGGCTCGAAGGTCACCGCCACGGTGCGCACGGCGCTCGAATGGCCGAGCAACGCGTCCATGAACATCGGCGAGACCTCGACCCGCGGCCAGGCGCCGATCCAGTACGTCGCGTGCTCGGCCCCGTCGCTGCGGTAGCTGTCCCACCGCTCCTCCGCGCCCAGTGGCCAGGCGCTCGCCGCGGCGAGCCCGTCCCGCTCCGGGTCGGCGGCCTCGAGCGCGGCCAGCTCGGCGCGCGCGTAGGGGTCGTGGGCGGTCCGCAGCACGCGGGCGAGCTGCTCGCGCCCCAGCGCCCCGACGACATCGACCTCGGCCGCTCGCAGCCGCTCGGCGACGCGTTCGGTCGCCTCGATCAGCGCCCGTCCACACGCGCCGGCGCCGCGCTCGCGCACCCGGGCCGCGTCGACCTGCACGGCGAGCAGCAGCTCGTGCTCCTGCGTGACCCGCGCGGTCGTCCCGATCAGCTCCAGGTAGGACTCGACCATCGCCGTCCCCCGCGGCGCCATCGCCGGGTCTCGCTCGGCGTGCAGCCAGCGCGCGAGCTCGTCGCCCCGCGCCGGCACGGTGCGCTCGAGCCACTGCAGGCGCCGCACCGCGGTTCCGGCGGCCCCGGCGAGGACGAGGCCCCAGCGGGCCAGCCGCCGCTCCTGGGCCTCGGCCTCGAGCAGCGCGAACGCCACCGCGCGGCAGGCCAGCACCGCGGTCAGGCGGCGTCCGCCTCGCTCGACGAGCGCTCCGACGACGCCGTCGCGGTAGGGCAGCTCGCCGAGCTCGACGTCGCGCAGCGACGCCGGTGGGCACGGGTCGGTCACCGCCTCCGAGGCCCCGGCCCCCGCCCCGGCCCCGGTTCTGGCCCCGGCCCCGGTTCTGGCCCCGGCCCCGGTTCTGGTCCCGGCCCCGGTTCTGGTCCCGGCCCCGGTTCTGGTCCCGGCCCCGGTTCTGGTCCCGGCCCCGGTTCCGGTCCCGGCCCCGGTTCTGGCTTCGGTCGCGGCCCCGGCCCCGAGGCGGCGGCGGTGACCGGCCCCCGGCGCGCGGGAGCGGAAGCGGCCCCCGCCCCTGAGCCGGCGCAGCACGAAGACGATGAGCACCGGGGCCCACTCCTCGGCCGTGCGGCCGCCCAGGGGCAGCGTGATCGCGGCGGTGGCCACGATCAGGATCACCGCCGCCGCGAACGCGCCCGGGACCGACGGCGCGCGGTCGAGCGCCGCCACCGCGAGCACCGCGGCCAGCGCGATCACCGTCGCCTGGCCGCCCCGTGCCGGGCCGAGCAGGCCGCGGCGCTCGAGCGGGCCGAACCGGTAGCTCGTGCGAGGCTCGCTCACCACACCCCGTCCTCGGGTCGCCGTGGCTCGGGCATCAGCTCGTCCGCGGGTCGCTGTGGTTCGGGCGTCAGCTCGTCCTCGGGTCGCTGTGGCTCGGGCGTCAGCTCGTCCTCGTGCTGCGCCGCGGGCGTCAGCTCGTCCTCGTGCTGCGCCGCGGGCGCCTCCGGGCCCGGCACCCCGGGACCCAGCGGCGCCGAGGCCGCCTCCGGGCCCGGCACCCCGGGACCCAGCGGCGCCGAGGCCGCGTCGTGACCGAGCGGCTCCGCCGCAGGCGGCTCCGGGCCGAGCCGGATCGCCGGCCAGTGCTCGTCGCCGGCCTGCCAGTGGGCCTCGTCGCCGGCCAGGCGCTCGACCGGCCCGGTCGGCCGTCCCGGGCCGGCACCCGCAACCGCCCCGGCGCCCGGCCCGGCGCCCGGCCCGGCGCCCGGCCCAGCGCCCGACCCGGCGCCCCCGGAGGACGCGGCGTCCCCGGCCGGCCCGGCGCCCCCGGAGGACCCGGTGCCTCCGCCCGATCCGGCGCCCGCGGGCGCCGCGCCGTCGCCCGCCGCGGCGCGATCCGAGGCCAAGCCTCCGCCGGCGCCGGCCGGCAGCGCCGGGCCGAGATCCGGCTCCGCGCCCGCTACCGCACGGCTCATAGCGGTGGTGGTGCTCCCGGCCCAGTCGCCGGGGTCCGCGCCGGGGGCCGAGAGCGATTGATCGAGCGCGTGAGCGCGGCCGGCCGCGTGGACGAAGCGCTCGCGCTCGCCGCGCAGCGCGCCGCCGATACCGGCGCCGACCTCGGCGAACGGGAGCAGGCGCAGCAAGACCCAGGGCGAGAACGCGGCCAGCAGCAGCAGCGCCATACCGGCGAGTACGGTCCCGACGCCGTCGCCGCCGAGCTGTCCGAGCGCGCCCTCGGCGAGCGCCAGCACGGCGACGATCACGAACTTCGACAGGATCAGCGCCACCAGCAGCTCGATCGCGCGCGTCGCCCATGCTCGGCGGGCCGGCCACACCATCGCCGCGAAGGCCACCGGCAGCATCAGCACGACGACGTACACGGCGGCCTCGCGCATTAGCAGCTCGAGCGACAGCGCCAGCGCGGCGAGGACGACCACCACTCCGATCAGCAGCGCCAGGAACGTCGAGCCGAACGGTGCTCCGAGCGCCGCGCCGCCGGCCAGCAGGGTGAGGAAGCGCCCGCCGCCGTCGCCCGCCGCGCCCTCCACGACGGCTGACATCTGATCCGAGGCCGCCAGCAGCAGCAGCGTGAGCGGGGCGGCAATGCTGACGGCCAGCAGCGCCACCGGCAGGTATCCGAACGCCGCCCGGGCCAGCAGCGTCGGCTCGGAGCGGATCAGGGCGTGGATCGCCGCCGCGAACAGGAACGGGACGGTGAGCAGCGCCGACAGGCCGGCCACTCGCCAGTAGGTCACCGAGAACCACGCCGCGGTCAGGTGCGGCGTGGTCGTGTGGCCGATCACGCGGGCGGCTTCGCGCAGGGCCGCCTGGGCGCCGTGGACGGCCCACGCCCCGGCGGCGGCCAGGCCGGCGGAGGCCGCCACGACCTTCGCTGCGCCGCCCGCGTCGCCGAGCAGCGTGCCGGCCGCGCTGCCGACGTGGCCGCCGAGCAGCTGGCGCCCGGCGCCGACGACGCGCCCGGGGTGCTGGATCAGCGCGCAGCCCTTGCCGAGCAGGCCACTCAGCAGCCCGACGCCCTTGCAGACCGCGCCGATCGGGCTCGAGAGCGCCGCAGCCGGGGGCGGCGACAGCGTCGGGGCGGCGAGGGCGAGCGCGGTGCCGACGGCGATCACGGTGAGTGCGTGGCGGATCACCGCGCGGTTGTCCCAAGGTGCTGGAAGAAGTTGACCAGGCCCGGGGCGGAGCCGATCACGAGCGCCGCACCGGCCGAGATCAGCGCGGCCATCCGCCCGCGCGCGGCGTAGTGGTGGTTCTGGCTGTGCGAGCTGACCGCCCACAGCGCGGCGCCGACGAAGGCGCCCAGCAGCGCGAAGGCGAGCGCCCACGCCTCCGCGCCGTCGACCAGCTGCTGCAGCACGTTGCTGCCCGGCAGCCCGGACGGATTCGGCTGCGCGCTGACGGCGAGTAGTAGGTCCGGTTTCACGTGATGCCTCCGAAAGCGGTCGAAGATGACTGATTAGTATTGAGGCTATCACAATGCGGGAACGATGATTGCAACAAATTAGTATCAATTTTATTCAACTAGTCTCAACTTGAGCTACGCTTTGCCCACTCCGCAACCCCCGACTCAGCGAGTGAGCCATGAGCACAGCCGTCGTCGCCCCGCCTCCGTCCGTCCTGCGCAGCGCCGCGGCTGACCCGCGTCCCGGCGTCCTGCGCAGCGCCGCGGCCGATCCGCGTCCGTCCCTGGGTAGCGCCGCGGCCGATCCGCCGACGCTCGACATCGCCGAGCTCTACGCGCTGCTCGCACGGCGCGTGGAGCGCATCGTCCGCTTCGAGGTGGCCGCGCCGGAGCCGGTGATCGAGGACGCCTGCCAGGTCGCGTGGACGCGGCTGATCCCGCACGCCCACCGCGTCGAGCGGACCGCGGTGCTGACGTGGCTGATCACCACGGCCCGGCGGGAGGCGGTCAAGCTCGAGCGGCGCGATCGCCGCGAGCTCTCGCTCGAGACGGAGCTGGAGGCCTCCGGCGAGCGCGGCGAGCGCCGCGAGCGCCACGGGGATTGCGTGGCGCACGGCTCGGCCGCTGGGCCGGAGGAGTCGGTCGAGCTCCGCGCGCGGCTCGGCGCGCTTGCGGCGCTGCCCGAGCGCCAGCGGCGGATGCTGTGGCTGCGCGGGCTCGGGTTCAGCTACGCCGAGATCGCCGCCGCCACCGGCGACACCCCGCGCACGGTCGAGCGCCAGTTGCTACGGGCCACACACGCCGCCCGCGCGGTGCTCGCGTGACGCCAGGACGTGCGCCCGCGCGCCGAAGCGACGCCGCTCAGCGCCCGCGCCCGCGCTCAGCGCCCGCGCCCGCGCCCGCGCCCGCGCTTGCGCTCAGCCCCGCGCCCGCGCTTGCGCTCAGCCCCGCGCCCGCGCTTGCACTCAGCGCTTTCGCACGCGCTCAGCGCACGCGCTCAGCGCGCGCGTCCGCGCTTGCGCCGGCGGCGCTCCGCGGGGGTGAGCTTGCGCGGCTTGGTCTGGCGCTTGGAGCCCGGCTTCGAGCGGCGCTCCTCCTCGCCCGGGCCGTCACCCCCGCGACCTCTCGGCTTGACCGGCGCCCGGCGCCGCGCGTCGCGCCAGATGAACAAGGCGATCCCCACCAGCAGAACCAGCGCGCCGACCACGACCAGTGCGATGCCGCTGCCGCTCAGCCCGCTGCTGCCCGAGCCGGCGGTGCCGCCGTTGGTGATGATCGTGGCCGGGGCCGAGGACGTCGGCGTCGAGGCACCGGACTGCGGCAGACCGGGTGAGAACGGAGCGGGGCTCCCACTCGGGCTCAGCGCCGGGGTCGAGGCGGCGGTCGACGCGGCGGTCGAGCTGGCGGCCGCGGTGGCGTGGGACGCAGTGCCGCGGCCTCCGGCGGCCGGCGCGGCGTCGGCGCCGGCCAGCAGGCCGGCGCCGCTCAGGAGCGTCGCGCCCGCGACCAGAACCACCCTGCGCATGAGCGCGACCGGAATCTCGACCCTGCTGCGCACGGGGACCGACTCCCTACCGGTCTGACGCGAGCGGCTGCTCCATCGCCGGCGTCTTCGGCGGGGTGCGGTAGGGATCCTCGTTCTCCCGGTGCTCCTCGTGGTACACGCTCTCGACGTTGACGGCCCAGATGTCGTGGTGGGTGCCCAGCAGGATGTTGTCGACGGCCCGCATCGCGGTCAGCATCGAGTGGTCGGAGTTGTTGTAGCGGTGTAGCCCGTTGCGCCCGACCTGGGTGATGTTCGAGATCGTCGCGAGCCAGGCGCGGATCGTCCCCACACGCTCGGCGTAGCGCTCGTCGTAGATCGGGTACGCCTTGTGGACGCGGGCCACGAAGCCGAACTTGACCTTATGGGCCGGGGCCAGGTGGAGCTTCTCGATCTCCTGGCCGGCCATCGCCACGAGGTCGTCGTCGGCCATGTTCCACAGTTCGTCGCCCTCGAAGCAGAAGTACTCCATGCCGATCGAGGCGTCGGTCTCGTTGGGCACCATCCACGGGCTCCACGACCTGAAGTTCTGGATCCGCAGCACCTGCACCCCGGGCTGATGGATGTAGATCCAGTTGTCGGGGAACAGGTCCTCGCCCTCGATCACCAGCAGTACGGTGAGGAACTCGCGGTAGCGCAGGCCCCGGGCCGCGTCGCGGACCTCGAGCGGCGCCTCCGGCGATGTGATCCCGACCGTCGTGCGCAGCGGCAGCGAGGAGATCACGTGCGACGGGCACAGGGTCTCGCCGCCGGCGATCACCTCGGTCACGCGGCCCTCGGAGACGACCAGCTTGGTCACCGGGGCGTTCAGCCGCACCTCCCCGCCGTGGGCGTTGATGTCCCGGGTCATCTGCTCCCACATCTGGCCGGGGCCGTAGCGGGGGTAGTTGAACTCGGAGATCAGCGACTTGATCTTGTCGCCCTTGTTGCCGAGGAACGCGGCCTTGGCGGCGCTGAAGAAGGACAGGCCCTTGATCCGCTGGGCGGCCCACTCGGCGCGGATCTCGTCCGCCTTGACGCCCCACAGCTTCTCCGTGTAGGTCTTGAAGAAGTGGTTGTAGAGCCGCTTGCCGAAGCGGTTTGACACCCACTGCTCAAAGGTGTCCTCGGGGCCCTTGGGCTTGACGGCCGCCCACAGATATGAGAGCCCGCAGCGCACGACCTCGATCGGCCCGAGCTTCCTGATCACGTCGACGCCCTGGAGCGGATACTCGAGGAACTTGTCGTTCCAGTAGATCCGGCTCTGGCGCGGGCGCCTGAGGAACTCCTCCTTCATGATCTCGTGCCAGAGGTCGTCGACCTCCTTGACCTTGGTGAAGAAGCGGTGGCCGCCGAGGTCGAAGCGGTAGCCGTCGCGGACCTCGGTCCGGGCGATGCCGCCGACCTGGTCGGTCGACTCGAGCACGATCACCGGCTTGCCCTGCTTGGCCAGCAGATACCCGGCGGTCAGGCCGGCGGGGCCGCCGCCCAGCACGACCACGGGGTGCTCGGGGGTGATGTCCGCGCCGCGGGGGCCGATCGTATCGGGGGTGGTGTCAGGCATATCCAGTGTTCACGAGACCTTCTGGTAGAGGACCGCGCTGTCGGCCACACAGCAGGCACCGCGGTAGTTGTGGGGCGCTCGGGCGACCGGTTTCAGGACACCGCGTGCTACGTCGCTCTGAAGGATCGCGCCCCATTGGGCCGAACGGCGCCGGATCAGCTCGGTCCAGGAGGCCTGCCAGCTCTGTGCGCCCTCGGTCAGAGGACGAACGAACATCAGTTGCTGTCCGGGCCGGAGAGTAGCAACCAGCGAATCGAGCGTCCGAGCGGGGTTGGCGGCGCGCAGGCGATCGAGCGCGTTGACCCAGTTCATGTAGCGCGGGTCGGACACCGGCCCGATCGTGCTGGCGTACCTGAGGCCGCTGGGCATGTAGTACCACATCAAGGCGATCTGCTCCGGCTGGCCGGTGATCACGAGGTCGCGCTGGTGCAGCAGCGGCGCCATCTCGCCGCCGATGTCGCGCATGTCGCTCTTGTAGTCTGGCGTGAACGAGCCGGGGTTGGCCAGGAAGATGATCGCCAGCAGCAGCGCCACGGCGCCGACGACGCCGGAGCGCGCGAGCCCCAGCGCTGCCAGCAGCATGATCGGGGCGAGGATCGGAGCGAAGTAGCGGGAGACCCAGGCGGGGGTGATCTGCGAGGACAGCCACGCCAGCAGCAGCGTCGCGAACGGGATCGCGATCATCGCCCACATCGCCAAAGCGTCGCGGTCACGCCGCCGCGCGCGCGTGAACAGCGGGGCGATCCCGATCACCGTGGCGATCGTCAAGGCCGCCGTCACGCGGTCGCCGCCGAGCAGGTCGCGCGAGAGCTGCACCGGCGCCCCGAACCGCGGCGAGGAGTCCCACGGAGCGGCGGTGTGAGTGGCCTGGTAGATGAAGTTCGGCAGCCATGGGAGGAACAGCACGCCGGCGCCGGCGAAGGCGATCACCGCGTCCTTGAACAGCTCCCGCGGCTCGTCGCTGATCCGCATCAGCGCCAGCACGGTGACCGCTGCGCCGACCCCGAAGAAGATCCCCCACGCGTGCGTGTAGAGCATCAGCGCCTGTGCGACCGCGAACAGGGCCAGGTAGCGACGACGGCGAAACACGAACGCGTGCAGGAAGCCGGTCGTGGCCAGCAGGCCGAGCAGCGCCATCAGCGCGTACATCCGGGTCTCCTGGCTGTAGTCGGTGAGGAACGCGCTGAACGCGAACAGGATCGCGGCGATCACCCCGGCGCGGCGGCCGAACAGGCTCCAGCCGGCCCACATGGCGACAGGAATCGTGGCCAGCGAGCAGACGAGCGAGAGCGAGTGCGTGGCCGTCTCGGTGATCCCGAACAGCCGCATCCACACGTGCAGCAGGAGGTAGTAGAGCGGGGGCGAGCCATCGTGGCGCAGCACCCCTGGGATCGCCGTCAGCGGATGCGAGGAGATGCCCGTCGAGAGCGCCTCGTCCATCCAGAACTGGCCCGAGATGTAGCGCGTGCGCACGAACGCCGCGATCGCCAGCAGCACGAGCACGAACACGCCGATGCGCGCCCACACGGGCCAACGCATCGCCCACGCCGGCAGGCGGTCCTCGAAGTCCGGAAGCCACACCTTCGGCTTGTTCTCGTGTGCGGTTATCGTGGTCATGGCGCGGTCAGGTTACCTCCGGCAAGCTGTGAACAGCCTAAACGTGCGCCGGTGCACGTAGGTGTAACGGGCGCCGTGCCGCTCCCAGTAGATCACGGTCTCCGGGAGCGGCAGCAGGGTCGCGCTGCGAGTGTCGCGGGCCTGCAGGATCGTCTCCGGCGCCGGGCCCGGCTGGTGCGGGTCCGAGGGGGGCACGATGATCCGCGCCGTGCGCACCCCGAACTTCCACGCCACCATCGGGACCTGGAAGGCCTCGGTCATGACGCTGCCGCAGGCGAGCAGCCTCCGGGCGCCGAAGCGGTCGACGAGCGCGCTCAGGTCCTCGCGCAGGTGGGCTTGGTAGACGAGCGCGCGGTGCGTGCGCTGCAGGTCGATCACGTTGTCGGTGATCCACGGCGGCACGGCGAGGAACAGCGCGACGGCGACGAGCGCGCCGCCGGGCCCGGCGACGCGCGGCGAGCCGAGGCGGCGCAGCGCGGCGGCGGCGGCGCCGGCGCGACCGAGCCACCCGCCATAGGCCGAGGCGAACCAGCCCCAGGCGATCCCGCCGGCGATTCCCACCGGGGCGACACCGAAGGCGAGGTAGCGGCTGTTGCCGGAGAATCCGCCCACCTGCGTCTCGAGCGCGATCCCGAACCACCACAGGTAGCCGAACGCTCCGATCGCCGCCAGCCAGCCGAGTCCGGCCCCCCGCGCCTCGAGCGCGGAGCGCCGCCAGAGCTCGCGGCTGCGCCACAGCGCGCCGAGGGCCACCACGATCGCGATGATCGCCGGGATCTTGATTCGGTTGAGCACCATCGGCCACGCCTGCTTGCGCAACACCGTGCACAGGGGACAGCTGGTGAAGGCGGCGCTGTTGGACCGCGGATGCTGGGCGCGCGTCACACCGCTGAACCCGTCGGGGCCGAACCACAGCGCCAGGTTGAGCACGAACAGCCCGATCACGAGCCGCCGCGCGCCCGGGTCGCGCCACGCAAGCCACAACCCGTAGGCGCCCCACACGATCCACGTCTCCGGACGGTCGAGCGCGACGAACAGCCCGAGCACGAACGCCTGCCGGTGGCGGCCGTCGAGGATCCGGTCCACGGCGCCCAGCATCAGCGCCACCGCGACCCCCTCGGAGTAGCCGAGGGCGCCGTTGGACACGAAGCCGGGGGAGTTGACGAGGCTCCCGGCGGCGAGCACGCCGGCGAGGACCGGGGCGATCAGCGCGACGGCCCGGCTCGTCCCCGTCCGCGCGCCGGGGTCCGCGGCCAGGCTGCGGGTCAGCCGGAAGGCGAGCTTGAACGACAGCGCCGCGGACATCAGCGTGCCGGTCCGTGCTACCACCAGCCACAGGTCGGGCTGGGCGCGGCCGAACAGGGCCGACACCGTGGTGAAGATCATCGGCAGCGGCTTCCAGCTCGGGCCGCCGGCGGTGTGCAGATCGAGGTGGATGATCTCCCGCCCCCACACGAGCCACGCCCACGGGTCGTAGCTCGGCGTCGAGGGGATCAGCAGCGACAGGATCGACAGCACCAGCGCGCCCGTGACGAGCACGATCAGCAGCCGGCCCCCGTGCAGCCACGGCCGCCACGCGGCGGTGCCGGCGCCGCTGCGGGCGCTCGGCCGGGTTGCGCTCAGCTCTGCGGTCGGAACGGACACGGTTTCTGAAGGGAGTGGTGCCGCGCTGGGGCCACCGAGATGGCGCGGGCACGTGGGCCCGCGCGCCGCGCAGGCACGACGCGGCATTGTAGAGCGCCGCGTCCCGGAGCCGCTCAGCCCTTGACGCCGACGGCCGCGCAGGCCTCGACGCGCTTCAGCTCGGCATCCGAGCCCTCGTTGGGGTAGAGCAGCGCGCTGCCGATCACCTCGGCCCCCTGCGACTGGCCGGCGATCTGGGCGCTCTGGGCCATGCCCGGAGTGGCCAGGAACGACAGCAGCGGGCCGACGCCGGGAGCGCCGACCTGGATCTGCGTCGGTCCCGGCTCGCGGACCGGCAGGTGGTCGTCCTTCAGGCACGCGTAGTGCTTGAGCCGCGGGTCGTCGATCCTGCCGTGCACGTTGGCCAGGCCGGCGCTCGCGGCCAGGCCGGGGCTCGTGGCGCCGGGCCGACTCGGCGCGGCGGGCGGCTTGCTCGTGCTGGCACACGCCGACAGCCCCACCGCCACCAACCCGCACAGCAGGGCTGCCTTGAAGTCCGACATCGCGCCAGCGTAGAGGATCGTGTCCCGTTCTCTACCCTTCGCCCGCGTGACCGCGTTCGCCTTGCTCAACGGCCCGTTCCCGAAGCTCGGCGCGGTCGTCGTGGCGCTGCTGGCGGCCGCCGTGCTGCTGCTCACCGACGGCCGGCGCCGCGCCTGGTCGATGCTCGGATCGCTGATGCTGGCCCCGGTGCTGCTGCTGGCCGACATCTGGAGCTCCCCGCAGCTGCACGTCGTCCACCGCCATCCGCTGGTGGCGCTGCTGGGCGGCGCGGTGGCGCTCGCGGCGGTCACCGGCGCGGCGCGGCTGCTCGCCCCGCGGCTGTGGCTGCTCGGTCCGCTGGCCGTGCTCGCCCTCCCCTTCCGGGTCCCGATCCAGTCCGGCGCCACCACCTCGAACCTGCTCGTGCCCCTGTACCTGGTGATCGCCGCCGGGACGCTGGCGGTGACGGTGCCGGTGCTGCGCAGCGAGCGGGCAGTGCCGCCGCGGGCCGCTCCGGGGTGGGTCGAGCGGCTGCTCGCCGCGTCCGTCGTGCTCTACGGAATCCAGGCCGTGTACTCGGCCGACTTCGAGCAGGCGCTCCAGCAGATGGTGTTCTTCTACGTCCCGTTCGCGCTGCTGTTCGCGCTGCTCCGCGGGCTGAGCTGGAACCGCGGGCTCGTCGTCCGCTGCCTACGGGTGCTGGTCGGCCTGGCCGTCGCGTTCGCGTGCATCGGGTTTGTCGAGTACGCGACCAAGCACCTGCTGCTCAGCCTCAACACCAAGCTGATCGCGGCCAACGACTTTCACACCTACTTCACGGTCAACTCGGTGTTCTTCGACCCCGACATCTTCGGCCGCTTCCTGGCGCTGGTGATGATCCTGCTCGCCGCGGTCCTCCTGCACGCGGGTGACCGGCGGCGGCAGATCGCCGCGACGGTGGTGCTGGCGGTGCTGTGGGGCGGCCTCGTGCTGACGCTGTCGCGATCGAGCCTCGGCGCGCTGCTCGTCGGCCTCGGGGTGCTCGCCGCACTGCGCTGGAAGCTGTGGCCGGTGCTCGCCACCGCGGCCGTGGTGCTCGCGGTCGGAGCCGTCGCGCTGGCCGTCTCGCCGAAGACCTTCGGCCTCAACCAGGGGCTGAACGGCGCCTCGAGCGGCCGCGCCAACCTGGTCAGCGGCGGGATCGCGATGTTCGGCGACCGCCCCGGCTGGGGCTATGGCTCGGGATCGTTCGTGACCGAGTACGACCACCAGCATCAGCGAGGCGCGAGCCGGCTGTCGGCCTCGCACACGATCCCGATCACGATCGCCGCCGAGCAGGGGGTGATCGGCCTGGCCGTGTACGCGGCGCTGATCGTGGCTGCCTTCGCGATGCTGCTCCGCCGGGCCCGCGAGGACCCGCTGCGCGCCACGATCGCCGCCGCCTTCATCGCGCTCGTCTTCCACACGCTGCTGTACGCCGACTTCCTCGAGGATCCGGTCAGCTGGACGCTGCTGGCGGTCGGCAGCGCGCTGGCGCTCGTGCCCCGGCACCGGCCCCGGCCCGCTACGCCGGAGTCGCCCGCCGTGGCTGTCTGAGCGCCGGCCTGTGCGCGGGCTCAGCCCGCCAGCGGGACCAGCTCGCTCGCCTCGACCGCGACCTCGGCGAACGGCATCGTCGTTTGCGCCTCGGCGAGGAGCGGCTCGACCTCGGCGGTGAACGGCGGCAGGTGAATTAGCATCAGCCGCTCGACCTCGCCGTCGCGGGCGACGCGGGCGGCCTCGAGTGCGGAGGAGTGGATGTCCGGGTTGCGCGGCCGCGCGCTCGGATACCACGCCTCGTGAGCGAGTATCCGGCAGCCGGCGGCGAACGCCGCCGCGCCCTCGTCGTAGGCCGTGTCGGTGACCCACGCAAGCTCGTCGTCGAAGCGCAGCCCCAGGGTCGGCGCGGAGTGCAGGGTCTGGCGCCGGGTGCGCATGCGGACGCCGGCCAGCTCGACCTCGCCCGCGGGCAAGTCGCGCACGTCGATCGCCTGCTTCTCGAGCGGCACGGGATGGAACGGCTCGTGCGAGACGGTGCCCAGGAGCGCGCGCGTCGGGCGGTCGTAGAGGAGCTGGCCCGGCCCCCACACCGTCGTCTCCTCGCAGACGCGGAAGCCGGGCAGGTAGGCGAGCCCGGCGACGTGGTCGAGGTGGAAGTGCGTGAGCACGATGTCGAGCCGGCGCACGCCGTCGAGCAGCTCGGGTCGCTCGACGAGTCGCCCGACCCCCGTCCCCGCGTCGATCATGATCGCGGCTTCGCCGTGCCGGAACAGGGCACACGCGGTCTGCCGTCCGTGAGCGGGAAACCATCCCCCCGCGCCGAGAATCGTCAGTGATCCCCCCATCGCCTCAGGGTACGCACCGCGGCGCGTCGGTTTGGTGTGAAACGTCACGTTCACCCTTCCTGGCGCCCTGATAAGTACCGGCTGGAGGCTCACCGGGGGCCCCGGCGTGGGCGAGACGCAGCAGCAGCGCATGCAGCAGCTCGCGCTCGGGGCCGTCGAGCGGGGCGAGGAGATCCTGCTGGGCGCTGCGGGCCAGCTCGCGCGCGGCGCTCAGCGTGCGCCGGCCGTGCGGCGTGAGGTGGAGCGCGTGGGCGCGGCGATCGGTCGGATGTCGCCGGCGCTCGACCAGGCCGCGCGCCTCGAGCCCGTCGATCGTGCCGACCATCGAACTCGGGTCGATGCCGGCGCAGCGGCCGAGCTGGTGCTGGGTGCTCTCGCCCTCGGCGTCGAGCACGTTGAGCGCCCCCCACATCCGCGGCGTGAGCTCGACCGTCTCGAGCCGCGCGGCGAAGCTGCGCTGCGCGACGATCCCCAGGCGGCTGAGCAGGAACCCGGTGTGGCGGGCCAGCGCCGGGTGAACGACCGGGGGCCCGGGGAGCTCCTCGCTCATCGACACCAGATTCTAGCCATCGACGGTGGCTTCCGCGAATAGTTTGTCGTACAAACCTTTTCGCCGGGAGAGCTGCTGATCGTCGTGCGCTGGCGCGAGGAGCGCGCCCCCGGGCATCAGGCGCACGGCTGCTGCGGGTCGAGCCGTCGCTGCCGCAGCGGGCCCGGGCCGAGACCTGGGGCGTGTAGCGCCCGGGTCGTAGAGAAAATCCGCGCTGGGCGCCGGGGGCCTGAAAGACTCGGCGCCAGCGTTCCCGTTCACAAAGGAGGTCGGCATGGACAGCGTCTATCGCGTCACCGAGGTCGTCGGGGTCAGCAGCGAGTCGTGGGAGGCCGCGGCGCGGGTGGCCGTGGAGACGGCCGCCAGCACCGTGCGCGACCTACGCGTGGCCGAAGTCATCCGCCAGGATCTGACGATCCAGGACGGCGGCGTCGTCAACTACCGCGTCCGACTGGGGATCTCGTTCAAGTACGAGCCCACCGCCTGAGCGCCGGCTAGTGGACGGATCACTAGGCGGGCGCGATCGTGTACACGACCTTAGCCTGGGCGTCGACCTGTTCGGCGCCGGGGTGGACCGTCGTCGGCGTGCTCGGCTGGCCCGGAGCCGAGGTCGCCCCCGGCGTGCCCGCGAACACCACCGGGCTCTGCGGATCGAGCGCGACCGACTTCACGCCGGTGACCGTGCAGCCGATCGCCGCCGCGGCGTCGTCGGTCGCGCCGGCGCGCGTCGGCCAGCGCGGCGCGGGTGGCGGCGAGCTTGCCGGCCGACGGGTCGCTGAACGAGAAGTTCGGTCCCTCGACGCTGCCGGCGCGGGTCGCCGCGTCGATCACCGGGCCGGCCATGCCTGCTCCCTCCGTCGCGTTGACCCCTGACGGAACCTATCCGACGGTCGGGTGTCGCGATCACATCGGCGTCGTGTACGCGCCGCTGATGCCGCCGTCGACGAGCATCCCCGTGGCGGTGACGAAGCTCGACTCGTCGCTGGCGAGGAACAGCGCCGCGTTGGCGATCTCCTCGGCACGGCCGAAGCGTCCGATCGGTACGTGGACGAGCCGTCGCGCCGCTTGGTCGGGGTCCTTGGCGTAGAGCTCGCGCAGCAGCGGCGTGTCGACCGGGCCCGGGCACAGCGCGTTGACGCGGACGCCGCGGCGGGCGAACTCGACCCCGAGCTCGCGGCTCAGCGCCAGCACCCCGCCCTTGGAGGCGGTGTAGGAGATCTGCGAGGTCGCGGCGCCCATCACCGCCACGAACGAGGCCGTGTTGATCACCGACCCGCGGCCGCGCGCCAGCAGGTGCGGGATCCCGTGTTTGCAGCACAGGAACACGCTGCGCAGGTTGGCCGCCTGGACTCGCTCCCACGCCTCGAGCGCGGTGTCGAGCACGGACGCGTCGTCGGTGGGGGAGATCCCCGCGTTGTTGAACAGCACGTCGACCCCGCCGAGCTCGTCGGCCACGCGCGTGTACAGCTCGGCGACGCTCGGCTCGTCGGTCAGGTCGGCCCGCAGTGACAGCTCTCCGATGCCGTGATCGAGCAGGTCGACGCCGACCACGCGCGCGCCCTCGCGCGCGAACACGGCCGCCGTCGCAGTGCCGATGCCCCCCGCCGCGCCGGTGATCACGCAGACCTTGCCTTCCAGCCTCATACCTGCCTCCCTGTGCTACGCGGTCGAGAAGAAGATCGACTTGACCTCGGTGTAGGCATCGAGCGCGTTCGGTCCCAACTCGCGCCCGTAGCCCGATTGCTTGAAGCCGCCGAACGGCGTCGCCACGCGCACCGAGGTGTTGGAGTTGATCGACAGCGCCCCCGCCTCGAGCGCCCGCGCGACGCGCAGCGCCCGCGCCCCGTCCCGGGTCCAGATCGACCCCGCCAGCCCGTACTCGGTGTCGTTGGCCAGCCGCACCGCCTCGGCCTCGTCGACGAACGGGATTACCGCGGCGATCGGTCCGAAGATCTCCTCGCGCGCGGGGCGGGCCCCCGGGTCCACGGGGCACAGCACGGTAGGCGCGAACCAGTACCCGGGGCCGTCGGGGGCGCGGCCGCGGAACGCCACCGGGGCGCCCTCGTCCTCCAGGAACGAGGCCACGCTCGAGCGCTGCGAGGACGAGATCAGCGGCCCCATCTCGGTCGCCGGGTCGAGCGGGTCGCCGACGGCGATCGCCGTGACCGCGGGTTCGAGCGCGGCCATGAAATCGTCGAGAGCGCTGGCCTGCACGAGGATCCGCGAGCGCGCGCAGCAGTCCTGGCCGGCGTTGCCGAACACGGCCGCGGGGGCCGCCGCTGCGGCCGCCGCCAGGTCGGCGTCGGCGAACACGATGTTCGGTGACTTACCGCCCAGCTCGAGCGTCACCCGCTTGATCGTCCTCGCCGCGCCGGCGGCGATCGCGCGTCCCACCTCCGTCGAGCCGGTGAAGGCGATCTTGGCCACGTCGGGGTGCTCGACGAGCCGCCGGCCGCAGCTCGCGCCCGGTCCGGCGACGACGTTGACGACGCCGTCGGGGATCCCCGCCTCGGCGGCGATCGCCGCGAACCGCAGCGCGCTCAACGGCGTCAGCTCGGCGGGCTTCAGCACCACCGTGTTGCCCGCCGCCAGCGCCGGGCCGAGCTTCCACGCCGCGATCGTCAGCGGGAAGTTCCACGGCACGATCAGCCCGACCACGCCGAGCGGCTCGCGCACCGTGAACGCCTGACCGCCGGACACCGGGATCGTCTCACCGAGCAGCCGCTCCGGGGCACCGGCGTAGTAGCGGAAGACGTCGATCACCATCGCGATCTCGCCACGGGCGTCGCCGATCGGCTTGCCGGCGTTGCGGGCCTCGAGCACCGCCAGCGGCTCGTGCGCGGCGGCCAGCGCGTCGCCCAGCGCGCGCAGGTGGGCGGCCCGCTCGGCCGGCGTGATCGCCCGCCAGGCCGGATACGCCTCACGCGCTCGCGCGACCGCGGCGTCGACGTCGGCCACGCCGGCCCGCGGGACCTCCTGGAGCACCGCCTCGGTGGCGGGCTCGATCACGGCGAGGGTGCCGTCCACGCCCGCCTCAGGGACCCGGCGGGGCGGTGCCCACCGCCTCGGCCGAGTCGGCGGCGAACCGGACCGTGCGGATCGGCCCCTTGAACGTCCGGCGCGCCGACACCAGGTACCAGATGGTGACGATGCCGATCACCCCGATCGTCACCAGCGGCGCGTAGTTGACCGCGCTCCAGCTAAAGCCGTGCTTGAAGAACACGCCGGCCTGGCTGGTCGGCAGGCAGAAGATGATCACGCACAGCCCGACCCAGATGAACGCGATCGGGTTCACCCACCGGTACTTGGACCCGAGCGTCCACGGGCCCGGCCGGAAGTGGTCGCCCATCCGCCAGCGCAGGAACACTGGGATCGTGTAGGCGATGTACAGGCCGATCACCGCGATCGAGGTGACGGCGAAGAACGCCACCGGGTAGCCGACGCCGTTGGGGAAGTACGCCGGGATCGTGATCACCAGCGCCATCAGGCACACGAACAGCACCGCGTAGCTGGGAGTCCCGTTGGCGCCGAGGCGCCGCCACAGTTTGTGGCCGGGGATCGCGCCGTCGCGGGAGAACGCGAAGGTCATCCGGCTGGCGCTGGTCACGCACGCCATCCCGCAGAACAGCTGGCCGATCGTCGAGATCAGCACCACCGCCTTGGCCGCCGTCGCGCTGAGCGCGCTCGAGAGGATCGCCAGCGCCGGGAAGCCCGCGGTCGAGATCTTGCTGACATCCTTCTGCTGAACGGCGAAGGTCAGCGCCAGCAGCAGGATCCAGCCGATCACGGCCGAGTAGAACACCGACCGCCACACGCCCCTGGGCGCCGACTCGTCCGCCCCGTGGGTCTCCTCGGAGACGTGGGCCGAGGCGTCGTAGCCGGTGATCGTGTACATGGTCAGCAGGAAGCCGAGCGGCAGCACCCAGAACCAGTACATGCCGTGGCTGAAGCCGCCGATGCCGTACGAGCGGTGGCCGAACACATAGGAGAAGCTCGCGTGGTGGCTGGGACCGAAGATCAGCACGGCCACGATCACCGCCACCCCCACGACGTGCCACCACACCGAGACGCCGTTGAAGATCGACACCAGATGGCCCGAGAACACGTTGAGCAGCCCGTGCAGGAGCAGGATCAGCGCGAACAGCGCGAACACCACGTGCGCGTTGTAGTGCACGTTGGTGGACGTGAAGTTGAACACGAAGTCGACGTTGAACAGGCCGAGCAGCGCCTGCAGGAAGTTCGCCGCGGCGTAGTCGACGGAGGCGACGACCGCCACCAGGCCGACCAGGTTGAACCATCCGGTGAACCAGCCCCAGCCGGCGCCGCCGAGCTTCGAGGCCCAGTAGTAGATCCCGCCCGCGGTGGGGAACGCCGACGCCAGCTCGGACATCGAGAACGCCACGCACAGGATCAGCAGGCTGATCACCGGCCAGCCGATCGAGATCGCCACCGGGCCGCCGTTGTTGAACGCCTGGCCGTAGCTGGTGAAGCAGCCGGCCAGCACCGAGATGATCGAGAACGAGATGGCGAAGTTGGAGAAGCTGCTCCAGCCGCGCTTCAGCTCCTGCACGTAGCCCAGCTCTGCCAGCCGCTGCTCGTCGCGGGACAGGGTCTGCTCACCGGTCGCCATGGGCGCTCCTCAGATAAAGGTCTGATGGTCCGTCCTTATCGCAGGAAACCATCTCTGGTCCGGGCGGCGCTGTCAAGGGCAGGATCCCCCGCCGGGGGTGGCTACCGTTCGCGCCTCGAGGCGGCTGCGAGAGAGGCAACCCCAATGCCGGCGGGCTTGCGCGCAGCGCGATCGAAGCCGATCAAACCGCAGGGAGCAAGCCAGCCAGCACGTGCTCGGTTCCCCGCAGGTGCTCGGCCATCTCCCGCGCCGCCGTCGCCCCGTCGCGCCGGCGGATCGCCGCCAGCAGCCGGCGATGCTGGCGGTTGGCCGAGTCGAGCACCTCGGGCGGGTGGGCGATCATCGTGATCAGCCCGGTCATCGCCCCCTGTGTCTCGGTCATCGCCGTGACCAGCCGTGGGCTGCCGGTCGCCTCGGCCAGCCCGACGTGCAGGCGGACGTCGGCCTGGCGGTAGGCGGCGAACTCCGCGAGCATCCCGTCGAGGGCGATCACCAGCGCGTCGAGGTCGTCGAGCGCCGCCGGCTGGGCACGTTCGGCGGCCAGCATGGCGACCCCCACCTCGACCGCCAGCCGTTCGTCGCAGGTGTCGCGCCACGCCGCCAGCAGCGCGTGCGAGGGCGGCGTCGCCGGCGGCTGCGGGTCGGCCACGAACGTACCCCCGCCGCGCCCGCGGGTGGCGTGCAGGTGACCGCTCTGGCCGAGCGCCACCAGGGCCTGGCGGAGCGTCGAGCGGGCGATCCCCAGCTTCGCGCACAGCTCGCGCTCGGCCGGGAGCCGGATCCCCGGCGGGAGCAGCCCGAGCCGGATCGCCGTACCGAGCCGGTCGACCGTTTCCTCGAATGCGGTCAGCGACTGCACGGGGGCGAAGATCGTCTCCAGCGAGGCGACCGACTCGAGCGCGGACGGCGAAGCCCGCACGCCTATCTCACAGCCTCTCGAAGCCGCGCCGGCGCTCCCAGTCGGTGACCGCGGCCTCGAACGCCTGGAGCTCGACGCCGGCGGCGTGCGAGTAGTGCTCGACGACCTCGTCCCCGAACGCGGCTCGCGCCATCTCGCTCGCGTGGAACAGCTCGCGCGCCTCGCGCAGCGTCGTGGGCAACCGCGGCTTACCGGTGGCCAGGTACGCGTTGCCGACGAACGCCGGCTCGAGCTCGAGCCCCCGCTCGACGCCGTGCAGCCCCGCGGCGATGATCGCGGCCAACGCCAGGTACGGGTTGAGGTCCGAGCCGCCGGCGCGGTTCTCGAACCGCAGCGCGGCGCCGTGGCCGACGACCCGCAGCGCGCAGGTGCGGTTGTCCTCGGCCCACGCGACGGTGGTTGGGGCGAAGCTGCCGGCGGCGTAGCGCTTGTAGGAGTTGACGTTCGGCGCCAGCAGCAGCGTCAGCTCGCGCAGGCAGGACAGCTGCCCGGCCAGGAACGACTCGAAGCTGGTGCGGTCGCGGTCGAACAGCGGCGCGCCGTCGCCGTCCGCGAGCGAGAAGTGGATGTGGCACGAACTGCCCTCGCGCTGGTTGAACTTGGCCATGAAGCTGATCGACATCCCCTGCGCGGCGGCGATCTCCTTGGCCCCGTTCTTGTAGATCGAGTGCTCGTCGGCGCAGCGCAGCGCGTCGCCGTAGCGGAAGTTGATCTCGTGCTGGCCGAGGTTGCACTCGCCCTTGGAGCTCTCCACCGCCATCCCCGCGCCGGCCATCGCGTTGCGGATCGCCCGGATTAGCGGCTCGACGCGGGCGGTGCCGAGCAGCGAGTAGTCGACGTTGTAGAGGTTGGCCGGCTCGAGCCCGGTGTAGCCCTGGCGCCACGCCGCCTCATAGGAGTTCCGGAAGACCAGGAACTCGAGCTCGGTCGAGGCGTTGCTGGACCACCCGCGCTCGGCCAGCCGCGCGAGCTGGGCGCGCAGCACCTGGCGCGGCGAGGCCGCGACGTCGCGCCCGTCGGCCCAGGCGAGATCGGCCAGGCACATCGCGGTCCCGTCCTGCCAGGGGACGCGGCGCAGCGTCGCGAGGTCGGGGCGCAGCGTGAAGTCCCCGTAGCCGCGCTCCCAGGAGGCCATCTCGTAGCCCTCCACCGGGTCCATCTCGACGTCCACGGCGAGCAGGTAGTTGCAGCCCTCGGAGTGGTGCTCGGCGACCTCGTCGAGGAAGTGCCGCGCGGTCATCCGCTTGCCCTGGAGCCTGCCCTGCATGTCGGTCAGGGCCAGGAGCACGGTGTCGAGCTCCCCGGCCTCGACGCTCGCCCTCAGCTGATCCAGCTCCACCCCAGGCCCTCCTCCGGTCGGTCGGACGCAGTCGGTCTTTGAAGGTATAGGAAGCAGGCCATAAGCGGTAGGTTTCCCGCCATGGCCGAGCTCGGAGCGATCCTGGCCCGCCTCGCGCCGAGCCTCGGGCCGGCGGTCGCCCCGCCGCGGGCGCTCGACGGCGGCATCACCAATCGCAACTTTCGCGTCCGCCTCGGCGAGCGCGAGTACGTCGTACGCCTGCCCGGCACGGATACGGCGCTGCTGGGGATCGACCGCGCCGCCGAGCTGGCCGCGAGCCGGATGGCGGCGCGGCTGGGGATCGCCCCCGAGGTCGCCGCCGCCGACCCGGAGGGCCTGGTCACGGTGTTCGCCGGCGCCGGGCCGCTCGATCCTGATCGGCTGCGCGCCGATCCCGCCCCGGTCGCCCGCGCGCTGCGCGCCTTCCACGACAGCGGTCTGCAGCTCCCGGTCCGCTTCTGGGTCCCCGACCTGCTCGACCGCTACGCCCGCGTCGTCCGCGACCGCGGCGCCGACCTCCCGGCCGCGTACGCGCCCACGCGCAGGCTGGCCGGGCGGATCGCCGCGGCGCTGCCCCTGAGCGAGCCCGTCCCGTGCCACGACGACCTGCTCGGCGGCAACCTGCTCGCCACGCCCGATGGCGTCCTGATCGTCGACTGGGAGTACGCCGGCATGGGCCATCGCCTGTTCGATCTCGGCAACCTGGCCGTCAACAACGAGTTCGACGAGCCGGCCGAGGCGCGCCTACTCGCCGCCTACTTCGACGCCCCCCCGACACCAGCGCGCACCGCGGCGCTGCGGCTGATGCGGATCATGTCCGACGCCCGCGAGGCCGCCTGGGGCGTGATCCAGGGCGTCGTCTCCGAGCTCGACTACGACTTCGCCGCTTACGCGCGCCGGCACTTCGAGCGGCTGGCGGCGACCGCCGCCGACCCGCGACTGGAGGGCTGGCTCGATGCCGCGGCCGCGTGAGCTGCCCCCGCGCGCGCGGGTGGTGATCGTCGGCGGCGGCGTCGGCGGAACGTCGATCGCCTATCACCTGGCCCAGCTCGGCGAGCGCGACGTGGTCCTGCTCGAACGCGACGAGCTGACCAGCGGGTCGACCTTCCACTCCGCCGGGCTGGTCGGCCAGCTGCGCTCGAGCTTGTCGCTGACCCGGATGATGATGGACTCGGTCGAGCTCTACCGGCGACTCGACTGCGGGTGGGTCGAGTGCGGGGGGATCCGCTTGGCCGCCACCCCGGACCGCGAGCAGGAGGTGCTCCGCCAGATCGCCTGGGCGCGGACGTTCGGGCTGCCGCTGGAGCTGATCTCGGCCCGTGAGGCCGGCGAGCTGTTCCCGCTGATGGCGCCCGACGGCGTCCGCTGCGCGTCCTATCTGGCCACCGACGGCTACCTCGATCCGTCGCTGCTCACCTACGCGCTGGCCGAGGGCGCGCGCGACGGGGGCGGGCGGATCTACACCCACACCCGCGTCACCGGGATCGACGTGGCCGGGGGTCGCGTGTGTGGGGTGAGGACCGAGTGGGGCGACCTCGAGGCAGACGTCGTCGTCAATGCCGGCGGGATCTTCGCGGCGGAGCTGGGCCGGATGGCCGGGGTGCGGATCCCGGTGGTCCCGTTCGCCCATGAGTACCTGGTCACGCAGCCGTTCCGTGAGCGCAGGACGGGCGCGGACATGGTCCATCTCCCCACGCTGCGCGACCCCGACCTGCTGATCTACTTCCGCGAGGAGGGCGCCGGCCTGATCATGGGCGGCTACGAGCGCCACAGCGCGCCGTGGGCGCTCGATGCGCATCAGCTCGACCGGATCCCGGCTGACTTCAACGGCCGGCTGCTCGAGGAGGACTGGCCGCGCTTCGAGGAGATCGCGGAGAACTCGGCGCGCCGGGTGCCGGCGATGAGCGACGTCCGGGTCACGCGGCTGATCAACGGCCCCGAGGCGTTCACGCCCGACAACGAGTTCTGCCTCGGTGAGACCGACGTCCGCGGGCTCTACGTGGCCGCCGGCTTCTGCGCCCACGGGCTGGCCGGCGCCGGCGGCATGGGCCGGCTGATGGCCGAGTGGATCCTCGACGGCGAGCCTCCTCGCGACGCCTGGGCGATGGACGTCCGCCGCTTCGGCGCGCACTACCGCTCGCCGCGCTACACGCTGAAGCGCGCGCGCGAGGTGTACGAGACCTACTACGACATCCGCTACCCCGGCCACGAGCGTCGCGCCGGGCGCCCGCTGCGCACCTCGAGCGCCTACGCCTGGCACGTCGGCCACGGGGCCGCGTTGGGCGAGAAGTCGGGCTGGGAGCGGGTCAACTGGTACGTCGCCAACGAGGCCGCCGGCGATCCGGGCCTGCGCCCGCGCGGGTGGGCGGGGATGCACTTCTCGCCCGCGATCGGCGCCGAGCATCGCGCCGCGCGTGAGGCCGCGGCGCTGTTCGACGAGTCCTCGTTCGCCAAGTTCGAGGTCTCCGGGCCGGCCGCCGCGGAGCTGCTCGAGCGGCTGTGCGACAACCACGTGGCCCGCGAGGTCGGCGCGATCACCTACACGCAGATGCTCAACCGCCGCGGCGGGATCGAGTGCGATTTCACCGTCACCCGGCTGGCCGAGCAGAGCTTCGGGATCGTCACCGGCACCGCCTTCGGCAACCACGACATGTCGTGGATCCGCCGTCACCTGCCCGGCGACGGCTCGGTGCGGCTCGACGACGTCACCTCGCGCTGGGCGTGCTTCGCGCTGTGGGGCCCGCGCGCGCATGCGGTTCTGGCGCCGCTGACCGCCGACAGCCTCGACTTCGGCTACATGCGGATGCGCTCGCTGGCCGTCGGCGACGTGCCGGTCAGGGCGCTGCGGGTGACCTTCGTCGGCGAGCTCGGCTGGGAGCTGTACTGCCCCAGCGAGTACGGCGCCGGGCTGTGGCGGACGCTGTGGGAGGCCGGCGCCGAGCACGGCCTGGTGGCCGGCGGGTACCGCGCGATCGACTCGCTGCGCCTGGAGAAGGGCTATCGCGTGTGGGCGGCCGACATCACCCCGGACGACACGCCCTACGAGGCCGGCCTCGGCTTCTGCGTGCGTGAGGACAAGGCGTTCCTGGGCGCCGACGCGCTGCGCCGCGAGCCGCAGCGGCGCCTGCGCTGCCTGGTGCTCGAGGATCCGCTGTCGGTGGCGCTCGGCAACGAGCCGGTGCGCGCCGACGGCGAGCTGGCCGGCCGCGTGACCAGCGGCGGCTACGGCTACACCGTCGAACGCTCGATCGCGTACGCCTACCTGCCGGCGGAGGTCCCGGATGGCGCCCGCGTCGAGGTCGACATCTTCGGCCGCTGGGTGGGGGGCGAGGTCGTCGCCGAGCCCCTGTACGACCCGCGGGGCGAGCGCGTCCGCGGGGCGCCGGGCGTCCCCTGAGCGGCCGCGCCGCTACGCTGCCCGTCCCATGTCCGTCTCCGTGGTCGGATCGATCGCCTACGACGCCGTCAGGACCCCGTTCGGTGAGCGCGAGCGGATGTTCGGCGGCTCGGCCGTGCACTTCGCACTGGCCGCCTCGTTCTTCGACGAGGTGCGCGTCGTCGGCCCGGTGGGCGACGACTTCGGGGCGGCCGAGCTGGCCGTGCTCGAAGCGCGCGGCGTCCACACCGGGGACATCGAGCACGTGGCGGGCGGCCGGACGTTCTTCTGGAAGGGCGTCTACGGCTGGGACCTCAACGAGCGCGAGACGCTCGACACCCAGCTGGGCGTGTTCGCCGACTTCGAGCCGAAGCTCTCCGAGCGCTCTCGAGCGGCCGAGGTGGTGTTCCTGGCCAACATCCAGCCCGACCTTCAGCGCCAGGTCCGGGCCCAGTGCCGCGACCCCCGGTTCGTCGCGCTGGACTCGATGAACCTGTGGATCGAGACGGCTCGCGACTCGCTGGTGGCGGCGATTTCCGAGGTCGACTGCCTGATCCTCAACGACGCCGAGCTGCGCCAGCTGACCGAGGAGCCGAACCTCGTCCGCGCCGCCCGGCGGATCTTCGCCTGGGGCCCGCGCGTGGTCGTCGCCAAGCAGGGCGAGTACGGCGCCGCGCTGCTGACCGAGGAGGGCTTCTTCGGGCTGCCGGCCTACCCCCTGGAGGACGTCGTCGACCCGACCGGCGCCGGCGACAGCTTCGCCGGCGGCTTCGTCGGCTACATCGCCGCTCACCCGGGCGAGCCGCTGCGCCACGAGCTGCTGCGTCGGGCGATGGCCTACGGCACCGCGCTGGCCTCGTTCAACGTGCAGGAGTTCGGCACCGAGCGCGTGTCCCGCCTCCGCGCCGAGGAGATCTCCGAGCGGGTCGCCGAGCTCTGGCGCCTAACCTCCTTCACCGATCGCCCCGTCGCCCTGCGCGGCTGACGCAGCGGCTTGTTGGCGGCGGCCCGAATGGGTAGATTCCCGCCCGTGGCGCTCGGCACGCAGACACGTCGCTCCGCGGAGGATCGCCGGTGACCTGGGGATTCCTGTGGATCATGCTGGCCCTGAAGATCCCGCTGGCGGCGCTGATCTACATCGTCTGGTGGGCGATCAAGCAGGAGCCCGAGGCCCCGTCCTCCTCCGAGGACGGCGATGGCGGGGTCAAGCGCCCGCCCCACGACCGCCATCCCCGCCGGCCGTTCCCGCGCACCCCGCGCCGCGGCCCCCACGGCGATCCGTCGCCGCGGCCGCCCGCGCGGGTACGCACCGTGCGCGCCAAGGCCCGCAGCGTCGGCCACTGAGAACGGGCGCGCAGTGATCCGCCGGCGCTGACAGACTTCCGGGCATGGCGGCTCCGATCTCCGTGCTCTCCGACGGCACGATCCTGCGGCTTGTCCAGGAGGGCCGCATCCGGATCGACCCGTGGGACCCGGAGATGGTCCAGCCGGCTAGCGTCGACCTGCGCCTCGGCGACTCCTTTCGCGTCTTCCACAATCACCGGGCTTCGGCGATCGACCTGCGCCGGCCGCCCGAGAACCTGACCGAGGAGGTGACCGTCGCCGGCTCCGAGGAGTCGTTCGTGATCCACCCCGGCGAGTTCTGCCTCGGCCGGACGCTCGAGTGGGTCGAGCTGCCCGACGACATCGTGGCGCGGATCGAGGGAAAATCGAGCTTGGGCCGGCTGGGGCTGATCGTCCACGCCACCGCCGGCTTCTGCGACCCCGGCTGGCGGGGCACGCTGACGCTCGAGCTGAACAACCTCACCCGGATCCCGATCAAGCTGTATCCGGGACTGCCGATCGCCCAGCTGTCGTTCATGACGCTCGACCGGCCGGCCCGGCGGCCGTACGGCAGTCCGGAGCTCGGCAGCCACTACCAGGGTCAGCGCGCGGCCACCGAGAGCCGCTACGAGGGGGGGCCGGCGAGGACGCGCCAAACCGGCGCCGAGATCGGGTAGGGTGGCGCCCCATGAGCTCGCTGCTGCTCGTCGCGACCGTCTCCAAGGTGCCGTTCTACATCGCCGGCGGGGGCCTCGCGGTGTGGGCCGTGGTGCTCGCCGGGCTCGGCCTCTCGCGCCCCGTGTTCCCCGGTAACGGCGGGGGTGCCCGCGCGGTGATGGGGATCACCTTCGTGCTGATGGTGCTCGCGATGGCGATGGCCGTCCACACCTCCACGTTCGACTAGCCAGCTAGTCGGGGCCCCCGACCCCGGGATTCGTTCCCGGGGGTGATCGTGGTAATAGAGTCAGGGCGAGAGCCCTGATCAGCCACCTGACTCGGCCTCGGGCCGACCACGGCAACCGCGGATAGGAGTGCGATGACCACCGAAACCACAGCTCCGGGCGGCGCCGACGTTACGGGGCCGGCCGACACGCTGACCGTCGTCGACAACCGCACCGGCCGCTCCTACGAGATTCCGATCGAGGACAACACGATTCGGGCCACCGAGCTGCGCAAGATCAAGACCGACGACGACGACTTCGGGTTGATGACCTACGACCCGGCGTACATGGCGACCGCCTCGTGCCGCTCGGCGATCACCTTCATCGACGGCGACAAGGGCATCCTCGAGTACCGCGGCTACCCGATCGAGCAGCTCGCGGAGAAGTCGAGCTACCTCGAGGTGGCCTACCTGCTGGTCCACGGCGAGCTGCCGACTCAGCCGCAGCTCGACGAATGGACGCATGACATCACGATCCACACGTTCGTGCACGAGAACGTCAAGGAGTTCATGCAGGGCTTCCGCTACGACGCCCACCCGATGGGGATGCTGCTCGCCTCGACCGGCGCTTTGTCGACCTTCTACCCGGAGGCCAGCGCGATCAAGGATCCCGAGAACCGCTACATCCAGACGATCCGGCTGCTGGCCAAGATGCCGACGCTGGCCGCCTTTGCCTATCGCCACAACCGCGGGATGCCCTACGTGTATCCCGATAACGACCTCACCTATCCGGGCAACTTCCTCTCGATGATCTACCGGATGACCGAGCTGCGCTACGAGCCGGACCCGCGGCTCGAGCACGCCCTCGACGTGCTGTTCATCCTCCACGCCGACCACGAGCAGAACTGCTCGACGAGTGCCGTGCGGAGCGTCGGCTCCTCCCAGGTCGACCCCTACTCGGCCGTTGCGGCGGGCGTCGCCGCGCTGTACGGCCCGCTCCACGGCGGCGCCAACGAGGCCGTGCTGCGGATGCTCCGTCGGATCGAGTCCAAGGACAACATCCCCGACTTCATCAAGGGCGTGAAGGATGGCAACGAGCGTCTGATGGGCTTCGGCCACCGCGTCTACAAGAACTTCGACCCTCGCGCGCGGATCATCAAGCAGGCCTGCGAGGAGGTGTTCGAGGTGACGGGCAAGAACCCGCTGCTCGACATCGCCACCGAGCTCGAGAAGATCGCGCTGGAGGACGACTACTTCATCCAGCGCAAGCTGTACCCGAACGTCGACTTCTACTCCGGGCTGATCTACGAGGCGCTGGGGATGCCGGTCGAGATGTTCCCGGTGCTGTTCGCGATCGGCCGCACCAGCGGCTGGATCGCGCAGTGGTTGGAGATGATCCAGGACACCGAGCAAAAGATCTCGCGCCCGCGCCAGATCTACACCGGGGGGCGCGAGCTCGACTACGTGCCGATCTCCGAGCGGTGAGCCCCGGATGGCTGTGACGGATCCCCCAGGCGCCTGACCGCGGGCGTCCTACAATCCGAACACGCGTTCGTTACGCCTGCGCGGCGGCCGTGAGCTCGTGGTCACGCCGCCGGGCGGGCCGGCGCCGATCGTCGCGGTCGCGCCCGGCAGGACCCGGTGGATCCGCCACGGTCCGTTCGACGGGTCGAGTTCGCGCTCGCCCCCGCGGCCCGCCTTCGCCGCCTGAGATGATCCGCGCGTGCCGTGGAAGCTCACCGTCCGCGCCGGCCCGCGGGTCGAGCGCTCGCGCTACGAGGAGCTGAGCGCCGCCCTGCAAGCCGCCGAGACCGAGGCCCGGGTGGCGGCGCGGCAGGCGTCGGGCCGCGTCGTCAACGCGCGCTTCAAGCGCTTCGAGCCCGTCCAGCAGGTGACGGCGCGGGTCGAGCTGGCCGGTCCCGAGCGAGTGCTGCCGCGGGTGCGGGCGGGCCTCGACGTCCGCGGCGACGGCTCGACCGAGGCGTATCTCGGCCGCCTGCGCCGGCAGGTCGTCGCCCAGCACAGGGGGGAGAACGCGTACCGCGCGCTGCGCCGGGCGCTACAGGACCAGGGTTGAGCCGTGGCGGCGCAGCCACCGCTGGTACTCGCCGTACTCGGGATAGTGCGAGGCCAGGAGCGCCCAGAAGCGGGGCGAGTGGTCCATCACCTCCAGGTGACAGACTTCGTGCCAGACGACGTACTCGAGCACCGGCTCGGGAGCCAGCAGCAGCCGCCAGTTGAAGCTCATCGCCCCCGCCCGCGAGCAGCTCGCCCACCGGGTGCGCTGGCCGCGGATGGTCAGCCGCGAGTACGCGCTCCCGGCCTGCGCGCAGGCGCGATCGAGCCGCGCGGCGATCTCGCCCCGCGCGGCGCGGCGATACCAGCGCTCGATTGCGGGCTCCTGCTCGGCCCCGGCCGGCACCAGCAGCACGTCGCCCCGGCGGGTGACCCGCGTGCGCCCGGGCTCGGGGATCAGCGACAGCGCGCGGCCGAGCAGCGGCACGGTGCCGCCCCGGGCCGTCACCACCGCCCGCTGGCGGTCGAGCTCGGCGAGCCGCCGCTCGATCCACGGCCGCAGCTCGGCCACGGCCGCCGCAGCCTCCCGCTCGGCCGGCGCGACGCCGCGGCGAAAGCTCCGCGCCGGCAGCACGACCTCGACCCCGCGGGCGGGGTCGACGGTCACCCGCACGCGCCGGGCGCGCTCGGAACGGCGCAGGCGGTAGTCGATGCCGGGCACGGCGTGACAGGGTACGGTCCAGCCCCGACGATGCCGGCGATCCCCCCACCCCGCGTTCGGCTCGGTGACGCGCGCGTATCGCTGCGCCTCAGCGCCGAGCGCGACATCCCGGAGATCCTCATCGCCCACCAGGACGACGGCGAGCTACATCGCCGCCTCGGCCTGTGGCGGGCGCCGAGCGGCGCGGAGCTCGGCCGCGCCGACGAGCTCGCGCCGGCCGAGCGCGAGGCGGGGCGCCGGCTCGAGCTGACGATCACCGAGGCCGGGGCCGACGTCTGCCTCGGCCAGGTCGTGCTCCAGCGCGTCGACTGGGACAACCTGCGGGGCGAACTGCTGGTGTGGGTCGCGCCGGCGGCGCGGCGGCGCGGCTACGGGTCGGCGGCGCTGCGGCTGACCGCCGGCTGGCTGTTCGCGGTGACCGACCTGGCCCGCATCGAGCTGCTGGGCGACCCCGGCGACCAGGCGCTGCTGGGAGCGGCGCGGGCGGCGGGCTTCCAGCGCGAGGGCGTGCTCCGCGGGTACCGCGCCGAGCGTCGCGGCGGCGCCCGCCGTGACTCCGCGGTGCTGTCGGTGCTGCCCGGGGAGCCGGCGTGAGTCCGCGCCGGCGCCCCGAGGCGGTCAGCGGGCGGCGCGTGCGTCTGCCCGCGGACGTCCGCTCGCCGTTCGAGGTCTACCTCAACGGCGTCCGCCAGGAGCTCGGCGTCGACTACCGCGTGTCGCACGGGGAGCTGGTGTTCGAGCGTGAGCTGGTGCGGGAGCGGCTCGGCGCCGGCGCCTGGATCATCGGCTCGATCGGGATCGGCACCTACAAGCGCAACGACGAGGTCGACGTCCGCTACGAGCTCGCCGGGCGGCCGATGGTCGCCCAGGGGCTCGAGATCGTTGGCGAGACGTCCGGGCCGCGCTGACCCGAGCCCCCAGATCCCGGGCCCCCAGATCCCGGGCCCCCAGATCCCGGGCCCCCAGATCCCGGGCCCCCAGATCCCGGGCCCCCAGATCCCGGGCCCCCAGATCCCCAGCCCCGAGATCCAGGTCCCAAGATCCCGGGTCCCCAGGCACTGATTCGATCGAATCAGTGCTCAGCGCCGGCGTCGGCGCCGAGCGCCAAGCGGCCGGCCCACGGCCGCAGCAGCTTCAGCGCCGACAGGATCGCACGCGTCGCCGAGGAGCGGTTGAGCGTGTAGAAGTGGATCCCGGGAGCGCCGCGGGCCAGCAGCTCGGCGCACTGCAGCGTCGCGTAGGAGACCCCCAGCTGCAGCACCGCGTCGGGATCCTCGGCCCGCAGCTCGAGCTGCTCGAGCAGCGCTACGGGGAGCGTCGCCCCGCACATCCCGGTGATCGTCTTGATCTGCGCGGCGTTGGTGATCGGCATGATCCCGGGCAGGATCGGGACCTCGATGCCGGCTGCGCGGGCCTCCTCGACGAAGCGGAAGTACAGCTGGTTGTCGAAGAACAGCTGCGTGATCAGGAATGCCGCGCCGCGGTCGACCTTGGCCCGCAGGAAACGCAGGTCGCTGGCGGCGTCGACCGCCTCAGGGTGGATCTCGGGGAAGCACGCGGCACCGACCGCCAGCCCGGGATACGCCTCGGAGATCAGCCCGGCCAGCTCGGTCGAGTAGTGGAACCCGTCCGGGTGGGGCGTCCATCGCGCCTCGCCGCGCGGCGGGTCGCCGCGCAGGGCGAGGATGTTCTCGATCCCCGCCCTCACCGTGCGGTCCAGCGTGGCCCGCAGGTCGTCGCGGCTCGACCCAACGCAGGTCAGGTGGGCCATCGCCTCGATCCCCAGCTCCTGTTTGAGCCAGCGGACGATCTCGAGCGTCCGGTCGCGGGTCGAACCGCCGGCCCCGTAGGTCACCGACGCGAACGCCGGCTGGAGCGGGCGCAGCGCCTCCAGCGCGGCGCGCAGGTTGCGCTCGCCCTCGTCGCTCTTGGGCGGAAAGAACTCGAACGAGAACACCGGCTCTTCGCTGGTCGCGATGATCTCGTCGATCCGCATTGGCGGGGGATCCTAGCTACCTTGACACAGGCGTGTCAAGGTTCTCCGCCGGCGTCGGCGAGGCGACGGGCGTGGCGCCCGGCGGTCACGGGGCAACCGGAGCGTTGCCGGTTCCGGCCACCCGCGGCATCGGAAGGGCGGTGCCGTTCCGGCCACCCGCGGCATCGGACGGGGCGGTGTCGTTCCGGCCACCCGCGGCATCGGACGGGGCGGTGTCGTTCCGGCCACCCGCGGCATCGGACGGGGCGGTGTCGTCCGGCCACCCGCGGCATCGGACGGGGCGGTGTCGTTCCGGCACCCGCGGCATCGGACGGGGCGGTGTCGTTCCGGCACCCGCGGCATCGGAGGGGGAAACCTCGACGACCCGCCTGCTCCGCGCCGGGGTGTGCACCTCGGCCCACCGATAGCGGGGCCAATGACTCCGACCCCCCCCGAGCGGACCCGGGGGTTGTCGCCATTCCCGCGGCGAATCCCGGCTGCTCCACCCGCCTGCTCCACCCGCCTGCTCCACCCGCCTGCTCCACCCGCTTGCTCCACCCGCTTGCTCCACCCGCTTGCTCCACCCGCTCGCTCCACCCGCTGCTCCACCCGCTTGCGAGCCTCGCGCCGCGGACGCCAGTGCCCGCACCGGGATCGGTCGGTCACCGGCCTCCCGCCACCCGCCAGCGCTCGGCGTCGTCGTCGGGCTCGGCAACCACCGCCTGGGCGTGGGTGCAGGCGATCAGGCGGACGTGCTCGAGGCCCAGATTGACCTGCCCGAGCGCCAGCTCGAGCGCTCGCAGTCGGCCCGCTCGCGGATCAGCGAGCCCGGCTGGTGCATGCCGGTGTCGACGAGCACGATCCCGGAGCCGGCGGCGATCGCCCACGCGTCGCAATGATCCCCGGCCACGGCAGCGGCAGCCGCAGGCGCCACAGCCCGGGGACCACCCGCTCTCCGCGCCCGAGCTCGCGCTTTCGGCTGATGCCGCGCCTCTCTCGGTCCATCGGCTCGGCAACGATATTGCTTGGCGGTGTGCCTGTGCCCGCCCCGAAAATCGCCCCGGCGATTTCTCGCCAGGGATGGCGCCGGGCGCCGGCGAATCCCCTAGAATCGCCCTGGCGATCTCTCGCCGGGGATTCGCCGCCGAATACCCCGTAGACTGCGCCGCCGAGGATGGCGTCGACGTCGGACATCGCCGAGCGCTACTTCGCCGCGCTCGGCGCGCACGACCTCGACGCCGCCACCGCGCTGTGGGCGCCCGGGGCGATTGAGCGCCTGGTCGGCCGGCGGGACCTGGTCGCGCCCGGCGGCGTGCGGGAGCACTTCACCGACCTGTTTGCCGCCTTCCCCGACTGCGAGATCGAGATCGTCGAGCTCACCGGCTACCGCGACCGCACCGCCGTGCGCTGGCGGGCGCGGGGGACGTTCGCCGGGCCGGCCACGTTCGAGGGCTTCGAGCCCAACGGCGCGCGGATCGAGATCGAGGGCTGCGACGTACTGCGGGTCGAGGACGGGCAGATCGTCCACAACGACGCCTACCTCGACAGCGGCGCGGTGGCCCGGCAGCTCGGCTTGATCCCGCCGGCCGGCTCGCCGGCCCAGGCGCGGCTGACGCGGGTGGCCAACTTCGGCACCCGCGTCAAGGCTCGCCTGCACGGGGCCGAGCCCCCCGAGCTGATCGCCGAGGGCGTGTGGCTGCAGCGCGGCGGTTTCCCGGTGAAGCTGATGAACGTCTACCTGATCGAGGACGAGGGCGGCGTCACCGTTTTCGACGCCGGGATCGCGGCGATGACCCACGCGGTGGCGATGGCGGCGGCCGGCCTGGGCGGGGCCCGGCGGATCGTGCTCGGCCACGTCGACTGCGACCATCGCGGGAGCGCCCCCGGCCTCGGGGCGCCGGTGTACTGCCACGAGCGCGAGGTCGATGCGGCGCTGTCGCCGAGCCCGTTGCGCAGCTACTGGGACCTCTCCAAGCTCGCCCCGCCCAGCCGGGTCGTGTTCGGCAAGCTGCTGCCCGCGTGGGACGGCGGCGCGCTCGAGGTCGCCGGCACCCTCGCCGAGGGCGACGAGGTGGCCGGCTTCCGCGTCGTCGAGCTCCCGGGCCACGCGCCGGGGCTGATCGGGCTGATCCGCGACTCCGACGGGATCGCGCTGGTCTCGGACTGCTTCTACACGCTTGATCCCCAGACGACGATCAAGGGGGCGGCGCGGGTCGCGCACCCGGCCTTCAACGCCGACACGCGCGAGGCGCGGCGCTCGATCGCCAAGCTGGCCGAGCTCGAGCCCTCGGTGGCGTGGGCCGGCCACGCCGAGCCAGTCACCGGCGACGTCGGCGCCCAGCTCGAGCGGGCCGCCACGGCGCTGCCGTGACCCGGCCCCGGAGCGCGGGCTGATGGGCCGCCGCAGCCGCCGGCGTGAGAAGCCGGAGAAGCTCACGGCGCCGACCGGCGACTACCGCGACGAGTGCGGCAACGCGCTGACGCTGCGGGGCTCTCTCGGCCCGGCCGCGCGCCGGGAGTACGCGGCCACGCTGCAGGGCGGCCTGAACCGCGAGGACGCCTGGCAGCGCGCGACCGAGTTGTTGTTCGAACGCCTGGCGGTGGCGTGGACGATCGCCGGGGTGCGGACCGAGCGCCAGCAGGAGCTGCTGGCCCGCTACCGCGTGGCCGACGCCGCCGAGCGGAGCTTCGTCCGCGACGCCCTGCGCGAGCATGTCGCGGCCAACTTCCCCGAGCTCGAGGCGCCGTGATCGATCCCGACGCCTACGCGCGGGCTGCTCTGGGAGTGGTGCAGCGGCTCACGCCGGCGCGCGAGTCTGGTGTTTACCGGCGCCGACACATTTTCCAACCTGTCGCCGATGCCGAGTCGCTAAGTTGCCGCTCTGATGCGCCGCACGAAGATCGTCGCCACCATCGGACCCGCCTCGCGCGAGCCCGAGGTGCTGGTGCGGATGGTCGAGGCCGGCCTCGATGTCGCGCGGCTCAACTTCTCCCACGGCGACCTGCCGCTGCACGCCGAGAACGCTGAGCGGATCCGTGCAGCGGCGGCCGCGGCGGGGCGCCACGTGGCGGTGCTTCAGGACCTGCCGGGACCGAAGCTCCGCGTCGGCCCGCTCAAGGACGGCCGCGTCGAGCTCAAGCCGGGCGAGCACCTGATGCTGCAGTGCGGCTCGAGCGCCGAGGGCGACGAGCGGCGGATGTCGGTGTCCTGGCCCGGGCTGGCCGGCGCCGTCGACCCCGACGACGTCGTCTACCTGGCCGACGGCGCGATCCGGCTGCGGGTCACGACCGTCCGCTCGGGCGACGGGGAGATCGAGACCCAGGTCGAGATCGGCGGCTCGGTGGCCAGTCGGCAGGGGCTCAACATCCCCGGGTCGACGCGCGGGCTGGCCGCCGTCCCCGAGGAGGACCTCGACATGCTCCGCTTCGGCGAGTCGATCGGCGTCGACTTGGTGGCGCTGTCGTTCGTGCGCACGGCCGAGGACGTCGAGAGCGTCCGCCGCCACACGCGGCTGCCGCTGGTGGCGAAGATCGAGAAGCCGCAGGCCGTCGACGCGGCCGAGGAGATCATCCGCGCCGCCGACTGCGTGATGGTGGCGCGCGGGGATCTCGGGATCGAGCTGCCGATCGAGGACGTGCCGATGGTGCAGAAGCAGCTGCTGCGGGTCGCCGGGCAGCTCGCCCGCCCGTCGATCACGGCGACCCAGATGCTCGACTCGATGGTCGCCTCCTCGCGTCCCACCCGCGCCGAGGCGAGCGACGTGGCCAACGCGATCCTCGACGGCACCGACGCCGTGATGCTCTCCCAGGAGACGGCGATCGGCCAGTATCCGGTCGAGGCAGTGGCGATGATGGCCTCGATCGCCGAGCGGACCGAGCGCGGCCTCCCCTACGAACGCTGGATCGAGGAGCGCGTGCGCCGCGATGCCCGCGACCCCGCCTACACCGTCGCCTACAGCGCCTGCGCCGCCGCGCGCGACCTGCACCTGGCCGCGCTGGTGATCCCGACGCTGTCGGGTCGCTCGGTCCGCCTGATCTCGGCTCACCGCCCGTCGGTGCCGATCTACGCGCTGTCGCCGGGCAAGGAGACGGTCCGCCGGTGCAGCCTGATGTGGGGCGTCCGGGCCGGCTCGATCCGCCGCCATGAGATCACCGAGGAGCTGATCGCCGACGCGGCGCGGCGCGTCGTCGAGCTCGGTTGGGTCAAGGCCGGCCAGCGGGTCGGGATCACCGCGGGGCTGCCGAGCGGCCGCCCCGGGACGACCAGCCTGATGCAGATCCAGCGCGTCTGAGCCGCGCTGCCCGGCGTCCGGTGCTGCGACTACGCGGTGGCGCCGGCGTAGAACTCGGCCTCCTGGCGGCCGAGCTCGGTGGCGGGCGGGTCGCCGTAGAGCCACTCACGGGCGATCCGGTGAAAGTTGCCTCGCGCGTGGATCTGGGCGATCACCGCGAACGTCAGCACCTCCATCCGGCGGCCGAAGATGTGGTCGGGAGGGGCCGACTCGTGGCGCATCTGGCCGAAGTACTCCGAGCGCGGGTCGCTCATGTCGATCAGGACCTGGGTGGCCCACTCGGGCGTGACCTCGATGTACTCGTCCTCGGTGTACCAGGAGGTGGCGGCGCGGAAGTGCGCGAGCACGCGCTCGGGCTTGAAGCGCTCGGGCTCGGGGAACACGCCGGCCTCCGTGCCGAGTCGCATGATCGTCTCGGTGTCGCCCTCGACCACGGCCCGCAGCGTCGCCATCTCCAGCTCGACCGCCCCCCCGGGCATCCGCTTGAACAGCCCAAAGTCGAAGAACGCGACCCGGCCGTCGGCGAGCAGCATCGAGTTGCCGGGGTGGGGGTCGCCGGAGAACTGGCCGTGGCGGTACAGGCAGCCGAAGTAGAAGCGGAACAGGATCTCGCCGACTCGGTCGCGCTCCTCGTGGGGGTGGCCCTTGAGCTCCTCGAACCCGACCCCCTCGACGAACTCGGTGACCAGTACGCGCTCGCGGGACAGCGAGGTGACGACGCCGGGGACGAAGATGAACGGATGGCCGCGGAAGATCCGCGCCAGCGCGCGCTGGTTCTGGGCCTCGAGCTCATAGTCGAGCTCCTCCTCGATCCGGTCGCGGATCTCGGCCCCGATCGCCTTGGGATCCATCCCCGGGGCGATCCGCTTGGCCAGGCGCAGGATCAATCCCAGGTTCTGCATGTCGGCGCGGACCGCCTGGGCGACGCCGGGGTACTGGACCTTGACCGCGACTCGGCGGCCGTCGAGCAGCCGCGCGCGATACACCTGGCCGATGGAGGCGGCGGCGATCGGCTGCTCGTCGAATTCCTCGAAGAGCCGGCCGATCGGCTCCTCGAGCCCCTCCTCGATCACCTTGCGCATGTCCTTGAAGGTCACGGTCGGCGCGGCGTCGCGCAGCGCGGCGAGCTTGCGTTGGAACTCCTCGCGGTACTCCTCGGGCACGAGGCCGACGTCGAGGAACGACATCACCTGCCCGACCTTCATCGCGGCGCCCTTCATCGTGCCCAGGGCGGCGACGATCTGCTCGGCCGCCTCGATGTGGCGCCGCTCGAGCGCGACCCGGCGACCCTCCTCGGAACGGGCTACGTTGGCCGCGCGGGTGCCCGCCTGACGAATCGCCTGCCCTGCGGCCAGGCCCCCGATCTTCGCGGTTCGCCCCACGCGGGAGGTGGGGATCTTGTCCTTCGCCACTGCCCACTCAATGGTATCCGGCCGGCGCCCGGCGCCCGCCCGCCGATCACACCTCGATCTGGGAGCCCGGGACGATGTCGTCCGAGCCGTCGGGCCAGCGAACCCACGCCTTGTGGCCGCCGTCGTAGTCGTCGCCGAGCAGGATCAGCGTCGCCGGCTCGCCGAGCGCCGTGCACGGCTGCGAGCCCTCGGGGTCGAGGCCGCGCCAGATCCGCACGAAGCGGTTGTGCTCGAGCTCGTCGGCCACCGTCGTCGGGTCGGTGTGGCCCGGGTGCACGCGCGTCTCCGGCTCCAGCTTCAGCAGCTTGTCCATCACCGAGTGCCTGAGGTCGGCGTAACCGGTGGCGCCGGGTGCCCGGACGCCGCCGACCGAGCCCTTGAACAGGGTGTCGCCGGTGAACACGTCGCCGCCCTCGCCGGAGCGGATCAGCAGCGACAGCATCCCCGCCGTGTGCCCGGGGGTGTGGAGCGGCTCGATCTCCAGGGCGCCGCAGTGGATCGTCTGCCCCTCGGCCATCGTCGCGGTGGCCTGCGGGACCCGCTCGCGTTCGAGCTCGTGGATCAGCACCGGCGTGCCGGGGCGGCGGGCCAGCACCTCGTCGAGCGCCAAGACGTGGTCGTGGTGGTGGTGGGTCAGCAGCACGTGGGTGAGCTCGAAGCGCATTCGGTCGAGCAGTGCCAGCAGCGGCTCCATCGGGCCCCCGGCGTCGATCAGCACGGCATGCGAGCCGAGCTCGTCGGCGACCAGGTACGTGTTGGTCAGGAAGCCGTCGCTCATCGAGCGCTCGATGATCATGCCCGCCAGCCTATCGGGGTAGGCTGTGGGCGACCGATGAGCCTGATCCACACCTGTTACCGGATCCTCGAGATCGATCGCTCGGTCGACTTCTACCGCGCGCTGGGGTTTGAGGAGAAGGGGCGGATCCCGATTCGCGACGAGGCCACCAACGTGTTCATGGGCCTGCCCGAGGACGGCGAGAACCCGCGCCTTGAGCTGACGTACAACCACGGCCAGGCCGAGCCGTACGAGATCGGCACCGGATACGGCCACATCGCGATCACCACCGGCGACCTCGACGGCACGCTCGAGCGCCTCGCCGCGCGGGGGATCGAGCCTGAGCGCCCGCCGTACTCGATCCGCGACGGCGGGTCGCGGCTGTGCTTCGTCCGCGACCCGGACGGCTACCGGATCGAGATCATCGAGCGGAGCGCCTGACCGGTGGCCGACTCGACCAAGATCATCGAGCGGAGCGCCTGACCGGTGGCCGACTCGACCAAGATCGGCGCCCTGCTCCGGGCCCTCGCCGAGGGTGTCGCCGCCCACGACCGCGCGAATCCCGATCACCACAGCTGGGGGGTGGGGATGGCGAACTTCGACATCGAGCGGCTCGGCCTCGAGGCGGGCGAGGAGATCCTCCCCGGGATCGTGCTGCAGGCCGACGGCGGCGCCACCGGCACCTTCCGCGTGCTGTGCGACGGCGACCACGATGCCGAGCTCGAGGAGGCCGAGGAGGAGGTCGTCGAGGCGGTGGCGAGCGACGAGCGCGAGCTGGAGATCGCCCGCCCGCTCTACGCCCCGGGTGCGCCGCCGCCGTTGCGCCCGCCGTTCTGAGGGCGGTCGGTCCGCGGCGCTGAGCGCGGTCCGGCGGCCGGCGCTGCCGTCAGCCCGGCGCGGGCACGCCGGTGCACTCCCGTCAACCCGGCGCGGGCAGGCCGGCGCGCTGCGCGATCTCGCCCGCCAGCGCGGCGATCGTCGGGCACCGCAGGCCGTGGCGGGCGGCCGCGCGGAGCACGGACCCGGGGATCGCGTCGAGCTCGGGCTCGCGCCGGGCGGCCAGGTCCCGCTGCATCGAGGAGCCGAGCTCGGCGTGGGCGTCCTCGAGCTCACCGATCGTGTTGGCCGGATCGACGCTCGCTCCGTCGGCGGCGGCGACCGCCGCGGCCTCCTCGATGCAGGCCACCAGCCGCGCCCGCCACGTCGGATCGCGGCGGATGAAGCCGATCCGCCGGCCCGAGACCGACGTCGTGCAGGCGAGCGCGTTCAAGCGCACGAGCTTCTGCCACAGCGTCTGCGCCTCGCTCGATTCGATCCGCGCCGGCACCCCGGCGCGCTCGAGCCGGGCCGCGAGACCGTCTAGCCGCGCCCGCGGGGCGGGGTGGTCGGCGGCCAGGTCGACGCGCAGGAACGGGCTGGTCTGCACGATCCGGGCGGGCTCGGGGCGGTCGGCCTCGATCCGGATCGTCCCGGCGGCGACGCGCTCGGGGCCGAAATGCTCGCGCAGGATTGCCATGTGGTCGAGCCCGTTGAGCAGCGGCACGACCAGCTCCGGCGCCGCGGTGACGCGAGCCAGCGCGGCCTCGAGCCCAACCGCCTTGGTGGCCACGATCAGCGTCGGCACCGGCCGGTCGAGCGCCGCGACGGCCCGTGGGCGCGCGGTGAGCTCCCCGAGCCGAACGCTGCGCAGCTCGATGCCGCGCTCGGCGATCGCCGCCGCGGTGGCCTCGCGGGCGATCACGGTGACGGGCTCGCCGGCGTCGGCCAGCGCGGCGGCGAGGAACCCGCCGACGCCGCCCGGACCGAGGATCGCGATCTCCTCCACGGCGCGCAGTCAAGCGGATCCGGCACACTCACTCCGATGCCCGAGACGCGGCGCCCCCCTCGCCCGGCGGCGGCGGATGAGCTGCTGACGCCACGGCTGCGCCTGCGCCGCTGGCGCGCTGAGGACGAGCCGGCGATCGCGGCGCTGAGCGCCCACCCCCAGGTCCGGCGCTACCTGAACCCGTCGACCGGGCCGTATGTCGAGCGTTTCGAGGCTCACTGGCGCACCCACGGCTTTGGTCTATGGGCGCTCGAGCGCCGGGAGCCCGTGGCCCCGTGCCTCGGCTTCGTCGGGCTGGCCCATCCGAGCTTCCTCCCCGCGGTGGCCCACCGGGTCGAGATCGGCTGGCGACTGGCGCGACCGGCGTGGGGGCAGGGGCTGGCCGTCGAGGCGGCCGCTGCCGCCCGCGACCACGCGCTCGGCGCGCTCGGCCTGCCCGGCCTGATCTCGATCATCCACCCGGAGAACCGCCGCTCCCAGCGCGTGGCGGCGAAGCTGGGGATGGCGCTGTGCGGCCACGTGCACAATCCGCCGATGGGCCTCGCCGTCGAGATCTGGAGCCTCGATGCCTGACCGCCGGCCGGCCGCGGGGGTGCGCCGGGGGCGCCACGGCACGTACTCGATCGTGGCCCGCGACCCCGGGACGGGCGAGCTGGGCGTCGCCGTCCAGTCGCACTGGTTCTCGGTCGGCCCGATTGTCCCGTGGGCGCGCGCGGGCGTCGGCGCGGTGGCCACACAGGCCAACGTCGAGGTCGGCTACGGTCCGCGCGGCCTCGAGATGCTGGCCGCGGGCGTCGATCCGAACACGGCGCTGGCGCGCCTGCGCACCGAGGATCCGGCTGCCGAGACCCGCCAGGTGGCGATCCTCGACGCGCGCGGGCGCCTCGCCGCGCACACCGGCGCCGACTGCATCCCGTTCGCCGGGCACGCCGCCGGCGACGCCGTCGGCTGCCAGGCCAACATGATGGCCGGACCCGAGGTGTGGCCGTCGATGCTGGTCGCCTTCGGCGCCGCCGACGGGCCGCTGGCGTGGCGGCTGCTGGCCGCGCTCGAGGCGGGCGAGACGGCCGGCGGCGACATCCGCGGGCGGCAGTCGGGCGCGCTGCTGGTCGTGCCGGCGGCCGGCGAGGCGTGGCAGACGGTGGTCTCGCTCCGCGTCGAGGATCACGACGAGCCGCTGGTCGAGCTGCGCCGGCTGCTCGGGCTTGCCGACGCCTACCGGTTGGCCGGCCGCGCCGATGAGCTGAGCGGGCTCGGGCGCCACGACGAGGCGGCGGCGCTGTACCGCCGGGCCGCGGAGCTCGCGCCCGGCAGCCACGAGCTGCTGTTCTGGGCCGGCCTCGGCGCCGCGCAAGTCGGCGATCTCGACGCTGCCCTGCGCGACGTGCGCGCGGCGATCGCGCTGCGCCCGGCGTGGCGCGAGCTGCTGGCCCGGATCCCGCCCGCGATGGCCCCGGCGGCCGCCGGGGTGCTCGCGGCGCTCGACGCCTGACGGGGCCGGGCGCCGGCGGGCGTCGATACGCTCAGCTCCGTGGCGAGGCAGCGAGCGATACTGGCCCGGGGGCCGTGGGATCCCGAGCAGCTGGAGGTCGCCTGGCGCCGCGAGCCGTTCGAGCCCGGGCCCGATGCCGTGGCCGGCGCCGACGCGCTGCTCGAGGGGCTGCGCGAGCGGGGCTCGCCGAGCCACGACGGGCTCGCCGCCGGGCTGGTCGACTGGGGGCTCGACGGCGACCGGCTCCGGCTCGAGCTGCAGCCGACACGCTGGGCGCTGCGCCTGCTGCCGCAGAACGCCGTGGGGATCTCATCGAGCTGCGTCGTCCGGGCCTCCGACGGCCGCTGGCTGGCCGGGCGCCGTGCCGCGTGGCTGGCTTCGTGGGCCGGCCGCTGGGCGCTCGGCGCGGCGGGCGCGGTGGAGGTCGACGAGAACCCGGCGCAGACAATGCACCGCGAGCTCGAGGAGGAGTGGTCGGTGCGAGCCGAACGGCTCCAGCTCGAGGCGCTGATCCAGCTTCCGACCGGGTCGGCGATGCTGGTCGGCCAGGCGTGGCTCCCGGACGGCGCCGCCGTCGTGCCCGACGAGGAGCACGAGGCGTACGCGTGGTGGCCCGCGGACGTGGCGCAGTGGCCGTCCGAGGCGCATGAGCCGCTGCGGCTGCTGGCGGCGCTGGTCACGCCGGGTCGTTGAGCCCGGCCGCCCGCTCCGGGCCGCCGCGGGGGCTGCGGGCCGTCACGTTCCGCCGGCTCGAGGCGGTGTCGTTCACGCACTCGGCGATCTACGTGTCACTGCTCGCGTGCGCGTTTGCGCTGGGCAACCCGGAGCCCGCGACGTTCATCCTCGGCCTCGCCCACGGGTGCCTGTGGATCGGCATGTCGCTGGCCTGCATCGCCGCCGCCCGCTGGCGGATCATCCCCTTCTGGCTGGCCGCCACGGTGGCCGTGCTAGGTGGCCTCGGCCCGTTCGCCGGGAGCATCGGCTTCGTCCTCGCCGAGCGCCGCGCCCGCGGGGGCGCGGATCCATCTGTGCCCTCCGCCACGCGTTACAGTTGACCCGAACATGGCCGTGGAGACCGGAACCGTGCAGCTGAAGATGCCCGCGATGGGCGACTCGGTCTCCGAGGGCACCGTGCTCGAATGGCACAAGCGGGAGGGCGACACCGTCTCGGCCGACGAGACGATCGTCGAGATCTCGACCGACAAGGTCGACGCCGAGGTGCCCTCGCCGGCCAGCGGCACGCTGGTCAAGATCCACGCCGCCGAGGGCGACACCGTTTCGGTGGGCGCGCTGCTGGCCGAGATCGACACCAACGGCTCGGGCAACGGCGCCGCCGCACCGGCCGCCGATCCGCCTGCCGCCGCAGGGACCGCAGGGACCGCCGAAACCGTCGAGGCGCGGTGGCCCGAGCCCGCCGAGCCCGCGGAGCCCGTCGAGGCGCCGTCCCCGGCGCTCGAGCCCGCTGCCGCTGCACCGGCCGCGGAGACCGCGGCGACCGCGGCGGCCGCGGCGACCGCACCGGCCGCGGCGACCGCACCGGCCGCGGCGACCGGCCAGACGGTCGACATCGTCACGCCTACGGGCGGCGAGTCGGTGACCGAGGGCACGATCCTGGAGTGGTCGGTGAAGCTCGGCGACGAGGTCAGGGACGGCGACACGGTGGTCGAGATCTCGACCGACAAGGTCGACATGGAGCTGCCCGCCCCGGCCGCCGGCACGATCACCGAGATCCTCGCCGAGGAGGGCGAGACGGTCACCGTCGGCCAGGTGATCGGCCGAATCAGCGTGAGCGTCGGCGCGGGCGCCTCCGCGGCGCCGACCGCGGGCGACGCTCGGTCCGGCTCCCCTTCGCCCGCTCCCGCCTCGGCGTCGAACGGCAGCGCCGCGGCCGGCAGCGGCGCGGCCAACGCCTCGCCGGTCGCCCGGCGCATCGCCGCCGTCGAGGGCGTCGACCTCGGCGGCCTCCAGGGCAGCGCCCGTGGCGGACGGATCACCAAGGCCGACGTGTTCGCCGCCGCCAACGGCAGCGCCTCGGCGACCGCCCCACCCGGGCCCACCGCCCCCCCCGTGCCGGCCGCCGCACCCGTGCCAACCGCCGCTCCCGCGCAGAAGCCCGCCGGAGCGCAGCTGATCAAGGGCAGCGGCGCCGCGCTGGCCCGCTACATGGACCAGAGCCGGACGATCCCCACGGCGACCTCGTTTCGCACGATCACCGTGACCACGCTGGACGCCCGCCGCAAGCAGCTCAAGGAGGGCGCCAGGAAGGTCTCCTTCACCCATCTGATCGCCTACGCGATCGCCAAGGTGGCCACGGAGGAGATGCCGGTGATGACCCACCACTTCGCCGAGCTCGACGCGAAGCCGCACCGGATCGACGACGGCGCCGCCAACCTCGGTCTGGCCGTCGACGTCGAGAAGAAGGACGGCTCGCGGACGCTGATGGTGCCGGTGATCCGGGACGCCGGCCGCAAGAGCTTCGCCCAGTTCCTCGACGCCTACAACGCGCTCGTCGACAAGGCCCGCACCAACACGCTGAGCGCCGACGACCTCTCCGGGGCCAACCTCTCTCTGACCAACCCGGGCGGGATCGGCACGACCGCGTCGGTTCCGCGGCTGATGGTCGGCCAGGGCACGATCGTCGCCACCGGCTCGATCGCCTACCCGGTCGGGCTCGGGAGCATCGGCGCGATGATCGGCGCCGAGAAGGTCATGACGATGACCTCGACCTACGACCACCGGATCATCCAGGGCGCCGAGTCGGGCCGCTTCCTCCAGCGCGTCGAGGCGCTGTTGCAGGGCGAGGGCGGGTTCTACGAGGCGGTGTTCGCCGACCTCGGCGTGGCGCTCCCCGGGCTCCCGCCGCCCCCGGCCCCGGCCGCCGCGGCCGCCGCCGCCGCGCCGGCCCCGTCCGCCGCGCCGGCCTCACCGACCGGCGAGCCCTCCGAGGAGCTGCTCCAGGCGGTGCAGGCGGCGACCTCGCTGCTCAAGGCGCACCGCACCCACGGCCACCTCGCCGCCCACCTCGACCCGCTCGGCCGCGAGCCCGAGAGCGACCCCGCGCTAGACCCGGTGCCGCTCGGCCTGACCCCCGAGCTGATGGCAAGGATCCCCGCCCGGATTCTGCGCATGTACGTCCCCGGCGCGACCCTCGCCGACGCGCTCCCGCACTTGCGCGAGACCTACTGCGGCCCGATCGCCTACGAGATCGAGCACATCGCCTCGCATCGTCAGCGCCTGTGGCTGCGCGAGGCGATCGAGAATGGAGCCTTCCGCAAGCCGCTGCGGACCGATGAGCAGAAGGCGCTGCTCAAGCGGCTGACCGAGGTCGACGCGCTCGAGCGCTTCATGCACAAGGCCTACCTGGGCCAGAAGCAGTTCTCGATCGAGGGGCTCGACATGACGGTGCCGATGCTCGACGAGATCATCCAGCTCGCCGCCAGCCGCGGCGCCCGCGAGGTGGTGATCGGGATGGCCCACCGCGGTCGCCTGAACGTGCTGGCGCACAACCTCGGGCGGCCGTACGACACGATCTTCGCCGAGTTCGAGGGCTCCTCGACGCTCGAGCCGATCACCACCATCCCCCAGGGCGGGACCGGCGACGTCAAGTACCACCACGGCGCCCAGGGCTCCTATCAGCTCCCCGGCGGTGAGTCGATCATCGTCCGGCTCGAGTCGAACCCGTCGCACCTGGAGTTCGTCGCCCCGGTCGCCCAGGGCGCCACCCGCGCGGCGCAGACCACCCGTCAGGGCCCTCACGCCCACCAGGACACCAACGCCGCGGTCCCGGTGATCCTGCACGGCGACGCCGCGTTCCCCGGCCAGGGCGTGGTCGCCGAGACGCTCAACCTGCAGGCGCTCGACGGCTATACCGCGGGCGGGACGATCCACCTGGTCCAGAACAACCAGGTCGGCTTCACCACCGACCCGGAGGACTCGCGCTCGACCACCTACGCCTCCGACCTGGCCAAGGGCTTCGACGTTCCGATCATCCACGTCAACGCCGATGATGTCGCCGCCTGCGTGTCGGCCGTGCGGCTGGCGTTCGCCTTCCGGCAGGAGTTCGGCCACGACGTGATGATCGACCTGGTCGGCTACCGCCGCTTCGGCCACAACGAGGCCGACGAGCCCGCCTACACCCAGCCCGAGATGTACGCGGTGATCAAGAAGCACTCGCCCGTGCGCGAGCTCTACGCCCGCCGCCTGATCGAGCGCGAGATCGTTTCCGAGCAAGAGTCGACGGAGATGACCGACAAGGTCTGGGCGGTGCTCGACGAGCAGCACAAGGAGCTCAAGGCGCGGATCGGCTCCGCCAAGGAGGCCGAGCAGCAGACCGGCGAGTACCAGCTCGACCGCACTCCCTCGCCGGAGGTTAACACGGCGGTCTCGATCGACCGCCTGGCCGGCCTCAACGAGGAGCTGCTGTCGGTCCCGGACGGGTTCACCATCCACCCCAAGCTGGTCAAGCAGCTGGAGGCCCGCCGGGCGGCGCCCGACGGCGCTGCGATGAACTGGGCCCACGCCGAGGCGCTGGCCTTCGCCTCGCTGCTGACCGAGGGGATCCCCATCCGCCTCACCGGCCAGGACGCCGAGCGTGGCACGTTCAGCCAGCGCCACTTGGTCCTGCACGACGCCAAGACCGGCCAGGGGCACTGCGCGATGCAGCATCTGGCGGGAGCGCTGGCGCCGATGGAGCTCCACAACAGCCCGCTGTCGGAGATGGCCTGCCTGGGCTTCGAGTACGGCTACTCGCAGGAGGGGCCGGAGACGCTGGTGCTGTGGGAGGCGCAGTTCGGCGACTTCGTCAACGGCGCGCAGGTGATCATCGACCAGTTCATCACCCCGGGCCTGGCCAAATGGGGGCAGACCTCCCGCCTGACGCTGTTGCTCCCGCACGGCTACGAGGGCTCTGGGCCCGAGCACTCCTCGGCCCGGCTCGAACGATTCCTCCAGCTCGCCGCCGAGGGCAACATTCGCGTTGCCAACTGCACCACCCCCGCCCAGTACTTCCACCTGCTGCGCCGGCAGGCCCGGATCGCCAAGCAGCGCCCGCTGGTGATCATGACCCCGAAGAGCCTGCTGCGCCTCGCCCAGGCCACCAGCAGGATCGGCGAGATGTCGGAGGGCCGCTTCCGACCCGTGCTCCCCGAGCCCGGCGTCGACTCCATTCCGGTCACCCGCCTGCTGCTGTGCAGCGGCAAGATCTACTACGACCTCGTCGGCCACGAGCGCCGGCCGGGCAGCGCCCAGGTGGCAATCGGCCGGATCGAGCTGCTGTATCCGTTCCCCCAGACCGAGGTGCTGGACCTGATCGCGAGCTACCCGAACCTGCGGGAGGTCGTATGGGTCCAGGAGGAGCCCCGCAACATGGGAGCCCGCGCCCACATGTCGCCCCGGCTGCTGCAGATCCTGCCCGACACCCTCAACTTCGGCTACATCGGCCGGCCCGAGCGCGCCGCCTCCGGCGAGGGCTACCCGATCGCCCACGCCAGCGAGCAGAATCGGATCCTCAGCACGGCGCTGGACCCCGAGTGCCGGGTTTCGCAGTACCCGCGCAAGGCGCCCGGCGAGCGCTGAGCGCGCTGCGGATCGACTTCGGGGACCGGCGCCGCCGGCGAGTTCCGCGCGAAGGTGGCCGTTTCCGGCCGTGTTCTGACACAGTTGGGTGATCCGCTTCCGCAGAGACGGCTCCCGTCGCGACAACTCCCGCCGTCATCTGACCCCGAGCCTGCGGGTCAATGACATGGCCATCGACCTCGGCACCGCCAACACGCTGGTCTACGTGGGCGGCCGCGGGATCGTCGTCTCCGAGCCCTCAGTCGTCGCCTCCGACCTCGAGACCGGCGAGGTCCACGCCGTCGGCGCCGAGGCCGAGCGGATGATCGGCCGCACGCCGGCGACGATCTCCGCCACGCGGCCGCTGCGCCACGGGGTGATCGCCGACTTCGACGTCACCGAGTCGATGCTCCGCTACTTCATCCGCCGGGTGATCGACCGCCGCACCGTGCACCCGCGGCTGATCGTGTGCGCGCCCTCGGGGGTCACCGAGGTCGAGAAGCGCGCCGTCGAGGAGGCCTCGCTGGCCGCCGGCGCCCGCCGCGTGCACCTGATCGAGGAGCCGATCGCGGCGGCGATCGGCGCCGGGATCGCGATCGAGGAGCCGATCGGGCGGATGGTCGTCGACGTCGGCGGCGGCACCAGCGAGGTTGCGGTGATCTCGCTCGGCTCGATCGTCCTGGCCCGCTCGGTCCGCGTCGGCGGCTACGAGATGGACGAGGCGATCGCCCACTACCTGCGCGTCGTGCACAAGCTCGCAATCGGCTCCAAGACGGCGGAGACGATCAAGATCGCCATCGGCTCGGTCTCGCCGATGCGCCCCGAGGAGACCTTCGAGGTCCGCGGCCGGCACCTGATCACGGGCCTGCCCACCGCCGTCCCCCTGCGCAGCGAGGAGGTCCGGGAGGCGATCGCCCCGCCGGTCCGCGAGATCGTCCAGGCGATCCGCGACACGCTCGAGGAGACCCCGCCTGAGCTGGCCAGCGACGTCGCCCGGGACGGCATCCTCCTGGCCGGCGGCGGCACCCTGATCCGCGGCTTCGCCGAGCTCGTCGCCGCCGAGACGGGGATGCCGGTGTTCGGCGCCGACTCGCCGCTGACCTGCGTCGCCTTCGGCTCGGGCCAGGCGCTCGACCACTACGATCGGCTGACGGCGCGGGGCCGCGGCCACCGCGCCGCGCTCACCCCGGACTGGCGCACCGCCCAGTAACCGCCGCCGCGCTTGGCTTTCAGGGCTGCGCACCGCCCAGTAACCGCCGCCGCGCTTGGCTCCCGGGGCTGCGCACCGCCCGGTGACCGCCGCCGCGCTTGGCTCCCGGGGCTGCGCGCCGCCCAGTAACCGCCGCCGCGCTTGGCTCCCGGGGCTGCGCACCGCCCGGTGACCGCCGCCGCGCTCACCCGGGGCCGGCGTACCGCCCACGAAGCCGTCGGGTACTAATTCGATCGAATCAGTGTATTCCGACGATCCCGGCGCAGACCCAGTTGGAGGCGCCGGCACCGCCGTTCCAGATCCGCGAGGCGACCGCGTCCTGCTCAGCCTTGCCGGTCAGGTAAGCGGCCGGGCCGTTGCCGCCGAACAGCCTCCAGGTCCCGGCGGTGATCTGGTAATAGCCCGAGGCGCCGGCGCTGTTGGGCGTCAGGTTCTGCCCGCCGGACTCGCACAGCACGATCGCGTAGGGGATCGCCCAGCCGCCGGACGGACCGAGGGCGGGGCTGAGCGCCCTCGGCGCGCTGGTGCTGGCGGCCTGCGCGGCGGTGGCCGCCGCGGCGGCCGCGGCCGCGGCCCGGGCAACGGCCTGCTGAGCCTGGATCTGGGCGATTCGCGAGCGCAGCGCCTGGGCCCGGGCGCGGCTGGCGGCCTGCGCCGCCTGCTGGGCAGCCTGGGCGCGCGACAGGGCGGCCTGGCGCGCGCGCAGCAGCGCGTTCATGCCCTCCAGCGCGGCGGCCCGGGCGGCCGCGTCCCGCGTGTCCCGGTGCTCGCTCGCCGCGAGCGCGGCCAGGCGCACGGCGGCGTCACGGGCCTCAGCCTGGGCGCGGCCGGTCACCGCGATCAGCGTCTGCTGCTGATGCTCGGCGTCAGTGAGGTACTGGAGCCGGTCGAGCAGGTCGGTGAAGCCGTGCGCCTCGAGCACCACCGAGACGACGTCCGGCTTGCTGCTCTCGTAGGCGCTGCGCAGCTGGCGCGAGAGCAGCATCCGCGCGCGCGCCAGCAGCGCCTGCAGCCGCGCCAGCCGCGCCCGCTCGTGAGTGAGCCCTTCCCGGGTGGCGGCCAGCCGCACGCGGTCGCCGGCCAGTTCGGCCTGGACCGCCGCCTCGCGCTGCTGCACCAGCGAGACCTGGGTACTCAGCGCGCCGATCAGCGCCGAGAGCCGGCCGAGGCTCGAGGCCAGCGACTGCTGGCGGGCCTGCTGGGCCCCGAGCTGCGAGCTCAGCGAGCCGAGGCTGTCGCCCGAGGCGGCGGCGGCGGCGAGCACGGGCGCGAGCACGGCGATCGCCACCGCGATCAGTGCGGCCAGCGGCGTGCGGAGTCTGGCTCGATTCGACATGTCGCGGCGCCTACGGGGTTAGCTGACGGGCTCGCGCGGCGGCTGCGCGCTATCCGGCCATCAGGCCGGGACTCGCCCCAAGGGAAACGGGGTTCCCCCGCTCCCCGCCGGTGTGCCGGCGGGAACTCGGCACTGACAAGCTATCAGCGCCGGGCGGCCCGACATCGCCCGCCCGGCCGGCGCCACGATTTGCAAGAGCTCTTGCCATTGCCGGAAGATCGGTGCTTGCCATTGCCGGAAGATCGGTGCTCGGCGCGGCGGCCGGGACTCGGTCAGTCTGCGTGCGGCAGACTTGGCGGCGATGCCCCTCGACAGTCGCGCGATCCTCGAGCGCGTTCGCGCCGTCCCCGCCGGCTTCGTGCGCAGCTACGGCGACGTCTCGCCCGGCGCCCCACGGCGCGCCGGGGCGGTGCTCCACGCCTGCGACGATCCCACTGTGCCGTGGCACCGGATCGTCCGCGCCGACGGATCGCTGGCCAAGGGTCAGCGCCAGCGGCGGCTGCTCGCGCGAGAGGGCATCCCGTTCCGGGGCGAGCGCGTCGACATGCGGGCGGCCCGGCTCCCGGCGTGATGGTCTGGCTGCAGCGCGAGATCCGGCTCGAGCCACGCCCGCGCGGCTTTCACCTCGTCACCGACGAGGTGCTCGGGGCGCTCCCCGAGCTGTCGCGGATCGAGGTCGGCATGCTCCACCTGCTGATCCGCCACACGTCGGCGTCGCTGGCGCTGAACGAGAACGCCTCGCCCGACGTCCGCCGCGACTTCGAGACCTGGTTCGACGAGGCCGTCCCCGAGCGGGCGCGCTACTGGACTCACACGCTCGAGGGACCCGACGACATGCCGGCGCACATCAAGGCGGCACTGCTCGGGCCGACGCTGAGCCTGCCGATCTCCCGCGGTCTCCCCGCGCTCGGCACCTGGCAGGGCATCTACCTGTGTGAGCACCGCGACCGCGGCGGTCCCCGCTCCGTAATCGCGACGGCGTCGGGCGCCGGGGAGGAGTAGCCCTACTCTCCCTGCCAGACCGGGTCGCGCTTCTCGGCGAACGCGGTGGCGCCCTCGCGGGCGTCCGCGGAGGCCATCACCGGCCCGACGATCTCGCCCTGCCGGGTCCAGAACTCGGCTTCGCTCCAGTCGACCGACTCGACGAGGATCCGCTTCGACCCGGCCAGCGCCAGCGGGGCGTTGGGGGCGATCTGGCCGGCCAGCGCGAGCGCGCCGTCGAGCGCCTCCCCCGGTTCGGCGAGGCGGTTGACCAGCCCGAGCTCGTAGCCGCGCTCGGCGGTGATCGGGTCGCCGGTCAGCGCCAGCTCCATCGCGATGTTGCGCGGCAGCACGCGCGGGAGCCGCAGCAGCCCGCCGCCCGCGGCGATCAGCGAGCGCTTGACCTCGGGGACCCCGAGCTTGGCGCCGCGCGAGGCGACGAGCAGATCGCAGGCCAGCGCGATCTCCAGGCCGCCGGCCACCGCGAACCCCTCGACGGCGGCGATCAGCGGCTTGGCGGCCGAGCGCTGGGCGATCCCGGCAAAGCCGCGGCCCTCGGCCCACGCCGACTCTCCGGCCACGAACGCCTTCAGGTCCATGCCCGCGCAGAAGCCGCGGCCGGCCCCGGTCAGCACCGCCAGCGTCAGTCCGGCGTCGCCGTCGAGCTCGTCGAGCGCCGCGGCGATCCCGGTCGCCACCGCGGCGTTGACCGCGTTGCGCTGGTCGGGACGGTTGAGGGTGATCACGAGGACTCGTCCGCGACGCTCTGTGAGGACTGCGGGCTCAGCGTTCATGCGGCGAACAGTCGCAGCTCGGGCCGGCGCTCGCCGCGCAGCACGGCCAGGTCGACCTCGACGCACGCGATCTCCCGCGCGCCGGCCAGCACCCGGGCCTGCGGCTTGATCGTCTGGGCGGCGAGCACGCCGCGACAGCCGGCGAATGCCGGATCGCGGCGGATCCGCTCAAGGTAGCGCGTGAGCTGCTCGACGGCCTCGATCCCCGCCACCCGTTTGATCTCGACGGCCACCCACGCCTCGTCGGGGTCGCGGCACATCAGATCGACCGGGCCGATGTCGGTCGGCCACTCCCGCCGCACCAGCCGCAGCCCGTCGCCGCACCACTGCGGCTGCTCGGCCAGCAGCTCCTGCAGGTGCGCCTCGACGCCGTCCTTGGACAGCGCCGCGTCGCCGTCGGGCGAGCCCATCTCGTGGGTCACGTCGGAGATCACCTCGGCGACCCGGATCTCCAGGCGGTCCTCGGCCGCCCCGGCGCGCTTGCGCACCACGATCGCCAGGGCCGGCGGGCCCAGATCCTCCTCGATCACCGTCGGCGGCGTCATCCAATTGAGTGGCTTGTAGCCCCCGGCGTCGGCGTGCACGAGCACCGAGCCGTCGGCCTTGATCATGATCAGCCGCAGCGCCTCGGGCAGCAGCGCGTCGAGGCGGCCGGAGTAGCGGACTTCGCAGCGGGCGACGAGCAGGCGCATCGAGACGGGCAGCCTACGTCCGCGCGCGGACGGCCCTGCGGCGGCTCATGGTCCGCCACCATCGGCGCCCCGTCATCGCGTCACCGTGCCGCAATCCATCGCCGCCGGACCTGGGCCGGGGAGCGTCCTATCATCGGTCTCGATGCGCCAGCAGCTGCGACCCCTGTTCGACCGGATCGTGATCAAAGAGCTCGACCCCGACCGGGTGCGCCGCTCCGGCCTGCTCGTGCCCGCCGGCAGCGACGAGCCGCCGCCCCAGCACGGGATCGTGCTGGCGATCGGGCCGGGGCTCGACTGGTGGGACCACGTCGGCGTGCAGATGCCGGTCAAGCCGGGCGACCACGTCGTGTTCCCGGCCTCGGCGGGGGCGTGGATCGAGGTCGAGGAGGAGCGCCTGCTCGTCTGCCGCGTGGGCGAGCTGCTCGGCGTGCTCGAGCCCGTCCAGGACTGCCCGCTGTGCAGCGGGCGCCCGCTCGACCCGGGTGAGTCGTGCCCGGTCTGTGGGCGCGAGGGCTCGGTCGCGTCCTCTTAGCAGTCAGTCTGTCCCGCTCCCGCCGTCTCGCAGCTCAGGCGGCGGCGCTGCGCTCCGACAGCGTCCGCGGCGCGGCGGCCTGCACGCGCTCGAGCAGTTCGGCCACCTCGGGTGAGTCGCCGAGGGTGAGCGCGCGCCGGCACGCGGCGAGGCACTCGCGGACACGGTCGGTGCGGGCCAGCGCGTGAGCGTAGCCGGCCCACGCGGCCTGCGAGGAGCGGTCAATCCGAGTGGCCGCCTCGGCCGCCGAGACCTCGGCGCCGACATCGCCGGCCAGGTGGTAGGCCAGCGCCAGGTCGAGCAGGCCCTCGACGGTCGGCTCGATCAGTCGCGCGTGCTCGAACGCGGCGATCGCCGCGGCGCGGTCGCCCAGCCGCAGGCGCAGGCGGCCGACCCGCTCCCACGCTGAGGCGTCGGCGGGGGCCCGGTGGGCGGCACGCTGGGCCGCGTCGGTGGCGATGTCGAAGGCGCCCATGTCCTCGTAGATCCGCGAGGCGAAGCGCTCGGGCGTCGGCCGATCCGGCTCCGCGCGGGCCCAGTCGCGGACTGCGCGCCCGGCCGCCGGGAGGTTGCCGGCCTGCCAGAAGGCGACGGTCAGCAGGCGGAGCACGACCGGGTTGCCGGGCTCGGCGTCGCGCGCGTAGACGAGCCGCTTCGCGGCGAGCTCCGGGTTGCCCTCGGCCAGCGCGTGCTGGGCCGCGGTCATGAACCTCTGGACACGGTCGGCCCCGGCGTCGGGCTTGGAGAAGTCGACGAACTGCAGCGAGCCGGCGGGCACCGTGCGGACGCCGACGGCGAACGACATCCGCGCCCACTGCTGGACGTCGTCACCGTCGCCGGAGAAGTAGATGCCGCTGACCGTGCCGACGCCCCACTCGGGGTAGGACAGACAGCGCGCGTAGCGGTGCACCACCGAGTGGTCGGGGACGCGGGTGCCGAACGGATCGTGCTTGGCCCGCTCGTGGGCGCTCGCCCGCGCCCGCTGCTCGGCCTCATAGGCCCGCCGGCCCTCCTCCTCGCGCGCGCGGCGAGTCGCCGCCGCGGAGACCTTGACGGCGTTGCGGGTGACGCGCCCGCCGCGGAAGCCCTCGGCCAGCTGCTCGAGCTGGTCGGCCGCCTCGTTGATCGCCTGGAGGTGGCGCTGGTGCTCGTGCTGGCGGCCCGGCGGGGCGATGTCGGGGTGCCAGCGCTTGGCCATCCGGCGCCGGGCCAGCTGCACGGTGCGCTGGTCGAAGGGGGCCTCCAGCTCCAGCAGCAGCAGCGCCTGTTCGACGTCGAGGATTCGGGGCATGACCACGATACGTTAGCGCCGTAGCTCGAGTTCGCCGAGGGCCCGGGCGCCCGGCGGGCCGCCGCCGCAGCCCGCGGCGAAGGTGTGCCAAACCGTTTGCATTTGCCCAAATCGGAGCTGCGGCGGGTCAACATGCGCGGCCATGTCGGGTGGATCGGTGTGCGGGCGGGTATTGATCACCGCGGTGATGCTGCTGGCGCTCGTCGTCGGCGTCGCGGTGCTGGCGATGCTCGAGCGCATCGGCGCGTCGGGCAGCTGCGCCGGTGCCTCCGCGGCGGGGCCCGCCGGCGCCGGCGTCCTCGCTCCGCCCGGGTCGTGGCAACGCGTCGGCGCCAGCGAGTACGGGGGCCCCGGCGACCCGAGCAGCGGGACCGTCGGGGCGATGGACGTGAGCCTGCTCGCTCATCCCGACAGCTACGCCGAGCTCGGTGGCACGAGCTTCCCGACCGCCACGGCGATGGGGGGCCTGCCGTACATGACGCCGCTGCGGATCAGCTGGGCCGATCGCTCGACGATCGCCTACAAGCGCGACTTCGGGCTCGGCGGCGGCTCGGTGGCCGGGCTGCCGCGGGTGATCGACCTATGGTGGCAGCTGGCCGGGCGCCTCGGCATCCCCTACGAGCGCGGCCTGTGGTCCGGCGCGGTGCGGATCGCGCGGCCGCCGGCTACGGGCGCGGCCGGCGTGCTCGGTGGCGCTCCCGCCGATGCGAGCCTCGTTGGGGCCGGGGGCGCGGGGGGCGCGGCCGGAGCCGGCTGCGCGGACCGGCCCGGGTCGGCGGGCAGGGTGGCGCTGACACCGGGGCCGCGGGCCGTGCTGCTCCCCGGCGGGCTCGCGGCGGCGCCGGCGGGCGCTCCGCCGCCGGTCGCGGGGATGATCGCCGCCGGGAACCAGATCGCCGGCAGGCCCTACGTCTACGGCGGCGCACACGGGGCGCCGCTGAACCTCCTCGAGCCGGCGTACGACTGCTCGAGCAGCGTCGAGCACCTGCTGTACGGCGGCGGGCTGCTCCCGGCCGGCTACGGGTCGGCGTCCAGCGCGCTCGAGTCCTTCGGCCTGCCCGGGCCCGGGCGCTGGGTGACGATCTACGCCAGCGCTGCGCACGTGTTCATGTACGTGGCCGGGCTGCGCTGGGACACGTGGAACGCGGCCGGCCCCGGCGACGGATCGAGTGGAATCGGCTGGCACCCGTTGGTCCGCGGTGCCGGCGGCTTCGTCGCCCGGCACCCGGCGGGGCTGTGATGGCGCCGGCACGAGCCCTCGCCCTGGCGGCGATCGCCGTGGCGAGCGGCGGGTGCGCGGCCATCGGCACGTCCGGCGCCCGCCGCGGGCCGGTGGCCACCGCGGAGGCTGCCCACGAGTACCCGGCGCCGAAGCCGCCGGCCCAGCGCGCTCCCGGAGCCGCCGCGCCCGAGCAGGCGCTCCTCGCCTTCGCCACCGCCTACATCGACTGGACCGCCGGCACGGTCACGCAGCGGCTGCTGGCGCTGGCCGCGGCCGGCGTCGGCCAGGCCCGTTCGGCGATGGAGCTGGCGGCGGCGCAGACGGCCGGCGACTACGAGCTGCGCCGGGGCGGAATCGCCAACCACGGGACGGTCGAGGCGATCGCGCCGCTGGGGCGGCCGGGCTACTACGTGGTGGTCACCCGCGAGGCGACGACGGCGACGGGGACGGCGGCCTACCAGGGGCTGAAGCCGGCGTGGCACGTCACCGTGGCCGGGGTCCGCCGCGAGGCCGGAGGCGGCTGGGTGGTGAGCGCGTGGCAGCCCGAGGGATGAGCGCGTCCTCAATGGTGCGAAACCGCGGCGAGCACGACGGCGCCGGAAAAGCACGCGACGGCCAGCGCGCGCAGGATCCAGCCCGTGCGGGCGCTCTGGCGCTCGGTGACCATCCCGGCGATCGCGCCGATCATGCAGCCGACGGCCACCAGGCCGAGAAGGATCGCGAGGGCGCGGAGCATCACCTCGATCAGGGCGCCGTCGTGCAGCCGCGGCCCGCCGTCGCGGCCCGCCTTCTATCCTCAGCTGCGGTGTCCACCCAGTACATCTTCACGACCTACAAGCTCTCCCGCCGCTACCCGCCGGACAAGGAGGTGCTGAACGACGTCTCGCTGTCGTTCCTCCCGGGTGCGAAGATCGGCGTGCTCGGCTACAACGGCGCCGGCAAATCGACGCTGCTGCAGATCATGGCCGGGCTCGACACCGAGTTCGACGGCGACGCGCAGCTCGCGCCGAACGCCACCGTCGGGCTGCTCGAGCAGGAGCCCCACCTCGATCCGGCCAAGGACGTCAAGGGCAACGTCGAGGAGGCCGTGGCCGAGACGCGGGCGCTGCTCGACCGCTTCAACGAGCTGTCGATGAACTACTCGGAGGAGACGGCCGACGAGTTCTCCAGGGTGCAGGAGCGGATTGACGCCGTCGACGGGTGGAACCTCGACACGACGCTGGAGATCGCGATGGACGCGCTCCGCTGTCCGCCCCCCGACGCCGAGGTGACCCACCTGTCCGGCGGCGAGCGCCGCCGCGTCGCGCTGTGCCGGCTACTGCTGCGCCAGCCCGACCTGCTGCTGCTCGACGAGCCGACCAACCATCTCGACGCCGAATCGGTGGCGTGGCTCGAGCAGCACCTCCACGACTATCCCGGCACGGTGGTGGCGATCACCCACGATCGCTACTTCCTCGACAATGTGGCCGGCTGGATCCTCGAGCTCGACCGGGGCCGCGGGATCCCCTATCAGGGCAACTACTCGGGCTGGCTCGAGCAGAAGCGCGCCCGCCTCGAGCAGGAGGAGCGCAAGGAGTCGAGCCGCAAGCGGACGATCGACCAGGAGCTCGAGTGGGTGCGGATGAACGCCTCCTCGCGGCTCACCAAGAGCAAGGCCCGCCTGAAGGCCTACGAGGCGCTCCTCGCCGAGGACCGCAACGTCAAGCTCGAGCAGGTCCAGATCCACATCCCGCCCGGGCCGCGGCTCGGCGAGGTCGTGATCGAGGCCAGGAACCTGCGCAAGGCCTACGGCGACCGGCTGCTGATCGACGATCTCTCGTTCACGCTCCCGCGCAGCGGGATCGTCGGGGTGATCGGCCCCAACGGCGCCGGCAAGACGACGCTGATGCGGATGATCACCGGCCAGGAGCAGCCCGACGCCGGCGAGCTGAAGCTCGGGGACACTGTGGAGCTGGCCTATGTCGACCAGTCCCGGGACGCGCTCGACCCGGGCAGGTCGGTGTGGGAGGAGGTCTCCGGCGGGGTCGACATGATCACCCTCGGCGATCGCACGATCAACAGCCGGGCGTACGTGTCGGGGTTCAACTTCAAGGGCACTGACCAGCAGACGAAGGTGGCAAAGCTCTCCGGGGGCGAGCGCAACCGCCTGCACCTGGCCAAGCTGCTGCGCTCCGGGGGCAACCTGCTGCTGCTCGACGAGCCGACCAACGACCTCGACACCGACACTCTGCGCGCGCTCGAGGAGGCGCTGCTGTCGTTCGCCGGCTGCGCCGTCGTGGTGTCCCACGATCGGTGGTTCCTCGATCGTATCGCCACGCACGTGCTGGCCTTCGAGGGGGACTCGCAGGTACGCTGGTTCGAGGGCAACTTCGACGCCTACGAGGCGTTCCGCCACGAGCAGCTGGGCGCCGAGGCCGACCGGCCCAAGCGGATCACCTACAGGAAGCTCGTTCGCAACTGATCCCACGCGACCAAGTACTTGCTCGAGGCGATCTCCGACGCGCTGCGCTTCGAGGTGCGCGGCTTCGGCGTCGACATCGTGCTGATCGAGCCGGGACTGATGGTGACCAACTTCGGCGAGGTCGCGTCGGGCTCCGGGCCCGGTGTCGCCGAGGCGGGGCCTACAGCGCGTTCAACCGTGGGGTCGGCAAGATGCTATACCCCCACCGGCACGACGTCGGCCTCGCCGGCGCGGGCCGCGGCGGCGTGCTCGCGGCTGTCGCGCGAGGAGATCAGCGTCAGCGTCAGCGCGAAGCCGACCACGGCGAAGCCGGCGCCGATCAGGAACGCCTCCTGGAAGCCCTGGGTCAGCGCGACTTTGACGGCGTGGGTGCCGCCGTGCAGGAGGTCGCGGGTGCGCGTGTTGGCCAGCGAGGCGAGGATTGCCAGGCCGAGCGCCCCGCCGACCTGCTGGCTGGTGTTGATCAGCCCGGAGGCGAGCCCTGCCTCGTCCGGCGTGGTGCCGGTCACCGCGGCGATCGTGACCGCGACGAAGACCAGGCCGAGGCCCATCCCGGCCAGCAGCGAGGGCCCCAGCACATCGGCGGCGTAGGAGCCGCCCGGCGCGCGGACCTGGGCGAACCACAGCAGGGCGGCCGCCACGAACGCCATCCCGATGAGCATCGTCGTCTTGAACCCGATCCGGGTCACCAGCACCGAGGCGCCGCCGGCGCAGAGGATGATCGCCAGCGCCAGGGGCAGGTAGGCGAGCCCCGTCTTCAGCGCCGAGTAGCCGAGCACCTGCTGCAGGTACAGCGAGATGAAGAAGAACATCGAGAACAGCGACATCCCGACCAGCAGCCCGATCGCGTTGGCGCCCCGCAGCGTGCGCCGGCGGAAGATCCCGAACGGCACCAGCGGCTCCGCGGCCCGCGACTCGATCGCCACGAACGCGGCCAGCAGCGCGAGCGCCCCGGCCAGTCGCTCGAGCGTGGCCGCCGAGCTCCAGCCCGAGGTGACGGCGTCGACGACCGCGTAGACGAGCAGGCTGAGCCCGGCGGTGACCGTCACGGCGCCGGGGATGTCGAACGAGCGCTTGGTCTGCTCGACGCGGCTCTCGACCAGCAGCCGCGGCGCCAGCAGCGCCGCGGCGACGCCGATCGGGACGTTGACGAACAGCACCCAGCGCCAGCTCAGCGCGTCGGTGAGGATCCCGCCGAGCAGCACGCCGGCGGCACCGCCGGCGCCGGCCACCGCGCCCCACACGCCGAGCGCGCGGTTGCGCTCGCCGCCCTCGGCGAAGGTGGTGGTGATGATCGCCAGCGCGGCGGGGGAGACGATCGCGGCGCCCGCCCCCTGGAGCGCCCGGGCGGCGATCAGCCACGCGTCGGACTGGGCCAGTCCGCCGAGCAGCGAGGCCAGTGAGAACACGACCAGGCCGAGTGCGAACATCCGCCGCCGGCCGAGCAGGTCGGCCAGCCGGCCTCCGAGCAGCAGCAGCCCGCCGAAGGTCAGCACGTAGGCGTTGACGACCCACGACAGGTCGACCTGCGAGAACTTCAGCGCGCGCCCGATCGTCGGCAGCGCGACGTTCACGATCGAGGCGTCGATCACGATCATGAACTGCGTGACCGCCAGCAAGGCCAGGGCGAGGTTCTTGGCGCGCTCCGTATCGAGCCGCGCGGGTTCGAGCGTCGTCACAGGAAGTGGACCTCCGGTTCCGTTTGACTGTCGACACGATACGGAGCTAAAGTTCCGTTTGTCAAGGAAGCGGCGGAGAGGTTCACATGAGCAGCACCGACACCGGGGCCGAGGACACCGACGCGCGGCCGCTGCGGGCCGACGCTCGGCGCAACCGCGAGCGGCTGCTCGATGCCGCCCGCGTCGTCTTCGGCGAGAACGGCTCGGAGGCGCAGATGGACGACGTCGCCGAGCGCGCCGGGCTCGGGGTCGGCACGCTGTACCGCCACTTTCCCACCAAGACGGCGCTGATGGCCGAGCTCGTGCGTCAGAAGGTCACCGTCTTCGCCGCCCACGCCCGGACCGCGCTGGAGGCGCCGGGCGACCCGTTCGAGCGGCTGGCGGCGGCGCTGCGGAGCTGCGCCGAGGCGGTCGAGGAGGATGCCGCCACGCGTTACGCGATGGGCGCCGGGACCGAGATCTGGGACGCCGCCGCGGACGAGCACGAGCAGCTGATGGCGCTGTTCGATGCGCTGATCGCGCGCGGTCGGGCGGCCGGCGTCGTGCGCGCCGACCTCACCGCCGCGGACATCCCGATGCTGATGTGCGGCATCGCCACCAGCATCGAGCGCGGCTTCGACTGGCGCCGCCACCTCGAGCTGGTCCTCGCCGGGCTGCGGTAGGGCCCTTAGCCGACGCCGATCAGGTCGACCACGAACACCAGCGTCTCGTCGGGGCCGAGCGCGCCGCCGGCGCCGCGCTTACCGTAGGCCAGCATCGGCGGGATCGTGATCCGGCGCCGTCCGCCGACCTTCATCCCGGCCACGCCCTGGTCCCAGCCCTGGATCACCTGGCCCTTGCCGAGCGCGAACTTGAATGTGCTGCCACGATCCCACGAGGCGTCGAACTGCCGGCCGGTCTTCCACGACACGCCGACGTAGTGGACCTCGACGGTGCGGCCGGCGACGGCCTCCTCGCCCTCGCCGAGCTCGAGGTCGTCCAGCTCGAGCTGGTAGGACGGACTCTGATCGGAGGGGACGGTGACTTCGGGCTTCTCGGAGTTGGTCATCTGGGCACCGTATCGAGCGTCCGCTCGAGCCGGGCGCGCAGCCCCGCGGCGTTGGGGAGGATCGCGTCGGCGCCGCTCAGCGCGGCGGCGTCGTAGCCCCCGGTGGTGACGGCGAAGCAGCGCAGCTCGTCGGCGTGCGCGCAGGCGATGTCGCGCGGCGTGTCGCCGATCACGATCGTGCGCTCCCGCCGGTAGGAGACGCCGCCCTCGCCGGCGCGCCGCCGGGCGATCGGCGGCAGCGCGGCCCGGTCCTCGGAGTCGGAGCCGAAGCCGCCCTGGCCAGCCGGGAAGTAGTGGCCGATGGTGGCCCGACGGAGCTTGATCCGGGCCACCGCCTCGTAGTTGCCGGTGACCAGCGAGAGCCTGACGCCGTCGCGTCCGCTCAGCCACTCCAGCAGCTCACGGTTGCCCGGCAGCAGGGTGTGGGAGAGGTCGTCGGTGCACAGCTCGGCGTAGAGGCGCGAGCATTCGGCGAGCACCTCGCTCGCCCGCTCGTCGATCCGGGTCGCCGAGACCCCGGCGCGGATCAGGATCGCCCGGGCGATCTCGCCGTCGGTGCGCCCCGGCGTTGCCACCTTCGACTCGAGCGCCGCGGGATCGATCCCGTGGACGGCCCGGATCGCCGCGAACAGGGCGTCGAGGTGGGTCCCGGCGGCCCCCTGCAGCAGCGTCCCGTCGATGTCGAACAGCAGCAGCATCGGGCCGGCGCTCAGCGCTGGAAGCTGATCCCGGGCTCGAGCTGCATCGCGAACGCGGCGATCAAGCGCGCTGCCGCGTCGACGTCGTGCAGCGCGACCAGCTCGACCGGCGAGTGCATGTAGCGCAGCGGCACCGACACCAGGCCGGTGGGGACGCCGGCGCGGCTCACGTGGATCGCGTCGGCATCGGTGCCCGTGCCGCGGCCCACCGACTCGACCGTGAACGGGATCTCTGCCGCCTCGCCGGCCGCGTGCAGCCGCTCGTAGATCAGTGGGTGGAGCGTGGTGCCGCGCGCGATCACCGCGCCCGAGCCGAGCCCGTGCTTGGTGATCTCGCCGACCTCGATCCCGGGTTGGTCGGTGGCGAAGGTCACATCGACGGCGATCGCCAGATCCGGCTCGTGAGCGAACGCGCTGGTCCGCGAGCCGGCGAACGTCGTCTCCTCCTGCGCCACCGCCAGCGCCAGCACGTCGCCCCGGGCGCCCCCCTGCTCGGCCACCAGCCGTGCCGCCTCGGCGGCGACGTAGCAGCCGACCCGGTTGTCCAGGGCGCGCGAGACCACCCGGCCGTTGGGGAGCTCGAGCGGCGGGACGTCGACCACGCCGACGTCTCCGATCCGCACCATCCGCCGCGCCTCCGCCCCGTCGGCGGCGCCGATGTCGATGTGCAGCGCCTTGAGCTCGGGGGCCTGCTTGCGGTCCTCGTCCTTCAGCAGGTGGATCGGCTTGCGGCCGATCACGCCGGCGACCGGGCCCCCGCGGGTGATCAGCGTCACCCGTTGTCCGACGAGCTGGATCGAGTCCCAGCCCCCGACCTGGCCGAAGCGCAGGAAGCCCTCGTCGTCGATGTGGCTGACGTGGACGCCGATCTCGTCGATGTGGCCGACCACCGCCAGCGTCGGGCCGTCCGCGGTGCCCGGGACGCGTGCGTAGGAGGAGCCGACGTGGTCCGAGCCGACGTCGTCGGTGAACCTGGCGCACCCCTCCCGCCACGCCTGGGCCGCGGGGACCTCGTGGCCCGAGGGCCCGATCGCGCTCAGCAGCGCCGTGAACAGCTCCGGAATCGCCATGTCAGCTCGCCAGCAACTGGCGCAGAACGAACTGGAGGATGCCGCCGTGCTGGTAGTAGCGCTGCTCCTGGGGGGTGTCGATGCGGACCGTCGCGGTGAACTCGTGGCCCGCGTCGGTCCTCACCGTGACCTCGCGGGGGATCGTCTCGGCGCCCGCCAGGCCGCCGATGCTGAAGCGCTCGTGCCCGGTCAGCCCGAGCGACCGCACCGACTCGCCGGCCGCGAACTGCAGCGGCAGCACGCCCATGCCGACGAGGTTCGAGCGGTGGATCCGCTCGTAGCTCTGGGCGATCACCGCCCGGACCCCGAGTAGCCGCGTACCCTTGGCGGCCCAGTCGCGCGAGGAGCCCGAGCCGTACTCCTTGCCGGCCAGCACGACCAGCGGGACGCCGTCCGCGATGTAGCGCATGGCGGCGTCGTAGATCGACATCTCCTCGCCGTCGCCCAGGTGCAGCGTGATGCCACCCTCCGTGCGCGGCGCGAGCTGGTTGCGCAGGCGGATGTTGGCGAAGGTCCCGCGCATCATCACCTCGTGGTTGCCGCGCCGCGAACCGTAGGAGTTGAAGTCCTTCGCCTCGACGTGGTTCTCGTTGAGGTATTGGGCCGCCGGGCCGTCGCGCTTGATCGAGCCGGCGGGCGAGATGTGGTCGGTGGTGACGCTGTCGCCGAGCAGCGCCAGCACACGCGCGTTGACGATGTCCTCGATCGGCTCGGGCTCGCGCGGTAGCTCCTCGAAGAACGGCGGGCGGCGCACGTAGGTCGAGCGCGCGTCCCAGGCGAAGCTGTCTCCGATCGGCACCTCGAGCCCGTTCCAGCGCTCGTCGCCGTCGAATACCTCGCCGTAGCTCTTGCGGAACATGTCCGTCTGCACCGCCTCCTGGACGGTGTCGGCGACCTCCCGGGCGCTCGGCCAGATGTCCTTGAGGAACACCGGCTCGCCGCCCTCGTCCTCGCCCAGCGGATCCTCGTAGAGGTCGATGTCCATCGTCCCGGCCAGCGCGTAGGCAACGCACAGCGGCGGCGAGGCCAGGTAGTTCATCTTCACATCGGGATTGATCCGGCCCTCGAAGTTGCGGTTGCCGCTGAGCACGCTGACCACCGCGAGGTCCGCCTCGCCGACGGCCCGGGAGATCTCGTCGGGGAGCGGGCCGCTGTTGCCGATGCACGTCGTGCACCCGTAGCCGACGAGGTGGAAGCCGAGCGCCTCGAGGTACTCGGTCAGGCCGGCGCGGTCGAGGTACTCGGTCACCACCTTCGAGCCGGGCGCCAGCGAGGTCTTGACCCACGGCTTGACCTGCAGCCCCCGCCGGACCGCGTTGCGCGCCAGGATCCCCGCGCCCAGCATCACCGACGGGTTCGAGGTGTTGGTGCAGCTGGTGATCGCCGCGATCACCACGTGGCCGTGGTCGAGCTCGGTCTCGGTGCCGTCGGCCAGCGTCACCGGTGTCAGCGTCACTGGGCGCTCGGCCACCTGCGGGGTGGGCGGGGTTCGCATCCCCTGCGGGGCGTGGCCGTCGCCGTTGGGAACGTGCGTCGACACCGGGTCGCTGGCCGGGAAGCTGTCGGCGAGGCTCGAGTCCTCGTCGTCGTCCTCGGGCAGGTAGCCCTCGAGCGCCGTCCGGAAGGCGCCCCTCGACTCGGTCAGCGAGACCCGGTCCTGCGGGCGCTTGGGGCCGGCGATGCTGGGGACGACGGTGGCGAGCTCGAGCGTCAGCTCATCGCTGTAGGTCGGCTTCTCGGAGGACTCGTCGTGCCACAGGCCCTGCTCGCGGGCGTAGACCTCGACCAGCTCGATCAGCTCCGGCGGTCGCCCGGAGAACTCGAGGTAGCGGAGCGTCTCGGCGTCGATCGGGAAGATCGCGCAGGTCGAGCCGAACTCGGGGGACATGTTGCCGATCGTGGCGCGGTCGGCCAGCGGCAGCTTGGCCAACCCGGCGCCGTGGAACTCGACGAACTTGCCGACGACGCCGTGCTCGCGCAGCATCTCGGTGACCGTCAGCACCAGGTCGGTGGCGGTGGCACCCTCGTTGAGCTCGCCGGTCAGCTCGAAGCCGATCACCTGCGGGATCAGCATCGACATCGGCTGCCCCAGCATCGCCGCCTCGGCCTCGATCCCGCCGACGCCCCAGCCGAGCACCCCGAGCCCGTTGATCATCGTTGTGTGCGAGTCGGTCCCGACCAGCGTGTCCGGGTAGGCCAGGGGGCGGCTGGGATCTGCGTTATCGACGAACACCACCCGGGCGAGGTACTCGAGGTTGACCTGGTGGACGATCCCGGTATCCGGCGGGACGACCGTGAAGTTGTGGAACGCGTTCTGGCCCCAGCGCAGGAACGCGTAGCGCTCCTGGTTGCGCTCGAACTCGAGCTCCGCGTTGCGCCCGAAGGCCAGCCGCGAGCCGAACACGTCGACCTGGACCGAGTGGTCGATGACCAGCTCGGCCGGGACCAGCGGGTTGATCCTGGCCGGGTCGCCGCCCATCGCCGCCATCGCGTCGCGCATCGCGGCCAGGTCGACGATCGCGGGCACTCCGGTGAAGTCCTGCATGACCACGCGCGCGGGGGTGAAGGCAATCTCCCGGCTCGGCTCGTCGCCTGCGTTCCACCGGGCCAGGGCCTCGATGTCGTCGGCGCTGATCGCCTCGCCGTCCTCGTTGCGCAGCAGGTTCTCGAGCAGGATCTTCAGCGAGAAGGGCAGGCGCGCGACGTCGTACTTCGCCTGCAGCGCGTCGATTCGGAAGATCGTGAGTGCGCGCCCGCCCACGCTGAGCGTGGCCTTGGCGCCGAAGCTGTCAGTGGTCAATTTCGGGGGCTCCTGAAACTGGGGTGCCGCGTACTCTAAGCGCCTTGCCCGCCGGGGGCCGGCTCACCGGCGCAGCGCCGCCTACCTCCGGCTTAGGCGTGTATTCGCTGCGACTTCGGCATCACCCCGATGCTCCTCCCGTGAGCCCTCCGCCCAGCGTCCCGGTGTCCCGCCATCAGGACCCCCTTCCCGAGGACTCCCCGATGACGATCCGCTCGCGATCGCGGCCCGCGTGTGCCGCCCGGTGAGGCTCGGCGCCTCAGCCTCGGCGGCGTCCCGCGGCTCTTACCTGCATCCCCGGACACCGCACCTACTCGGCGGTGTGAATCGGCCTCGGTGGCTACAGCACGCGCTCCAACGCGCTCGAGCAGGTCGGCACCTCGACTGCTCGGCTTCGGGCCGGACCAGCTCCTCGGCGTGGGTGGAGCTCGTCCCAGCGGCGTCGCGGACCGTGTCGATGCGCGTCGCACCCGGCGACACGATCGCCGCCAGCGTGAGCGTCCACGGCGGTCGGGCCGGCCTCGCGCTGTACGACGTCAGCGACGGGCAGAGCTTCGAGCGCACGCTGAACGCGAGGTACGTCGACATCTCCTCGGCCGAATGGATCGTCGAGGCGCCGTCGGACTGCGTCAGCGCCGGCGCCTGCCGGACGCTGCCGCTGGCCGATTTCGGGACCGCCTCGTTCAAGCTCGCGGAGGCGACCACGACCGCCGGTCACGTCGGCGGCGTCCGCGACCGCCGCTGGCGCACGACGAAGATCCCCCTCAGCCCGGGCGCCGGACGCCTCGCCGCCGGTGGCCGGCCGGTTCCCGGCTTCGCCCCGGGCGCGGTCGGCGCGGCGACGCCGTCGGGCCTGACCGCGGCCAACACCGCGTTCAGCGTCGCCTACGGGTCCGCCTGACCCCGCGCCCGGCCGGCTGCGGAGGCGACGATGGGATATCTGCCGGTCCAGGGACCCGCAGATATCCCATCGTCATCACGCTCGGCTCCTACGACCGGCGATCGAGCCTGGTGGCGCTCGTCGTGCACGCGGTCTCGCTGCTCGGCGACAGGTTCCTCCACCCGTCGCGGCGCGGCGCCGTCAGTACCCGACCGGGTGGCGCACCACCATCCCGGAGAACTCGCCTCCGCCCTGTGCCCAGCGGGTCCCGGTGAACGCCTGGGCAACGGTGTCGAAGCGCCAGCCGGCCACCTCCATCCAGGCGTGGCCGGCGTTGGCGTAGATCGTGATCCAGCGGCCCGGCCCGGGGGCGCCGTAGCTCTCGAAGCCGGTCGAGTCGAGTGGCGAGGAGAGCAGGCCGGCGGCGGCCAGCGCGTAGGAGATCGAGCCTGAGCAGTCGTAGCCGGGGGCCTGGAAGGATCCGTGCCCGCCGCCCCAGATGTAGGGCAGCGTGGCGATCGCGTTGGCGGCGGCGATCACCTGCTGGATCACCGGTGGCGCGCCGGCCGGCGGTGGCACCGTCCCGCCGGTGTCGACGGCCAGGCCGCCGGCGATCCCGTTGGCCACGGCGCCGTTCATCCGGGCGGCGGCGATCGCGGCGGCGCGGGCCTGGGCGGCGGCGCGCGCCTCGAGCCTGCCGAGCCGCGAGCCGAGCGCGCCCAGCTGCGAACGCGTCGAGGAGCGGTGGCCGAGCTGGGCGATCTCGCGCCCGAGCAGTGCCCCCTGCAGCGCCGCGACCTGGTTGCGCTGCGCCAGCACCTGGTCGGTGAGGGCGCGATCGCGCGTCTCCAGCACGGCGAGGTGCTTGGCCTCGGCGAACACGGCGGCGCGGGCGACCCGGGTCGAGCCGATGATGCCGGCGTCCTGGTGGCCGATCCGGGAGAGGAAGCTGATCTGCTCGAGAAGGTCGGAGAAGCCGTGGGACTGCATGATCACCGTGACGATGTCGGGGTGGCCGCCCTCGTAGCTCTGCACGAGGTTGGCCGCCAGCGCCCTGGAGGCCTGACGCTGCCGGTCCTCGAGCCACATCAGATGGTCGCGGGCGGTGATCAGCGCGCTCTGCACGCTCCGCAGCGACACGATCCGCCGGTCGAGCTGTGACTGCAGCGAGCCGAGACGGGCGCGCGCGGCGGCCAGCCCGCCGGCGGTCTGGTCGATCTGCCTCGTCTCGGCGGCGATCTGCCCGCGCAGCGAAGCGGCCGCCGAGCGCCCGGCGTCGATCTGACTCCGGAGGTCGCCGGAGCTGGTCGAGACGAGGCTCGTGAGGAGCAGCGCGCAGAGCCCCGCGCACGCGAGCAGGGTGCGCGGGATCGGCCGGGAGCGATGGCGTCGGGGCATGGTGGAAGATCGAGGGCGGGACGTTCGATGACGGGGAGGGAACCCTGTCAGGCACGTCCGGCGCCGGTTCAGACACGCGGCGCGGAGGACCCTAACACGGCCTCTGGCCACCGCCGCGGCCCCGCGACGCCCTGCAGGAATTCCTGCACAGGAAGGAGTTCGGGCGCGGGCGGAGCGGGCGGCCTTGCGGCGCGCGGTGGCGTCGAGCACGGTCTTGCGCAGCCGCACCGCCGCGGGCGTCACCTCGACCGATTCGTCGCCGCGGAGGAACTCGAGCGCCTGGTCGAGGGACAGCTCGCGCTTGGGCACGAGGCGCACCAGCTCGTCGGCGGTCGACGAGCGAATATTGGTCAGGTGCTTCTCCTTGACCGCGTTGACGTCGAGGTCCTCGGCGCGTGCGTTCTCGCCGACGATCATGCCTTCGTAGACCTCCTCCCCGGGCCCGACGAACAGCGTCCCGCGCTGCTGCAGGTTGTACAGCGCGAAGGCGGCGACCTCCCGCGGCGATCGGCGACCAGCGAGCCGGAGCCCCGGGTGCGGATCTCCCCGTGCCACGGCTCCCAGCGGTCGAACACGTAGTGCACGAGGCCGGTGCCGCGGGTCTCGGTGAGGAACTCGGTGCGAAACCCGATCAGCCCGCGGGCCGGGACCAGGTACTCCATCCGCACCCAGCCGGTGCCGTGGTTGATCATCTGCTCCATCCGGCCCTTGCGCAGGGCAAGCAGCTGCGTGATCACGCCGACGTAGTCCTCCGGCGTGTCAACGCTCAGGCGCTCGACGGGCTCGTGCAGCCTGCCGTCGAGCTCGCGGGTCACCACCTGCGGCTTACCGACCGTGAGCTCGTAGCCCTCGCGGCGCATCAGCTCGACGAGGATCGCCAGCGCCAGCTCGCCGCGGCCCTGGACCTCCCAGACCTCGGGGCGCGCGGTCGGGTTCACGCGCAGCGAGACGTTGCCGATCAGCTCCCGCTCGAGCCGCGCCTTGGGCTGGCTGGCCGTCAGCTTGTCGCCATCCTGGCCGGCCAGGATGGCGAGTCGTTGATCCCGATCGTCACCGACAGCGAGGGCTCGTCGACGGTGATCACCGGCAGGGGGTGTGGATCCTTGGCGTCGGCCAGGGTATCGCCGATGGTGATCTCGGGGATGCCGGCGACCGAGATGATCTCCCCCGCCGCGGCCTCCTCGGCGGGGACCCGGTCGAGCGCCTCGGTGACGTAGAGCTCGGTCACTCTGACCTGCTCGATCGAGCCTTCGGCCCGGCACCAGGCGATCGTCTCGCCCCGGCGGATGCTGCCGTGACGCACCCGGCAATGGCGATCCGGCCCACGTACGGAGAGGCGTCGAGGTTGGTCACGTGCGCCTGCAAGCGGGTGCAGGGGCTCGTACTCGGGCGCCGGGATGTGCGCGACGAGCAGCTCGAGCAGCGCACCCAGGTCGGCGGGGTGGGCGGGATCGAATTCCGGGTCGAGCGACGCGTGGCCGGCCTTGGCGTTGGTGTAGACGATCGGGAAGTCGATCCGCGACTCGTCGGCGTCGAGGTCGATGAACAGCTCGTAGACCTCGTCGACCCCCTCGTCGATCCGCGCGTCGGGGCGGTCGATCTTTGACGAGGAGGATCACCGGCAACCGAGCCTCGAGCGCCTTGCGGAGAACGAAGCGGGTCTGGGGCAGCGGACCCTCGCTGGCGTCGACGAGCAGCAGCACGCCGTCGACCATCGTCAGACCGCGCTCCACCTCCCCGCCGAAATCGGCGTGTCCCGGGGTATCGATGATGTTGAGCTTGACCTCGCCGTAGCGCACGGCCGTGTTCTTGGCCAGGATCGTGATGCCCTTCTCGCGCTCGAGGTCCATCGAGTCGAGCACCCGGTCGGCGACGTCCTGGCCGCTGCGGAACGCGCCGACTGCCATAGCAGCGCGTCGACCAGCGTCGTCTTGCCGTGGTCGACGTGGGCCACGATCGCGATGTTGCGGATGGCCTCGCGGGTCGCCATCGGGCAGCCACTGTAGACGGCGGCGGCCGCTTGACCCCCGGGGCCGTATGTGGACGATTGAGCGTTGCGCCGCCGGTGTCGATGGCCCTGGTGTGTGGTCAGTCGAACGGGTGCGAGGGCGGCCCGGGAGCCGGTCGGGGCCGTGAAGGGCATCGTCTACAACCTGCTCGAGCAGTGCGTGTCCCGCGACTACGGCGAGGAGGTCTGGGACCGGCTGCTCGGCGCCACCGGGCTCGACGGGGCCTACACGTCGCTCGGCAGCTATCCGGACGCTGACCTCTCCGCCCTGGTCAGCGCCGCCTCGGACGCCCTGGAGCGACCGGCGGACGAGATCGTGCGGTGGTTCGCCCGGTCCTCGCTGCCGATGCTCGCCGAGCGCTACCCCCAGTTCTTCGCGCCGCACCGGACGACGCGCGCGTTCGTGCTCACCCTCAACAACATCATCCACCCCTTCGCGCCGCACCGGACGACGCGCGCGTTCGTGCTCACCCTCAACAACATCATCCACCCGGAGGTCCGCAAGCTGTACCCGGGGGCCGACGTGCCCGTGTTCGACTTCGACACCTCAGGGGAGCCGCTGATCATGGGCTACCGGTCTCCCGCGCAAGCTGTGCGCGTTCGCCGAGGGCCTGCTCGAGGGGGCGGCCGGGCACTACGGCGAGCGGATCGCGATCGAGCAGCCGCTGTGCATGCTGCGCGGCGACGAACGCTGCGTGCTGGAGATCTCGCTCGGATGACCGGTCCCCCGGGCTCCGGGCGACGCCGCCGGACGATCCGACGCCGAGCTGCTCCGCCGCCGCCTCGAGCGCTCGGAGCGGGCGCGCAGCGCGGCGGAGCGGATCGCCGAGCGCGTCACGCGCGAGCTCTACGAGCGCCAACAGGAGCTCGCGCTGATCGAGGCGGTCGCCCGCGGCGCCAACGACGCCAACGCGGTTGAGGACGTGCTGCGCCTGGCCACCGACCGCGTCTGCGAGCACACCGGTGGCCGGTCGGCCACGTCTATCTGACCGACGAGGCGGGGATGCTGGCGCCGACGACGGTCTGGCACCTGGATGCCTCCGAGCGCTTCGAGACCTTCCGCCCGCGTCACCGAGGCGACACCGCTGGCGGCCGGCGAGGGCATCGGCGGCCGCGTGCTCGCCGACGGCGCGCCGGTGTGGCTGCCGGACGTGACGGTCGAGCCGAACTTCCCGCGCGCGGGGATGGCCGCGGACATCGGCGTGGCGGGCGCGTTCGCGTTCGCGTTCCCGATCCTGATCGGGACGGAGGTCGTCGGCGTGATGGAGTTCTTCACCGACCAGACCGCCGCGCCGAACGCGCCGCTGCTCGAGGCGATGGCCCAGATCGGGGCTCAGGTCGGGCGCGTGATCGAGCGCCAGCGGGCGCGTGACTCGGACCGCCGGCTGAACGACGCGCTGATGGCGCGCGCCGCCGAGCTCCACAGCTCGAACGCCGACCTCGAGCAGTTCGCGCTGATCGCCGCGCACGACCTCCAGGCGCCGCTGCGCGAGCTCCGCCGGCTCGTGGACGGGGTGCGCGAGCGCGAATCCGACCGGCTGACCGAGGCCGGGCGTGAGCGCTTCGCCGCGCCGGCGACGCCGCCACACGGATGCAGGAGCTGACCGGCGCCCTGCTCGAGCTCTCGCGGGTCTCGACCCACGGCGGCGGCTTCGCTCCCGTCGACCTCGCCGCCGTCGCCCGGGGGGTGGCCGGCGAGCTCGAGGGGACGATCCGCGACACGGGCGCCGCCGTCCGCGTCGACGAGCTCCCCACCATCGACGCCGATGCGCCTCAATGCGACAGCTGATCGAGAGCCTGCTGTCGATCGCCTCAAGTTCCGCCGCGCCGCCGCCGCGCCGGAGGTCTACGTCAGCGGCCAGGTCCACGGCGACCTCGCCGAGATCGTGATCGAGGACAACGGGATCGGCTTCGACCCCCGGGAGTCCCGCCGGATCTTCCGCGTGTTCGAGCGGCTGGGCGCGCCCGACGCGTACCCGGAACCGGGATCGGCCTGGCGCTGTGCCGCAAGCTCACCGATCGCCACGGCGGCTCGATCACCGCCGACGCTCACCCGGGGCAGGGGTCGCGCTTCCGGGTGACGCTGCCGGTCCGCGCCGCCGGGTCAGCGGCGCTCGGCCAGCGCCTCGCCGCGCTCCAGGCCCCCGAGGCCTCGCCACAGCGCGTCCATTGACGCCCGCACGAGCTCCTCGCGCTCCACGCCGGGGTGGGCGCGCCACCACCGCACGGCGCCCTGGAGCGCGGCCTGGTGGATGGCGAAGATCGCCTGCCCGACGGGGCCCGCGGGCTCGATCCCCGCGCGCTTGGCGTCCGGCGCGAGCATCTCGGCGAACAGACGGTTGGACTCGGTGCGGCAGCGCCGGTGGTCGGAGGCGACCTCGGCGTCGATCGGCGGTCGGTCCGGGAACAGCACGCTCCACGCCCGCGGCTCGTGCTCGGCGAAGGCGAGATACGCGTCGAACGTCGCCTCGATCCGCTCCTCCATCGGCGCGTCGGCGGTGATCGTCTCGCCCAGGTGCGAGAGCAGCGTCCCGTGGGTCCCCACCAGCAGCGCACCGAACAGCGCCCGCTTGGAGGGGAAGTGGTCATAGAGCACGGTCCGGGTGATACCGGCGGCGGCGCCGATGCGCCCCATCGAGGCGGCGTCGTATCCGTCACGGGCGAACTCGCCGAGGGCCGACGCCATGATCATGCCGCGCCGGGTCGAGGCCGGCAGCCGGTGCTTGCGCTGGTGCTCCATCAACGTGCCATTGGTGACGATAGCGCTATCATCCGACACAGGTGTCGGTAAGCACTCCCGGCCCCGATACACAGCGACGTGCGGCCTGCGGTCGGCGTCTTTCACAGACTTCAAGGAGTCAAGGAAATGCCAGCCACAGAAGCGCTTGTCTTCGACGCGATCCGCACTCCTCGCGGCAAGGGCAAGGTCAACGGCTCGCTGCACGCCACCAAGCCGATCGATCTCGTCGTCGGCCTGATGCACGAGATGCTCGCGCGCAACGCCGCGCTCGACCCCCACCGGGTCGACGACGTCGTCCTCGGCTGCGTCTCGCCGGTCGGCGACCAGGGCGGCGACATCGCCAAGGCCGCCGCGATCAAGGCCGGGCTCCCCGACACCGTCGCCGGCGTCCAGCTCAACCGGTTCTGCGCGTCGGGCCTCGAGGCGGTCAACACCGCGGCGATGAAGGTCGCCTCGGGCTGGGAGGACCTCGTGCTGGCCGGCGGCGTCGAGTCGATGAGCCGCGTGCCGATGGGCTCCGACGGCGGCGCCTGGGCGATGGATCCCCAGACCAACTACGACACCGGCTTCATCCCCCAGGGGATCAGCGCCGACCTGATCGCCACGGTGGAGGAGTTCAGTCGCGACGACGTCGACGCCTACGCGACCCGCTCGCAGCAGCTCGCCCACCGGGCGCAGAGCGCCGGTCGCTTCGAGAAGTCGGTGGTCCCGGTGCTCGACATCAACGAGAACCCGGTGCTCGACCACGACGAGTTCATCCGCCCGGGCACCACGGTCGAGTCGCTGGCTCAGCTGAAGCCGTCGTTCGCGATGATGGGCGAGATGGGCGGCTTCGACGCCGTGGCGCTGCAGAAGTACCACTGGGTCGAGAAGATCAACCACGTCCACACGCCGGGCAACTCCTCGGGCATCGTCGACGGCGCCTCGCTGCTGGCGATCGGCAACGAGCCGACCGGCTCCGAGCTGGGCCTGACCCCGCGCGCGAAGATTCTCGCCACCGCGGTCTCCGGCGCCGATCCGACGATCATGCTGACCGGTCCCGCCCCCGCCTCGAAGAAGGCGCTGGCCAAGGCGGGGCTTACCGTCGAGGACCTCGACCTGGTCGAGATCAACGAGGCGTTCGCCGCTGTCGTGCTGCGGTTCGTCCGCGACATGAACCTCGACCTCGAGAAGGTCAACGTCAACGGCGGCGCGATCGCCATGGGCCATCCGCTCGGGGCCACCGGCGGGATGATCCTGGGGGCCCTGATCGACGAGCTCGAGCGCATCGGTGGTCGTTACGGCTTGGCCACGCTGTGCGTCGGCGGCGGCATGGGCATCGCGACCGTGATCGAGCGTGTGTGATCGCCCAGGGGGCGTGTAATCGCGCAGAGCGCGATTCCATTGGGAGATCGCCCAGGGGCGATCTCCCGGGGTCCCAAGGCTTCGAAAGAGAGACCAACCAATGAGTGAGAGCACCACGATTCGCTGGGAGCAGGACGGCGACGGCGTCGTCATCCTCACCCTCGACGATCCCAACCAGTCGGCCAACACGATGAACGCCGCCTACAAGGATTCGATGGAGGCCACCGTCGCGCGGCTGGTCGCCGAGAAGGACTCGATCACAGGCGTGATCATCACCTCGGCCAAGACCACGTTCTTCGCCGGCGGCGACCTCAAGGACCTGATCAAGGCGACCCGGGCCGACGCCGGGCAGGTGGCCGAGATGGTCCGCGGGATCAAGGCCCAGTTGCGCACGCTGGAGACGCTCGGGCGGCCGGTCGTCGCCGCGATCAACGGCGCCGCGCTGGGCGGCGGCCTGGAGATCTGCCTGGCCTGCCACCACCGCATAGCCGTCGACGACGGCAAGGTCCAGCTCGGATTCCCTGAGGTCAAGCTGGGGCTGCTGCCCGGCGCCGGCGGCGTCGTCCGCTCAGTGCGGATGCTCGGCCTGGTCAACGCCCTGACGGGGCTCCTGCTCCAGGGTCAGCAGGTCCGTCCGGCCAAGGCCAAGGAGCTGGGGATCCTCGACGAGATCGTCGCCGCCCGGGAGGATCTGATCCCCGCCGCCAAGGCGTGGATCGAGGCCAATCCGGAGGCGCAGCAGCCGTGGGACGCGGACAAGAAGTACAAGATCCCCGGCGGCACTCCGTCGACCCCGGTGCTGGCGGCCAACCTTCCGGCGTTCCCGGCCAACCTCAAGAAGCAGATCAAGGGCGCCAACTACCCCGCGCCGCACCACATCATGGCGGCGGCCGTCGAGGGCGCGCAGGTCGACTTCGACAACGCGATCGAGATCGAGGGCCGCTACTTCGTCGACCTCGTAACCGGCCAGGTGTCGAAGAACATGATCCAGGCGTTCTTCTTCGACCTCCAGCGGGTCAACGGGTCGCGTGGTCGACCGGAGGAGATCGCGACGTTCTCTCCGGCCAAGGTGGTCGTGCTCGGCGCCGGGATGATGGGCGCCGCGATCGCCTACGTGTGCGCCAAGGCGGGCATCGAGGTCGTGCTCAAGGACGTCGACGCGGCGGCCGCCGAGCGCGGCAAGGGGTACTCCGAGAAGCTCGTCGCCAAGGCGATCGAGACGGGGCGCTTCACGCCGCAGGACGGCGAGAGGCTGCTGGCGCGGATCACCCCGACGGCGGATGCGGCCGCCGCCGCCGGTGCCGAGCTGGTGATCGAGGCCGTGTTCGAGGACCCGGGGGTCAAGGCGCAGGTGCTCGCCGAGATCGAGCCGCACCTCGCCGAGCGCGCGCTGCTCGGCTCCAACACCTCGACGCTGCCGATCACCGGTCTCGCCGAGGGCGTCTCGCGGCCCGAGGACTTCATCGGGCTGCACTTCTTCAGCCCGGTGGACAAGATGCCGCTGCTCGAGATCATCAAGGGCGAGAAGACGAGCGAGGAGACGGTGTACCGCGCGCTCGACGTCGCCAAGGCGATCAAGAAGACGCCGATCATCGTCAACGACAGCCGCGGCTTCTTCACCAGCCGGGTGATCGGCACGTTCATCAACGAGGGCATCGCGATGCTCACCGAAGGCATCCCCGCCCAGACGATCGAGCAGGCCTCCTCGCAGGCCGGCTACCCGGCGCCGGTGCTGCAGCTCTCCGACGAGCTGAACCTGAAGCTGATGCGGAAGATCCGCCAGGCCGCGCAGGCGGCGGCCGAGGCGACCTCCAGCGGCTGGGACGCCCATCCCTCCACGCAGGTGATCGACCGCATGCTGGACGAGTTCGACCGCCCCGGCCGGCTCGAGGGCCGCGGCTTCTACGAGTACGCCGACGGTAGGCGGGTCGGGCTGTGGCGGGGCCTTCGAGACGCCTTCCCGACGACGGTCGACCCGTTCACGATCAAGCTCCGCGATCTCGAGGAGCGAATGCTGTTCATCGAGGCGATCGAGACCGTCAAGTGCCTCGACGAGGGCGTGATCGAGTCCGTCGCGGACGCCAACATCGGCTCGATCTTCGGGATCGGCTTCCCGAGCTGGACCGGCGGCGTCCTCCAGTACATCAACGGTTACGAGCCGGATGACACGGGCGCCGCCCGTGAGGGCGAGCCCGGACGTCGAGCGGCCGGCCAGCCCGCGGGCCTGGCCGGATTCGCCGCCCGCGCCCGCGAGTTCGCCGCCGCCCACGGCGAGCGCTTCGAGCCGCCCGCCTCGCTCGTACAGATGGCCGAGCGCGGCGAGACCTACGGCGACTCGGTGCCCTCGGCCGGCGCCGGCACGCTGGCCGGCGTCTCGTGAGCCGCTTCGCCTGACGCGCTGCGTGCCCCGGCGGGCCCCCTCCGGCCCGGCCGGGGCACTGAGCGTCGGTGTCTACGGCTCGATCTTCCTCCACACCCGCCGGCGCTCGACACGCTCAGCTCGGCCTCGCGCACGGTGAGCCCGCCGGCCAGCGCCGGGCAGCTCGCGGCGAGCAGAGGGCCGGGGGGGGGGGGAGGGAGGAGAGCGCGGTCATCGCCGTCCCGGGGCGAGCAGGAGGAGATGGCGCGTAACCCGGAGCCGGGCGCCGCCCACCGCGGTCAGGGCGATCGATGCGGTCAGCCGCAGCCGTCCGGCGCCGGCGAGCAGCCGGCGGCCCGGCGCGGTCAGCGGAACGGTGAAGCGGAGCGTCCCGCTCCGCACCGACGACCGCACCACCCGCGCCACCGCGAGCGGCCCCCGACGCGCCCCGGGCTGACCGCGGTCCACCGTCACGGCGACCACGAGGCGACCCCCGCCCGCGGCCGGCGCGATGTCGAGCGAACCGGCGACGCCGGCGCCGCGCTGACGGGCGGCGACCCGCACCGCTCGCGCTGCCGTGCCGATCAGCAGCGAGCCTCCGGAGGGCGGAGGGCCCGCAGGGGTGGTCGAGGGCGTGGTGGCGGTGGCCGGAGGCGGTGGTGACGTGGTCGTGGTGGTCCCGGTCGGGACCGTCGGCGGGGCGGTCGTGGTCGTCGGGGTCGCGGCGCCGACGACGATCGTTCCGGTCATGAAGCTGTGCAGGTCGCAGTGGAAGCTGTACGTGCCCGGGGTGTCGAAGCGGCAGCTGCCGCCCCAGCCCGGTCCCGTCGGCTGCTGCGGCAGGGGTGGGACCGGGCCCGCGTCGGCTCCGCTTGCCTGGGTGCACGAGCTCGGCTGCGGCCCGCCCGCGAAGTCGGCGTTGTGCCGGCTGGAGCCGGCGGGATAGCCGAAGCTCACCGTGCCCCCCGCGGCGATCGTGACCTGCTGCCCACCGGTCCCGGCAACCTGCCAGTGGAAGTCGGCGGCCGTGAACGAGGCGACGATCGGCAGCGCGCCGCCGCTCGCCCAGCTCGGGATCAGTGCCAGCCCCAACCCGAGCGGGCCGGCGATGATCAGCGCGAGCAGCCGTGGCCGCATCAGTAGCTGCCTGCGCCCGCGCCGTAGCAGGGTGGGGAGAGGCAGCTGGGCGGCGTCGGACGCGTTGGGATCGAGGTGGTGGCCGGCGGGGTCGCGGTGGCGCCCCGGCGCGTCACGGCCACGTGCCAGACGCCGCGGAAGCTCGAGATCCCCTCGCCGGTGGCCGCGTCGCGGAGGCGATCGCCCGCGAAGGTGTACAGCGGATGCCCGGCCAGGAGGACCTGGACGACGCCGTCGCGATGCCAGATCGAGAGCTTGCCGCCGATCGCCGCCGCCCGGCTCGGCGTGGCGCGGGCGGCGACGGTGACCGGCAGCCACACGGCGAAGCAGCCGTTGCCCCGGGTGCACTTGGGATGCTGCCGGCTGTCCCCGCTGAGCTCATAGACCGCTCGGCCGGCGCCGGAGACGACGATCGACTCGTGCGTGGTCGCCACCACCGGACCGCTGACCGGGGCATCGCGGGCGATCTGCAGGGTCAGCGTCCGTGCGATCGCCGCGCCGGCCAGGACGGCCGCGGCGAGCCCGGCGAGCAGCGCGGCGATCAACACGGCGGAGCGCCTCACCGGCGACGGATGACTGGACATGTCCCCTCCTCGTTTTGCGCTCATGCTTGCCCAGACGCTGGCCGAGCCGAGGATCTTCCCGGCGCCGGCGACGAGTTCCCGCGGCGACCAGCGCCTCGCGCCGTCGATCAGGCCAAGCGGGGCCGCGGCGAAAGGTTACGGCAGGAGCCGGCCGCTCCGGCCGATGTCGGTCCCGGAGAGGAGCTCGGGGACCTTGCGCGGCGGCGCCCGTCGAGCGGTCCGCCTCAGCAACTCGGGGTCAGCTTGCCGTTTTGACGGCGTATTTGCTGGGGGTGGTGGGGATTGTGGGTTCGGGGATCTGGCTGATGTGTTGGATCAGTTGGATCCATTGCCCGGGTTTGAGGATGGTTTTGAATTGGTTGGTGAGTTTTTGGTTTTGGCCGTAGAGGGGGGTGTAGGCGATCTGGATGCGGTTGTTGTGGTCGGGTAGCGCGAGCGTGTTGTTCTGCCCCTTGTAGCTCATCAGGCTGATGATCTGGTTGGGGGCGAGC